>NZ_JBVHNF010000013.1:253524-285235 GCF_055558055.1 Streptomyces sp. NPDC025833
ACGGGTCTGTCTGGTCCGTCCGGTCTGCTTCGTCTGTCCGGGGTCTGGTTGGTCGGTCCGGGCTGTGTTGCCTGTCTGTGGGTTTGGCTCGCTCGGTCTGTCCGGTCGTTCTGTGTGTCTGGTCCGTCCGGGCTGCTCGGGTCGTCCGGCCTGTCCTGGGGGACTGGTCCGGGCGGTTGGTCTGCCTCGCTTGCTCGGTCGGGTGCGTTCTGTTCGTGCGGCGCGCTCGGTCTGCTCGGTCTGTCCGGCTTGCTTGGTTTGTTCGGCCCGCTTGGTTCGTCGCCGCGTGTGACCCCGGGGGGAGGGGGCATCCGGGTCGGCGACTGGGTGGCGGCCGGCAGTGTTTGAGTCTGCCTTCGCGTCGGTGGGCAGTGCGTGGCTGAACTGCGTCGAGGGCCGGTTCGCGGTCCTGCGCTGTTTCGCTCGTGACGGTACCGGCCGCGCCGGTCATGGGGGGTAGGGCAGCGTGATCCGCTGCTGCGTCATCTGGTGGAGCGAGCATGCTGTCGATGAACGGCGGTGTGAGGTCGTGGAATGGCTCCGTGGGGTTGTCGGCAGGGTGAATGGTGCCTGACGTGGCTCCGGGTTGGTGGAGTCGGCGCTCGGGCCCGCGTGCACGCTCCCTTCGTTCTCTTCGTGCCGGGCCGGGGGTTGGAGCCGGGTGGGGGGCCGGTGTCAGGTGCCGTGGGGTTGTCATCGGCGGTGCAGTGCGTGGGGGCCGGCTTTGCGGTTCGTGTTCGGCAGGTGCGTCCCGCCTCGGGACACCGGTACGGCCCTGGAGCTGTGTGCCGTCGATCAGCTGCCATCGAGGCCGGTACGGGCGCCTGGCTCCGCCCGGCACTCCTCGGCGGCAACGGCAACGGTGACGGCGGCTCCGGCACTGCTCACCGCTTGTCCGTGGGATCTCCCCGCCCCGTGGACCGTGATCATTCACAGCCTGGGACCTGCCGGGTCTGCTGCCGGCGGCTGTCGCCGGGGGGCGTTCAGGTGGGTGCTGGTTGTGGCGGGTACGGCCGTCTGGCGTGCCGCGTGCCGCGTGCCGCGTGTCCGGCCGGCCGGTCGGTCGGCGCCGGTGGGTGTTGTCGTAGCGGTGCCGGGGCCGGGGCCGGGTGTGGGTGGGGGTGTGGGGTGGTTTCGACTCGCGGGGGGTGGGGGGTTGTGTTGATGTTGGAGGGAAGGTGGTCTTTCGTACTCGTTGGACGGCGTGATGCCTGTGATCCGGCTGACTTGTTCCGTACGGGGTGGCTGCCGGTTGTGTGCCGGTGGTGTGCTGGGTGGTGTGTTGCTTGCGGGTGGGCTGGTGGCCTGTGGTGGCACGGGTGGTTCTGGTGGGGCGGTGTCCGGTACTCCGCGTACGCCGAATGTTTCGTCTTTCTCCGGTACGCCGCCGTCGGCGCTGGCGTCCTCGGCTTCCGCGGCGGTCAGCTCGGCGCGGGCCTCGGCGTCGGCGGCGGCTTCCTCGGCTTCGGCCCGTGCTTCGCAGTTCGAGGCGTCCGTGGATGCGGCGACCCGGCGCAGGAGCGAGGTGGCGCGGAAGGAACTCGAGGGTGTCCCGGGGCGCGGCAACGCTGTGTCGGAGGTTGCTTTGACGGGTGTTCCGCGTGCTGAGAGCGGTGGTGTGCCCGCGGTGTTGGTGACCATCACGAACAAGACTTCCGGCAAGGCGTCTTACGCCGTGCGGGTCGATTTCAAGAACTCCGCCGGCAAGGTGGTCGAGACGCGTTACGTCGGTGCGGAGAACCTCGCGCCGGGCAGGAAGGCACAGCCCATCGCGTTCAGTCACCACCCGTCGGAGCCGAAGCTGACACCGGTGCTGGCCCAGGCCCAGCGCTACTGACCCCCGCCCGCACCCGTCCTCCCCGCCCGCCCCACCCTGCCGCGCCCGCCATACCCGCCCCCGGCCCTGCCCTTCCCTTCTGCTTCCCGCGCGGTTTTGTGCCGTGCCGGTCTGTGCGGACTCGCCCTGCGTGGGTGTCCGCTCGGCTCCCGGCAGGCAGGCAGGCGGGCAGGCGGGGGCGGGGCCGGGTGGGCTGGCCTGGAGCGGGGCCTGTGGTGCGTGGCGTTAAGGGCGGGCAGAGTCCGGGGTGCGGCGCCCGGCGGTGCCTGTCGTGCCGTAGCGCCCGCTGTGCCTGTCGTGTCCGCCGCCTGCCGCCTGCCGCCTGCCGCCTGCCGCCTGCCGCCTGCCGTCCGGTGCCGGTGGTGGTGGGCTGGTGTGGTGGGGGTGTGTCTGGGGGGTTGTTCCCGGGTGGGGCGGGGTGTGTGGGGTGTGGTCTTTCGTGGTGGGTGGGGGGTGGGCATGCTGGCGGGATGCGTTTTTCTGTGAACGTGCCCAATTTCGGTGCTTCGCCGATCCGCGGAATGTCGCGGCTGTGGCGGTTGCTGCTGAACAGGCGGGCTGGGACGGGCTGTTCGTCTGGGATCATGTGCTGCACCGTTTTCATCAGGGCCGTCCGTTCGGTGACTGCTGGATGCTGCTGACCGCGGCGGCGCTGGTGACTTCCCGGATCCGGCTGGGTGCTCTGCTGACGCCGGTTCCCCGCTACCGTCCCCAGCAGCTCGCCCGTCAGGTGGCCACGTCGGACCAGCTGACCGGTGGCCGTGTCGTCTTCGCCGCGGGTCTGGGGGGCCCGGTCGAGGACGAGTACCGCAGTTTCGGTGATCTGGCCGGGCCGCGGGTTCTGGCGGAGCGGCTTGATGAGGGGCTTGAGGTGCTCGGGCGTCTGTGGTCCGGTGAGCGGGTCGACCACCACGGGCGGCATTACCGGGTCGAGGACGTCACGCTGCTGCCCGCGACGGTGCAGCGGCCGGGCCCGCCGGTGTGGATCGGCGGGTTCTGGCCGCGCCGGGCTCCGATGCGGCGGGCGGCGCGGTGGGACGGTGCGGTGCCGTTGTTCGAGACGGCGCGGCACGGTCAGGTCCCGGACGTGGCCGACGTACGCGACCTCGCGGGCTATCTGCGCAGGCATCGCGCCCGTGATGCGGGGCGCCGGCCCTTCGAGTTCGTGCTCGGCGGTGTCACGCCCGCGCAGCCGGCCAGGGCCCGGGACGTGATCGGCCCCCTGCACGATGCGGGCGCCACCTGGTGGGACGAGCGGCAGTTGCAGACGGACCCCGACCTGGTCAGCATGCCGGCGGTCATGCGCCGTATCGAGGCGGGCCCGCCGGTGCTCTGAAGCAGCCCGCAGCCCGCAGCCCGCGGCCCGCGCGGCCTGCGCGGCCTGCGGCAGGCGGCGGCGGGGGAGGGGTAGCGCGGGGGGAAGGGTGCCGCGGCCGGGGTTCGGGCCCGCCCGCGGCACCCCGCCCCCCTTTTTCCCGGGGGGAGGGAAACTCACCAGAGCATGCCTCGGGTGCCCCGCCGTCCGGCCGGCAGACGGGGCCGCACGGGTGATCCCGCGCCCGCACCCCCCTTCCCCGCCCCGTCGGGCCCCGTCGAGCCCCCGTAGGGCGGCGGCGGCCCGCGTATCCCCTCCCTCTCGCCGCGCTGCTCCTGTGCGGGGGAGCCGGACCGCCGTGATGCTGTACGGCCAGCGGCCAGTCTGCAGGGTGTGCGGGTGGCGGTGGGGGAGGGGTCGTCTGGGCTGGTGGTGGGTGGGGGTTTTCAGTGGGTGGGGTGGTTGCGGCTGAGTGTGTGCAGGGTGGCGAGGCTGCGCAGGAATGCTTCCCGGTCGGCGGCGGGGAGGTGGCCGAGCAGGCGTTCCTCGCCGTCCTGGACGGCGGTCCGGACGGTGTCGCGCAGCCGGCGGCCTTCGGGGGTGAGGGAGAGCAGGCGGGCGCGGCGGTCCGCGGGGTCGGGGCGGCGCAGGACCAGTCCGCGGGCCTGGAGGTCGTCGAGCACGGTGATGAGCCGGGTCTTGTCGGCGCCGATGGCCTCGGCCAGCGCGCTCTGGGTGCGCAGGGGCCGGTCCTCCAGGTGGGACAGCACCGCATACCCCCACATGCTCAGCCCGTGCTGGTCCAGTACCGGCTGTTCGGCGGCCATCAGGGCACGGCCCAGCGGCACGATCAGCGCGGCGAGGTCGGGGCGGGGCCCGTTCCCGGTGGCGGCGTTCATGCCAGTGAAGCTACCCGTTGACACAATCGTACGCGCACATAGATCGTAAGCATATGCCTACTATAGTGAGGTCGTCCTGGACGGCCGGCCCCGACCACGGCTACGGCGGCTCGGTCCTGGTCAGCGTCACCGACTTCCGCCTCGACCGTGCCAGGGACCTGCCGCACGTCCACCGGGCGGCCCGGCGGCTCGCCGCGCACTGGCCCGAGCTTCCCGGAGCGCAGGGCATGTGGCTGTGGGCCCGTCCCGCCGCCCGCCGCTGCGGCGCGGTGGCGGTCTGGCGCGACGAGGGGGCCCTGCACCACTTCGTCGCCTGGCCGCCGCACGTCGCGATCATGCGCGCCTACCGGGGCAGGGGCACCCTGGCCTCCACCACCTGGCACTCGGACACCTTCGACCCGGACGCCACCTGGGCCCGCGCCCGCGAGCACCTCCTCACCACCCACCCCCGCCCCTGAACCCCCACCCCAGCCCGACGCCCCGACGCCCCGACGCCTCAACCCCCGCCTTCCTCAGCCGCGTCGCGGCCTCAAGAGCAGCCGCCCCACCCGTCCCGGCCCGACTCGATCCGGCCCGACTCGATCCGGCCCGACTCGATCCGGTCCGGGTCGGGTCGGTTCGGTCTGTGCGCGGTGGGGGGCGGTCGGTGGGCGCCGGCCCGGCGCGGTCCCTTACGCCGTACCGGGCCCGCGCACCGGGCCGGTGCGGGACGTGGCGGGTGCCGGGGCGCGCCGCCCCGCCCGCCTCGAACGGTCAGACGATCACGTGATCGGGTGTCCGAGGCAACGGCGCTGTCCGGCCGCCGCCGGCGCGGTGTTCGGCGGTGGCCGGACGGCGCCACGTGCCCGAGGGGCAGGAAGACCGGGCCCGGGTAAGAGCCCGGCGCGGCACCCAGTGTCCGCAGACACTGTTGCGTACCGCCGGGACGGTGCCCGCGCCCCGCGCCCCCTGCTCTTGGCCCTGGGTTCGCGCCCGGCCTCACGATCCCTGCCCGCGCCTTGCGCTCCGGGCCCCGCGCTTCGCACTCCGAACCCCGGCGCCTCGCACTCCGGGCCCTGTGCTCGCGCCCCTGGCCCCGCGCCTCGCACTCCGGGCTCCTGCGCCTCGCGCTCCGGGCCCCGTGCCCGCACTCCGGGCTCCCGGTGTCCGGGGGCCCTGTGTTCTGGGCTCGGGGTTGCGGGGTCGGGGGTGGTGTGGTGTTCGGTCAGGGTGGGGTGCGGTCGTCGAGGGGGATGTCCAGGCGGTCGGCCACTTCGGTCAGGGTTGTGCCCAGGGGGAGGGTGATCCGGGTCAGGGCGTGCCGGTCGCCCCGGGTCGGGTCGCGGTTGACGATCAGTACCGGTTTCTCCTCCCGGGCCGCCTGGCGGACGAAGCGGAGTCCGGACATGACCGTCAGCGAGGAGCCCAGGACCAGCAGCGAGGACGCCCGGGTCACCAGTGCGCGGCAGTGTTCGACGCGTTGCGGGGGGACGGCTTCGCCGAAGAACACCACGTCGGGTTTGAGGATGCCGCCGCAGAGCGTGCAGGGCAGCACGTGGAAGTCCCCGACCTGTTCGTCGGTGAGGTCGGCGTCGCCGTCCGGGTTGATCCCGGTGGCCACCGGTGCGAAGCCGGTGTTGGCCTCCTCCAGCCGCCGGGCCAGCTCACGGCGCGGGCTGAGCGTGCCGCAGGAAAGACAGACCACCCGCTCCAGGCTCCCGTGGAGCTCCACCGTGTCCCGGCTGCCGGCGGCCTGGTGCAGCCCGTCGACGTTCTGCGTGATCACCCCCGTGAGCAGCCCCTGCCGGCCGAACGCGGCCACGGCCCGGTGCCCGGCGTTGGGACGGGCCCGGCCGAAGGTGCGCCAGCCCAGGTGGCTGCGCGCCCAGTACCGGCGCCGGGCCTGGGCACTGGCGGTGAAGTCCTGGTAGGTCATCGGGGTGTGCCGGCTCAGGCTCCCGCCCTCGCTGCGGTAGTCCGGGATCCCCGACTCCGTGGACAGGCCCGCCCCGCTGAGCACCAGGACCCCGCCGGCGCCCAGTGCCTCGGCGACCGGCCCGGGATCCGTGGTGCCCGGCGGGAGGTCCTCGTCCGGGATCCAGCTCAACGTGGGGCGCATGCGCATGCCGCCAGGGTACGGAAAACCCCACCGCTCCCACGGACGGGCAGCCCCCCACAGCCCCCGGGGACGCGACAGACCCCCAGGGCGGGGGAGAGGAGGGGATGGCAGCCCCCGGGGGGGGCGGGGAGGCGAGGGGGGATGCGGGCCCGGACGTGCCGGGGCGGCCAGGCGGTCCCCGCTGCCGCGTCCCCCCGGCCCCGGGCTTGTGGGGCGGGGGCGTTCCGCCTCAGCCTCTGCCCGCCCGCGCTCTCACCGCTCCCGCGCTCTCACCGCTCCCGCGCTCTCACCGCTCCCGCGCTCACCGTTCCTGTGGGGTCACCGTTCCTGTGGGGTGCTGTCGGTGTCGGGTCGGGTGGTGGCGGGGGGTTGGAAGCAGGCGGTGACGTCCTTGCCGCGTGGGCAGTGGCGGGCCTGCCAGCCGTCGGCGACGGCGTCGACCAGGAACAGGCCGCGTCCTCCCAGGGCGCCGTCCTGGGCCTGGCGCTGTTCGGGCAGGCGGGTCGAGGAGTCGTGCACGGTCACGTGCAGGCAGTCCTCGTCCCAGGCCAGGATGAGCTGGGCGGCGCTGCGGGCGTGCACGTGGGCGTTGGTGACCAGTTCGGACACTGCCAGTACGACCGAGTCCACCAGGTCCGGTGCCCGGCGTTCCCAGCCGAGACCGGCCAGGTGCTCGCGTGTCCAGTCCCGGGCGGCCTTCACCCCGCTGCTGATCGGCAGCGAGCACGCCCACCCCACGGCCCTCAGTGATGAGTCCTGCGCCACGGTTTCTCCTCCAGCCGACCACGGTCCTCTTCCCGTCTGCCCGGCAAGCGGCGGTCCCAACATGCCCCGAAGACCGAGTTCTTCCCTGTTCTTCCCTGTTCTTCCGTGCGAGGCCTCATCCGTGCGGGTCAGGGCCCCGCCCCGGTGCGCCGGCCGTCCCGGGCGGGGCGGGGCGGTTGCGCCGTACGAGGGAGCCGTTCAGGGCCGTGGCGAACAGGCACCACGCCGTATACGGCAGCAGCGCCGCGGCCGCGTGCGGGTCCACCCGTGTGGTGCGGCGCAGGAGTTCGGCGTTGCCGAGGTCGAGCAGCACCGTGCCGGCCAGAGCCGCCCGGGGGCTGCGCAGCCGGAAGAACAGCCGGTTCCACGCCGCGTTCAGGGCCAGGTCGGCCGCCAGGGCCGCGGCCAGGCGGGTGCGCTCACCCCGGCCGCTTGCCCGGGACAGCGCCCGGCCGCCGGCGTAGGCGAGCGTCGCGTACAGCGGGGTCCACACGGCGCCGAACACCCAGGGCGGCGGCTGCCAGGCGGGCTTGCGCAGCGACCTGTACCAGGCGCTGTCGGCGTCGACGGCCCGCGCCCCGGCCACGGCCGCCACGGCCACCGCCGCACCACTGGCACCGAAACACAGCCACGGCCGCGGCCCCGGACGGCCCGATGCACCTTTCCCGACATCCCTCATGCCCCTGCGGTTTCCCCGGCCGTGCCCCTCCTACCGCCCGCCCCCGCCTACGGGGGAGGGCAAGCCCTGCCCACGGACACGCCCCGCACCCCACCACCCCCGCCGCACCCCGCCGTCCCGCACCCCGCCGTCCCGCACCCCGACCTCCCCGCGCGCTCGCCGTTCCCGCGCGCTGCCGTTGCCTGCGGGCGCGGTCGTTCGGCCGGAGCCCCGCAGAACCGTCCGCAGAGCCGTCCGGCGCGCAGGCGAGGCGCCTTCCACCGCCACACCCTCCGCACCCTCCGCAACGGGGCCGGGCCCCGGCCGGACGTTCCCGGCCGGGGCCCTTTCCCGCTCCTGCGGCGGCCGCGGACGCGGACGGGCCGCCTGCGTCGGCGCCCGCCGGAAACGACCGGCACCCCCATCCCACGGCCGGTGCCCTGTCCGCGTCCCTTCACGGGAGCGGCGACAGCGACAGCTCCGGTGACATCCCGCAGCCGCAGCCGCAGCCGCAGCCGCAGCCGCAGTGGCAGTCGCAGCCGTCGTGACGGCGGCCGCGGCGCCCGCAGGGCCGCGACCGGAACAGGAACCGGGCCGGGGGAGGGGCGGTGTGTCGGGGGTGGGGGGCGTTTCGTTGGCGGTGTGGCCTCAGCCGGTCTGCCGTACGGCGTGCAGGGTGCCGTCGAGGGTGCCTTCCTGCTGCTCGTAGTGGGACAGCGCGAGGCCCAGGCCGATGAAGGTGGGCGCCCACTCGCCGACGAAGATGCCCCAGCGGTCGGCGCGTTCGAGCCCGGCCTTCTCGGCTTTCAGGCTGGCGGCCCAGGAGGCGAAGCTCAGGCCGATGGAGGCCAGGCCGGCGATGTAGGCGTGTTCGCTGCGGATGCCCAGGTCGTGCAGTTTCTTGATCACCATGGGGCGGTCTCCGTTTCTGTAGGGGGCGCCTGTCCGAAGTAGCCATTCCCCCTTCGCATTATTCGCCCCTTTTAGATGTATTTCTCCTGCTGGTTCACCGGCCGTCCGCTCCCACCGGGCCGGCCGTGGGGGCCCCGGCCGGCTCCTGCGCTGCCACGATGCGCTCCACCGCCGCCGTCACCAGGCGTTCGCGTTCCGCCTCGGTGAAGACCTCCGGCAGGGTGAGCTGCTCGACGATCAGCCAGTTCAGGGTCAGGATGAGCAGCTTGACGGCCAGGGCGTCACCGGGCAGGCCGGACGCCTCGTGGTAGGCGACGTTGGCGTCGATGTCGGCCCGCACCCGCTCGGTGAGCACCCGGCGCAGCTCCGGCCGGCGGGTGGCCTCCAGGCGCAGTTCCAGCAGCGCGAGGTACCCGGTGCGGAAAGCGGCGACACGGCCCACCAGCTCGCGCATCAGCCCGGCGTAGGCCTCCCGGTCCCGGCCGGCCGCCCGCTGGCGGGCGACCACGGCCTCCTCGGGCCGCAGCCGCTCGTAGACCCGGGCACCCGCCTGGGTGAGCAGTTCGTCGCGGCCGGCGAAGTAGTTGGACGCCGTCCCCACCGGCACGGCGGCCTCGGCGTCCACCGCCCGGAAGGTCAGACCCCGCGCGCCCTCCCTGGCCAGCACCTCGATCGCCGCGTCGACGAGGGCCGCGCGCCGCTGGTCGTTCCGTCTCACCATCAAAAACCACTCCAGATGCAGTACTACGCCCGGAACACTTCAGGCAGAGTACTGCGTACTGCGTACTGCGTACGAGACGAGGCCGAGGCGGAACGCCCCGCCGCCCGCCGCCCGCCGCCCCCCCGGGGGACGCCGCAGACCGGCCGGACCCCAGGCGCCCCCCCGCGGCCCCCCCAACAACCCGAGGAGCCCTCCGCCATCCCCGCCACCCCCCGGCACCCGCCACCTCTCCTCCAGGAGGCCGGGGGTGCCGTCGGCGGGGTGCGGGCGGGCGGGCTGTCAGCGCCAGGGATCGAGGGCGTGCTTGCCGTGGGTGCGGCCCGCCTCGAGTTCCCGCAGCACCCGCGCCCCCTCGGCCAGGGGATGCACCTCGGGACTGCCCGGCGGATACACCCCCTGGGCGATGAGGGCCTCGATCTCCGTGAGCAGCGATCGGTGGAGAGCGGGTGCCGCGGCTGCCAGCGCGCCGATGTGCAGGCCCTTGACCTGGACCGGGTGGGTGAAGACGAGGTCGTGCGTGCTCAGCGTGGCGTCGCCGGACGCGGCGCCGAACACCACGATGCGTCCCGTGAAGGGCCGGGTGACCGCCAGGCTGGCCTCGAACGTGGCCCGGCCCACCGATTCCAGGACCAGGTCGACCCCGCCGCCCAGACGGGCGATCTCCCCGGCCAGATCGGGGTGCCGGCCGTCCAGCACCGTATCGGCGCCCAGCGCCTTCACATGCTCGTGCTTGGCCGGGGACGCCGTGGCGATCACACGCGCCCCGTAGTGACGGGCGAGGCGGACGGCGGCCTGCCCCACGCCGCCGGCCGCGGCATGCACGAGGACCACCTCACCCGCCTTCACCTCACCCAGCGGCTTGAGAGCCGCCAGAGCGGTGGCCCAGTTCAGCACCAGACCCAGGGCCGCGGCGTCGCTCCAGCCGGCCGGCACGGGCAGCACCCCCGCCGCCGGCATCGTCATGTACTGCGCGAACGCACCCGGCCCGGTCCCCACGACGTGGGTGCCGCACGGAAGCGGGCAGGCCACGCCCGGGCCGGCCCCCACGATCTCGCCGGCGGCCTCGAACCCCGCCACGTACGACGCTCGCGGCCCGCCCGCGTAGGTGCCGTGCGCCTGCATGACGTCGGCGAAGTTGACCCCGGCGGCCCCGACGCGGACCAGGTACTCGCCGGGCCCCGGGACAGGGCGGCGGTGACCGGTCGTCAGGGCCAGGTCCCGCGGTCCGCGGTGCGAGCGCTGGATCAGAGCCCGTACCGTCCCTACCGCCGGCCCGGTGGTGTGCTGCTGCTCGTCGGTGTCCATGGCGGCGACCGTAGAGCCCTGACACTTGCGTCAAGGGCAAGGGCAAGGGCAAGGGCGGGGCGGGGGAGGCGACGGCGGTCACCGTGCGGTGCGGCGGGCCTGGCGGAGGTAGGTGTCCAGTGCCGCCTGCTGGGCGCTGAGAACGGCGATGCGGGCAGCGAGCCGGTCGCGATGACTCTCCACCTCGTGCAGGAACCGCGCACCGACCGCGCCGGTGTCAGCGCCGGGTTGGTCGTCCGGGCCCGGCAGGACCTCCCTGATCAGCCGCACCGGGAGCCCGGACCGCAGCAGCGAGCGGATGACGAGCACCCGGTCGATCGTGGAGGGGCAGTAGTCGCGGAACCCGTTGCCGAAACGGCCCGGGACGATCAGCCCCTCGTTCTCGTAGTGCCGCAACGACCTCGCACTCACACCGCTGGCCTTCGAAGCCTCACCGATCCTCATACCCGCCCCCAACACCCCCCGCCACCGCGCGCTTCCCCCTCCCGCCCACCACCACGGCGAAAGCCCCCCCCGCCCAAAGCCCCACACCCCCACACCCCCACACCCTCACATCCCCGAGGCCCCTTTCCCCAGGTCCCTTTCCGGCGCCGGCGCCGGCGACTCCGCATCCCGCCGTCCGCGGTCAGTCGTTCTCGCGCAGGCTCCGCCAGATCCGGGTGCGGTGCAGGATGTAGAGGGAGGCCACCAGCACCAGGGCCTGCAGGCCCACGGCGAGCAGCCAGAACTCGTCCCTGCTCTCCAGCCTGTTCGTCAGGAACGTGAAGTTCATGCCGAAGAACCCGGTCAGGAACGACAGCGGCAGGAAGACCACCGACACGATCGCCAGCCGGTTGATCACACCGTTCTGCTCCCCGGCGATCAGCGACGAGTAACTGGCGAACGCCCGGCGGGTGGCCTCCTGCAAGGACTCGATGTCCGCCAGCACCAGCCGCCCGCTGGTCTGGAACTCCCGGGCGAAACGCTGCCGCTCCTCGGGAAAGGTGGGACTGGTCATCCGCCGCGTGAGGACCTGGTCGGTCACCTCCAAAAAGGGCCGCAGCGAGTGGTGCAGCAGCGCGGAACGGCGCCGCAGCTGCGCCAGCCGGTAGACCTGCTCGGGACGGCGCTCCTCGAACATGCCGTCCTCCAGCTCCTCGCTCTCCAGCAGCGCCGCCACCGCGGCCCGCCGGAAAGTACCCAGCGCCTCCCCGAGCAGCAGGAAGAGCACGGCCACCGGGTCCGGGGGCCGCTCGTGCAGCAGCGCCTCGGTCAGGGACCGCGCCAGATCGGCCCGGTCCCGGTGCACCGTCACCAGGAACCGCTCGGTCACCACCGCGTGGATGTGGACGATCCGCTCCTCGTGGACCACCGGCACGACCAGCCCCGTGCCCTCCTTGCGGTACTCCGCCCGCGGCGGCTCACCCGCCCTGCCGAACCAGCCCAGACGCTCGGCATCCAGCCCCAGCTGCGCCGCGACCGAATCCCCCCGCGGCCCCCGCCCCCACCCCACCTCCGGCTCCCCCTCCTGTTCGCGGGCCCCGGCCCGCACCTCGGACCGCGTCTCCGGCGGCAGTTCGACATCGACGAGCACGAAACGGTCCGTGGCCAGCCGCGCCCGCGCGCCCGCCGCATCCGTACGGGTGACGTCCACCTGAGGCATCGACACCACCATGACGTCCATCACCCCACACCCCTCACCCCGCGCCGCGCGTCCCGAGTCCGGCTCCCAGCCTTCGCGCCCTCCCGCGCCCCCGCACGCGCAGACACGCGTGTGCCCCGCCACACGCCCCGAACGGATGACACCCCCACCCACACCGGCGGGAGGGGAAAACGAGCGGACACCCGCACCCGCACAAGCAGGCCGGCGTCCGGGTACCGCGCAGCACTCCCGGCGGGCGCCGCCGCCCCCAACACCCGCACCGCAGCCGGAACATGCCCCGCCACGGCGCCGTCCGCACCGCCCGAACCCAACCCGCGGCGACGCACCCCGCACCCCGCACCCGGCACCCCGCACCCCGCACCCGGCACCCCGCACCCGGCACCCCGCACCCGGCACCCGGAGACGAGGTGCACGCCGGGCGGCCCACCGGGGGAAAGGCGCTCGACCAGCGGGACCACGATGGCGGCCCCCGACGGTGCCGCCCCTCCAGGCGCCGTACTCCACGCAGCCCGGCCCCGCCCGCGCGCACCGGCGGCCCGTCCCGGCCCCGCCCGCGCGCACCGGCGGCCCGTCCCGGCCCCGCCCGCGCGCACCGGCAGCCAGCCCCGGCCCCGCCCGCCACCGCATCCAACGGCCGTGCCCGCACGCCCCGGCCGCAACCAAACCGCGACCGCGCCCGGGGTCCGGTAGCCCGCCCTGCGCACGCGACAGCACCAGGGCGCCCGAAGCACTCGACGGCACCCCCGACCAACCCCCACTGGCGACCGCCCCGCCCCGCCCAGCCCCCGTCCTCCTCGGCGCCCCCGCCTCCGACCCTGCCCGCATCCCCGCGGACACGTGTCAAAGCCCCGAGGACCGGAGAACCCGAGAACTCAGGGAGCCGGGGGCTCACAGACCGGGCACGCGGGGACCCGAGGGCTCAGAGACCCGGAGACCCGGGGACCCGAAGACCCAGGAAGCCGGTATCCGAAGGGCCGATACCCCCCCCGGAGCCGGAGCCGGAGCCGGAGCCGGAGCCGGGACCGGAGCCGAAGCCGAAGCCGGGACCGGTACCGCGGCCGGGCCCGGAGGCCGGGGCCCGGGGGCCCGTACCGCCGGCTACCGGGCCGGATGCGCGTCGGCCGTGTCCCCTGCCGGGGCCGGCCCCGCGGCGGTGGTGGTCTTCTTCAGGCGGTCCAGTACCTCCCGTTCCGACGGTTGCAGGGGCGGGTCGAAGGACGGGGTGAGGTAGGGGCCGGTCAGGGCCGCCAGGAGCGCCTTGGGGCGCAGCACGCGGGCGGGGGAGGCGTTGAGGCTGGTGACGTCCCACAGGGCCGCCGCCGCGTCGAAGGAACCGGTCGCGGCCCGGGTCAGGCGGCGCGTGTACCAGGCGGCGAGGCGGTCGGCGCGGGCCGGTTCGCCGCCGCTCACCCCCGGGTAGAGCACGTCCATGCCGACGGCGGCGGACCACGCCGCCTCGACGTGGCGTGCGGCGCCCTGCTGGACGCGCCGGGCCAGTCCCGGATCGCCCGGGCCGGCGCGGCGCACCTCCCGGGCCAGGACCCGGGCGCCCAGGGCGGCCACGGACATGCCCTGCCCGTAGGCGGGGTTGAACGTCGCCAGCGCGTCGCCGAGCGTGACGAACCGTTCGGGCCAGCGGGCGCAGCGCTCCAGGTAGCGGCGGGCGTTGCTGGTGCTGCGGCCGCGGCTGACGACGACGTCGGTGAGGGGCTCGGCGCCGCGGATGAGGTGGCCGACGACCGGGTGCGGCAGGCTCAGCACGTAGTCGAGGAACCCCGCCGCGTCGGCGGGGGGCTCGCCGCCGCGGGAACCGGCGGCACTGACCATCCACCGGCCGCCCTCGATCGGCAGGACCATGGCGCTGCGCGCGGGCCGCCCGCTGTAGGGGTCGGCCTGCACCAGGGTCAGCGGGAACGATTCAGCACCCGCCGGCACACGGTAGATCCGGGTGGCGTTGGTGAGCCCGGAGTCGACCTTGCGCTCCTGCACGCCGCCGACGCCGATCCCCTCCAGCCACGCCAGGCTGTGGGAGCCCCGGCCGCTGGCGTCGACGACGAAGTCCGCCTCCAGCTCACCGCCCCCGGGCGGCCGTACCCCGCCGAGGCGCACCCCCCGCACCCGCCCCGCGTCCCCGAGGAGCCCCTCCACGCCGGCGCGGTGGACGACGACGTCGGCACCCGAGTCCAGCAGCGCACCGCGCAGCACCCACTCCAGCAGGGCACGCGTGCAGGTGATCATCCGGGGCCCCTCACCCCGCCACCGGTGGAACCAGCCGCTGTCGGGGGAGAGGGCCAGCATGCCGTGGCCGAGCGCGATCTCGTGCGCCCCGGCCCCCAGCAGACGCTCGCGCACCCCCACCGCCAGCAGATCCTCCATGGCGGCCAGGCCGCCGGCCATGAGCAGATGGGCGTGCCGGCCCTGCGGGACACCACGCCGGTCCGCGGGCCCCTCGGGCAGCTCGTCCCGTTCGACGAGGTGCACCCGCATCGCCGGTTCGGCGCGCGACAGCGCCGCTGCGGCGAGCAGCCCGGCCACGCCGGCTCCGATCACGACGGCTTCGTGTGACAACTGGCTCTCCTTGTGACGGTCATGAGACGGCCTCACTGGCTTCCCACCTGCTCCGGCGCCGCCCGCTGCAGGCGGCGCACGACATGGGCCAGCTCGACCAGGTCGATGGTGACGCGGAACTTCTCCGGCGGATCGGCCGGAGAACCGCCGCGGCCCGACGCACGACGGATCCCGTCGATGATCATCGCCTTCTCCGAGGCGGCACGGGCCCGCTCCTGCCGCTCGCCGCGCTCGACGGCGGCCGCGTACGTGGTGTGCCCGACACGCTGGTCGAAGTACGCCGTCAGCTGCAGCAGCGCATCGCGGATGTTCGCCTCCAGCAGATACAGCCGGCTGCTCGGCAGCTGCCACCACAGCTGCCACCACGTCGGCTCCGCGACCGGCGGCGCCGCCGCGACGTCCTTGACCGCCAGCCACAGCGGCCGCAGCGCACGGTAGGTCGCCAGACTCTGCCGCTCGGTGGCGGCCGCCGACGCCAGCCGGGGCAGCACGAACCCCACCGAGTAGATCAGCGCGCCCAGCGCGGCGGCCGGCGGGGCGACGGTGGTCGACAGGAAGTCCAGGTCGTAACCGAGCCAGCGGGCGGCGACCGCGGTGACCTTCGCGAGCGTGAAACCCAGGGCGTCCAGCAGCAGCCCGGCCAGGATCAGCCGCAGCCCCAGCCGCAGCAGCCCGGTCACCTCGTCACGGGCCCACTTCAGACACACCGCGCTCAGCACGATGGTGCTCGCCAGATGCCCCATCAGATAGAGAGCGATCATCTCCCGCATGAACGGCGTGTTCGCGTAGTACGTGTCCAGGTCGGTCAACCGCTCCGCAGGCGCGTCCGCCAGGCAGAACAGCGCGACGATGGCGAGGATCAGCGTGCCGTAAACGGCGACCGCGATCCGCGTCATCCGCCGGATCTCCTCCTGCGGCCCACCCCTCCAGTGGATCAGCAGAATGATCAGCGAACAGCTCAGCGCCGAGATCGAGCCGTACGTCAGCGGGGCACCGATGTTGGGCACACCGATGGCACGGTTGACGGCCGCCAGCGTCGTCGGAGCGGCCCAGAAGAAACACACCGCCCCGTTGAACGCGGTGGCACGGGTGGCGACGGACAACGGCGAACGCGACGCCCGTCCCGGCCGGCGCAGCAGCACAGCGGCCAGCACCAGAAGGAAAGACGCCATGTAGACGACAAGACTCATCTTCCGTCGACTCCGTTCAGCTCCACCGGCCGGGTGTGGACGTATCGTGCACCGCACACCCCGCTCACACCGAACGCGCCTTCGCCGGCCCCGGCCCGGCCACCCGCACCTCACCCCCGCCCCTGCGCACCGCGTCGGCGATCAGCACCAGCGACGCCGCGTCCCGCGGATGCGACAGCCGCACCGGCACGCCGGCCGGCTCCACGGCACACTCCCCGCAGCGCCGCACCGCCGCCGCGATCGTCACCGCCCATGCCGCCGCACGCGCCCTCGACCAGTCACCCGTCCTGCGCAGCTCCGCATCATGCGTCTTCGCGAAGAGCACCTCGTCGTAGAGCGTCTCGATCGCCAGCAGACCGTTGTGGACGGTGCTCCACCGCCACGTGCCCCACAGCAACGGCGAACGCGGCCGCTCCACCCGCAGCGCACGCTCCGTCAATACCGGATCCAGCACGGCGTCCAGTGGCGCCAGCCGGAAGAAGTCCCGCCACGCCGACAGATGATGACCCGCCATCGGCAGCAGCACACCCGTCACGGTCAGCAGCGCACCCAGACCCGCGCACAGCGGCGGCACCGAGGTGCCCAGCACCTCCCAGTCCCGGCCCGCCCACCGCGCACCGACCGCCACCAGCTTGGAGACGCTGTAACCGGAACTGAGGACCGTACCCGCCCCGATCGTCAGCAGACTCGCCCGCAGCCAGGGCCGCCTGCGCACCTCCGCCTCGAACGCCCAGCGCAGCGACCACACCGCACTGACACTCACCGCCGTCAGATGCGCCACCAGATACAGCACCACCATCGCCGCGATCCACGGCGTGGTGGCGTAATAGGTGTCGAAATCACTGCGCCGCTCCTCACCGGCCTCCCCCAGCGCGAACAGAGCCGCCACACCCGCCAGGACCACCGCATACCCGCACACCCAGACCCGCGTCGTACGGCGCAGCGCCGGACCCCCGCGCCAGCAGGCGATCAGGATCAGCAGCGCCGCACCATAGGCGGTGATCGACCCGTACGTCAGCGGCGCGGCCAGATTGGCGACCCCGCTGACATCGTTGATCACCCGCACCGAGGCCGGCGCCCCCAGCAGGAAGCACACCAGCCCCAGCGCCAGCACCGCGTTGATCGCCCGCAGCGAGGGATCACGCCAGTGCCGCACCAGATCCGGCAGCTTCACCAGCAGGGCCACCGCCAGCAACGCACTGCTCAGATAGTTGACCGACCCGATCACGTACGTTTCCCCCGGTAGTTGAGAGCATCCGCGATACGGCGGGCCGTCTCGCCGCTGAGCACGTCCCGCTCCATCAGCGCCCGCATCTCCTGCCCGATCCGGATCCCGAACAACTCGGCCTCCTTCTCGGGATCCTCGTCGAACCGCGACCGCGCCGCGGCCGGCTGCGCCCCGTGCGCGTGCGCCGACTCCAGCGCCTCCCACGCCCCGCCCGCCAACTGCTCCGGCGAGAAACCGTCCTTCTGCCGCATGTGCCACAGCTCGTGACCGAAGATCTGCGCCTGGTGCCAGACCTCCGCGTCCTGCTCGATGATGACGTCGTCGCGGTCCACCCGCTCCAGCCACATCCCCGTCGCCCTGAACTCACGCGGAATGTGCACCCGGTGCACCACCAGCCGGCGCTCACCGCGCCACCGGCCCGCCGACTCCACCAGCGCCTCGAACAACTCCTCCGCACTCGCCGCCCGCGACCCCTGCCCGCCCGCCGCACCCAGCCGCTGGCGCACCGGAGCGATCAGCGTCTCGGCGAACTGCCGCATCTGCCGGTCGCGTTCACGTAACCTCTGCCACCGGCGCAACCGGGTCACCCCGTACACCGCCCGCCCCGACACCGGCCCGCCAAGCCCCGCCCGCAACCCGCAACCCGCCCCGGCCGGCCCCCGCCGCCCGGCCCGCACCACAGCCCACCGCACCCGACGCTCACCGCGCACGCTCCCCGGCACCCCGACCGCCGGCCCCGCCGGCCCCGCCGTCCTCGACGGGCCGCGTGACCGCCTCCGCCCACTGCGCCATCGCCCGCACCCCGCTGGGCGAGAGCAGCCCCCGCGCGGCCAGCCGCAGGATCTCCGGCGTCCGCAACTGCCCCAGCGGATCCGACCTCACCTCCAGCTCCCGCACATGCCGCTGCAACGCCTCGTCCAGCGCCTCGGGCTCGTCGGCGAAGAAGAACCCCGGCGGCAGCACGAAGAAACGCCGCAGCCGGTCCGCGGACTCCAGACTGGGCATGCCCTTCCTGCGCCACTCGCTCATCGTCTGCCGCGTCACCCCCGCCGCCGCGGCGATCTCCTCCAGGGTGTACCGCTTGCCGTCCTCACGCCGGCGCGTCTCACGCAGGAAGTCCAGCCGCCGCCGCACGCGTTCGGCCACCGACGACTCCTCAGCCCGGCCCCCCGCCAGCAGCGCCCCCACCACCGCCTCGGCGATCCCCGTCTCGTACGACAGCTCCCGCACGTCCAGCACGTCCGTCAACCGCACACACCCGCAGGCATGCCGGATACGCTCCAAGGTTCCGGCCAGTCTTGCGTAGGCGTCATCTGCTGCCACCGGGATTCTCCTGGGCGCGTCGCTGATCTGGGGTGGGACTCACCGCGAGCGTATCCGCCCCACCCCGGCCGGTCGACAGTGTCGGGAAAACCTGCACGGCAACGCAGATTCGGTTGACGTCATCCGGCGCGCGGTAGCAGGACCGCCACCCAGGCGACCCACCCCGCCGGCCCCGCCATCTGCGCTGGCCCCGCCGTCCCCGCCGGCCCCGCCGGACGGACGGCACCACAGGCCCGTAAGGTGACCGGCCACGGCCTCAAGGGCCGTCCCGGCCCGGCCGCCGGGGCAGGGGTGCCGCCGTGACCACACGCCCGCGGCCCACCGCCCACTCGGCCCGCGGCCGTCCCGCACACCCCGCCGCCCCGCCCACCCCGCCGTCCCCCGGCCCCGGTCCGCTCCCGGGCCCCGGTCCGCGCCCGGTCGCGGGCCGGACCGTGCGGGTCCGGCGCGGCGGTGTGCCGGTGCCGGCCGCGTTCACGGGGCACGCCGGGCCGCGCGGTAGGCGGCGATCAGTGCTGTGAGCTGCCGGTTGAACCCCTCGGCCTCCTCCAGGGCCGCGTCCGGCAGCGGATCGTCGGCGCGGCAGCCGGGAGCGGGCTGCCCGCCGAGGTGCCCGCACAGCGCGTCCAGGCGGTCCAGGAGCGCGGCGCGGCGGGCCTGTTCGGCGGTCAGCGACCGCAGCCAGGCGTAGCGTTCCACGGCCGCGTCGGGGCGCGGGGGCAGGGTGCGGCGCAGGCTGTCGGCGCGCGCGGTCAGGGTGTTGAGCACCGGCGGGCGCAGCACCGCGACCAGTGCTTCCCGAGCGGCGTCCACGGTGGTCGGCGTCATGGGCCCACGGTCGCAGGGGGCACTGACAACGCCGTGCGCCCCGCGCCCCGCGTCAGCCGTCCGGGCGCGCCACCAGGTGCACTCGGCGCAGCCGCCCCGAAGAAAGCCACCTCGGTAGTGCGCCGCCTCGGTGGGGAACAGCCTCCGTGGGGAGCGGCCCCGGCCGGAAGGGGCACCGCACGGACGGGCACCGCCCCGCCCCGCCGCGAGAACCCGCCCCGCCGCAGGACCGCCCGGCCGGCCCCACGGCGCCCGCACCCCGCACCTTCTGCGGCGGGCAGCTCAGGCGGCGCGGCGCCGGTGACGTCCTCGGCATCGGCGTCTCCGCCGAGATGGCCGCCGTCGCCCGCGAGTTCGAGTGCCGTGACCCGCTGGGCGTGCGCTACGAGGCCGGGGACGTGGCCGAACCGCCGCCCTTCGGGCAGCGCTTCGGCATCGCCCTGGCCGCGCAGTGCCTCAACTGTGCCCCCGGCATCGCGGTGATGGAACGGATGTGCTGTGCCGTCCACGAGGGGCTGGTGCCGGGCGGCGAACGGTGAACCGTTCGTGTTGGGCCAGAAGCCCGACTACCGGTTCGACTGCCCGTCCCTGGACAGCTACGGGTTCCGCTGCGAGCCGACCGGCCGGCAGGGGGCCGCTGGGCCGCCGCAGCGGCGGCCCGGCGGCGAGGGAAGGAACCGGGGGAGGAGCGGGGGGAGAGAAGCGGAAGGCGCGGTGGCCCCGGCCCCGGTCGCGGCCCGCAAGCCGGGCGGCGGCCGCCGGAGCGTCTCCGGGACCGCCGTCCGCCGGAGCGTCCCCGGGGCCGTGGGCCGCCGAGGGGGGGGCTCGGCATGCCCCGCCGGGGGGTTCAGGCGGCCATGGCCGGGCCGGTCCGGCGCGCGGACCGCAGCCGCTCCAGCAGGGCGTCGGCGTCGACGAGGGCCTGCTCCACCGACGCGGCACCGGTCAGCGCGCACAGCCGGGCGGAGGTGTCCTGCAGCTCCCGGCTCGACAGGCCGGTGGGCTGCAGGTCATGGCGGAAACGGGCCTCGGCGAAGTGGGCCAGCAGGACACGCAGTTCCTTCTCCGCAGGAAGCAGCACAGCGTCAACCTCTCTCGCACAGGGGGCCCGTCGCATCCGGCGCACGGCATCCGTGGAGCGCGCATCCGCCGGGTGGCCCTCCGGAGGAGCGTCTGCCCCCGACCGGCCACCGTATGCCCCCGCCGGGCGGATCCCGTCCGGTGACGGCGCCGGGCGGGCCGTGTCACCCCTGCGGGTTCAGCTCCGCGTACACCAGTTCCACCAGCTCCCGGGCCGCGGGGCTGCGGGCGTCACCGCCGACCTCGTAGTAGCCGCCCAGGGTGGCGATCACGTCGTCGCAGGCGGCGTCGTACACGTGGGCGGCGTCCTGCCGCTCCTTGGAGGTCGTGGGGTCGGGGATCTGCCACCACCACACCCTGTCGCGGATCTCCTCCTTCGACAGCGGTCCCGCCAGGACGATGTCCCGGCCCTGGACCTTTCCCGTGATCCTTGCGGAGCTGTTCGCCTCGGCACTCACGCCTCGCGTCCCCCTTCTTTTCCGTCCGGCTGGGGGCGCCCTCGGTGGGCGCCCCGGTCACGGCAGCGGATACCCGCCCGCACGCCCCGTGCCACCCCCGCGAATCGGCCGCTTCGCCGCACCTCCCCGGGCGGCCGCCCGGGGACCGCGTCAACCGGGCGGCGGCCGGTTCACCCCGGCAGGGGAGGGCGACGGCGCGGGCGACGGGGAGTTCCGGCCGTGACGGACCGAGGCGGGGCAGACCCCCTGGGGCGGGTGCGGCGTAAGAGGCACGCCGGCGGCCACGGACGCGGGGCCGGTGGCACCGGTGCGGGGGAAGGGACCGCGCAAACCTCCCGCGCCCGGATGGCCGACCCCCACCCGTGATCGCTTTACGTCACGAAAGGAGTGCGCTGCGCTACTGGGTGTTGCGGCTCCGCCACGGCGCTTCCCACCCGAGGCGGGCCGGCGGCGCGTTCCCCGCAGCGCCGACGCGAAAAAACGAGGGGGAAACGACCATGACCACACCTCCCGCCGCCCCGCTGCGGGTCTCCCTGGTCAACGGCAGCTTCGAAGAACCCGCCGTGACCGACGTGGAGTTCCTGCCCGACGCCTCCCGCACCCAGGTACCCAAACGGGTCCCGGGCTGGCTCACCACCGCATCCGACCACCTGATCGAACTGTGGCGGTCGGGCTTCAACGGCGTACCGGCGGCCGACGGCGCCCAGTTCGCCGAACTGAACGCCAACGAGGTCTCCACGCTCTACCAGGACCTGCCGACCACGCCCGGCACGAAGCTGTACTGGCGGCTGTTCCACCGGGGCCGCCAGGGCGAGGACACCATGGCGCTGGACATCGGCGCACCGGGCGCCACGGTCGAACAGCGGCGCATCACCGACGGCAACACCGCCTGGGGCTTCTACACCGGCACCTACACCGTCCCGGCCGGCCAGAGCGTGACGCGTTTCGCGTTCCGCTCCGTCTCCGCCGCCGGCGGCAACCGCGGCGTCGGCAACTTCCTGGACGGCATCTTCTTCGGCACCGCCCCCCACGTGGTGCTCACCAAGACCGCGATCCCCGCGGGCCCGCTGGACGTGGGCGACGTCCTCACCTACCGCATCACCGCCAGGAACGAGGGCGGCGGCGCGGCGGAGAACCTCGTCCTGACCGACACCGTCCCGGCGGGCACGACGTACCTGCCCGGCTCCCTGCGCGTCGTCGACGGCCCCAACGCCGGGGTGAAGACCGACGCGCGGGGCGACGACCAGGCGTACCACGACGCCGGGACGGACCAGGTCGTCTTCCACCTCGGCAACGG
This sequence comes from Streptomyces sp. NPDC025833, assembly GCF_055558055.1. Lineage (NCBI taxonomy): Bacteria > Bacillati > Actinomycetota > Actinomycetes > Kitasatosporales > Streptomycetaceae > Streptomyces > Streptomyces sp. NPDC025833. The sequence continues at coordinate 275,649 of NZ_JBVHNF010000013.1, forward strand.
CGCCTCCGGCGTCGCGGGGGGCAGCCTGCCCAGCACCGACGCCCTGCCCGCGGGGACCACGGTGGAGTACCGGGTCGTCATCGACCGCGAGAGCGGCGGCGGGCAGATCAGCAACACCGCGGCCGCCTCCTACGACAACCGGCTCGGGCCGCGGCCCGAACCGCTGACGGCGACCTCCGGCGAGACCCTCACCAAGGTCAGGCCCGCCGCCGACCTGGCCGTGACCAAGGCCGCCGACGCCACCACCGTCACCGTCGGCCAGACGGTCGCCTACCGCGTCGCCGTGCGCAACGACGGCCCCAACGGGGCCACCGGAGTCACCGTCACCGACCGCCTCCCCGACGGCCTGGCCTTCCTGTCCGCCGACGGCACGAGCGGCGGCTACGACCCGGCCACCGGACGGTGGACCGTGGGCGACCTGGCCGCCGGCGCCACCGCCACCCTCGTCCTGCGGGCCAAGGCCACCCGGGCCGGCCTGCTCACCAACACCGCCACCGCCACCGGCAACGAACACGACCCCGGCCCAGCCGCGAACACCGACACCACCACCGTCTGCGTCCGGCCCGCCCCCGCCTGCTGCGACCCCTGCTCCGGCACCTGACGCACCGCCCGCACCCCGCCACCGCCCCGTACCGCGTCCTGCCGGGCCCGGTACGGGGCGGTGGCGGGCGGCGCCGCGGCCGGACTCGGGAACCGGCCGCGCCGCCGCCCGCCGAAACGCGCGCACCACAACGCGTCCCGCCGTGTGCCCCGCACCCCACGACGCACACGCGGCCGAACGGGTGACCGCCGGCGCGGCCCGCCCATCGGCCCGCCGGGGCCCCCTGTGCGGCCGGGCGGCGGGGTCCGCGCGCGCGGTGCACGGCCGGCCGCCCGCGGGTGCGGGCGGCCCGGGGCGTCCCTAGCCTTGGTGGTGCTCGGGGACGACGGCGAGGAAGGGTGTGGCATGCCCCGCACGATCTGGTCCGGCGCGATCTCGTTCGGCCTGGTCACGGTGCCGGTCAACGTGGTCGGGGCGACCGAGGACCACTCGATCCACCTCCACCAGTACCACCTGGAGGACGGCGGCCGGGTCCGCTACCGCAAGGTGTGCGAACTGGAGGGCCGCGAGGTCTCCCAGGACGAGATCGGCAAGGGCTACGAGCTGACCCGCACGCAGGTCGTGCCGATCACGGACGAGGACCTGAGCAACCTGCCGCTGCCGACGGCGAAGGCCATCGAGATCGACGCCTTCGTGCCGCTGGACTCCGTCGACCCGATCAGGATCGCCGAGGGGTACTACCTCCAGCCCGCCGGCCAGGTCGCCGCCAAGCCCTACAAGCTGCTGGTCAAGGCCCTGTCCCGGTCGGCGAAGGTGGCCGTCGCGAAGTACGCCTGGTCCGGGCGTGAGCGCCTGGGACTGCTGCGCGTCCGCGACGGCGTCCTGGTCCTGCACGCCATGCGCTGGCCCGACGAGATCCGCGACCCCGGCGAACTGCTGCCGCCGCCGACCGAGGTGTCCGAGGACGAGATCAGGGGAGCGCTGGCCCTGATGGACACCCTGAGCGTCGACCGGCTGGAGGGGGAGGAGTTCCGCGACCGCTACACCGAGGCCATCGCCCGGATCATCGAGGCCAAACGGGAGGAGAGACCGCTGCCGCAGGCCCCCGAACCGGAGCGGCCCGCCCCGGTGCTCGACCTGATGGCCGCGCTGCAGGAGTCGGTGCACAAGGCCCGGGCCTCCCGCGGCGAGGACGCCGGCCCCGCCGAGGTGCACGAACTGCCGGCCCCGCAGAAGAAGACACCCGCCGGGAAGCAGCCGGCCCGGAAAGCCGCCGCGAAGCGGACCACCGGCCGGCGGACGTCCGCACAGCAGACCGCCGCACAGCCGGCGGCCGGGAAGAAGACGGCCGCGAAGAAGACGGCCGCGAAGAAGACGCCGGGCCGGCGCCCGCGCAGCGCGTGACACCCCCGCTCCCGGCCACCGGCCGTCTGCCGTCACCCGGACGCCCCCCGCCCGGCAGGGGGCGCAGGACGTCCGGGCACGCACACCGCCGCGGCCGGCGGCACCGCGGCGGCCGCCCGGACCGCCGCGGCCGGTTACACCGCGGCGGTGCGCCCGGTGATCGGGCAGGCCCCGCCCGCCGCCGCGCCGAAGGCAGCGGTCCCGGCGGCGGGCGCCGTTGCGCCGACCTGCTTGAGGATCTCGTCCGAGAGCAGGTCCTCCTTGCCCTTGAGGGCGTCGGCGACCTTGAGGTCGGTGTTGAAGACCATCTCGGCGGCGACGTTGTCCTGGACGATGCGCGCCAGGTTGTCCAGGGCCACGGCGATCGGGTCCGAGGGGGTCTCCACGGTGGGCAGGTCGATCAGGTGGGTGTCCACCTTCGCCTGGTTCATGGTGCGGCGGATGATGATGGACGCCTGGTTCAGCTCGGACGTCGTCCAGATCGACAGCACCGTGACGTAGAGGTTGCTCCACGCCTGCTCACCGATGAGCGCGCGCCACCGCTTCATCAGGGCCTCGATGCCGGTGATCTGCGCGGTGGCGGCGAAGGTCATGTTGACGCGGACGGCGGGGTAGACGGTCGCGGCGAACCGGTTGTACGCCACCATGTCGAACGACTGCGCCTTGACGATGGTGTCGATGAACTTGACGGCCTCCGTGAGGATCTTGTTGCAGGAGGTGTACAGGTCCGCCGGGAGGTTCGCGGTGGGCAGCTTGACCAGTGCCGAGTTCAGCGTGGTGCGGTAGGCGTTGAGCGGGGTGATCCAGCCCTTGTCGCCCGGGTTCCTGAACGCGACCATGTCCAGGTCGTGCGGGTCGATCCGCTCGGAGTTGGGGATGTTGGGCACCTGGTCGCTGAGGTAGGCGGCGAGCACGGAGTAGATGCCCAGGGGGACGTGCGCGAGCGACTTGGCCAGTTCGAAGTACTCCGCGACCGGGTCGACCGTCTCGACCTGCACGCCGTTGTTGATCAGGGTGAAGCGTCCGCCGACGGCGTTGTTCTGGACGACGACGACCGGGCTGAGGTGCTTGACCAGTTCGGCCTTCAGGGACGCGTAGTTGGCGCGCATCCCGGCGTTGACGCTGCGTATCGCGTCCCGTGCCGCCTTCTCGTCGGTCACCGCCGGTGCGGCCGGTGCGGTCGGTTCGGCCGCCGTGTCGGCGGCCGCCTGGGTCTGGGTGAGGAAGGTGGCTGCCCCTGCTGCCGAAACGGTACCCAGAAATCCTCTACGAGTTGCCATGCCCCGTCTTTCCATGGTGAGTGATCGGTTTTCTGCGGGGTGGGGGGAAAGATGTGGGGGGAGCTCAAGGCGTGGGGGGATCAGGCGTGGGGGGAAGCCGGAGGGAGTGCGGGAGGCCGCGGGCGTGGGGGAGCCGAAGCGGTGGGAGGACCGCCGAGGCGGGGGACGGATGTGGGGAAGAACCGGCCGGCCGGGTGGGCGGCGCGGCCGGGAGCACCGGCCGGCCCGCGACAGCGGCCCGGTGGTGACGGCCCGCGGCAGCGGCCCGCAGCGCCGGCCCGGTGGGTGCCGGCCCGGTGGTGACGTTCTGGTCGTGACGGCCTGGTCGTGACGGCCCTGGGGGAGGGGCCGGGCGTGGGCGGTGGTGCGCGGGGTGCGGGGGGCGCCCCGCTGTCACCGGCTGCCCGCCCGCCCGGCTGCCCGCCCGCCCGGCCGTTCGCCGGCCGGGCGGGCGGCGGGGTCAGGTCAGGGACTTCTGCGCGGGCACCACGACCCCGTACAGGTCCTGGACCGTGGCGAGAGCGGATGCGTGGACCTGCTCGGCGGGGATGCCGTCCGGGTTGCCCTTCAGCGGCAGCGGCCGGGTGGCCGAGGCGTCGGCGACCACGGTCGGCCGGTAGCCGTCGAGGAAGGCGCCCTGCGCGGTGAACAGGACGCACATGTTGGTCATGAACCCGGCGACGATCACGTTCTTGCGGCCGGTCTTCTTGACCTTCGCGGCCAGATCGGTGCCGTGGAAGGCGTTGGGAACGCTCTTCACCACGACCTGCTCGCCCTTGGCGGGCTTGAGCGCGGGGATGATCCGGCCCGCCTCGGACTTCAGGTCGTAGCCCTTGTCGACGATGTGGATGACCGGGGTGCCGGCCTTGCGGGCCCGCTCCAGCAGGGCCCGGGCGTTGTCGACCGCGGGCCGCCAGCCGTCGAGTTCCATCACCCCGCGGGTGTAGGTGTTCTGGTAGTCGACGAGGACGAGGGTGGCGTCCGCCAGGGTGGCCGGGGTCTCGTCGAGGCCGTTGAGCTGCCTCAGCGTCCTGGTGTCCTTGGCGACGTTCGCCCGGGCGGCGGGCGCCGGCGTCCGGTCCCCGTCCGAGGCGGACTGTGAGGTCGAGCCGCATCCGGCAAGGGTGGCCGCGACGACGGCGGCGGTGCACAGCGCGAGAACGGAACGCGGCGGCTTCATCGGAGCCGACCCCCCTGCGAGACGACGGCGGTGGCCTCGTACCGGGCGGCGACGGCGGCGCGGGCACCGCCGCGCCGCCGTCGCGCGCCGTCTAATCCGTGGGGCTGGGGCAACGTCGTTCTGGGCATGAAGAACCACCTGGGAGGGGGGAGTTGGGCGATGAGGTACCGGTCCGGTGACCTGCACCCATGACGCTATGGCCGGCCGCGCGCGTCGGCAATGTCATCCGACATGCAGAAAACGACATCGCCGCACGGCCCCCGCCCGCCCCGCCCCTGCCCGGGCCGCGTTCACGCGCCGCCGGTCTCCAGTTCCCGCTTGAGGTTGCGCAGCGTCGCGCGGATGTTGCGGGCCTGGAAGTCGGGGAAGGTGCTGCCGGCGGTGACGATCCGGTCGAAGACCCCGGCCGCGAAGGCGGGCCAGGCGCGCCGGTCGTCGGTCCAGGTCTCGGTGACGCGGGTCCCCCCTTCCGCCGGCTCGAAGCGGTACTCCCAGCTGGCGATCGGGCCGCGCAGCCGCGGCCGCCTGACCCCGATGGCGTGCACCCGGAACGCGAAGCGCCGCCCCGGATCGGCCGCGGTGACCGTGCACCGGGTCACCCAGCGGAACCTCCCGCGCCGGTTGCGTCCGGTGAACGTCGTGCCCAGGACGGCGGGCCCCTCGCCCGCGTCCCCTGCCGTGCCCAGGTTCTCCGGGCTCCAGCGGCCCATGTCGGAGGGGCGGCTGACGGCCCGGTAGGCGGCGTCGGGCGGGACACCGATCAGAATGCTGTCGCTCACCGTGAAGACACGGGCCATCAGGGGGGACCTCTCCTCGACACAACCGGAGTTACTCATTGGTAGTGACTCATGGTAGGTCCCCGTGCCGAAACGGCCCGGCGGCGAAGCGGCCGGGCCCGCTCACCTGCCGCGGACGAAGGAACGGGCGGGGACGAAGACCTCGTGCCCGGTGGGGAAGCGGACCCGCACCCCGGACGCGCCCCACACGGCGGACGCGACGCCCAGCCCCCCGGCCCGTACCGACGCGCACCCCGTGGCCGTAGCACAGGCCGGGGTCCCGGGAGACCACCAGCAGGTGGGCGTTCCGGCCGGACGGGGTGTGCTCCTGCACCGGCCCCGGGCGGCGCGGCGAGCGGTCGGCGCAGGCGTTGCGCCCCGCCCGTTTCCACGGCCTGCCGGAAGGCGTCGATGCCTTGTCCTGTCCGGCGTCAGGGCCGTGGCCGTCCGCCGGGCCCGTCCGCCTCGCGCCGGGTGTCCCGTTCGGCGGGCAGCGCGGTTTCCCGCTCGCTGGGCAGGAGCCGCCCCAGCAGGCGGTGCGCGGCCGGGGTCAGGGTCCAGCGGACGGGCGGCTCCCCGGGCCCGCACCCCCGCGCCGGCGCCGGGGCCTTCGGCCGTGCCGCGTCGCGCGGTCGCCGCTCCAGGGACAGGACGGCGAACCGGCGCCGTCCGGTGCCCGCGGGCTCCTGCCCCTGGAGCAGGCAGTGCGCGTCGAGCCGGGCGAGGAGGTGCTCCTGCCCGGCACCCGGGCCCGCGTCCGCCCGGTGGCGCGGCGGGGGGCCGTCGTCGGTGACCTCGACGATGAGGTACGGGTGGTCCAGGGTGACCTCGGCGGTCAGCTCACCGCACGCCCGGCGAAGGCCGTCGGCCAGCAGTTCCGAGACCACCACGTGCAGGGCCAGGCGCTGTTCGTCGTCGAGCGCGGCCCCCCACCACTGCACCACCGCGCACATCCTGCGCCGCACGGTGTGCACGGCGGGGGCGGTGGCGGCGAAGGTCCGGCGGAAGCGGGGCATGCGGTGTCTCCTCGGCGAGGGCACCGTGCGCGCGGTCGCGGCGGTCCTCATGAGCGGTCGGACCCATCCCGTTCCCACGCGATCCCGTAGATCCCGGCACTGCACTTGGCGGGCATGATGTGCACGCTGTGCGAGGCGTCCAGGACGAGCGGACGCAGGTCCCGCCGTTCCGCGCCGGACGCCTCCTTGAAGTAGCCGTACACCGACGACGGAAGATGTTCGGGATGGAAGAAGATGTGCAGGAGGTACTGCCTGACCGGGACCGCCAGGGTGCGTTCGTGGTGGTCGGAGGGCTTCCAGCGCGGACCGACGTCGAGGGTGTAGCCGACGATCGCGGTGTCGCCCCGGCGCAGCGTGCGGCCGAAACCGATGTCGAAGACCGCGGAGCCCACCTCCTGCCGGAACCGCAGGGCCTCCAGCCGCCCGCACTCCACGCTCACCTGCACGGAAGGGGTGTCGACGTCGTCGAGGTTGTGGTGGGCGGTCAGGTGCCGCACGCCGTCGCGGGCGCAGCGCACGACATGGCTGACGGCGTAGCGCGCTATGCAGCCGCGCGCGTCCAGCCGCACCGTCTCCTGCACGGAGAGGCTGACGAGATCCTCGTTGAAGCGGTAGGCGTCGGCACCCAGCGCCACTTCCAGCGGCGCGCCGGGACCGAGGATGCGGGAGAGGGCCGCGCAGCTCTCGCCCCGCGCGCTCATGGCCCGGCCCCGGGGCCGCCGGCCGGTCAGCAGCGCCTGCAGCGCGCCGCGCGGCAGGCCGAGGATGCCCTCGATCTCCGCGACCGCCCGCAGGGACTGCCGGCGCTCGGGCTGGCTCCTGCCCCGCTGCCAGTGGCTCAGCGTCACCGGGCTCACCACGACGCCCCGCTCGCCGAGATGGTGGTGCAGCCGCTGCAAGGACAGCCCGCTGGCCCTCAGCGCCGCGCGGAACGCCTCGCCGAACGTGCCCCGGACCACGGCCTGCCCGCCGTCCGCCCGGCCCCCCGCCGCCGCCTCCCGGGCCCGCCTCCCGGCCGGCTTCCCCGCCGCCTCTTCCGCCCGGTCCGCGGCCCGTTCCCCGGCGGGGCCCTCGGCCGGGTCCCCGGCGGGGTCCTCGGCGGGTTTCCCCGCCGGCTGCCCCGTCCGGTCCGCGGCCGGTTGTTCTGCCCGGTCGGCGGCCGGTGCCGGCTGCCCCGTCCGGTCGGCGGCCGGTTGTTCCGTCCGGTCGGCGGCGCGGTCCGGTGTCCGCTCCGCGGTCCGCTCTGCTGCCGGCAGGCGGTCCGGCTGGTTCATGCACGCTCCCGAGACAGCGACCCGATCGGAAACCCCTCCAAGGGTGCCGCGGTCGCCCGCGGCACCCCCAGGACCTGGTGGTGCGTGGCCCAGCCCCCGCACGGGTCCGCGCCAAACCCGTGGTGGGGATGCGCGGCGGGTCCGCCGGTGCCCGATGCGCACCGTTCGCGGGCCCGCCGGCCGGGGGCCGTGCCGGCCCGGCGCGGCGTCTGGGGAGGCCGTCGCGCCGAGGTCCTTCGGCATCCCGCCCGATCAGGCGGTGTTCAGGCTCAGGCCGTAGTACCTCAGGGCGTCGTCCAGGGGCTGGAAGTAGGACACGCCCTGCCCGTAGACGCCGTTGCACCTGTTGTCGGTCTGGCCGCCGGAGGTCATGCCCTGGCCCTGGTTGCCGGAGATCCAGGCGCCGCCGCTGTCCCCGCCGAGGTCGCACACGTTGCTCAGGCCGAGGTTGGTCACCAGCGTCGCCGGCTGCCCGGGGTCGGTGTAGGTCACCGAGTAGTCGTAGGACTTGATGGAACCGCAGGTCCAGTGGGAGGTGGCTCCGGACTTGCAGACGTCGGAGCCGACCGCGGCACGCCGGCTGCCCTGGACGGCGATGTCGGCGCCGTTGTTCCAGGTGCCGACCCGGGTGGCGATGGAACTGCCGGCGTCGACGGAGGCCAGGCCCATGTCGATGCTGGTCTGGCCGTGGTGGAAGCGGGTGGTGGTGCCCTTGGCGAAGTGCGCGCCGTTGTAGTACAGGTCGGGCAGGGACTCCACGCAGTGGCCCGCGGTCACCAGGACCTGCCCGCCGGAGGAGGTGCGGGCACCGAAGCCGACCGAGCAGTAGTGGTTGCCGTAGTCCGTGCGGCTGCCCGGGTAGACGGTGGCCGCCGTCGAGACGGCCCGGCCCCCGTCGTGCCGCACGGCGACCGCGGAACCGTAGGACGCGGCCTTCTTCAGGAAGCTCCCGGTCCCGGCCGCCGAGGCGTCGCGCACCTGGACCACGACCCGGTCGGACACCGGGTCCACGCCCCACCCCTGCACGCCGGCGGGCTTGCCCGTCTCGGCGTACTTGTCCAACGCGGCCTTGATCCGGCTCAGTTCGTCCGCGCCGTGCCGCACCACGCGCGCCGTCAGCCCCGCGGCCCTGACCTGGCGGGCCGGGCCCGCGGCGGTGACGTTCACCGTCAGCCGTCCCGCGCCGTCGAAGAAGGCGCCGCGGGCGTCGACGCCCGGCAGCCGCAGGCCGCGCAGCGCCGCCTGCTGACGGGCCTGCGCGTCGAGCCGCCGCACGGCCGCCGCGTCGTCGATGCCGAGGGACCGGGCGAGCGCGTGCACCATCTGCGGGTGGTAGCGGCCGTGGGGCGCCGCCGACGCCGCCGAGGCGGACGATTCCGTCGCGGTGGCGCCGTGCGCCGAAACCGCACCCGAGGATATGACCAATGCCGCCGTCGCGGCACAGGAGGCCACGATCGCGCGTAGACGAAGCACCTTTTCTCCATTTCGGAACAGCCGTCGACGACGGCCATGTGGGGGAAGAGCGGATTACGGTGAGGAAGCTGCTGCCGAACCCGCAGGAGAACTTTCCTGTCGTACGCGTGTCCCTGACAACCCTGAAGAGCGGCCCAAAAATTAACAGAACCGCGACTAACTGTTTCTGAGCCCCCGCCAATAGGGACGGCGTCAATTCCCTGCGGGCGGCGGCGCGTCAGGGCAGGGGAAACCGGCGCGGGGCGCGCGCGGCCGGCCGCGGCGCGGCGACCGCCAGGCGGCCACCGCGCCGCCGGCGCGGGCACGGACGCGCACGCGGCGCGAGGACGGATGCGGGAGGCCGGGGCCCGCCGGCACCGGCACCGGCACCGGCACCGGCACCAGTGCCGGTACCGGTTGATCGTGTGAAGGCGGGTGTGGCCGCGCGAGGGCGGGGTATACGCGCGCCCGTCAGGCGTTTCGGAGAGGCGGCAGGGGCCGTCATCGCACTCGGGAGGGGAACAACGTGGCGCTCATGAGCACGGCGGCAACGGATACGCGGACGTCAAAGCTGCCGGAGGTCGCGGATCCCTCCCGGGTGGCGCCGAAGGATGCGCGGGAGTTGTCCCGTTTGTTCTTCGGGCGGCTGGCGGTGCTGGAGGAG
>NZ_JBVHNF010000014.1:0-72755 GCF_055558055.1 Streptomyces sp. NPDC025833
GGTTACATTCCGAACCCGGAAGCTAAGCCTCACAGCGCCGATGGTACTGCAGGGGGGACCCTGTGGGAGAGTAGGACGCCGCCGAACAAATTTTGATAAAGGTCGGATCCTGAACTTCGGTTCGGGGTCCGGCCTTTTTCTGTTGTGCGTAACGTGTCGTTCACGTTGCGGGTACAGCCTCCAGGCATGGGAACCGCAGCCATGCTCAGGGCAGCCGGCGTCGGAGTCGGGGACGAGGTCGTCGTACCGGCCTTCGGGAACGTCGAAGTCACCGAGGCCGTGACCCTGGCCGGTGCGCTGCCGGTGTTCGCCGACATAGACCCGGTGACGTACTGCCTCGACCCGGCCGAGGTCGACCAGGCCGTGACCCCCCGTACCGCCGCGGTCGTCGTCGTCCACCGCTTCGGCCGCCGGGCCGACACCGGACGGCTGCACGCCCTCGGCCGGCGGCACGGACTGCTGGTGCTCGAACAGGGCGAGAGCGAGGGGCCGCACGACGAGATAGCCCGGCGCAGGCAGCGGGCCGCCTACCTCGACGCCAAGCTGAAGGGCGTACGCACCCCGGACGGCGGCGACGGCCACACCTACCAGCAGTACGTCGTGCGCGTACCGGGCAACGGCCGGCCGGACCGGGACGCGTTCGCCCGCGCCCTGCGGTCCCGGGGGATCGACTGCCGGGTGCCGGTGAAGACGCCCGTGCACCGCCTGCCGGAGTACCGGCGCTGCGTGTCCCTGCCGCGGACCGAACTGGCCGCGGACGAGACCCTCGCCCTGCCCGTGGAGGCCGCGCTCACCAAACGGGAGATGCAGCGCATCGCGTCCGCCTGCAATGCCCTCGGCGGTCTCCTCCAGCCCGCCTTCTGACCGGGCACCGAACGAATTTGGGAACTCAGCCCCGCTCGGGGTACAGTTTCTTCGTCGCCGAGAGGGAAACCTCGAAAACGACAGGCCCCTATAGCTCAGTCGGTAGAGCGTCTCCATGGTAAGGAGAAGGTCAACGGTTCGATTCCGTTTGGGGGCTCCGCCAAAAAGGCCCCACCCTTCCGGGTGGGGCCTTTTTCGTGCTTTCTCACACCTCCTGGTGGATGCCCGGAACCCGCATCGCCAGAATCGCCATGTCGTCGGACGGCGCGTCCGAGGCGAACCGCTCCACCGCGCGCATGATGCGCGCCGCGACCGCGCCCGCCGTCAGGCCGGTACACGTCGTCAGCACGTCGGCCAGGCCGTCGTCGCCCAGCATGCGCGTGCCCTCCCGGCGTTCGGTGACGCCGTCCGTGACGCACAGCAGCACGTCGCCCGGATCGAGGGTGACCGTCTCCTCGTACAGCTCCAGGTCCTCGATGACGCCCAGCAGCGGCTGCGGTTCGGCCGCCGCCGTCACCGTGCCGTCCTGGCGCAGGCGCAGCGGGAGCGGATGGCCGGCGCAGACCACCTTCAGCTCGGCGCCGCCGTCCTGCAGCGGGCGCAACTCGCCGTAGAGGAGCGTCAGGAAGCGGCTGCGGTCGCCCTCGTCGAGGATCGCCGAGTTCAGGCGCTCCAGCACGGCCGGACCGCTCAGGCCCTCACGGGCCAGCAGACGCAGCGCGTGGCGGGCGAGCCCGGTGACCGCCGCCGCGTTGGGGCCCGTACCGCAGACGTCGCCGATGGCGAAGCCGTACGCGCCCTCGCCGATCGGGAAGACGTCGTAGAAGTCACCGCCCACCTCGTTGCCCTCGCCGGCCGCGCGGTAGATGACCTCGACCTCGACGCCCTCGATGTACGGGGTGCCCGGTGGCAGCAGGCTGCGCTGGAGGGCCTGGCTGATGGCCGTGCGCTCCGAGTAGAGGCGGGCGTTGTCCAGGGCGAGGGCGGCCCGGCGGCTCAGGTCCTCGGCCAGCTCCAGGATCTCCTGGCGGAAATGCTCGTCGGTGGGCTTGCCGAGGGTCAGCATGCCGATGACGCGGTTGCGGGCCACGAGCGGCAGGACCACCGTCTCGCCGCCGACCGCGGAGGCCGTGGCGAGGGTCGGGCCGATACTGGAGGTGATCTGGTGGGCGAGGCCGCCGGCCAGGCCCAGACTGCGCATCGAGGTGCGCAGGGCCGCCTGGTGGGCGACCTCGCCGGGAGCCGTCCAGACGCGGGCGCCGGGCGTTGGCACCGGGTCCGGCGGCGGGACCTTCGACAGCAACGACTTGATGCCGTCGATGAGTTCCTCGTCCTCGTGCAGCACGTACGACAGGTACGGCTCGGACGCCGTGTCGGCGATGGTGTACACCGCGCACCAGGTGGCCAGGGTCGGCACGGTCATCTGCGCCATCAGGGCCAGCGTCTGGTCCCGGTCCAGGGTGCCGGCCAGCAGGTCGGAGGCCTCGACCAGGAAGCTCAGGGAACCGCGGCGCAGCCGCTCCAGCTCGCCGAGGCGGGCGGACTCCACGGCCAGGGCGATGCGGTCGGCGGCGAACTGGAGGCGCAGCGCCTCCTCGTTGGTGTACCGGCCGGCGGCCTCGGCGGCGACGCCCAGGGAGCCGGTGAGGCGGCCCTCGACCTTGAGCGGGACGGTGACCACCGACCGCATGCCGGTGCCCGCCAGGAGCGGGACGGCGCCGGGGACGGCGGCGAGGTCGTCGTGCACGGCGGGCATGCGGGCGGAGCCGTAGCGGCCGGGACCCGCCTCGACCGGCACGCGCGCGAAGCGCTGGCGGGCGGAGGGCAGCCCGGTCGAGGCGCGGACCTCCAGCTCCGTCTCGTCGTCGGTGGCGAGCAGCAGGAACGCCGAATCGCCGTCGAGCATGTCGCGGGCGCGTTCCACCGTGCGCTGGAGCAGGCCGTCGAGGTCGTCCGGGGCGGGGGAGCCGATGAACACCTCGAACGGGTCGGCGTTCTGCCCGTCGGCGGACTGGGGCGCCTCGCCGGCCGGGACCCGGGGCGGGGACTGCAGGACGGCGCGCTCGTGGTCGCGGACCAGGAGGCAGACGGTGGAGGGCTCGCCGCCGGTGTCGCGGACCCGCAGGTGGGAGGCGTACACCCGGGCGACGCGGCCGTCGGCGCCGCGGATGCCGTAGGTGCCCTCCCAGCGGGAGAGCCGGAGGGCCTCGGCGATGCCCGTGCCGGTGCCCGGGGTGTGCGGCCAGGCGGCGAGGTCGGTCAGGGGCCGGCCGACGACATCGGCGGCCGGGTAGCCGAACAGCTCCTCGGCGTCCTCGTTCCAGGCGCTGATGCCGCCCTTGCGGTCGACCTGGAGGACGGCGACGCGGACGCGCCCGTCGGCGAGCGGAAGCAGGTCGGCGGGGAGGGCCGGGCCCGCCGCGCGGGTGCCGACGGGGCGCTCGGGCAGGTCGAGCCGGAACCAGACGTTCTTGTGCGTGGACGTGTAGTCCACGCCCCAGCGGGTGGCCAGGGCCGCGCAGAGCTGGAGCCCGCGGCCGCCCTCGCGGTCGGGGCTGCCCATGGTGGTGGGGGAGCCCTGGAGGGGGACCTCGCGCTCCGGGTAGCGGTCGGAGACCTCGATGCGCGCCCCGTCCTCGGAGCGCAGGCACAGCACCTCCGCGTGCGTGCCCGCGTGGACCACCGCGTTGGTCACCAGCTCGCTGGTGAGGACGACCGCGTCGTCGACGATGTCGGCGAAGCCCCAGCCCTGGAGGGTGTCGCGGACGAAGGCCCGGGCGGTCGCGACCGACCGTCCGACGGGCTCGAAACTGGCGGCCGCGCGCGCGGTGATCACAGAACTCCTCGGCCGGGTCTCGGCGTGCTGGGCGGTCCGGCCGGCCGGCTCGGACCGCTGCTGCGGCATCGGCTCGCCCGTCGGCTGTGGCTCCGGGGTCTGTCCCCCGGGGATCACTCCGGTGGTCATGGTGTCCGGCCGCCCCTCCGATGCCCGCTCCTGCTCGTCCCACCGCCCAGGCCGGTCGGACCGGTGCGGCTGGACAGCCGCATGCAAGGTTACTTACCTTCGCCGTCCGGGCGGATGCCGGTCGCGGGTGTTCACGCCCCAGGGTGTGCGGACGATGTGCGAAGCTGCCGAACTGTTATGGCCTGGTTGGGCCGGGGTGAAACACTGGGCAGGCTTCCGAGGAAGGCCGGACCAGGCTGCGTGTGTTCCCAGCACACTGGGCAGCAGCCCCTGGTGTGGCCGGATGCCGGCTGGCGGCAATACGCAGAAGTACCGGGTACGTGGAAGCAACCGGTGTGCCGACGACCGGCACGCCGGGCGGAAGCGGTCGAGCACAGCAGTGACGGTCTACCCCTCCGGGAGGGACACAGTGGAGTCTGGCGCGGCGACGCGGAGCACGAAGACGCGCGCGAAGGGCGGACCGTCCCTGGGCAGGAGCGGCGGCACCACCGCCGTGGACACGGCCGCCCTGAACCGGCTGCTGGCGGCGCTCGTGGCGATGCGCGACGGCAACTTCCGCAAGCGGCTCACGGTGTCCGGGGACGGCGTGATGGCGGAGATCGCGGCCGTCTTCAACGAGGTGGCCGACCGGAACCTGCACCTGACCGGCGAGCTGTCCCGGGTGCGGCGCATGGTGGGGCGCGAGGGCAAGCTCACGGAGCGGCTGGAGACGGGTGCCTGCGAGGGCTCCTGGGCGGCGGCCGTGGACAACTCCAACGCGCTGGTGGACGACCTGGTCTGGCCCGTCTCGGAGGTCAGCCGGGTCCTCACGGCGGTCGCCGAGGGCGATCTGTCGCCGCGGATGGAGCTGCGGACGCAGGCGCCGGACGGCGGCACGGGGCACCCGCTGCGCGGTGAGTTCCTGAAGGTCGGCCGGACCGTCAACAACCTGGTCGACCAGTTGTCCACGTTCACGGACGAGGTCACGCGCGTGGCCAGCGAGGTCGGCACCGAGGGCAAGCTCGGCGGCCAGGCCCGGGTGCGCGGCATGTCGGGGTCGTGGAAGGACCTGACGGAATCCGTCAACACGATGGCGTACCGGCTGACCGCGCAGGTGCGGGACATCGCGCTGGTGACCACGGCGGTCGCCAAGGGCGATCTGTCGCGCAAGGTGACCGTGCACGTCGCCGGCGAGATGCTGGAGCTGAAGAACACCGTCAACACGATGGTGGACCAGCTCTCGTCCTTCTCGTCCGAGGTGACGCGGGTGGCCCGGGAGGTGGGCACCGAGGGCATCCTGGGCGGCCAGGCGCGGGTGCCCGGGGTGGCCGGCGTGTGGAAGGAGCTGACCGACTCCGTCAACACGATGGCGGGCAACCTGACCGCGCAGGTGCGCGGGATCTCGCAGGTCACCACCGCCGTCGCCAACGGCGATCTGTCGCAGAAGGTGACGGTCCCCGCGCGCGGGGAGGTCGCGCAGCTCGCCGAGACGGTCAACCAGATGACCGAGACGCTGCGGATCTTCGCCGACGAGGTCACGCGCGTGGCGAACGAGGTCGGCGCGGAGGGGCGGCTCGGCGGCCAGGCGAACGTGCCGGGCGTCTCGGGCACGTGGAAGGACCTGACGGACTCCGTCAACACGGTCTTCCGGAACCTGACCACGCAGGTGCGCGACATCGCCGCCGTGACGACCGCGGTGGCCAGCGGTGACCTGTCGCAGAAGGTCACGGTGAACGTGGCCGGCGAGATGCTGGAGCTGAAGAACACCGTCAACGGCATGGTGGACCAGCTGTCGGCGTTCGGTGCCGAGGTGACGCGGGTCGCGCGGGAGGTCGGCGTCGAGGGCGAGCTGGGCGGCCAGGCGCAGGTGCCGGGCGCGGCCGGCACGTGGAAGGACCTGACGGACTCCGTCAACACGGCGTTCCGCAACCTCACCGGGCAGGTGCGCAACATCGCCCAGGTGACCACCGCGGTGGCCAACGGCGACCTGTCGCAGAAGGTCACCGTCGACGTGTCCGGTGAGATGCTCCAGTTGAAGAACACCGTCAACACGATGGTGAACCAGCTGTCGAGCTTCGCCGACCAGGTGACGCGGATGGCCCGGGACGTGGGCACGGAGGGCCGTCTCGGCGGGCAGGCCCGGGTGGACGGTGTCTCCGGCACCTGGAAGGAGCTGACGGACTCCGTCAACTTCATGGCCGGCAACCTGACCTCCCAGGTGCGGCAGATCGCCCAGGTGACGACGGCGGTGGCGCGCGGCGACCTCTCGCAGAAGATCGACGTCGACGCGCGCGGCGAGATCCTGGAGCTGAAGAACACGATCAACACGATGGTCGACCAGCTCTCGGCCTTCGCCGACCAGGTCACGCGGGTCGCCCGGGGCGTGGGTACCGAGGGCCGACTCGGCGGGCAGGCGCAGGTGCCCGGCGTCGCGGGCGTGTGGCGGGACCTGACCGACTCGGTGAACGGCATGGCCGGCAACCTCACGGCCCAGGTGCGCAACATCGCTCAGGTCGCCACCGCCGTGGCGCGCGGCGACCTCTCGCAGAAGATCACCGTGGACGCGCGCGGGGAGATCCTGGAGCTGAAGAACACCCTGAACACGATGGTGGACCAGCTGTCGTCGTTCGCCGACCAGGTCACGCGTGTGGCGCGGGAGGTGGGCACGGAGGGCATCCTCGGCGGGCAGGCCGAGGTGCAGGGCGTCTCCGGCACCTGGAAGGACCTCACCCAGTCCGTGAACTTCATGGCGAACAACCTGACCATGCAGGTGCGCAACATCGCCGAGGTCACGACGGCGGTCGCCAAGGGCGACCTGTCGAAGAAGATCACCGTGGACGCGAAGGGCGAGATCCTCGAACTCGTCACGACGGTCAACACGATGGTGGACCAGCTGTCGAGCTTCGCCGAGCAGGTGACCCGGGTGGCCCGCGAGGTGGGCACCGAGGGCATCCTGGGCGGCCAGGCGCACGTGCCGGGTGTCACGGGCATCTGGAAGGACCTCAGCAACAACGTCAACCTGATGGCCAACAACCTGACCATGCAGGTGCGCAACATCTCGCAGGTCTCGGCGGCCGTCGCCAACGGCGACCTGACGCGGCAGGTGACGATCGAGGCGCGCGGTGAGGTGGCGCAGCTCGCCGACACGATCAACACCATGGTCAAGACGCTGAGTTCGTTCGCCGACCAGGTCACCAAGGTGGCGCGGGAGGTGGGCACGGACGGCATCCTCGGCGGTCAGGCGCACGTGCCGGGCGTGGCCGGCACGTGGAAGGACCTCACCGAGTCGGTGAACCAGATGGCGTCCAACCTGACCGGTCAGGTGCGCAACATCGCCATGGTCACCACGGCGATCGCCAAGGGCGACCTGACGAAGAAGATCGACATCGACGCGCGCGGCGAGATCCTGGAACTGAAGACGACGATCAACACGATGGTCGACCAGCTGTCCAGCTTCGCCGAGGAGGTCACGCGGGTCGCCCGCGAGGTGGGCACGGAGGGGCAGCTGGGCGGTCAGGCACGCGTCCGGGACGTCGACGGCACCTGGCGGGACCTGACCGAGTCCGTGAACGAGATGGCCGGGAACCTGACCCGGCAGGTGCGTGCCATCGCGCGCGTGGCGACCGCGGTGACCCGCGGCGACCTGAACCTGAAGATCGACGTGGACGCGTCCGGCGAGATCCAGGAACTCCAGGACTACATCAACAAGATGATCGCCAACCTGCGCGACACCACGATCGCCAACAAGGAGCAGGACTGGCTCAAGGGCAACCTGGCCCGCATCTCCGCCCTCATGCAGGGCCGCCGGGACCTGGCGGACGTGGCGTCGCTGATCATGAGCGAGCTGACGCCGGTGGTGTCCGCACAGCACGGCGCGTTCTTCCTGGCCATGCCGCTGGTGGAGGGCAAGGGCGTGGGCAACGGCGAGGGCGACTACGAGCTGCGGATGCTGGGCTCGTACGGCTACTCGATGGGGTCCATGCCGACGTCGTTCCGGCCGGGCGAGGCGCTGATCGGGACGGCCGCCGAGGAGAAGCGCACGATCCTGGTGGACAACGCGCCCACCGGCTACCTGAAGATCTCCTCCGGGCTCGGCGAGGCGCCGCCCGCCCAGGTGATCGTGCTGCCGGTGCTGTTCGAGGGCAAGGTGCTCGGCGTGATCGAGCTGGCGTCCTTCACGTCGTTCACCCAGATCCAGCGGGACTTCCTCAACCAGATCGCCGAGATGATCGCGACCAGCGTCAACACCATCTCGGTCAACACCAAGACCGAGCAACTGCTCAAGCAGTCGCAGGAGCTGACCGAGCAGCTCCGGGAGCGGTCGGCCGAGCTGGAGAACCGGCAGAAGGCGCTCCAGGCCTCCAACGCCGAACTGGAGGAGAAGGCCGAGCTGCTGGCCCGGCAGAACCGGGACATCGAGGTGAAGAACACCGAGATCGAGGAGGCCCGGCAGGTCCTGGAGGAGCGCGCCGAGCAACTCGCGGTGTCGATGCGCTACAAGAGCGAGTTCCTCGCGAACATGTCGCACGAGCTGCGCACCCCGCTCAACTCGCTGCTGATCCTGGCGAAGCTGCTCGCCGACAACGCCGAGGGGAACCTGTCGCCGAAGCAGGTGGAGTTCGCGGAGACCATCCACGGCGCCGGGTCCGACCTGCTCCAGCTGATCAACGACATCCTGGACCTGTCGAAGGTCGAGGCGGGCAAGATGGACGTCTCCCCGACCCGTATCGCGCTCGTCCAGCTCGTGGACTACGTGGAGGCCACCTTCCGGCCGCTGACCGCGGAGAAGGGCCTGGACCTGTCCGTGCGGGTCTCGCCGGAGCTGCCGGCGACCCTGCACACCGACGAGCAGCGGCTGCTCCAGGTGCTGCGCAACCTGCTGTCCAACGCGGTGAAGTTCACCGACTCCGGTTCGGTGGAGCTGGTGATCCGGCCGGCCGGCGCGGGTGTGCCGCACAAGATCCGGGAGCAGTTGCTGGAGGCGGGGTCGCTGACCGATCCGGGCGGCGAGCTGATCGCGTTCTCGGTGACCGACACCGGTATCGGCATCGCGGCGAGCAAGATGCGGGTGATCTTCGAGGCGTTCAAGCAGGCGGACGGCACGACCAGCCGCAAGTACGGCGGCACCGGGCTGGGCCTGTCGATCTCGCGGGAGATCGCGCAGCTGCTCGGCGGCGAGATCCACGCGCAGAGCGAACCGGGCCGCGGCTCGACGTTCACGCTGTACCTGCCGCTGCACCCGAGCGAACTGCCGCCGCAGGGCTACCAGCAGTCGGTGCCCGCGCTGGAGGCCGGGGACCTGGTCGCCTCCGAGGTGCCGCAGTCCCTGGAGCTGTCCGCGGTGGAGATCGAGACGCCGGCCGAGGTGAAGTCGTACCGGGAGACGCAGAACGGGGCGGCCGCGCTCTTCCGCCGCCGGCGGCGCAGCGTGCCCGAGGAGACGCGGCGGCCCGAGCACTGGCCGGCCGCCGTCGAGCACGAGCGGGTGCCGCAGCCGTCGCAGCAGGGCCGGGTGGTGCGGTTCGTCGGCGAGAAGGTGCTGATCGTCGACGACGACATCCGCAACGTGTTCGCGCTCACCAGCGTCCTGGAGCAGCACGGGCTGTCGGTGCTGTACGCAGAGAACGGCCGCGAGGGCATCGAGGTGCTGGAGCAGCACGACGACGTCGCGGTCGTGCTGATGGACATCATGATGCCCGAGATGGACGGCTACGCGACGACCACGGCGATCCGGCGCATGCCGCAGTTCGCCGGGCTGCCGATCATCGCGCTCACCGCGAAGGCGATGAAGGGCGACCGGGAGAAGGCGATCGAGTCGGGTGCTTCCGACTATGTCACCAAGCCGGTCGACCCCGATCATCTGTTGTCGGTGATGGATCAGTGGATGAGCGCGGAGTGATCGGGGTAGAGGTTGCTTCAGGCGTGACCTGGCCGGAAACGCACGCTGGGGAACCCCCCGGCGTGCGTCGGGAGTCACCGCATGGTGAACACTGAGAACGTGTGGGAATCCCGGGTTCCGGGAACCATCCCGCCTGCCGCCGCGTTTCCGCTGTGTGCACAGTGACATCGCGGTGACAGGGTGTGGCGACAGGCGGGGTGCGGCTACGATGACCGGCACAAGGACGGGCGGCGAAAGGGAGTCGTCCCCTGGGGCGGCGCCCGGTGTACCGCCGGGGCGAGGAGGGCGGGCCATGGTGCAGAAGGCCAAGATCCTCCTGGTCGATGACCGGCCGGAGAATCTGCTGGCGCTGGAGGCCATCCTCTCTGCGCTCGATCAGACGCTGGTGCGGGCATCGAGCGGGGAGGAAGCGCTCAAAGCACTGCTCACGGACGATTTCGCGGTGATCCTGCTGGACGTCCAGATGCCGGGCATGGACGGGTTCGAGACCGCCGCGCACATCAAGCGGCGCGAGCGGACGCGGGACATCCCGATCATCTTCCTCACGGCGATCAACCACGGTCCGCACCACACCTTCCGCGGGTACGCGGCGGGTGCCGTGGACTACATCTCCAAGCCGTTCGACCCGTGGGTGCTGCGCGCCAAGGTGTCGGTCTTCGTCGAGCTGTACATGAAGAACTGCCAGCTGCGCGAGCAGGCGGCGCTGCTGCGGCTCCAGTTGGAGGGCGGCGGCAAGGGTGGGGTCGCCGGCCGGGAATCGGCCGGTCTGCTCGCCGAGCTGTCGGCGCGGCTCGCGGCGGTGGAGGAGCAGGCGGAGGCACTGTCCAAGCAGTTGGACGACGACTCCGCGGACGCGGCGGCGGTGGCCACGGCGGCCCATCTGGAGCGCAAACTCACCGGATTGCGCCGCGCCCTCGACGCACTGGAGCCGGGCACGGGCGGCAGCGGTGCCGTGGTGCCGTCCCAGAACTGAGGCCGACCGGACCGGGTTCGCGGATGAGCGTTCGTCAGTTCTCGTCCCCGGCAGGCGCGACACGAACGGGTGAAGCAGTGGGCACGCGTGTCCCGTGTCGTCTCCACCGGTAACCTCACACCATGGCCTCACGTCCCTCCGCAGCCAAGAAGCAGCCCGCCAGGAAGACGGCGGCCCCCGCGAAGGCTCCGGCGAGGAAGGCCGCCGCGAAGAAGGCCGTCGCCAAAAAGGCGCCCGCCAGGAAGGCCGTGGCGAGGAGGCCCGCGCCGCCGAGGCAGGCTCCCAGCCCCACCGGGGGCGTGTACCGCGTGCTGCGCGCCGTCTGGCTCGGCCTCGCGCACGCCGTCGGCGCCGTCTTCCGCGGCATCGGGCAGGGGGCGAGGAACCTCGACCCGGCCCACCGCAAGGACGGCGTCGCACTGCTGCTGTTCGCCATCGCGCTGATCGTCGCCGCGGGCACCTGGGCGGACCTGAACGGCCCCATCGGCGACCTGGTGGAGATCCTGGTCACCGGCGCCTTCGGCCGGCTCGACCTGCTCGTGCCGATACTGCTGGCCGTGATCGCCGTACGGTTCGTCCGGCACCCGGAGAAGCCGGAGGCCAACGGACGGATCGTCATCGGCCTGTCCGCGCTCGTCGTCGGCGTGCTCGGCCAGGTCCACGTCGCCTGCGGCTCACCCGCGCGCAGCCAGGGCATGCAGGGCATAAGGGACGCCGGCGGCCTCATCGGCTGGGCGGTGGCCACCCCGCTGACCCACACCATGACCGAGGTGCTCGCCGTACCCCTGCTGGTGCTGCTGACGGTCTTCGGGCTGCTCGTGGTGACCGCCACCCCGGTCAACGCCATCCCGCAGCGGCTGCGCAGGCTCGGGGTGCTCCTGGGCGTGCTGCACGACCACGAGGCGGACCGGTTCGCCGACGAGGACGGGTACTACGACGACGAGTGGCGCGAGGCGCCGCCCGCGCGCCCGCGCAAGCGCCCGGGCGCCCCGCGGGCGTACGACCCCGACCGCGCCGAGGAGGACGCCCTCACACAGCGCCGTGGCCGCCCCAGGCGCTCCGCGGTGCCCCAGCCGGACCCGCGGCCTCGGCTGGACGCCGTGGACGTCGCCTCGGCCGCCGCCGCCTCGCTGGACGGCGCAGTCGAGCACGGCATGCCGCCGTCCCCGCTCGTCGCCGACCTCACCCAGGGTGTGAGCGCGGGGGAGCGCGAGGACACCACCCCGGTGCCGTCCCCGGCGCCCGAACGCCCGCCGGTCCCGGCCCCGGCGTCCCGCTCCCGGCAGGAGAGGACCTCGACCGGGCCGGTCCCGGACCTGACCAAGAAGGCCCCCGAGGAGCCCCGCGACCTGCCCGCGCGCGCGGAGCAGCTCCAGCTGTCCGGCGACATCACCTACGCGCTGCCCCCGCTCGACCTGCTCCGGCGCGGCGGTCCCGGCAAGGCGCGCAGTGCCGCCAACGACGCGGTCGTCGCCTCGCTCACCCAGGTCTTCACCGAGTTCAAGGTCGACGCGGCCGTCACCGGCTTCACCCGCGGCCCGACGGTCACGCGCTACGAGGTCGAGCTGGGCCCGGCCGTGAAGGTCGAGCGGATCACCGCGCTGACCAAGAACATCGCCTACGCCGTCGCCAGCCCGGACGTGCGGATCATCAGCCCCATCCCCGGCAAGTCCGCGGTCGGCATCGAGATCCCGAACACGGACCGCGAGATGGTCAACCTCGGCGACGTGCTGCGCCTCGCGCAGTCCGCCGAGGACGACGACCCGATGCTCGTCGCGTTCGGCAAGGACGTCGAGGGCGGGTACGTCATGCACTCGCTGGCGAAGATGCCGCACATGCTGGTCGCAGGCGCCACCGGCTCCGGCAAGTCGTCCTGCATCAACTGCCTGATCACCTCGATCATGATGCGGGCGACGCCGGAGGACGTCCGGATGATCCTGGTCGACCCCAAGCGGGTCGAGCTGACCGCCTACGAGGGCATCCCGCACCTGATCACGCCGATCATCACCAACCCCAAGCGGGCCGCCGAGGCGCTCCAGTGGGTCGTCCGCGAGATGGACCTCCGGTACGACGACCTGGCCGCCTACGGCTACCGGCACATCGACGACTTCAACCGCGCGGTGCGCGAGGGCAAGGTCAAGCCGCCCGAGGGCAGCGAGCGGGAACTGCACCCGTACCCGTACCTGCTGGTGATCGTGGACGAGCTGGCCGACCTGATGATGGTGGCCCCGCGGGACGTCGAGGACTCGATCGTGCGCATCACGCAGCTCGCGCGCGCGGCCGGCATCCACCTGATGCTCGCCACCCAGCGGCCCTCGGTCGACGTGGTCACCGGTCTGATCAAGGCCAACGTGCCGTCGCGGCTGGCCTTCGCGACCTCCTCGCTGGCCGACTCCCGGGTCATCCTCGACCAGCCCGGCGCCGAGAAGCTGATCGGCAAGGGCGACGGCCTCTTCCTGCCGATGGGCGCGAACAAGCCGAGCCGTATGCAGGGCGCGTTCGTCACCGAGGAGGAGGTCGCGGCCGCGGTCCAGCACTGCAAGGACCAGATGGCGCCCGTCTTCCGGGACGACGTCACCGTGGGGTCCAAGCAGAAGAAGGAGATCGACGAGGACATCGGCGACGACCTCGACCTGCTGTGCCAGGCGGCCGAGCTGGTCGTCTCCACCCAGTTCGGGTCGACGTCCATGCTGCAGCGCAAGCTGCGCGTCGGCTTCGCCAAGGCCGGCCGGCTGATGGACCTCATGGAGTCCCGCAACATCGTCGGACCGAGCGAGGGCTCGAAGGCACGTGACGTTCTTGTGAAGGCCGATGAGCTCGACGGTGTGCTCGCGGTGATTCGCGGAGAATCGGAAGGGTAGGTGCCGGCCCGTTCGGCGGAGCCCTTCCCCCGGACGGCCGAGCGCCGTGACCGACCCGTTAGGGAGCGGTGAGCAACCGTTTCCCTTGGCCGTACGTCCAGTTGAGCGAGAAGGCAGGCATGGGTCCCGCGCCGGGGTACCTGCTTGTCCGACCATCGGCATGTCAGGCCATACATCTGGCGGAGAAAGTCATACCGTCCGGTTGCCCCACCCTTTCGTCACCCCCCTAGACTGAGCTTCCAGCACAGGTGGCCATCCGCTCGAAAGGCGCCCCCGTGTCCCTCGGCAACTTCCCCGAAGACGAGCGTCCGTTCCGAGACGAGTCCCAGGACCCCCGACCCTCCGTCGGCCGCGCCCTGCGGCAGGCACGGATCGCGGCCGGGCTCACCGTGGACGCCGTCAGCAGTGCCACTCGTGTCCGTATCGCCATCGTGCACGCCATCGAGGCGGACGACTTCGCCCCCTGCGGCGGGGACGTGTACGCCCGCGGGCACATCCGCACGCTGGCCAGGGCCGTCCACCTCGCCCCCGAGCCGCTGATCGCCCAGTTCGACGCCGAGCACGGCGGCCGTCCCGAGCCCACTCCCGCCGCGCCCCTGTTCGAGGCGGAGCGGATCCGGCCCGAGCGGCGCGGCCCGAACTGGACGGCGGCGATGGTGGCCGCGATCGTCGTCGTCATCGGTTTCGTCGGCTTCACCGCGTTCAAGGGCGGCGGGGACTCCGGCGACTCGAAGTCACAGATCGCCGAGGGTGCCCCGTCCCCCGCGGACCGGTCCGCCACGCCCGCGCCGAAGAAGGAGAAGCCGGCCCGGCCGACCGGCGAGCCCTCCGACAGCGCCATCGCCGCCGCGCCCCAGGACAAGGTGACCGTCCAGGTCAGCGCGCCAGGCGGACGCAGCTGGATCTCGGCCAAGGACCACAACGGCCGGATGCTCTTCGACGGACTGCTGGACAAGGGCCAGTCGAAGACCTTCCAGGACAGCTCCGCGGTCAACCTGATCCTCGGCGACGCGGGCGCGATCGAGCTGTACGTCAACGGCAAGAAGATCGAGGACACCTTCAAGCCCGGCGCGGTCGAGCGCCTCACCTACACCAAGGGCGATCCGGTGGCGGGCTGACCGGCAGCGCCCCGCGGACGGGCGTGTGACGGAGTCGGCCGCGTTCGGCCAACCCCGTCGACGTGGGCCATCAGCCTGACGAAGTAGTCTTGAGCCCATGCCTGAACGCCGTACCGTCGCACTCGTCACTCTCGGCTGCGCTCGTAACGAGGTGGACTCCGAAGAGCTCGCAGGCCGTTTGGAGGCGGACGGCTGGCAGCTCGTCGAGGACGCCGCGGACGCCGACGTCGCCGTGGTCAACACCTGTGGCTTCGTGGAAGCCGCGAAGAAGGACTCCGTCGACGCCCTCCTGGAGGCCAACGACCTCAAGGACCATGGCAGAACCCAGGCCGTCGTGGCGGTGGGCTGCATGGCCGAGCGGTACGGCAAGGAGCTGGCCGAGGCGCTGCCCGAGGCCGACGGCGTGCTCGGCTTCGACGACTACGCGGACATCTCCGACCGCCTCCAGACCATCCTGTCCGGCGGCATCCACGCCGCCCACACCCCGCGAGACCGCCGCAAGCTGCTGCCGGTCAGCCCCGCCGAACGCCAGCAGTCGGCCGCGTCCGTGGCGCTCCCGGGCCACGCCCCGGCCGACCTCCCGGAGGGCCTCGCGCCCGCCTCCGGCCCGCGCGCGCCCCTGCGCCGCCGGCTGGACGGCTCCCCGGTCGCCTCGGTCAAGCTCGCCTCGGGCTGCGACCGGCGCTGCTCCTTCTGCGCGATCCCCTCCTTCCGCGGCTCCTTCATCTCCCGCCGCCCCAGCGACGTCCTGAACGAGACCCGCTGGCTGGCCGAGCAGGGCGTGAAGGAGATCATGCTGGTCTCCGAGAACAACACCTCCTACGGCAAGGACCTCGGCGACATCCGTCTGCTGGAGTCCCTGCTGCCGGAGCTGGCCGAGGTCGACGGCATCGAGCGGGTGCGGGTGAGCTACCTCCAGCCGGCCGAGATGCGCCCCGGGCTGATCGACGTGCTGACGTCCACCCCGAAGGTCGTCCCGTACTTCGACCTGTCCTTCCAGCACTCCGCGCCGAACGTGCTGCGCGCCATGCGCCGCTTCGGCGACACCGACCGCTTCCTGGAACTGCTCGACACCATCCGGGGCAAGGCCCCCGAGGCGGGCGTCCGCTCCAACTTCATCGTCGGCTTCCCCGGTGAGACCGAGTCCGACCTGGCCGAGCTGGAGCGGTTCCTGAACGGCGCCCGGCTCGACGCCATCGGTGTCTTCGGCTACTCCGACGAGGAGGGCACCGAAGCGGCGACGTACGACGGCAAGCTCGACGAGGACGTCGTCGCCGAGCGGCTGGCCCACATCTCCCGGCTGGCCGAGGAGCTCGTCTCGCAGCGCGCCGAGGAGCGCGTCGGCGAGACCGTGCGGGTGCTGGTCGAGTCCGTGGACGACGAAGAGGGCGTCCAGGGCCGCGCGGCGCACCAGGCGCCCGAGACCGACGGCCAGGTGCTGCTCACGAGCGGCGAGGGCCTGAGTGTCGGACGTATGGTCGAGGCCAAGGTGGTCGGTACGGAAGGTGTCGACCTGGTGGCCGAGCCGCTGACCGGCTCGCTCGCGTGTAGTGAGGAGGCGGGCAGATGACCGGAGTCCCGGCATCCGCCGCGGGCGGCCCCTCCGGTGCGCAGGGCGCACGGGGTTCCGCTGCCGACGGCGCCCGGACCGAGGTCTCCGGTTCCGCTTCGGATCCCCAGGACGCCGGCAGGACACCCCGCGGCGGCAAGATCGCCGCCGCGGCCGTCAACCAGGCCAGCGTCTGGAACGTCGCCAATCTGTTGACGATGCTCCGGCTGCTCCTGGTGCCCGGCTTCGTCGCCCTGATGCTGGCGCACGGCGGCTACGACCCGGCCTGGCGCTCGCTGGCCTGGGCCGCCTTCGCCGTCGCCATGATCACCGACCTGTTCGACGGCCACCTGGCACGCACCTACAACCTGGTCACCGACTTCGGGAAGATCGCCGACCCCATCGCCGACAAGGCGATCATGGGGGCGGCGCTCGTCTGTCTGTCCAGCCTGGGCGATCTGCCGTGGTGGGTGACGGGCGTGATCCTCGGCCGGGAACTGGGCATCACCCTGCTGCGATTCCTGGTCATCCGCTACGGGGTGATCCCGGCCAGCCGCGGCGGCAAGCTGAAGACGCTCACCCAGGGCGTCGCCGTCGGCATGTACGTACTGGCACTGACGGGGTGGCTGGCCACCCTGAGGTTCTGGGTGATGGCCGTGGCGGTCGTCCTCACGGTCGCGACGGGCCTCGACTACGTGAGACAGGCCATTGTGCTGCGCCGGCAGGGAATCGCCGAGCGCGCCGCGGCGTTGGAGGAGACGGAAGCGTGAGTTCCACGGCCACCGAACTGGTGCGACTACTGACCGTGAGGGGCGAGACCCTCGCCGTCGCCGAGTCGCTCACCGGTGGCCTGGTGGCGGCGGAGATCACCGGGGTACCCGGGGCGTCCCGGGTGTTCCGGGGCTCGGTCACCGCCTACGCCACCGAGCTCAAGCACGAGCTGCTGGGCGTCGACGCGACGCTGCTCGCCGAGCACGGAGCGGTGGACCCGCAGGTCGCGGGCCAGATGGCGGCCGGAGTCCGCAAGGCCCTCGGAGCAGACTGGGGCATCGCGACCACCGGGGTCGCCGGCCCCGACCCGCAGGACGGCCGGCCCGTCGGAACGGTGTTCGTGGCCGTGGACGGTCCCCCCGCCCCCCGCGGGGCTTCTGCCGGTGGCGGAAAAGTCGAGGGTCTGCGGTTGAACGGTAGCCGTGCGGAAATTCGTATGGAGAGTGTACGGAGCGTACTCGCAGTGCTCCTGGAGCGGCTTGCGGGCGAACAGACCGGGAATGAGCGGGCACAGGATACGGAACGGAACGGGGGGTTTTGATGTTTGCAGCCCTGAGTGAACACGACATCGCTCCCCGCACGGCCGCGGCGCGAGGCGGTACGGTGGGGCGAGAAGGATGCGGCTACGCGGTCCGAGGAGGGAGCCACCGATGATTCTGCTCCGTCGCCTGCTGGGTGACGTGCTGCGTCGGCAGCGCCAACGCCAGGGCCGTACTCTGCGCGAAGTCTCCTCGTCCGCCCGAGTCTCACTCGGCTATCTCTCCGAGGTGGAGCGGGGGCAGAAGGAGGCTTCCTCCGAGCTGCTCTCCGCCATCTGCGACGCGCTGGACGTACGGATGTCGGAACTCATGCGAGAAGTGAGCGACGAGCTGGCGCTCGCCGAACTGGCCCAGTCCGCCGCGGCCACCGAGCCCGTGCCCGCACCGGTCCGACCGATGCTGGGTTCCGTGTCGGTGACCGGCGTGCCACCGGAACGGGTGACCATCAAGGCGCCCGCGGAGGCGGTGGACGTGGTCGCCGCGTGAGCTTCGCGCGCGCGGCCTGACGCCCCGAGACGAGTGAAGCCCCGGCCGGGCTCCCCAGGAACGCTGGGAGAGCCGGGCCGGGGCTTCCGTCGTGCGGTGCGCCTCCGGTGCGCGCGATCCCCCGTTTGCCGGTGCGGTGCGGTGCGGTCATCGTGAGAAGGACGTGACGGCGCCCACGCACCGGAGGAAGCGGATGTACATCGTGAAGAGCTCGCTGACGGACGCGAACGTGAAGACCGTGTCCGAGGCGCTCCAGGGCGCGCTCGTCGACCTGGTGGACCTCTCGCTGGTCGCCAAGCAGATCCACTGGAACATCGTCGGCCCCCGCTTCCGCTCCATCCACCTCCAGCTCGACGAGGTCGTCGTCTCCGCCCGCGCCCACTCGGACACGGTGGCCGAGCGGGCCTCGGCGCTCGGCGTGCCCCCGGACGGGCGGGCCGCGACGGTGGCGTCCGGCAGCGGGCTGAAGCCCACTCCGTCGGGGTGGATCAAGGACACGGACGCGGTCTCGGCGATGGTGGACGCGCTCGGTGGGGTGATCACCCGGATGCGTGAGCGCGTGGACACCACCGGAGAGCCGGACCCGGTGACCCAGGACCTCTTCATCCGGATCACCGCGGACCTGGAGAAGCACCACTGGATGTTCCAGGCGGAGAACACGTAGCGGTAGCCGGTAGCCGATAGCCGGCATGGCGGGCTCCGGGGGGCGCCCGCCGGTCCGGGCGCCCGGTGGTCCGGCGGTGCACCGGTGAGCCCCGTGGTGCGCCTCCCGCGCGGGACAGGCGACGGTCTAGCGTCCGGCTGGAGGTGATGGCGGGCATGGTGGGGCGGATAGTGCGCTGGGGGGTCGCGTTCGCGCTCGGGGCGGTGTGGTGGTGGGCCGTGCTGCGGCTCGTCACCGGGCACGGGACGGGCGTGCTGGAGGCGGCCGTCGTGGCCGGCGGCTGGGGGCTGAGTCTGCTGCCCGTGCACTGTGTGCCCGAGTCCCGCGCGAACCGGGCCGTCCCGGCGGGACGCTGGGCGGCCGCCTGGCGGGCCGGGGACGTCACCAAGGCATCGCCACAACCCCGTTCGGGCGAAGTGTCCGGCCCGTAGTGAACCCCGACGCGTCCGACGCCAGGTGGAGTCGGCGTGCGTCATGTCGTTCGTACGTGCGCCGTGTCGTCCGGTTCGCCGACCCGGCGCAGCGGTGACAGCCGGGCCATGGCCATGACGGTGTCGGTGTGCGCCTGGGCCCGGCGGTCGTGGCGGTCGGTCATGGGGGAGCGGATCCAGCCCGGCGTCATCGCGTTCACCCGTCACCCGGATGCTGTGCGGACCCCTCTCGGTGACCGGCGGCGTGGTCAGCCGGACCACGGCTGCCTTCGCCGCGCTGGGGCAGAGCAGGCCGGCGCCTCTGTGTCGACCGCCCCACGGAGGTCATGGTGACGATAGTGCTGTGGGCTCTGTGGGCTCCGTCCGCGAGCACCAGCCGGGCGGGCTCCTAGTCGGTGGCGGTGGCGGTGGCGGTGGCGGTGGCGGTGGCGGTGGCGGTGGTGGTGGCCGGGTCGCGGGGCCGGGTGCCTGCGGGGTCGGGTTGCCGGGCTGTGGTTCGCGAGGCGCGGTGGGCTGGGGTGGTCAGCCGGTGCGGCGGGGATAGCGGTCGCGCCAGCGCTGGGGTGCGCCGGCCGCGGGTGCGGGACCGGTCTGGCAGGTGGGGCACCAGTAGGTGGGGCGTTCCTGGGAGCCGTCGCCCTGGTCCGCCACCCGGATCGGGGTGTGGCAGCGCAGGCAGGGGCGCGACGCGCGGCCGTAGACGAACAGGTCGGGCCAGGGCAGCCGGGTCTGCCGGGCCGTCCGTTGCCGGGACAGGCCGGTGGTCTGCCGGACCGGGCGGTCACGGTTCGCCTCCAGGAGCCGCTTGGCCAGGCCGGGCAACTGCTCGGCTCGGTCCGCGGGCAGCGCGCCGGACGGCAGCCACGGGGTCACGCCGAGCAGGAAGCACAGCTCGCTCTTGTAGACATTGCCGATGCCGGCCAGGTTGCGCTGGTCCAGCAGGGCCTCGCCGAGCGGACGCGCCGGGTCCGCGAGGAGATTGGCCAGGGCCCGGTCGGGGTCCCAGTCCGGGCCGAGCAGATCGGGCCCGAGGTGACCGACGGCTTGCTCCTCCTCGCCGGTGCGCAGCAGTTCCACGACGGGCAGGCGGTACCCGACGGCGTCCAGATCCGCCGTGCCCAGGATGATCCGGATCTGGTGCGCCGGTCCACCCCGCCAGCGCTCGCCCGCGCCGAACACCTTCCAGGCGCCCTCCATGCGCAGATGGGTGTGCAGCGTCAGACCGCCCTCGACGCGGGTGAGCAGGTGTTTCCCGCGTGAGGCGGTGTTCAGCACCCTGCGCCCGGACAGGTCGACCGTCGCGTACCGGGGCACGCGGAAGTCGCTGCGCGTCAGTGCCTTGCCCGCGAGGGCTTCGTGCAGCCGCCGCGCCGCCTGCCAGACCGTGTCACCTTCGGGCATGCGTCAAGCGTGCCACGACGGGTGACGCCGGACGCGGGCCGACGGCGACCGCACGCCGTGGAGCGGGACGGCGGCGGGGTCGAGGCGAGCGGCGGCTCGGCCGTGGGCCGGGGGTCGGAGTGCCCGCGAGGTTGCCGGGCTGCGGGTGCGGGACCGGGTCGGCAGGGGGGGGTGTTCCTGAGAGCCGACGCTCTGGTCCCCGCCACCCGGACCGGGGCATGGCAGCGCGGGCAGGGGCGGGGCGAGCGGCCGTGGACGACCAGGTTGCGCCAGCGCTGGGGGCGGTGGCCGGGTCGGGGAGCGCGGTGGCGGGGGCCGGTGCCGGTCATGCTCTCAGGCGCAGGCCGCGTGGAGTCGCCACGAAACCCGCCGCCTCCAGGAGGGTGCCCTCGGCCGAGGTAAGGGCCTGAGTGCCGTTGATCCGCTCGACCGTGACCGTGCCGAGCGAGCCCGCGCGGGCCGCCGCGGCCAGCGCCTCGGCGGCCGTACGGAGGCGGGGATCGTCCGTCGCGGCGGTGCCCGGCGTCGCCGGCCAGGCCAGCAGTGTCTTGCCGCCACGCTCCATGTACAGCGTCAGCTCGCCCTCCACCAGGATGACCAGCGATCCCGCCTTGCGGCCCGGTTTGTGGCCGGCGCCGGTAGGCGGCTCCGGCCAGGGCAGGGCGGCGCCGTAGGCGTTCGCGGGATCGGCCGCGGCGAGCACCACGGCGCGAGGGTCGGGGGTGGGGGAACCGCCCGCCCGGTTGCCGCCGTAGCCGCGCTGCGGAGCCGCGCCCCAGGACGGGCCCGCACCGCGGCCACCGCCCCGGGGGCCGCCGTGGCCCGGGGAGGCGAACGGGTCGGCATGGCCGTGCGGTGGCACCTGACTGCCGCCGACGGTGCCGAGATCATCCGGCGGCCAGGTGAAGTCGCCGTCCGGACCGGGATGGGCGAGATCACCGTCGTCGCCGTCGAGGGTGTGGCCGTGCGGGGCGCCGTCGCTGTCGCCGAACGGGTCCGGGAAGCCCTCTCCGCCGAAACCGTCCGCGGCGGCCGGGGTGCCGAAGCCGGTCGGCCGGGCCGGTGCGGGCAGGCCCTCGCTCCGCTCCCGCGCGTTGGCCACGGCGCGCAGCCGGTCCACCGCACCGTCCATCGCGAACTGGGCCGCGCCCAGCCCCTCGACCACATAGCCGCGCCGGGCCTGGCCGCTGTCCTCGAACGCCGACAGCACCCGGTAGACCGCGGAGAAACCGCCCTCGACGCCCTCCGCGGCGACCGCGCCCCGGGTGACCACCCCGTGCCGGTCCAGCAGCGTGCGGGCCAGCGCGTGGGCGCGGACGGTGGCGTCCGGCTCGGCCGCGGGCAGCAGCGACCAGCGGCCGGCGACGGTCGGCGGGCCGGAGCGGGAGGCGGTGCGCGCGGCCGCCGTCAGGGAGCCGTAGCGTCCGCGCGGGACGGCGCGTCTGGCGCGGTGCGCGGTCGAGCCCGCCGTACGGCCGGAGCCCAGCAGCGAGCGCAGGGGGGTCAGCGTGTCGTTGGTCAGCCGGCCGGACCAGGCCAGGTCCCACAGCGCGTCCGCCAGTTGGGGGTCGGTGGCGTCGGGGTGCGTGGTGGCGCGGATCTGGTCGGCGATCTGCCGGAAGAACAGTCCGTAGCCGCCGGAGAGGACGTCGAGGACGGCCTGGTGGAGCGCGGTCGGCTCCAGCGGGTGCGGCGGGGGGAGCAGCAGCGGGGCCGCGTCCGCCAGGTACAGGGAGATCCAGCCGTCCTTGCCGGGCAGGGCGCCCGCGCCGGCCCACACCACTTCGCCGGCGGCGGTCAGTTCGTCGAGCATCGCGGGCGTGTAGTTCGCCACGCGGGAGGGCAGGACCAGCTTCTCCAGCGCGGAGGCGGGCACGGAGGCACCCTGCAACTGCTCGACGGCGCGCACCAGTCCGTCGACACCGCGTACACCGTGGCCCTTGCCGATGTGCTGCCACTGCGGCAGGAACTGCGCGAGCGCGGGCGGGGGCACGGGCTCCAGCTCGTGACGCAGGGCCGCCAGGGAGCGGCGGCGCAGCCGGCGCAGTACGGCCGCGTCGCACCACTCCTGGCCGATGCCGGCCGGGTGGAATTCGCCCTGGACCACCCGGCCGTTCGCCGCGAGCCGTTGCAGGGCGCCCTCGGTGACGGCGACGCCGAGGCCGAACCGGGCCGCAGCGGTGGCCGAGGTGAACGGGCCGTGGGTGCGGGCGTACCGCGCGAGGAGGTCGCCGAGCGGGTCCTTGACGGGTTCGGTGAAGGCCTCCGGGACGCCGACCGGCAGCGCCGTGCCGAGTGCGTCGCGCAGCCGGCCCGCGTCCTCGATGGCCGCCCAGTGGTCGGCGCCAGCGATCCGGACCCGGATGGCCCGCCGGGCCCCGGCCAGCTCCCGTGCCCACTGCGGGTCCGCCTCGCGTGCGGCCAGCTCCGCGTCGGTCAGCGGGCCGAGCAGCCGGAGCACGTCGGCGACCCCCTCGACGTCCTTGACCCGGCGGTCCTCGGTGAGCCACTGGAGTTCGCGCTCCAGCTCGGTCAGCACCTCCGCGTCGAGCAGTTCGCGCAGCTCCGCCTGGCCCAGCAGTTCGGCCAGCAGCCGGGAGTCCAGGGAGAGCGCGGCGGCGCGGCGCTCGGCCAGCGGGGAGTCGCCCTCGTACAGGAACTGGGCGACGTACCCGAAGAGCAGGGACCGGGCGAACGGGGACGGCTCCGGGGTGGTGACCTCGACCAGGCGCACCTTGCGGGACTCGATGTCGCCCATCAGTTCGGCCAGCCCGGGCACGTCGAAGACGTCCTGGAGGCATTCGCGGACCGCTTCCAGGACGATCGGGAAGGAGCCGAACTCGCTCGCCACCTGGAGCAGCTGGGCCGCCCGCTGCCGCTGCTGCCACAGCGGGGTGCGCTTGCCGGGGTTGCGGCGCGGCAGCAGCAGCGCGCGGGCGGCGCACTCCCGGAACCGGGACGCGAACAGCGCCGAGCCGCCCACCTGGTCGGTGACGACCTGGTCGACCTCGCCCTTGTCGAAGAGGACGTCGCCGGCGCCCGCCGGAGCCTGCTCGCCGTCGTACTCGGCGCCGGCCTTCACCGGCTCCTGGCCGAGCAGGTCCAGGCCCATCAGGTCGGCGTCGGGCAGGCGCAGCACGATGCCGTCGTCGGCGTGCATGACCTGCGCGTCCATGCCGTACCGCTCGGAGAGGCGGGCGCCGAGGGCGAGGGCCCAGGGGGCGTGGACCTGGGCGCCGAACGGGGAGTGGACGACGACGCGCCAGTCGCCGAGTTCGTCCCGGAAGCGCTCGACGACGATCGTGCGGTCGTCCGGGACGTGGCCGCACGCCTCGCGCTGCTCGCCCAGGTACGCCAGCACGTTGTCCGCGGCCCACGCGTCCAGGCCGGCCGTCCGCAGCCGCAGCCGCGCGTCCTCCTCGGACAGCGAGCCGACCTCGCGCAGGAACGCGCCCACCGCGCGGCCCAGCTCCAGTGGGCGGCCGAGCTGGTCGCCCTTCCAGAAGGGCAGCCGGCCCGGCACACCCGGAGCGGGCGAGACGAGGACGCGGTCGCGCGTGATGTCCTCGATCCGCCAGGAACTGGTGCCCAGCGTGAAGACGTCACCCACCCGCGACTCGTAGACCATCTCCTCGTCCAGCTCGCCGACGCGGCCGCCGCCCTTCTTGGGGTCGGAACCGGCGAGGAAGACGCCGAACAGGCCGCGGTCCGGGATCGTGCCGCCGGAGGTGACGGCCAGCCGCTGGGCGCCCGGGCGGCCGGTGATGTCACCGGTCACGCGGTCCCACACCACGCGTGGGCGCAGCTCCGCGAACGCGTCCGACGGATAGCGGCCGGCGAGCATGTCGAGCGTCGCGGTGAACGCCGACTCGGGCAGGGAGGCGAACGGGGCCGCGCGGCGGACCACGGCCAGCAGGTCGTCGAACTGCCAGGTGTCCAGGGCCGTCATGGCGACCAGTTGCTGCGCGAGCACGTCCAGCGGGTTCGCGGGCACCTTCAGCGACTCGATCGCACCCGTGCGCATCCGTTCGGTGACCACGGCGGCCTGGACGAGGTCACCCCGGTACTTCGGGAAGACGACACCGGTGGAGACGGCGCCGACCTGGTGCCCCGCGCGGCCCACGCGCTGGAGCCCGGAGGCGACCGAGGGCGGGGACTCCACCTGGACGACGAGGTCCACCGCGCCCATGTCGATGCCGAGTTCGAGACTGGAGGTGGCGACCACCGCGGGCAGCCGGCCGGCCTTCAGGTCCTCCTCGACCAGGGCGCGCTGCTCCTTGGAGACCGAGCCGTGGTGTGCGCGGGCGATCACCGGCGGCGCGCCCTGGCCCGCGCCGGAGCCGCCCATCAGCTCGGCGGGGGAGTGGTGCTCGCCCAGGGTCTCCCCGGTCGCCCGCTCGTAGGCGATCTCGTTGAGGCGGTTGCACAGGCGCTCCGCCAGCCGGCGCGAGTTGGCGAAGACGATCGTGGACCGGTGGGCCTGGACCAGGTCGACGATCCGCTCCTCGACGTGCGGCCAGATCGAGGGTCGCTCCGCGCCCTCGGCGGCGTCGGCGGCGGGCGCGCCGCCCAGCTCGCCCATGTCCTCGACCGGGACGACGACGGAGAGGTCGAACTCCTTGCCGGACTCCGGCTGGACGATCTCCGCCCGGCGGCGCGGCGACAGGTACCGGGCGATCTCGTCCACCGGGCGCACCGTCGCCGAGAGGCCGATCCGGCGGGCGGGCTTCGGCAGCAGCTCGTCCAGCCGCTCCAGGGAGAGCGCGAGGTGCGCGCCGCGCTTGGTGCCCGCGACCGCGTGCACCTCGTCCAGGATCACCGTCTCGACGCCCGCGAGCGCGTCGCGGGTGGCCGAGGTCAGCATCAGGAACAGCGACTCGGGGGTGGTGATCAGGATGTCCGGCGGGCGGGTGGACAGGGCGCGGCGCTCGGCGGCCGGGGTGTCGCCGGACCGGATACCGACCCTGACCTCGGGCTCGGGCAGGCCCAGGCGCACCGATTCCTGGCGGATGCCGGTCAGCGGGCTGCGCAGGTTGCGCTCGACGTCCACGGCCAGGGCCTTCAGCGGCGACACGTACAGCACCCGGCAGCGCTTCTTCGGGTCGGCCGGCGGCGGGGCCGAGGCCAGCTGGTCCAGCGCGGCGAGGAAGGCGGCCAGCGTCTTGCCCGAGCCGGTCGGCGCGACCACCAGTACGTCCGAGTCCGCCTGGATGGCCTGCCACGCGCCCGTCTGGGCCGCGGTGGGCGCGGAGAAGGCCCCCGTGAACCAGCCGCGGGTCGCGGGGGAGAAGCCGTCGAGGGCCCGGTGGGCGGAGCTGACCATGCGTCCATCCTGCACCCACCCACTGACAATCGCCCTGAGCTGCGCAAATGGGGCGGGACGGGGCGGCGCCGGCGGAACCTGCGGGGTCCGGGGGCCTTCCCGGGCCCGGCCGGAGCGGGTGCGGTGGCGCGGAGGCACAGGGACGGCGCGGTGCGTGGATCGACGGTCGGCGGCGGCGGGCGGCCGGTGGCCGGCCGTGGTGGCCGGTCGGTGGTCGGCGGAGGTGCGCGGCCGGACGGACAATGGCCGTATGGCGGGACCAGGGGAGCGGGCACGGCACTGGCGGTACGCGGAGCTGCCGGAGGTCGACCTGCTGCGGGCCAGGTACATACGCAAGACCTTCGTCCGGCACACCCACGAGGGCTTCGTGATCGCGGCCGTCACCGACGGCGTCGAGGTCTTCCACCACCACGGCTCCGACGTCTCCGCCGGCGCGGGCGCGCTCGCCCTGGTCAACCCGGACACCCCGCACACCGGCCGGGCCGGGGTGCCCGAGGGGTGGCGGTACGGCGCGCTCTACCCGTCGCCCGGCACGGTCGCCGCGATCGCCGCCGAGACCACCACCCTGCGCGGCGCCCCCGGCTTCGCCAGCCCCGTCCTCGACGACCCCTACACCGTCCGCCTGGTCCACCAGGTGCTGCGCGCGGCCGACGAGGGCAACGCCCTCGCCGCCGACACGCTCCTGCGGGTCGCCGTGACCAGGCTGCTGCGGCTGAACGGCGGCCCGCTGCCCGAGCGGCGGGTGCGGACGGCCGGCGCGCGGATCGCGGCACGCGCGCGTGCCGCGCTGGAGGAGCGGATGGCGGCGCCGCCGACCCTGGAACGGCTGGCCGCGGACCTCGGCACCAGCCCCTTCGCCCTGCTGCGGGCGTTCCGGAACGCCTACGGCATGCCGCCGCACGCCTGGCTGACCGACGCCCGTGTGCGCCGCGCCCGGCTGCTGCTCGACGCGGGGACGGCCCCCGCCGAGGCGGCCGTCGCCGTCGGCTTTACCGACCAGCCCCACCTCAACCGGCACTTCGCCCGCATCGTCGGCGTGCCCCCGGGCGCGTACCAGCGCGAACGCGCCGGTCCGGGTCGGCGCAAGAACGTACAAGACGGCGGCTGAGGACCGTCCGTAGGGTCCGGGGCGTGGCACAGCACACAGCACTCTCACAACAGGCAGCCGACGGCGCGGACAAACCGGACGCGGCCGTCGTGCGGGACGCCCTCGGGGTCGGCGTCGCCGTCGGGCTGTCCGGATTCGCCTTCGGGGTGACCTCGGCCGGCAGCGGACTCGGACTGCTCCAGACCTGCGCGCTCAGCCTCCTGGTGTTCACCGGCGCCTCCCAGTTCGCCCTGGTCGGGGCGCTCGCCGCCGGGGGCAACCCGTTCACGGCCGCGGCCGGCGCCTTCTTCCTGGGCGTGCGCAACGCCTTCTACGGACTGCGGCTGTCACAGCTGCTCGCCCTCCCGCGCGCGGTACGGCCGCTCGCCGCCCAGTGGGTGATCGACGAGACCACCGCGGTGACCCTGGCGCAGCCGACCCGGCGGGCCGCCCGGATCGGCTTCACCGTCACCGGACTCACCCTGTACGTGCTGTGGAACCTGACCACGCTGCTCGGCGCCCTGGGCGCGAAGGCGATCGGGGACACGCGCGCGTGGGGCCTCGACGCGGCCGGACCCGCCGTGTTCCTCGCCCTGCTCGCGCCGATGCTGAAGACCGCCACCGAGCGGGCGGTGGCGGGCCTCGCCGTCCTGCTGGGCCTCGGTCTGCTGCCCGTCCTGCCGGCCGGGGTGCCGGTCCTGGTGGGGGCGCTGGCCGCCCCGCTCGCCCTCTTCGCCGAGGGCCGGCGCCGGGGCCGCGCCGGACGGGACACGGCGGACACCGAGGGGGCGGGCCGGTGAACACCTGGATCGCGATCGGCCTGACCGTCCTCGGCTGCTACGCCGTCAAGCTCGCCGGTCTGCTGGTACCGGCGCACGCCATGGAGCGGCCCTCCGTGCGGCGGCTGGCCGCCCTGCTGCCGGTCGCCCTGCTCGCCGCGCTCACGGCCCAGCAGACGTTCGCCGACGGGCACGCGCTGGTGCTGGACGCCCGGGCCGCGGGGCTCGGCGCCGCGGCCGTGGCGCTGGTGCTGCGCGCGCCGTTCCTGCTGGTCGTGGCGGCGGCCGTGGTGGTGACGGCGGGCGTCCGGGCCATCGGCGGCTGACGGCGGGCCGGTGGACGGGCGGGTCCCGCGGGCGGGTCCGCCTCAGCCCACGAAGCGGCCGTGGGCCCGCAGGGTGCGCAGCGCCTCGATCGTCACCAGGGACCGCGCCTCCATCGCGGGCGCCGGTGCCCACCGGCGCCACCGGACGGGCCAGCCGCCGTCCTCCTCCTGCCCGGCGGCCAGGTGGTCCAGGGAGCGCGCCATCTCGTCGTCCGTGAACCACGCGCGCGCGAGCGAGTCCGGGCGCCTGGCGAAGTCGTGCGGGAAGTGGTGCTCGCCCGGGGCGTAGCCGGACGCGACCGGGAACGCGTCGAGACGGTCCGGGTCGAGCGCGGCGAGCCGCCGCTCCCGCACCAGGCGGCCCAGCCGGTCGGCGGCGGCCTCCGCGCGCGGGCGGTCGGGAGCGGAGTCCAGGAAGGCCACGGCGGCCTCCACCTCGTAGGGGTGGGTCTCGTCCAGGGACTCCACGGCGTGCCAGCAGTAGTCGGTGGCCCGGAACAGCCAGGCGTGCCACACCCCGTTGCGGTGCAGCAGTCCGACCACCGGCCCGGTGGCCAGCAGGTCGCCGGCCGGATCGTCGACGACCGGGACGAACGGCGCCGTCGGGTACCCGCGCTGGCTGGGGTGGACCGCCGGCAGCGCCCCGTCCGGGGTGGAGACGACGGTCAGGTAGCGGCACACGCGCTCGATCCGCTGCCCGCCGCACCGTCCGACGGCGTCCAGCACGCGCAGCGCGTGCGCGGTGTGCAGGGGCTGGCTGACCGGCCCGCGCAGATCGGGCTCCAGCGCGTGCCCGTACCCGCCGTCGGTGTTGCGGTAGGCGTCCAGTGCCGTCTCCACCGGGTCCGGGCCGCCGTGCAGGAAGAGGTGGGCGAAGAGGTGCCGCTCCAGCACGCGCGCGGTGAGCCACACGAACTGTTCGGCGCGGAAGAGCGGGGAGTGCGCCGGGGGCGTGGAGGGCAGTGGGAGAGCTCCTGATTCGGCCATGCGTCAGACCGTAGGGCGGAAAGCGGGTCCCGCGAACCCTCCGGCGCGGGGCCCACCCCCGGGAGCGGGATACTGGAGTCATGCGGTTGACGGTCTTCTGGCAGCGGATGACGGAACACTTCGGTCCGGGGTACGCCGACACCTTCGCGCGCGATCACGTCATGTCGGAGCTGGGCGGACGCACGGTGCGCGAGGCGCTGGACGCGGGCTGGGAGGCCAGGGAAGTGTGGCGCGTGGTGTGCGCGGTCATGAACGTGCCGGGCGAGAGGCACTGACCGGCCTGTCCGGCCTGTCCGGCCTGTCCGGCCTGTCCGGAATGCCGGAATATTTGGCGCGGAGCGCGACGGCACGGCACTGATCTGTCACGAAGGGCGCCGCCGGGCGCCGGATGCCGGCGGCGTGGGTGAGACTTGGCGCGTGGCACGCACTGACGAGGACCCCCTGGCACCCACCGCCGAGGACGGCACGCCGTCCGCCCGGCAGGCAGCACCGGCCGGGACGGCCGAGCCCGGCCGTCCCCCGGCCGCCGAAGCCGTCGTTCCCGGCGGCCGGATGCCGCGGTGGCTGCCGCGCGCCATGGTGCTCGCGCTGGCATTGATCGCCGCCTTCCAGTTCGGCAGCTGGGCCTTCCACCAGCTGACCGGACTCCTGATCAACATCCTGATCGCGTTCTTCCTGGCCCTGGCGATAGAGCCGGCGGTGAGCCGGATGGCGGCGCGGGGCATGCGCAGGGGGCTCGCCACCTTCCTGGTCTTCCTCGGGCTCACCGTCGTCGCCGCGGGGTTCGTCACCCTGCTCGGCTCGATGCTGGCCGGCCAGATCATCAAGATGGTCGAGGGTTTCCCGGACTACCTGGACTCGCTCATCAACTGGATCAACGTGAAGTTCCACACGGAATTCCGGCGGGTGGACGTCCAGGAGGGGCTGCTGCACTCCGAGTGGCTGCGCAAGTACGTGCAGAACAGCGCGGCCGGTGTCCTCGACGTGTCCGCCCAGGTGCTGGGCGGCCTCTTCCAGATGCTGACGATCGCCCTGTTCTCGTTCTACTTCGCCGCGGACGGTCCCCGGCTGCGGCGCGGCCTGTGCTCCGTCCTGCCGCCCTCGCGCCAGGCCGAGGTGCTGCGCGCCTGGGAGATCGCCGTCGACAAGACGGGCGGTTACCTGTACTCGCGCGGCCTCATGGCGCTGGTCTCCGGGATCGCGCACTACATCCTGCTGGAGGCCATGGGCGTGCCGTACGCGCCCGTGCTCGGCGTCTGGGTGGGTCTGGTCTCGCAGTTCATCCCCACCATCGGCACCTACCTCGCGGGCGCGCTGCCGATGCTGATCGCGTTCACCGTCAACCCCTGGTACGCGGTGTGGGTGCTGGTGTTCGTCGTGATCTACCAGCAGTTCGAGAACTACATGCTCCAGCCCAAGCTGACCGCCAAGACCGTCGACATCCACCCGGCGGTCGCCTTCGGCTCGGTCATCGCGGGCACCGCGCTGCTCGGCGCGGTCGGCGCGCTGATCGCCATCCCGGCGGTGGCCACGCTCCAGGCGTTCCTCGGGGCGTACGTGAAGCGGTACGCCGTCACGGACGACCCCCGGGTGCACGGGCACCGCCGCAGGAGCCCGGGCGGCCCCGGGGCGTTCACGCGCGCGCGGCGGCTGTGGGCGGACCGCCGGCCGGCCGCCGAGGAGCGGTCGTAGGCGGCTCCTGACCGGCCCCGGCGGCTCAGCGGGGCACGACCGCCCATACGGCGGCCGCGGCCGCGGCCGCCGTGTAGCAGCCGGCCGCCGCCGCCACGATGCGCCGGCGCCTCCCCTCGCTCCAGGACGTGCGGGACAGCAGCAGGGCCAGCAGGGGCAGCACGAGGACCGCGTGCAGGCTCACGCCGTGCAGCGGCTTGAGCGGGGCCGTCGAGTGGTAGGCGGCCTCCTGGTGCCCGGTCCGCGTCAGGAAGACACCGCGCGCGATCATCGCCGCGCCGGAGGCCAGCGCCACCAGCAGCAGCGCGAAGCCGGAACGCACCGCGAGCGGCATGCCGGCCGGGCCGGCCGGCGGCTGCCGGAAGGAGGCGACGGCGAAGACGGTGAGCAGGGCGACCAGGACACCGCCGCCCACCGCGAGCGTCATGGTCACGCCCGAGTCGAAGGGCGTCTCCGTGTTCAGGTGCGAGGGCACCCGGCGCCACGCCTGGAGGGTGATCCCGCCCACCTCCACCACGCAGTCGGCGGCGAAGACGAGCAGCAGCGCCGAGCGGAGCCGGTCACCGGTCCGCAGGTACGACGTGACCCAGGTGACGGCGATCAGGGTGGCTCCGAACGAGAGCCCGAAGGTGATGGGCTTGCGCCAGGAGACCGGGCCGTACCAGGGGCCGCCGTCGATCGCGAACACCACCAGGTGGACGAGGCCGGAGAGGACGAGCAGCAGGCCGGTGGCGTGGCAGAGGCGGTCGGCGGTGGCACGCGGAGTCTTCATGGCTCCAAGGCTCGCGGGCGCGCTCGGCACGGTCGTCGTCCGGGCGGAGACACCCCCGGTACACCGCCGGGAGCAGACCGGCCGCCGGGCCCGGGGCGCCGCCGGCCCCGCCCGCGTGGTGCGCTTGACACGAAAATCGAACATCCATTCTTATGGAGGCTCAGGCGAGGCTTTCGGTTGGGTGGTTCGCCCCGGTTTCCGGGGAGATGTCCCACGGTTATCCACAGGCCGGGCCTGCGTCGGGGCGCATTGTCAGTGGCAGGCGTTAGCGTCTTTGACGTGAAGCGATCGACTCAAGCAAACCGGGTGGAACCCATGGCAGGAACCGACCGCGAGAAGGCGCTCGACGCCGCGCTCGCACAGATCGAACGGCAATTCGGCAAGGGCGCGGTCATGCGCATGGGCGAGCGGTCGATGGAGCCCATCGAGGTCATCCCGACCGGCTCGACCGCGCTCGACGTCGCCCTCGGCGTCGGTGGCCTGCCGCGCGGCCGCGTGGTGGAGATCTACGGACCGGAGTCCTCCGGCAAGACGACCCTGACCCTGCACGCCGTGGCGAACGCGCAGAAGGCCGGCGGCCAGGTCGCCTTCGTGGACGCCGAGCACGCCCTCGACCCCGAGTACGCGCGCAAGCTCGGCGTCGACATCGACAACCTGATCCTCTCCCAGCCGGACAACGGCGAGCAGGCGCTGGAGATCGTGGACATGCTGGTCCGCTCCGGCGCCCTCGACCTCATCGTCATCGACTCCGTCGCCGCGCTCGTCCCGCGCGCGGAGATCGAGGGCGAGATGGGCGACAGCCACGTCGGTCTCCAGGCCCGTCTGATGAGCCAGGCGCTGCGGAAGATCACCAGCGCGCTCAACCAGTCCAAGACCACCGCGATCTTCATCAACCAGCTCCGCGAGAAGATCGGCGTGATGTTCGGTTCCCCGGAGACCACGACCGGTGGCCGGGCCCTGAAGTTCTACGCTTCGGTGCGCATCGACATCCGCCGCATCGAGACCCTGAAGGACGGCACGGAGGCGGTCGGCAACCGCACCCGCTGCAAGGTCGTCAAGAACAAGGTCGCGCCGCCCTTCAAGCAGGCCGAGTTCGACATCCTCTACGGCCAGGGCATCAGCCGCGAGGGCGGTCTGATCGACATGGGCGTGGAGCACGGCTTCGTGCGCAAGGCCGGTGCCTGGTACACGTACGAGGGCGACCAGCTCGGCCAGGGCAAGGAGAACGCGCGGAACTTCCTCAAGGACAACCCCGACCTGGCCAACGAGATCGAGAGGAAGATCAAGGAGAAGCTGGGCGTGGGGGTCCGGCCGGAAGAGCCCGCCGCCGCACCGGGCGCCGACACCGCGGCCACCCCGACGGCCGAGGACGCCGCCAAGCCGGTGCCCGCCACGGCAGCCGCGAAGGCCACCAAGCCCAAGGCCGCCGCAGCCAAGAGCTGACCCGTGACACGACGAACCGACTGGGCCGAGTACGAGTACGCCACCCCAGGTGCCCCGCGGGGGACGGGTACCGGGGGCGGCCCGGGCTCCGCCCCGGAAGGTGACGACGGGCACGGGGACGACGGGTACGGCGACGGGTACGACGAGCACGGCGGACGCGATCGGCATCACGGGCGGGACGAGCCCGGCGCGCGGGGCGGGGGCCGCGGGCGTGGCCGACGGCGGCGCGGTTCCGGGGACGCGCCCGACGAGGTCGAAGGCGCCCCTCCCTCGGCGAGGGACGAGCGGGGGGAGTCTTCGGGGGACCCGGCTGAGCGGGCACGGGCGATCTGCCTGCGCCTGCTCACCGGGACCCCGCGCACCCGCAAGCAGCTCGCGGACGCGCTGCGCAAGCGGGAGATCCCCGACGACGTGGCCGAGGAGGTGCTGTCCCGGTTCGAGGAGGTCGGGCTCATCGACGACGGCCGCTTCGCGGACGCCTGGGTGGAGTCCCGGCACCACGGACGCGGGCTCGCCCGCCGCGCGCTGGCCCGGGAACTGCGCACCAAGGGAGTCGACTCGGCGCTGATCGACGACGCCGTCGCCCAGCTCGACCCGGAACAGGAAGAGACGACCGCCCGCGAACTCGTCGCGCGCAAGCTGCGCGCCACGCGCGGCCTCGACCGGGACAAGCGGCTCCGCCGGCTCGCGGGCATGCTCGCCCGCAAGGGCTATTCCGAGGGCATGGCCCTCCGTGTCGTCCGGCAGGCTCTGGAGGAAGAGGGC
Organism: Streptomyces sp. NPDC025833; assembly: GCF_055558055.1. Lineage (NCBI taxonomy): Bacteria > Bacillati > Actinomycetota > Actinomycetes > Kitasatosporales > Streptomycetaceae > Streptomyces > Streptomyces sp. NPDC025833. The sequence goes on from NZ_JBVHNF010000014.1 coordinate 33,675, forward strand.
GAGGACCCGGAGATCCTCGGGGACGGGGACTTCTGACGACCCCCGGACGGTGACGGGCGGCCGGGCCTCCGGACGCGTCCCGGGGGGCGGGCGGAACGCCCGGCCGAAGACCGGACCGGAGTCCCTGACGGATCGTGGCGGACCGTCGGGGCAGCCGCTTCCGTGTCCGCGCCACCGCTGGACGCGGGAGTCCGTGACGGTCGCCGCACACCCCGCCGCGGGGTGGGGACAACCCCCCGGAAGGACGGGCGGGATATCCCCCGCGCAAGACGCCGGGCCGCCGCAATGCTCTCACCTGCCCGCACGGGCCAGTCTGTACCCGCTCCCGAACGGCCGGCCCACGCTCCAGCCGGCTGCCGGGGGCGCACGACACAACCCGCGCACACAACAGAAGAGAGCCCGTCCCCATGATGCTGCGCTACGCCCTGCGGACCGTCCGCGCCCGAAGAGCCGGATTCCTCGGCGCCTTCCTCGCCCTGATGTGCGCGGCCGCCCTGATCACCGCGTGCGGCGGCCTCCTCGACACCGGCCTGCGCGGCGCCATCCGCACCGAGCGCTACGCCGCCGCACCCGTCGTGGTCTCCGCCGACCAGTACGTGCACCGGACCACCGTCAAGCACAAGAAGGGCAAGACCAAGGTCAAGCACAAGGCGAAGCCCATCGCCGAGCGCGCGTGGCTCCCCGAACGGCTGCGCGGCACGCTCGCCCGCACCCCCGGCGTGGCCCGGGTCGTCCCCGAACTCACCTTCCTCGCCCAGCCGGCGACCCCGGCCGGCACCGGTGGCCGTACCGCCTACGGCCACGCCTGGGAATCCGCCGCGCTGACCCCCTACCGGCTGACCGCGGGCCGGGCCCCCGAGGCCGCGGACGACCTCGTCATCGACGACGCCCTCGCCGCACGGGCCCACCTGCGGCCCGGCGACCGCCTCACCGTGCGGTCCACGCGGGCGCCGTGCGACTACCGCATCACCGGCATCGCCACCCCGGCCGCGGACGTCCGCCACCAGACGTCCCTGTTCTTCTCCACCGCCGAGGCCCGCCGGCTGGCCGCGCACCCCGGGCAGGTCACCGCGTTCGGCGTGCTGCCGGCCGAGGGCGCGGACCCCGAGCAGGTGCGCGGGGCCCTGACACGGGCGCTGCACGGCACCACGGCACAGGTCAGCACCGGCGACGCCCGGGGACCCGTCGAGTTCCTCGACGCGGCTTCCGCCCGCACCCGGCTGGTCAGCATGGGCGGCGCCATGGGCGGAACCTCGCTGCTGGTGGCGGTGCTCGTGGTCGTCGGCACCTTCGCGCTCACCGTCCAGCAGCGCCACCGCGAACTCGCCCTGCTCCGGGCCATCGCCGCGACACCCGGGCAGATCCGCACCCTCCTCGGCCGGGAGGCGCTGATCGTCGGCACGGCGGCGGGCACGGCCGGCGCACTGCTCGGACTGCCGCTCGGCGGCTGGCTGTACTCCCGGTTCGTCGCCCTGGGCGCCGTACCCGGGACGCTCGAACGCACCGTGAGCGTCTTCCCGCCGCTCGCCGCGCTCGCCGTCACCCTGCTCGGAGCCTGGGCCGCGGCCCGGATCGCCTCCCGCAGGATCGCCCGGATCCGTCCGGCCGAGGCACTCGCCGAGGCCAGGAGCGAGCGCACCCGGCCCGCCTGGGGCCGGATCGCCGCCGGACTGCTGCTCCTGGCCGGAGGCGTCGTCCTCGTCGTCGTCCTCGCCTCCCTGCGCACCGAGCCCGCCTCGACCCCCGTGACGTTCCTCGCCGTCATCGTCCTGTCCACCTCCGTGGCCCTGCTCGGCCCCCTCCTGGTCAAGGCCGCCGCGCTGCTGCTCGCCGGCCCGCTCCGGCTCACCGGTCACGGCGGCAGGCTGGCCACCGCCAACCTGCGCGGCAACGCCGCCCGCATGGCCTCCGTGGTCACCCCCCTCACCCTGCTCATCGGCATGACCTGCACCGTCCTCTTCGTCCAGAGCACCCTCGGGGACGCCGCCCGCACCCAGGCCCGCGAAGGCGTCAGGGCGGACTGGGTCGTCGCCGCCCAGGGACCGGGCGTCCCCGGCGAGGCCGCCGAGCGGCTGCGGGCACAGCACGACACCGTCACCGAGGTGGTCCGTACGACCGTCCGCGTCGGCCTCGACAAGTACGCCGCGCAGGGCGTCACCCCCACGGGCCTGACCCGCACCTGGGACCCCGAGGTCACCGCCGGTTCCCTCGGCCGGCTCGGTCCCGGCACCGTCGCCGTCAGCGAACTGGCCGCGGACCAGCAGCACCTGAGGCCGGGCAGCACCCTGAAGCTCACGCTCGGCGACGGCACGCCCGCCACGCTCACCGTCGCCGCCGTCTACGCGCGCGGTCTCGGCTTCGGCGACCTCACCTTCGCCCACGACCTGGTGGCCCGCCACACCGACAATCCGCTTGCCTCCTCCGTCCTGGTCCGCACGGCCCGCACCCGGACTCAGCTCACGGCCACGCTCCGCGCGTTCCCGGGGCTGCGGGTCCTCTCGCCGGCCGCCGCCGATGCCCTGCACGCCGCGCGGCAGCAGACGAATGCCGAGGTCAACTACCTCGCCATGGGCCTGGTCCTGGCCTTCACCGCCATCGCCGTCGTCAACACGCTCGCCATGTCGGTCGCCGAACGCGTCCGGGAGTTCGCGCTGCTCCGCCTCGCCGGCGCGACCCGCACGCAGGTGCTGCGCATGCTGCGCACGGAGGCGCTGTCCGTGCTGTTCCTCGCCACCGCGCTCGGCAGCGGTATCGCGCTCGCGGTGCTCACCGCGTTCAGCGTCGGCATGACGGGCCGGGCCGCCCCGACGGTCACCCCGCTGCTCTTCGTATCCGTCGTCGGGATCGGAGGCGTCCTCGTGCTGGTCGCCGGCGCCGTGCCGGGACGGGCGGCGTTGCGGGTGCGGGCGGTGACCGTCGCCACGGCCAAGGAGTAGCCGCCACGCGGACACGGCAACGCCGTGCGTCCCTCGCGCGCGAGGGACGCACGGCGTTCGCGTGCCGGCGCGCCTCAGGACCTCGCGGGCTCCACCGGCAGCCCTTCCGCCCGCCACGCCTGGAAGCCGCCGACCAGGTCGGTCGCCCGGTGCAGGCCCAACTGGTGGAGGGAGGCGGCGGCGAGGCTGGAGGCGTAGCCCTCGTTGCAGATCACCACGACGCGCAGGTCGTGCCCGGTGGCCTCGGGGAGGCGGTGGCTGCCCTGGGGATCGAGGCGCCACTCCAGTTCGTTGCGCTCGACCACGACGGCTCCGGGCACGAGCCCGTCCCGTTCGCGCAGGGCCGCGTACCGGATGTCCACCAGCAGCGCCCCACCGGTCCGCGCCGCCTCGTGCGCCTCCCGCGCCTCGACGCGCCGGTACCCCGTGCGGACCCGCTCCAGCAACTCGTCGATGCCGGGCGGCCGCCCACCGGTCGTACCGGACTCCGCGAACCGTTCGCCGCTGTCGTTCACTGCCAGTCCTCCGGGCGCTCGACCTGCTCCAGGCGCAGCACCTGGCCGGTGCGACTGTAACGGCGAATCCGGGGCAAAGGCGGGTAATACGCATGGACGGAGACCGCGTGCCGGTCACGCGACTGGTTGAGCACCTCGTGCACGTGGTGTCGGCCGAAGGCGCGGCCCCGGCCCGCGGGCAGCCGGCGCACGCGGTCCACGTCCTCGGTCAGTTCGAGGGTCTTCCAGCCGTCGGTGGGCAGCCGGGCGGTGAGGGAGTTCTCGGTGAGTTCGCCCGACGCGGTGAGGAAGGCGCCGACCGAGTCGGCGTGGTCGTGCCAGCCGGTGCCGCTGCCGGGCGGCCAGCCGATCAGCCAGGCCTCGCTGCCGCCGGGGCCGCTCAGCCGCACCCAGGTGCGGCCCTCCGGGTCGAGCGGGAGCGAGGCGATCAGCTCGGCGTCGGCCGCGGCGCGCCGGACGAAGTCGAGGAGTTCCGCCTGGGTGGGCGCGGGCGCGGGCGCGTCGGGGGATGCGGACGTGGACAGGGAAGGGGAGGGGACAGACACGGATACCGTCCTGATGAGGGTTCGCGGAAACGGGCGCACGGCGGCGCCCGGCAAGGAGAAGGGTGCGAAGTCAGCAGGACGTGCGACACACGCAGCCCGCGTAGCGGATCAGGTCCATATGGACCCTCCGCCACAGGCGCACACAGGTGTCGGTCACGATCCGGAGTACAGCATGCGGGCGCACCCCGGTCAACCGAGTGTCACCTCGTGGACGGGGGTGAAGAGCGCACGATCGGGGCGCGCCGGACCAGGCCCGCGGGCTGTTCCGCGGGCGGCGCGCGGGAGACCGCCGGGCGCGCCGGGAACGGCCCGGGCACAGGGGGACTGCCACCCGCGTGCCGCGCGCCTTCGCCGGTGCGTCCGAGCCCACCCGGAGATCCCTCACGGTCCGGTGCGGCCGGAGCCGCTCACCGTACGCCCGGGCTGGAGTGAGAGCCGATCACCGTACGCCGGAGCCGGAGCCGGCCACCGTACGCCGGAGCCGGACCCGGACCCGATCACCGGACGCCGGACACGGGCCCGGTCACCGGACGTCGCCGGGACGGGTCACCGTGCGCCCGAGCCGGCCCGGGCCTCCGCCGTCTCCGTCGGCCGCGCTTCGGGCGGGTCCTCCTGCTGGTCCGCTGCCGCGCCGCCTGTGGTGGTCTCCGCCGCCGCGTACAGGTCGGCCGGGCGGACCCCGCCGAGCGCGGTGACCAGGTGGCCGTCGGGGCGCACCAGCAGCACGCTGTGGGCGGGCGCACCCGGGTAGCTCTCGGCGACCAGCAGCTCGGCCGGGTGCGGCAGCGCGGTCACGGCCGCCGCGAGCCGGGGCATGACCCCGGCGGACACCCAGTGCTTGCGGTCCCAGACCCCCGTGCCGGGCGCGATCAGGACGACGAGCAGGGCACCGCGGCCGAGCCGGTCGCGCAGCCGGACGAAGGACCCGTCCTCCGCCGTGACCCGGACGTCGGTCACCTGAGCGCCGGGCGGGGTGTCGACGGGGACCTCCGCCTCCAGGTGCCGGGGCGTGAGCGGGGAGCCGGCGTACGTCCCCGGGGCGCCCAGCGGGCCGCGTCCCAGGTGGCCGTCGGCGAACAGCGCGTCATGGCCCCGGGCCGCGCCGGGGACGATGCCGCGCAGTCCGCCTCCGCCGCGCAGCACCGGAAGGGCCTGGTCGGCGGCGCGCAGCCGGGTGGCGACGAGCGCGCGCCGCTCGGTCTGGTAGCTGTCCAGCAGGGCTTCGTGCGGGCCGTGGTGCCAGACGGTGGCCAGCTTCCAGGCGAGGTTGTCGGCGTCCCGGAGCCCCTCGTCGAGCCCCTGGGTGCCGAGCGCGCCGAGCAGGTGCGCCGCGTCCCCGGCGAGGAAGACCCGGCCGGCGCGCCACCGGCGGGCCAGGCGGTGGTGCACCGTGTGCACCCCGGTGTCGAGCAGGTCGTACGCCGGTGTGGTGCCGTTCGACCAGCCCGTGAGGGTCTCGCGGACGCGGGCGAGCAGGATCTCGGGCGTGACCAGGTCCTTGCCCGGCGGCAGCAGCCAGTCCAGGCGCCACACGCCGTCCGGGAGGGGGCGGGCGGCCACCTCCCCGGCCGAGGGCCCGGACGACCGCCACGGCGGCATCCGGTGGAGCAACGCGCGGTCCTCCCAGGGGAGTTCCACGCGCAGGGCGGCGACCGCGTGCCGTTCCACGGCCGTACGGCCCGGGAAGCGGATGTCCTGGAGTTTGCGCACGGTCGAGCGGGGGCCGTCGCAGCCGACCAGGTAGCTGCCCCGCCACCACGTCCCCTCGGCCCCGCGGGTGCGCGCGGTGATGCCGGAACGGTCCTGCTCGATCGTGTCCAGGCGGCTGTCCACGGCCGTCCTCACCAGCGGTTCGCCGTCGACGGCCGCGCGCAGGGCGTTGGTGAGGACGTGCTGGGCGATGTGCAGCGGGGCGGCGGGGTCGTCCGCGTCGAAGGAGACCTCGCTCGTCACCTGTTTGCGGCGCAGGGACCGCCATCCGGCCCAGCGCGTCCCGTACGCGTCCGGCGCGACGCCGGTCAGCCGCTCCAGCAGGGCCGCCGTGTCCTCGCGCAGGACGACGGTGCGTGCCGGGCGGGGTTCGTCCTTGCCCGGGCCCTCGTCCAGGACGACGGAGGGCACGTGCTGACGGGCCAGCAGCAGGGCGAGTGTCAGCCCGACCGGCCCCGCTCCGACGATGATCACCGGGTCCATGACGCGGCGCCCCCTGCCCGTGACGATGCCCTGACAGGGACAAGTGAACAGGAAGGTGGAGCGGGGTGCACGATCACAGAATGTATGCAACCCATTGGCAGAGTTTGCGTCAAGCGACCGGGGGCGGTGGCGATCATGCCACCGCCCCCGGGTCCCCCATGTCACCCGAATGCTCGTCCTCGTCCCGGCCCTGGGGGCCGCGGTGGGCCGGGTGAGCGCCGTGGTCTCAGACGGTGCCGCCCGCGCCGGTCGGCGCGGTACCCGCGACGTCCTCGGCGTTGAGCACCGCGCCGGTCGACTTCCCGCGTCGCCGCAGCCGGCCCTCCAGCCAACTCGCGAACGAGGTCAGCGAGAAGTTGAGGACCACGTAGATCAGGGCCACGATCGTGAAGGACGCGATGGTGTTGGCACCGTAGTAGCCGCTCATGGTGTTGGCCGAGGCGAGCAGTTCGGGGAAGGTGAGGACTGCGCCGCCGAGTGCGGTGTCCTTCACGATGACCACGAGCTGGCTGACGATTGCCGGGAGCATCGCGGTCACCGCCTGCGGCAGCAGGACGAGCCGCATCACCTGGTTCTTGCGCAGACCGATGGCCATGGCCGCCTCGGACTGGCCCTTCGGCAGGGAGAGGATGCCCGCGCGAACGATCTCGGCGAGCACCGACGCGTTGTACAGCACCAGACCGGTGACGACGGCGTAGAGCGGACGGTCGTCGGAACTCACGTCGGTGTACTGGCTGTACAGCTCGTTGGCGAAGATCATCAGGACCAGTACCGGGATGGCGCGGAAGAACTCCACGACGACCGTGGCCGGTCCGCGCACCCAGGCGTGGTCCGAGAGCCGGGCGATGCCGAGCACGGCGCCCAGCGGCAGCGCGATGACCATCGCCAGCGCGGCGGCCTTCAGGGTGTTCTGCAGGCCGGGCCAGATGTAGGCCGAGTACGCCTCGGCGGTGCCGCCGAAGTAGGGCTTCCACAGCGCCCAGTCCAGCTGGTTCTTCTCGTCCAGGGCCGTGTAGAGCCACCAGAGGACCGCCGCGAAGGCGGCCGCGAAGAGCACCGTGTAGAGGACGTTGCGCCGTTTGGCACGCGGCCCCTGGGAGTCGTAGAGGAGCGAACTCATCGCTTCACCGCCACCTTCTTGCCCACCCAGCCGAGGATCAGGCCGGTCGGCAGGGTCAGGCAGCAGAAACCGAACGCGAAGACCGCGGAGATCAGCAGCAGCTGCGCCTCCTTCTCGATCATGTCCTTCATCAGCAACGCCGCCTCGGCGACGCCGATCGCGGCCGCCACCGTCGTGTTCTTCGTCAACGCGATCAGCACATTGGTCAGCGGGAGGACCGCGGCCCGGAAGGCCTGCGGGAGGACGACCAGGAACAGGACCTGGGTGAAGCTCAGGCCGATGGCCCGTGCGGCCTCCGCCTGGCCGACCGGCACGGTGTTGATGCCGGATCGGATCGCCTCGCACACGAAGGCCGACGTGTAGACGACCAGACCGAGCACCGCCAGCCGGAAGTTGGCCGCCTCCACGTCGTCACCGGCGCCGAGGCTGATGCTGAGCGTCGAGTACAGCCCCAGTGACGTGAACAGGATGATCACCGTGAGGGGGATGTTCCGCACGATGTTCACGTAGGCGGTGCCGAAGCCGCGCATCAGCGGTACCGGGCCCACCCTCATGGCGGCCAGCAGGGTGCCCCAGACCAGCGAGCCCGCCGCGGACAGCAGTGTCAGCTGCACCGTCGTCCAGAAGGCGCCCAGTACGTCGTAACCTTCAAGAAAGTCGAACACGATCTCCCGTGCTTCCGCGTGTAGGGATGCCCGGGTGCGCCGCCCGCACGGACGGCGCACCCCCGGGGCGTTGCCTCAGCTCTTGATCTCGCCGGCCTTCGGGGCGGGCTCGTTCTTGTAGCCGGCCGGGCCGAAGTTCTTGTCCACGGCCTGCTGCCAGGACTTGTCGGCCACCATCTCCTCGAGGGCCTTGTTGATCTTGGCCTTGAGGTCGCTGCCCTTCTTGACGCCGATGCCGTAGTTCTCGTTGGTCATCTTGAGACCGCCGAGCTTGAACTTGCCCTTGAACTGGGACTGGCTGGCGTAACCGGCGAGGATCGAGTCGTCCGTGGTCAGGGCGTCGATGTTCTTGTTCTGCAGGCCGGTCAGACAGGCGGAGTACGTCGGGTACTTCTGGAGCTGCGCCTTGGGGGCGAGCCGGTCCTTGATGTTCTGCGCCGAGGTGGAACCGCTGACCGAGCACAGCTTCGCGTTGTTGAGGTCGGACGCCGACTTGATCGAGGTGTCGTCCGCGCGGACGAGGACATCCTGGTGGGCGAGCAGGTACGGGCCGGCGAAGTCGACCAGCTTCTGGCGCTCCGGGGTGATCGAGTAGGAGGCGGCGATGAAGTCGACGTCACCGCGCTGCAGCATGGTCTCGCGGTCGGCGCTCTTCGACTCCTTCCACTCGATCTGGTCCGCGCTGTAACCGAGCTTTTCGGCCACGTAGGTGGCCACGTCGACGTCGAAGCCCGAGTAGCCCTGCGGGGTCTTCTGGCCGATGCCCGGCTGGTCGAACTTGATGCCGATGGTGATCTTCTTGCCGCCGCCGGAGCCGTTGTCTTCCTTGTCGCCGCCGCAGGCGGTGGCGGTCACGGACAGGGCGAGCAGGACGGCCGAGGCGGCGGTGACCTTGCGGAGCTTCATGGTGAACATCCTTTACGTGGTGAGAGACGGGGGTCCGGGGCGGGCGGGCGACCCGTCAGTGGTGCAGGATCTTGGACAGGAAGTCCTTGGCCCGGTCGCTGCGCGGGTTGCTGAAGAACTGGTCCGGCGCCGCCTGTTCGACGATCCGGCCGTCGGCCATGAAGACCACCCGGTTCGCGGCCGAGCGCGCGAAGCCCATCTCGTGCGTGACGACGATCATCGTCATGCCCTCGCGCGCGAGCTGCTGCATGACCTCCAGGACCTCGTTGATCATCTCGGGGTCGAGGGCGGAGGTCGGCTCGTCGAAGAGCATGACCTTCGGGTCCATCGCCAGGGCCCGCGCGATCGCGACGCGCTGCTGCTGGCCGCCGGAGAGCTGGGCGGGGTACTTGTCGGCCTGCGTGCCCACGCCGACCCGGTCCAGCAGGGCCCGGGCCTTCTCCTCGGCCTTCTTCTTGTCGGCCTTGCGGACCTTGACCTGGCCCAGCATCACGTTCTCGAGCACGGTCTTGTGCGCGAAGAGGTTGAAGGACTGGAAGACCATCCCGACGTCCGCGCGCAGCCGGGCCAGTTCGCGGCCCTCGTGCGGCAGGGGCTTGCCGTCGATCGTGATGGCGCCCGAGTCGATCGTCTCCAGACGGTTGATGGTGCGGCACAGGGTCGACTTTCCGGACCCGGAGGGCCCGATGACCACGACGACCTCGCCGCGGGCGATCGTCAGGTCGATGTCCTGGAGCACGTGCAACGCGCCGAAGTGCTTGTTGACGCTCTTCAGGACGACCAGTTCGTCGGAGATGACCACGTCTTCCTTGGTCACCGATACTTCGGTCATCGCTCTCGGGCTCCGTCCTCCTCGGGTTTCCGAGGACAGTAGTGAGGGGCTGTGACCTGCGTCATCACATCTGAGGGAGACTTGAGCATCACGATCCGATAGCAATCGGACACGTGTCGTAGTACGGCACGCGCGCGCGTATCGGCCGGGTAACGGAAACGGCGGGCGACCCCGAGCCTCTTGACGCCGTCCCCGCTCATCGGCGTCACTGCATTCTGCACGCGCGCGTGCCGGTGATCCACACGGCGGACGCGAAGCGCGACCGTACGAACGCCGAACCGGAGGGGGCCGGGATGAGACTGCTGCTCGTCGAGGACGACAACCACGTCGCCGCGGCCCTGTCGGCCGTCCTGGCACGGCACGGGTTCCACGTCACCCACGCGCGCAGCGGCGAGGAGGCGCTCCGGGCGCTCGTCCCCGAGGGCGCGGGCTTCGGCGTCGTCCTGCTCGACCTCGGCCTGCCCGACCAGGACGGCTACGAGGTCTGCGGCAAGATCCGCAAGCGCACCGGCATCCCGGTCATCATGGTCACCGCCCGCTCCGACGTCCGCTCCCGCATCCACGGACTCAACCTCGGCGCGGACGACTACGTCGTCAAGCCCTACGACACCGGGGAACTCCTCGCCCGGATCCACGCCGTCAGCCGACGCACCGTCCCCGAGGACCCCGCCGTCGGCATCGAGAGCGCCCTGCTCCTCGGCACCGTCCGCATCGAACTGCCCACCCGCCAGGTCAGCGTCGACGGCGCGGTGATCCAGCTGACCCGCAAGGAGTTCGACCTGCTCGCCCTGCTCGCCCAGCGCCCCGGAGTGGTCTTCCGCCGGGAGCAGATCATCAGCGAGGTCTGGCGCACCAGTTGGGAGGGCACGGGCCGCACCCTGGAGGTGCACGTCGCCTCCCTGCGCGCCAAGCTGCGCATGCCCGCGCTGATCGAGACCGTACGCGGCGTCGGCTACCGGCTCGTCGCCCCGGCCGCCTAGCGGGGACGGGTGCGCACCCGCCTCCTCCCGCTGCTCATCGTGCTGCTGGCGGCCGTCCTGCTCGCGCTCGGCATCCCGCTCGCCATCAGCGTGGCCGCCGCCCGGCAGCAGCAGGTCGTGGTCGACCGGATCGACGACACGGCGCGGTTCGCGGCGCTCGCCCAGTTCGTCACCGACGCGCCCAGCGGATCCCGCCGCACCACCACGGACGAGCGCTGGGAGACCCTGCGCCGCGAACTGGAGAGCTACTACGGCGTCTACGGCATCCGAGCCGGCGTCTTCTACCGCAACGGCGCGCCGATGGCCAACGCGCCCGGCGACTGGGCCGTACTGCCGACGGACGACGTCCGCGCGGCGTTCGACGAGGCACTGCTCAGCCGGCGCAGCCACGACCCGCCGCAGGCCTGGCCCTGGCAGCGCAGCCGGCTCGTCGTCGCCTCGCCGGTGATCCGGGACGGCGACGTCGTCGCGGTCGTGGTCACCGACTCGCCCACCGGACAGCTGCGGGCACGCATCCTGCGCGGCTGGCTGGTCATCGGGGCCGGCGAGATCGCGGCCATGCTGCTCGCCGTCGGCGCGGCGCTGCGGCTGACCGGCTGGGTGCTCAGACCGGTCCGGGTGCTGGACGCCACCACCCACGACATCGCCACGGGACGGCTGAAGTCCCGGGTCGCGGCCGCCGGCGGACCACCGGAACTCAGGCGGCTGGCACGCTCGTTCAACGAGATGGCGGACAACGTCGAGGCCGTGCTGGAGCAGCAGCGCGCCTTCGTCGCCGACGCCTCGCACCAGTTGCGCAACCCGCTCTCGGCGCTGCTGCTGCGCATCGAACTGCTCGCCCTCGAACTCCCCGAGGGCAACGAGGAGATCGCCTCGGTCCGCACCGAGGGCAAGCGCCTCGCGCAGGTGCTGGACGACCTGCTCGGCCTGGCGCTCGCCGAGCACTCCGAGGCCGACCTCCGGCTCACCGACATCGGCGCGCTGACCGCGGAGCGGGTGGCCGCCTGGGCACCGGCCGCCAGGGCCAAGGACGTCCGGCTGACCGGCGACTGCCCGCCCACCACCGGCTGGGCCGACCCGGTCACCCTGTCCAGCGCCCTGGACGCCGTGATCGACAACGCCGTGAAGTTCACCCCCGGGGACGGCACGGTGGAGGTCGCCGTGACCGCCGACGGCGACACCACCGCGATCGTCGTCACGGACACCGGACCCGGCCTGACGGACGAGGAACTCGCGCGCGTGGGCGACCGGTTCTGGCGCAGCGGCCGGCACCAGAACGTGCAGGGCTCCGGCCTGGGCCTGTCCATCACCCGCGCCCTGCTCACGGCCGGCGGCGGCTCGATCGGCTACGCCCACCACGAGCCGCGGGGACTGCGGGTCACGCTCCGGGTGCCGCGGCACACGGAGAGCACCGGGGAGGCGGCGGGCGCACGCTGAAGCGGCAACGGCCCCGCTACGGCTTCATCGACCGGTAGTAGCGCCGGGCGCCCTCCTGCAGGGGCAGCGGGTCGGTGTAGATGGCGGTGCGCACGTCGACCAGCTGGGCGGAGTGGACGTGCTTGCCGATGCCGTCCCGGCTGTCGATCACCGTGCGGGTCACCCACTCGGTCAGCCGGGGGTCCACGTCCGCCCGGGTGATCAGCACGTTGGACACGGCGATCGTCGGCACCTGCAGGCCCTGCTGCACCGTGGGGTAGGCGGACTCGGGAATCTTGGTGGCGCGGTAGTACCGCGACTGCTCGCCCTGGTCGTGCAGCCGGGTGACGACGTCGTCCTCGATCGGCACGAACCGGAACTCGCGTTGGCGCGCCAGTGTGACGAGCCCCTTCGTGGGCAGTCCGCCGGACCAGAAGAAGGCGTCGATCTTCCCTTCCCCGAGCCGCGCGGGCCCGGTGTCTATCCCGTCCGCCTCCGCGGTGATGTCCTTCCGCGGGTCGATGCCGGCGGCCCGCAGCACCCGTTCGGCGATCAGCCGCACCCCGGAGTCCGGCAGCCCGGTCGCCACGCGCTTGTGCCGCAGGTCCGCCACGCTCCTGATGTCCGAGCCGCGGGGCACGATGAGGTGCACGTAGTCGTCGTAGAGCCGGGCCACACCGCGCAGTCGCGCGGCGCCCCTGCCGTGCCGCAGCTCGTACGTGGCGACCGCGTCGGCCGCCGCGATGGTGAAGTCGGCCCGTCCGGTCGCCACCCGCTCGACGTTCTGCTGGGAACCCGCGCTGTTGAGCAGCTCCACCTTCAGGCCCGGCATGTCGTCGTGCATCGCGGTGCGCAGCCGCTCGCCGTACTCCTGGTAGACCCCGCGCTGCGTACCGGTGCTGATCACGATCGTCCCGCTCGGCGGCTTCTCACCCAGGGGCAGCAGCCACCACAGCAGCAGACCGAGGACGACGGCACCGACGGCCGCGCCGGACAGCGCTCGGCGCCTGCCGAACCGGGGGAACACCATGGACATGCGGCGATCCTGCCAGCCGACGCGCGCCGCTGACCAGGGCCCGGGAGCCGCGGGAAGCGGGCGCCCGGGACCGCCGCCGCGCCCCGGGGCCGGCGGTGTTGTCGGCGGCGGCCGTTACAGTCGCCGTATGAGTACCTCGCCCGCCCGTCTCGTCCACGAGTTCCACCGCGTCTTCGGCCTCGACGCCCGCCGCACGCCGGCCGAGGTGGAGCCCGGACTCGCCGCCCACCGCGGCGAACTGCTCGCCGAGGAGGCCGCCGAGGTGGCCGAGGTCGCGGTCCGGGGACCACTGGACCGGCTCGCGCACGAGCTGGCCGACGTGGTGTACGTGGCCTACGGCACCGCACTGGTGCACGGCATCGACCTGGACGAGGTCATCGCCGAGGTCCACCGCGCCAACATGAGCAAGGTCGGCCCGGACGGGCAGATCGCCCGCCGGGCCGACGGCAAGGTGCTCAAGGGGGAGCACTACCGGGCGCCGGACGTGGCCGCCGTACTGCGCCGCCAGGGCTGGACGCCGGACGGCGCGGCCTGACGCCCGGATGCCGGGCGTCAGGCCCGGTACGCGTGACGCCGGCGCGACGGGAGGCCGGAGAGCTGCCGCCCGTCCGCCGTACCGCACGCGCGTGCGGGCCGGTCCCGCTCCCTACCGGGTACGACCGGACGTGACGCGCGGCGCGGGGGCCGGGGCCGGGGTGCTCAGCGGCCCGACAGGCCCGTGCCGCCGAGCCGGGCCAGCAGCTCCGCGAGGCGCGCGACGTCCGCCGCGGGCCAGGCCGGGCCGGCGAGGACCTCGGCGGCCGTCTCCTCCGCCGTGGCCAGCATCTCCGTCAGCCGCCGCCGGCCCGTCCCGGTCAGCGCCGCGTACGCCACGCGCGCGTCCCGGGCGTCCGGCTCCCGCGTCACCAGCCCGATCCGCTCCAGCGGGGCCAGCCCGCGGGTGACCCCGGAGGCGGTCAGGCCCAGCGCCTCGGCCAGGTCGACGCGGCGCATCCGGCCGCCCGGTGCCTGACCGAGGCGGAGCAGCAGGGTGAAGTCGGCGAGGCTGACGCCGTGCAGCCCGCCCAGCCGCGCGTCGAAGCGGCGGACGAGCGCCGCCTGGGCCCGCACCAGCCGCAGGGCCGCGTCCAGGGCCTCGCTCATCTCCCGCTCCCTCGCGTTACCTTGCCTGATCCTTGACTGCTCAAGTTCATGTCCTCGGTTCAGGAGCCGGTCGCGCGGGCGGCGCGGCGCTGTCGCTTGCCGAGGGGCGCCTGGGAGAGGTCCTCGGCGGTGGTCCGCAGGTGTTTGAAGCCGTAACCGCGCTCCGTCAGCCAGGACTTCGCCGTCTCCTCGGCCACCTCCGTCGCCTCCAGGATGTCCTCCTCTTCCTCGCCGGTGGCGGAGAACCGGAACACGAAGGCGGGGCGGGCGGCGATGTCGTAGGTGAGGGTCCCCTCGGGCGTGAAGGCGGCGCGCAGGGGGTCGTGGGCGGCGGCGTCGGCCGACAGGGCGGCGCGCTGGGCCTCGGTGAGGCCGTCGAAGACGCCGCGAACGGCGATGCGGAAGGTCCGTGTGGTCATTCCGCGACCCTAGGCGGAGCCGGGGGCAGCGCTCCACCGGGTTTCGGTGGCCGGGGCGGAGGACCGGGCCGGGGTCCGAGCGCCTGCCCGCGGCCCCGGCGGCGGCCCGCGTGGCGCCACGCCACCGGTCCCGCCGGTTCGCCGCACCCGGTGCTTCCGCGGGACCGGCGGGCGCTGGCCGGAAGTCGTCACCGGTGTGAGCAGCGGGTTCTAGGCTCGGTCGCGCTGGACGATCCCGACGGTCTCGGTGAAGGAGCCTGATCAGCAGTGGAGGACAAGCGCGTTGTCGTCGTGACCGGCGGGGGCTCGGGCATCGGGCGGGCCACGGCCCGGATGCTGGCCGAGGCGGGGCACCACGTCGTCGTCTCCGGCCGGCGGCCGGAGCCCCTCGAGAGTCTCGCGCGGGAGACGGGAGCGCTGGCGCACCCGGCCGACGCCGGGGACCCGGAGGCGGCCGAGGGCCTCGTCCGGGCGGCCCTGGAGGCGTACGGGCGCCTCGACGGCGTGGTGCTGAACGCGGGCATCGGGCGCGGCGGAGCCGTGGGGGACATGTCGCTGCGGGACTGGGACGAGGTGATGCGCACCAACGTCACCGGCCCGCTCCTCCTGCTGCGCGCCGCGATCCCGCACCTGCTGGAGACCCGGGGGGCGGTGGTCGCCGTCGCCTCGGTGTCGGCGCTGCGCAACGGCACGAGCAACGCCCCGTACGCCACGTCCAAGGCCGCCCTGCTCCAGCTCTGCCGCTCCGTGGCCGTCGACTACGGGCGCCGGGGGGTGCGGGCCAACATCGTGTGCCCCGGCTGGGTGCGGACCGAGATGGCCGACCGGCGCATGGCGCGCTTCGCGCAGGAGGCCGGTCTGCCGGGCGGCGGCACGGAGGCCGGCTACGAGGAGGTGACCAGGCCGCTGCCCCAGGGGCGTCCCGGCGAACCGCGCGAGGTCGCCGAGGCGATCGGCTGGCTGCTGTCCCCGGCGGCGTCGTACGTCAACGGAGCGGTGCTGACCGTCGACGGCGGGACGACGGCCCTCGACCCCGGGACGCTCGCCTTCGACCACCACATCGCGCCACGCGTCACGGACCCGGCCTGAACGCCTGCCCCCGCTGAGCACCGCCCGTACCGATCACCCCCGGCGCGTACGCGGCGGGCACGCCGGGCCTCGTGCTTCACGGCCGGTGCGCCGGGGCGGACCGGTCGCGGCAGGGGAGCGCGTCGGCCATCGCGGACCACATCCGGGCGATCCCCAGCAGTGTCTCGGGGCTCCCGTGGACGACCCCGGGCAGGGGGCGCGGGCCGGACGGCGGCACGCCGCCGAGCACCGCCCGCCGGGCCTGGCCGACGGCACCGGCCAGCGCGGCCGACGCGAGGCGGTCGTCGGGCACCCCCGCCCGCCGGGCGTGCCGATGGGCCCTCTCGTAGGCGTCCGGCTGGACGTACTCCTGCAGCGTCAGCAGCGCGTCGTACGTCTCGATGGTCTGCCGGTGCGCCTGGAGCACCGGCGGGCAGCGCGGCCACAGCACCTCCTGGAGCCGGGTCCGCCGGGGGCCGGCGAGGGCCACGTGCGGCACCGCCGTCACCAGGTCGCGCCAGAGCGGCCACAGCCGCCAGGTGGTCCGGAGCGCGGCCGCCGACCGGCCCAGGGCGGTCGCGGTGGGGACCAGCAGCGAGGCCGCCCGCAGGAGGCCGTGGGCCCCCATGACCACGGACAGGCCGGGGAGCAGGCCCGGGGCCAGGCCGTAGAGGTGGCAGAGGTAGCCGGACCAGAAGACGAGGGCGAGGACGCTGCCCGCCGCGAACAGCCGCAGCGACCAGACGAGGTCACGCTCCCGCGTGCGCAGGCTGTACCGCCAGCAGACCACCAGGGCGACGGCGTCCCCGAGGATGTGGGCGGCGACGAGGATCAGCCAGTAGGCGGCCGCGGCGGACGCGGGCCCCTGCACGGCCGCCGTCCCCTCGGGCGACCGGTCGGCCCGCACCAGGTCCAGCAGGAGCAACGACCCCAGGGCGGCCGTCAGTCCCACCGTGACGCACCGCCGCGGGTACGGGGAGCGGCGCGCGTCGATCACGAACAGCAGGACCAGCCCCGCGCTGAGGACCCCGATCAGATTGCGGACGAGGGACACCGTGTGGACGTCCACGCCGTGGGAGGTGAGCCCCTTGACGATCCGCGGCTGGAAGAGGGTGATGGCGGTGGTCGCCGCGAGGACGGTCACCCACAGCCCCCGCAGGTGCGGCCGGCGCAGCGCGGGCCGCGCACGCCAGACGAGGGCGGACCACAGGGCGAGGACGCTGACGAGCCCGACCCGGGCGGCCAGTTCACTCACCGGCATCGGAGGCCACTCCCAGGAACGCGCCGAGGCGTCCCAGCGGCCCGGTGACCGGGCCGGCGGTCCCGGCGCTCTGGATCAGGCTGGCGATCATCTCGGCCTCCTGCTCCTCGGCGGTCGTGTAACAGGCCCTCGCCATCAGCCGCCTGAGGAGCTGCGGCCGCGGGTCCGCCAGCAGCCGCGCGGCCAGCCGCCCGTCGTCGTCCGTGAGGCTGCGGTGGTGGTCGCACAGCACATGGCCGATCTCGTGCAGGATGATGTGTTCGCGGTGCACGGGCGCGGTCCGGGCCTCGTAGAAGACGTAGTCGGCGTCGTCGGTGCCCAGCCAGAGCCCGCACGCCCCGGTGGCCGCGGCCTCCTCGGGGAGTTCCCGCAGCACGAGCGGACGGCCCCTCAGCTCCTCCACCCGCTCGTGGAGCTCCTCCAGGGAGAGCGACCGCCGCACCCCCAGATCGCGCAGGATCGCGGTGCACCGGCGCCGCAGCGCGGCGTACTCGCTGGTTCTCCGCACCGCTCGTGCCACCCCCCGTTCGCTGGTCTCACCGGCCGGACCGGCTGGGGTGTCCTTCCGCCGCCGTCGCACCGGGCAGGGCGGTCCCGGCGGCGTACTCCCACTGCCGTCCCACGCGCTCGCCGGCCCTCCGCCGCCGGACTCGTCCGCCGGGCCCCCGGCACGGCCCGCGCGGCAGGCGGAGGCGGTGGGGCCGCACGGCCCACCTAAGCAGGTCGTCCGGCCTCTTGCACACGCCCACCGGCCCTTTCGGTCGCCCTTTGGCGAAATCCGTCTCCTGCCCGGCGCGGGCGGCGGCGCGGCGGGCGCACACCGCACGGAACGTCGTCCCCGTGACCGCCGCCGCGGCCTCCGGCCGCCGGTCCGCCGCCGCCCGTGCCCCCGCCGCGGGCGGCCGTACGGCGGAAACGGGCGCCGCACCACGGGTCTCCGCGGACCGCCTACCCTTGACCGCATGACCAGCAGCAGCGACCGAAGCCCGGCAGTGGACGTTCCCGCCCCCAGGAGTTACGAGATCCGCACCTACGGGTGCCAGATGAACGTCCACGATTCCGAGCGATTGGCCGGGCTGCTCGAAGAGGCCGGATACGTACGGGCCCCTGAGGGTTCGGACGGCGACGCGGACGTCGTCGTCTTCAACACCTGCGCGGTCCGCGAGAACGCCGACAACCGGCTGTACGGCAACCTCGGCCGGCTCGCGCCGCGGAAGGTCTCCCGCCCCGGCATGCAGATCGCGGTCGGCGGCTGTCTGGCGCAGAAGGACCGGGACACCATCGTGCGCAAGGCGCCCTGGGTGGACGTCGTCTTCGGCACGCACAACATCGGCAAGCTGCCGGTCCTGCTGGAGCGCGCCCGGGTCCAGGAGGAGGCGCAGGTCGAGATCGCCGAGTCCCTGGAGGCGTTCCCCTCGACGCTGCCGACGCGCCGCGAGAGCGCGTACGCGGCCTGGGTGTCGATCTCCGTCGGCTGCAACAACACCTGCACCTTCTGCATCGTCCCGGCCCTGCGCGGCAAGGAGAAGGACCGCCGTCCCGGTGACATCCTCGCCGAGATCGAGGCTCTGGTCGGCGAGGGCGTCTCGGAGATCACGCTGCTCGGCCAGAACGTCAACGCCTACGGCTCCGACATCGGCGACCGGGAGGCGTTCAGCAAGCTGCTGCGCGCCTGCGGGAACATCGAGGGCCTGGAGCGGGTCCGCTTCACCTCGCCGCACCCCCGCGACTTCACGGACGACGTGATCACGGCCATGGCCGAGACGCCGAACGTGATGCCGCAGCTGCACATGCCGCTCCAGTCCGGCTCGGACACCGTCCTGAAGGCGATGCGCCGCTCGTACCGCCAGGAGCGGTACCTGGGGATCATCGAGAAGGTGCGGGCCGCCATCCCGCACGCCGCGATCACCACCGACATCATCGTGGGCTTCCCGGGCGAGACCGAGGAGGACTTCGAGCAGACGCTGCACGTGGTCCGCGAGGCCCGGTTCGCCCAGGCGTTCACCTTCCAGTACTCCAAGCGCCCCGGCACCCCCGCCGCGACCATGGAGGACCAGATCCCCAAGGAGGTCGTCCAGGCGCGCTACGAGCGGCTCGTCGCCCTCCAGGAGGAGATCTCCTGGGACGAGAACAAGAAGCAGGTCGGCCGCACGCTGGAGCTGATGGTCGCCGAGGGCGAGGGCCGCAAGGACGGAGCCACCCACCGCCTGTCCGGCCGCGCGCCCGACAACCGCCTCGTCCACTTCACCAAGCCGGACGAGGAGGTCCGCCCCGGGGACGTGGTCACCGTCGGGATCACGTACGCCGCGCCGCACCACCTCCTCGCCGAGGGCCCCGTCCTCGGTGTGCGCCGCACGCCCGCCGGGGACGCGTGGGAGAAGCGGAACGCCGCCGAGGCCGCCAAGCCGGCGGGCGTCATGCTCGGCCTGCCGAAGATCGGGGTGCCGGCCGCGCTGCCGGTCACCGCGGGGAGCGGCTGCGGCTGCGACTGAGGGAGCGCCACGGCGAGAGCCGTGGCGACCGCGACGGCACCGCGGCGTACGCGGCGCCGGGGTGCCGGGCTCCTGGCATGGGCGAGGAGATCCCGGCGGGCGCCTCTTCGCCGGGTGTCGTCCACCCGGTACGGCATGGTGGGTGACCCGGTGACCCGGTGACCCGGTGACCGGGCGATCCCGGTCGTGGTCGGTAACGGCCCGGACGCCGTGGGGCCGTGGTCCTCGTCCCGCTGCCGCGGGGCGTCGCGGGCGCGTCGGCCGGGGAGTGCCGTGCGGCCTGCCCACCGGGTTACGCTGCCGATCATGCTTGTCGCCGCCGCAGTCTGCCCCTGCCCGCCGCTGCTCGTGCCCGAGGTGGCCGCGGGTGCCGCGCCCGAACTGGACGCCGCGCGCGCGGCCTGCACGGACGCGCTCGGCGTGCTCGCCGCCGCGCGCCCCGACCTGCTGGTGGTCGTCGGCGCGGCCGGCCGGGACGGGCGCGGCCCGTTCCCGCAGGGCGCCCCGGGCACCTTCCGCGGCTTCGGGGTCGACCTGGACGTACGCCTCGGGACCGCGACGGGCCCCGTCACGGAGCGCGAGCTGCCCGCCTCGCTGGCCGTCGGCGCCTGGCTGCTGGAGCGGACCGGCTGGGCCGGCGCCCCGGTCGAGGGGCTCGGCGTCGGGGAGGACCTGGAGCCGGAGGGGTGCGCCGAGACCGGGCGGCACCTGGCCGGGCGGGCCGATCGCGTGGCGCTGCTGGTGATGGGCGACGCGAGCGCCTGCCGCACGCTCAAGGCGCCGGGCTACCTGGACGAGCGGGCGGCGCCCTTCGACGCGGAGGCGGCCCGGGCGCTGGCCGAGGCGGACGTGCCGGGCCTGGCCGCGCTGGACCCCGCACTGGCCCGGGAGCTCCAGGCGGCGGGCCGCGCCCCCTGGCAGATCATGGCCGGGGCGGCCGAGGACGCGGACCTCACCGGCGCGCTGCTGTACGAGGACGCGCCGTACGGCGTCGGGTACCTGGTCGCCACCTGGTCCTGAGCCCGCGAGGCACACCCCCGAGGTCCGGCCGCCGAGGCACGCGCGCGTGGCGGGTGCGCGTGTCCCGTAGCCGCACGGACTCCGGGACCGCGCACCGCCGTGCCGCCCTGTGCCGGCGGGGACGCGTACCGCGTACGGCGTCGGCTCATGAAGCCGGGGGCGGCCCCTCCGGACGGGTCGGGGTCATGGGGTCGGGGGTCGGGGGTTCCGTGCCGCCCTTGTGCGCGAGGCGGTCCATCGCCTCCTTGGCCTTGCCCGTGCCCGCGTGGATCTTGTCGCTGTACTTGTGCTTGGTCCGCTCGTCGACGGCCTTGGCGGCCTTGTCGATCCCGTGCTGGACCTTGTCCCCGTGCTGCCGCGCGAGGTCCGACACCTTGTCCTTGGCCGGGCCCAGCCTGGCCTTCACGTTGTCCATCAGACCCATGGTCCACCTTCCCTCGCGGGACAGTCGTGTGTGCGGGCGTCCTCGCCGGCCCCGCGGCCGCCGGCCGTCCGCGCGGGTCGCTGGGGACCGTTGCCCAGGGACGGCGGTGGTCCCGGTGTCCGGTCCGTGTCGTCGGCCGACCGTCCGGTCACGCGCTCGCGCCCGTCGCCGGCCGTCCTCACCGCCTCCGCCGGTCCGGCCGCCCGCGTCTCCGGGAGGCCCGACCGGCCGAGTCGGTCCGGCCCGTACGGTCCGCCACGGCTCCGCCGGCCGCCCACCGGCACGGGGCGCGCGCCCCGGAACTCCGAAGACGTTTCCGACCTGCCGGAAGGCCCTTGCGAACACGCCCTTCGTCCACTTCACACGGTACTCGTACGGACCGGGTCCCGCGTCGCCCGCTGCGTACGGTTGCGCCGTCCGGGTCACCGCCTTCCGCGCGCCCGGCGGGCGGCGGCCCTGCGCCGGGAACGGCGGGGGCGCACGCCGTCACGCGCCCCGTTCGAGACCCCGACCGCGGGTTTGGGAGACTGGTGCGGTGAGCAGTGCATCCCCCGCCCCCCGAGTCATCGCCGTCGTCGGACCCACCGCGGCCGGAAAGTCCGATCTCGGCGTCTTCCTGGCCCAGCAGCTCGGCGGCGAGGTGGTCAACGCCGACTCCATGCAGCTGTACCGGGGGATGGACATCGGCACCGCCAAGCTGACGCCCGAGGAGCGCGGCGGCGTCCCGCACCACCTGCTGGACGTCTGGGACGTGACGGTCACCGCCTCGGTCGCCGAGTACCAGCGACTCGCCCGCGCGCGCATCGACGCGCTGCTCGCCGAGGGCCGCTGGCCGATCCTGGTCGGCGGCTCCGGTCTGTACGTCCGGGGAGCCGTCGACAACCTTGAGTTCCCCGGCACCGATCCCGAGGTCAGGGCCCGGCTGGAGGAGGAGCTGGCGCTGCGCGGTCCGGGCGCGCTGCACGCCCGGCTGGCCGCCGCCGACCCGGAGGCCGCGCGCGCGATCCTGCCGGGCAACGGCCGCCGCATCGTCCGCGCGCTGGAGGTGATCGAGATCACCGGCCGGCCCTTCACGGCCAATCTGCCCGGCCACGACTCCGTCTACGACACCGTCCAGATCGGCGTCGACGTGGGCCGCCCGGAGCTGGACGAGCGCATCGCGCGGCGGGTCGACCGGATGTGGGAGGCGGGCCTCGTGGACGAGGTGCGCGCACTGGAGGCGCAGGGCCTGCGCGAGGGGCGCACGGCTTCGCGTGCGCTCGGTTACCAGCAGGTTCTCGCGGCACTCTCCGGCGAGTGCACCGAAGCGGAAGCCCGCGCCGAGACCGTGCGTGCCACCAAGCGCTTCGCGCGCCGCCAGGATTCGTGGTTTCGGCGCGATCCCCGCGTGCACTGGTTGAGCGGGGCCGTCGCGGACCGCGGGGAACTTCCGCACCTGGCCCTGGCGTTGGTCGAACGACCGGTCACAGCCTGATCACGTGATGGCATCGGGATGCGCCGCCGGTCATCGGGGCCTTCGGCGCCGTGCCATCATCGTGCTTCGATCGACCAAGTGGAGCCTAGTTGGGAGGGCGCGTGGCGATGGAGGCCGGCCCTCGCGACACCGCACGAAGTACCGAGCACCCCGCTACGGGGGGTGACCGTCCGGGCGCCGACGACGACCGCCCGGACCCGGAACGCCCCCGGGTGAACGGCGCGCACACGAACGGTGTGCGCCTGCCCGCCCCGCCCCGCAACGGCCCGGCCGACGACCGCGTGGCCACCGAGGGCCCGGACACCGGCACCCCGGCCACCGACCGCCTGTCCCGGAGCCTGCCGGCCGGCGCCCCGCGGCCCGGCCCGGCCGCGGACCCGCAGGCGGAGGACCGGCTGACCGACGACGGACCCGACGACATCCCGGACACCGTCACCGCCGACGGGCCGACTCCCGAGGAGATGTACCCGGGCGGTCCCGAGGTCGAGGTCGAGCTGCGCCCGCAGCGCCGGCTGCGCGTCTGGCAGCTCGCGCCCATCGTGGGTCTCGCCGCCGTCGGCTCCCTGATGTTCGCCTTCCCGCTCGCCTTCGACTTCGGCGACAGCGGCGCGGTCATCGCCATGCTCGGCCTGCTGATCTGCTCCTGCGCGGCCGGCTGGGGCATGATGGCCGCCCGCCGGGTGGGCCACACCTGGCCGGGGCTGCCGCCCAGGGGTTCGGGCCGCCGCCCCGACTGGCGCGTCGTACTCGCCTACACGCTGGTGGTGGCCGTGGTCGTGGTCCTCGCCGTCTGGCGCGTGGCGCGGCTCCGCTGAGCCCCCCGGCCCGGCGCGGCCGGAACGCCCCGGCGGGGACACGGCTCCGGCCCGCCGACCGGTACCGGACGACCCCTCCCACCAGCCGTTCCCCCTTCCCGCCCGTCGGCTCCCGGGGGCGGCGAACCCGTACGATCGAGGGATGAGCACACCGATCGCCTTCCTCAAGGGCCACGGCACCGAGAACGACTTCGTGATCGTCCCGGACCCCGAGAACGCCCTCGACCTCTCCCCGGCCGCCGTGGCCGCGCTGTGCGACCGCCGGGCGGGCATCGGCGGCGACGGCGTGCTCCACGTGGTGCGGTCCGCGGCGCACCCGGAGGCCCGGGCGATGGCAGGCGAGGCCGAGTGGTTCATGGACTACCGCAACGGCGACGGCTCCGTCGCCGAGATGTGCGGCAACGGTGTGCGTGTGTTCGCGCGCTACCTCCAGCACGCGGGACATGTGACCGAAGGTGATCTCGTCATCGCCACGCGCGCGGGTGTGCGTGCCGTGCACATCGCGAAGGACGGCGACGTCACCGTCGGCATGGGCCGCGCCCGCCTCCCCGAGGGCGACGTCACGGTGACCGTCGGTGAGCGGAGCTGGCCCGCGCGCAACGTGAACATGGGCAACCCGCACGCGGTGGCGTTCGTCGCCGACCTGGCCCACGCCGGCGACCTGCTCGCCGCACCGCCGGTCGCCCCGGCCGCCGCCTACCCGGACGGTGTGAACGTCGAGTTCGTCGTCGACCGGGGCACCCGCCACGTGGCCATGCGCGTGCACGAGCGCGGGTCCGGCGAGACCCGTTCGTGCGGCACGGGCGCGTGCGCCGTCGCCGTGGCCGCCGCCCGCCGGGACGGCACCGACCCCGCCGTCACCGGCACCCCGGCGACCTACACCGTCGACGTGCCCGGCGGGCGGCTGGTCATCACCGAGCGGCCCGACGGCGAGATCGAGATGACCGGACCCGCCGTGATCGTCGCCGAGGGCGGGATCGACGCCGAGTGGCTGGCCCGTACGCTCGGCTGACCCGGCACCGCACGAACGCGGACGAGCCCTTCCGCCCGGCCCGCCCCCGGGGCCGAGGCGGTTCGAAACCGCGGCCGAGTCCTGGGCACCTGACGCAAAATCTAAACCTCGTTTTCGTCCCTCGTAGGGGTGATCCGTTTCACGCTCGGCGGGAGGCGGTCCGTCGTACGTGGCGGGCTCGGTAGCATCAAGCACCGGCACGGACGGGGGAACGCCGCCAAACCCTGAGCCGCGTGCGCCCTGGGGCTCCGTCCGCCGGTCCACGAGCCGGAGGTGCCCATTGAGTGCGGAGGCCACGAACCCTGCGACGCCTGGCCCGGTAGCGCCCCCAGCGTCACAAGCGCTCACGGCGTCCGCGTCGCCGCGCAGGAAGGCCCGGCCGCGGATCGACCTGCGCCGGCTGGGCCGCGCCGCGCTGCTCGGCCCCGCCGCCCGCGGCAGGCTGCCCGACGCGATCGGCCACGTCGTGGAGGCGCACCGGGCCCACCACCCCGACGCCGACCTGGAACCGCTGCGCCGCGCCTACGTCCTCGCGGAGTCCTCGCACCGCGGCCAGATGCGCAAAAGTGGTGAGCCGTACATCACGCACCCCCTCGCCGTGACCCTCATCCTCGCCGAACTCGGTGCCGAGACCACGACCCTGACGGCCTCCCTGCTGCACGACACGGTCGAGGACACCGAGGTGACGCTGGACCAGGTGCGGGAGCAGTTCGGCGAGGAGGTCCGCTACCTGGTCGACGGCGTCACCAAACTGGAGAAGGTCGACTACGGAGCCGCCGCCGAGCCCGAGACCTTCCGCAAGATGCTCGTCGCCACCGGCAACGACGTGCGCGTGATGTCGATCAAGCTCGCCGACCGCCTGCACAACATGCGCACCCTCGGGGTGATGCGCCCCGAGAAACAGGCGCGGATCGCCAAGGTCACCCGGGACGTCCTCATCCCGCTCGCCGAACGCCTCGGCGTGCAGGCTCTCAAGACCGAGCTGGAGGACCTGGTCTTCGCCATCCTCCGCCCCGAGGAGTACGCGCACACCCGCGAGCTCATCGCCCGGAACGCCGCCCGCCCCGGCGACCCGCTCGCCGAGGTCGCCGACGAGGTGCGCGGGGTGCTGCGCGAGGCCGACATCCCGGCCGAGGTCCTGATCCGCCCCCGGCACTTCGTCTCCGTCCACCGGGTGGCCCGCAAGCGCGGCCCGCTGCGCGGCACCGACTTCGGCCGCCTGCTGGTGCTGGTGAACGAGGACGCGGACTGCTACGCCGTCCTCGGCGAACTGCACACGTGCATGACACCGGTGGTCTCGGAGTTCAAGGACTTCATCGCCGTACCGAAGTTCAACCTGTACCAGTCCCTGCACACCGCCGTCGCCCGCCCCGACGGCGAGGTCGCCGAGGTCCTCATCCGCACCCACCTGATGCACAAGGTCGCCGAGGCCGGTGTCGTCGCCCTCGGCAACCCGTACGCGCCCGGGACCGACACCCCGGCCGCCGCCGCACCCGGCCCGGAGACCGCCGACGGGGAACGCGTCGACCCGACCCGCCCCGGCTGGCTCTCCCGCCTCCTCGACTGGCAGCAGGCCGCCCCCGACCCCGACACCTTCTGGTCCACCCTGCGCGAGGACCTCGCCCAGGACCGCGAGATCACCGTCTTCCGCCCCGACGGCGGCGCCCTCGGCCTGCCCGAGGGAGCCACCTGCGTGGACGCCGCCTACGCGCAGTACGGCGAGGACGCGCACGCCTGCATCGGCGCCCGGGTCAACGGCCGCCTGGCCACCCTCAGCACGGTCCTGCGCGACGGCGACACGGTCCAGCTCCTGATGGGCCAGGACCCGGCCTCCGAACCGTCCCGCGAATGGCTGGAGCACGCCCACACACCGGCCGCCCGCATCGCCATCC
Organism: Streptomyces sp. NPDC025833; assembly: GCF_055558055.1. NCBI lineage: Bacteria > Bacillati > Actinomycetota > Actinomycetes > Kitasatosporales > Streptomycetaceae > Streptomyces > Streptomyces sp. NPDC025833. The sequence goes on from NZ_JBVHNF010000014.1 coordinate 59,839, forward strand.
AGCGCTGGCTGGCGACCCATCCCGGCGGCACCGCCGACCCGGACGACGGCAGCGGCGGCACGGGCGGGCCGGACGGCGCCCGCACCGCGCCCGCCGGGACCGCCGCCACCCGGGCGGCCACGGCGGCGCCCGGGGAGACGGCGGCGGCCCGTCCCGAAGCCGCCGCGGCCGGTGCCCCCGCGCGCCCGGCGGACGGCTCCCCGGCCGCCCGCGCCCCCCGCGCCGACGTCCTCGTGGACCCGCCGGGCGCCTCCGCACGGCTCGCCGGGTGCTGTACGCCCGTACCACCGGACGAGATCACCGGTTTCGCGGTGCGCGGGGGAGTGGTCACCGTGCACCGCGCGGAGTGCGCCGCCGTGGAGCACATGAAGGGCAAGGGGCGCGCGGAGGTCGGCGTGCGCTGGGGGGAGACCGCCGCATGCCGGGTCACCCTCGTCGCCGAATCGTTCGGCCGTCCCCACCTGCTCGCCGACCTCACCGAGGCGATCGCCCTCCAGGGCGCCGAGATCGTCTCCGCCACCGTCGAGCCGCCCAGCCAGCAGCGCGTGCGCCACACCTACACCCTCGAGCTCCCCGACGCGGCCCGGCTCCCGGCCCTGATGCGCGCCATGCGGGACGTGCCGGGCGTGTACGACGTGGGCCGGGCGCGGCACCAGTCACCGGCCTCCTGACGACGGCGTCCGGCCCACCCGTTCGGGTGGGCCGGACGCGCGTCGCCGCCGTGGGCCGGGCCCGCACTGGTAGCGGTGGTCCATGCCGCTCACCGCCCTCCCCCGCGCTCGGACCAAGCCCCCGACCACCACGCACCGGATGCCGACCGGAGCCTCCCCGCACGGGCCGGGGACCGGCCCGCGCAAGCCCCGGCGCGCGGTCCGTCGGCACCGGACGGCGGCGCTGCTCGCCTCCGCCGTCTGCGCCTGCCTCGTCGCCGCCGCGGCCCCGGCCGTACCGCTCGGCATCGGCGACCGGCTCTACCCGTACCTGGGGAACCCGGGGTACGACGTCGCCGCGTACGACCTCTCCTTCACCTACTCGGGCGGCAACGACAAGCCGCTGGACGCCGTCACCACCCTCGACGCCCGGATCACCGCCCGCCTGGACCGCCTCAACCTCGACTTCGGCCACGGCACCGTGCGCTCGGTCGAGGTCGACGGCCGCCCCGCCGGCTTCGCCCGCGCCGGCGAGGACCTGGTCGTCACCCCCCGGCACCCGCTGGTCCCCGGCACCTCGACCCGGATCACCGTGCGGCACACCAGCGACCCCGTCCCCGGCAAGGACCAGCAGGGCGGCTGGGTGCGCACCTCGGACGGCCTCGCCATGGCGAACCAGGCCGACGCCGCCCACCTGGTCTTCCCCTGCAACGACCACCCCTCCGACAAGGCGCGGTTCACCTTCCGGATCACCGCGCCGAACGGCTACACCGCCGTGGCCAACGGGCTGCCCGCCGGCGCCGTGCGGTCCGCCGCCACCACCACCTGGACCTACCGCGTCCGGCACCCCATGGCCACCGAACTCGCCCAGGTGTCCATCGGCCGCTCCGCCGTCGTGCACCGGGAGGGACCGCACGGGCTGCCCCTGCGCGACGTCGTGCCCGCCGCCGACCGCAAGGCCCTCGAACCCTGGCTCGCGAAGACGCCCGGCCAGATCACCTGGCTGGAGGACAAGGTCGGCCGGTACCCCTTCGAGACCTACGGCGTGCTCATGGCACAGGCGACCACGGGCTTCGAACTGGAGACGCAGACCCTCTCGCTCTTCGAGAAGCACCTGTTCACCGAGCCCGCCTACCCCAAGTGGTACATCGAGTCGGTCATGGTGCACGAGCTGTCCCACCAGTGGTTCGGCGACAGCGTCTCCCCGCGCACCTGGTCCGACGTCTGGCTCAACGAGGGGCACGCCACCTGGTACGAGGCGCTGTACGCCGACGAGACCGCGCAGCGCCCCATGGAACGGCGGATGAAGGCCGCGTACGGCGCCTCCGACCGCTGGCGGGAGGCCGGCGGCCCGCCCGCCCGGCCCAAGCCGCCCGCCCCCGGGCAGAAGATCGACCTGTTCCGGCCCAACATCTACGACGGCGCCGCCCTCGTGCTCTACGCCCTGCGGCAGGAGATCGGCCGGCCCGCCTTCGAGCGGCTGGAGCGGCTCTGGGTCCGCGGCCACCGCGACTCCACCGCCACCACCGCCGACTTCGTCCGGCTCGCCTCGGCCGTCGCCGGCCGCGACCTCGGCGGCTTCCTGACCCCGTGGCTTTACGGCGGGAAGACCCCGCCCATGCCCGGCCACCCGGACTGGAAGCCGGAGGCGCCCGGCAAGACGGCCGAGCCCCGCGCCCGGCGATAACCCGATGACGAGACGTGGCGTACCGTGCGACCATCTACGGGTCGGCGCGGACACGAGTCGCGGGGAATCTCCCGGGGTACCCGTGTGTTGAAGGAACCGAGCGACCAGCCGGCCGCCGCACCGACGCCACGACGGCATTCCCATCGACGTAAGGATCCAATGACCTCCTCTTCTTCCGCTTCCCAGGACACCAAGCGCGTCGCGCACACCTACCCCGAGGGTCTCCGGGCCGATGCCCTGATGGAAGAGGACGTCGCCTGGAGCCACGAGATCGACGGCGAGCGGGACGGCGACCAGTTCGACCGCACCGAGCGCGCGGCCCTGCGCCGCGTGGTGGGCCTGTCCACCGAGCTGGAGGACGTCACCGAGGTCGAGTACCGACAGCTCCGCCTGGAGCGGGTCGTACTCGTCGGCGTGTGGACCACCGGCACCGCGCAGGACGCGGACAACTCCCTCGCGGAGCTGGCCGCCCTCGCCGAGACCGCGGGCGCGATGGTGCTCGACGGTGTCATCCAGCGCCGCGACAAGCCCGACGCGGCCACCTACATCGGCTCCGGCAAGGCCGCCGAGCTGCGGGACGTCGTCCTGGAGACGGGCGCCGACACCGTCATCTGCGACGGTGAGCTGAGCCCGGGCCAGCTGATCCAGTTGGAGGACGTGGTCAAGGTCAAGGTCATCGACCGCACGGCCCTGATCCTGGACATCTTCGCCCAGCACGCCAAGTCCCGGGAGGGCAAGGCGCAGGTCGCGCTCGCGCAGATGCAGTACATGCTGCCGAGGCTGCGCGGCTGGGGCCAGTCGCTGTCCCGGCAGATGGGTGGCGGTCGCGGCGGCCTCGCCACGCGTGGTCCCGGTGAGACCAAGATCGAGACGGACCGGCGCCGGATCCGCGAGAAGATGGCGAAGATGCGCCGGGAGATCGCGGAGATGAAGACCGGCCGCGAGATCAAGCGCCAGGAACGCCGGCGCAACAAGGTGCCGTCCGTCGCCATCGCGGGCTACACCAACGCCGGCAAGTCCTCGCTGCTCAACCGCCTCACGGGCGCCGGCGTCCTGGTCGAGAACGCCCTGTTCGCGACCCTGGACCCGACCGTCCGCCGCGCGGAGACCCCGAGCGGCCGGCTGTACACGCTGGCGGACACCGTCGGCTTCGTCCGGCACCTGCCGCACCACCTGGTCGAGGCGTTCCGCTCCACCATGGAGGAGGTCGGCGACTCCGACCTGATCCTGCACGTGGTGGACGGCTCGCACCCGGTCCCGGAGGAGCAGCTCGCCGCCGTACGCGAGGTGATCCGGGACGTCGGCGCCACCGACGTGCCCGAGATCGTCGTGATCAACAAGGCGGACGCGGCCGACCCGCTGGTCCTGCAGCGGCTGCTCCGGGTCGAGAAGCGCTCGATCGCGGTCTCCGCCCGCACCGGCCTGGGCATCGAGGAACTGCTCGCCCTGATCGACGACGAGCTGCCCCGCCCCTCGGTCGAGGTCGAGGCGCTCGTGCCCTACACGCACGGCAAGCTCGTCGCCCGCGCCCACACCGAGGGCGAGGTGATCTCCGAGGAGCACACCGCGGAGGGCACCCTGCTCAAGGCCCGGGTGCACGAGGAGCTGGCGGCGGACCTGGCGCCCTACACGCCGGTCTCCGCGGCCTGACCCACGACGGCACGAAGGCCCGCCACCCACCCGGGCGGCGGGCCTTCGTCCTGCTCACCGCCCCCTGCTCACCGCCCGGCGAACTGCTCGCTCACCGAGTCGTACACGCCCTTGGCCACGTCACCGAGCCGGGGGCCGGCCAGCCAGCCCGCGTCCACCGGCCCGATCGACGTGTTGGACACCAGCACGGGCTTGCCGTCCTCGCCCGTCTCCACCCAGCCGCCGCCGGAGGAGCCGCCGGTCATGGTGCAGCCGATCCGGTACATCGTCGGGTCGGACCGTTCGAGGGAGAGGCGTCCCGGCTTGTCCTCGCACCGGTACAGCGACTGGCCGTCGTACGGCGCCGCCGCCGGGTAGCCGGACGCGGTGATCTCCCGCACCTGCGGCACGGCCGGCGCGTCGAAGTCCACCGGCAGCGCCCCGCCGACCGTCTCCTCCAGCGACTTGCCGCCGCTGCCCTGCTCCGGCGTCACGTGGACGACCGCGAAGTCGTACGAGGCGCCGTCACCGCCCGTCTTGCCGCCCTGGTTGATCCACTGCTGCGAGGTCTTCGCCGCGTCGGCCCACCACACGCCGTACGGGGCGATCTCGGACCGGCCGGCCTTGTCCACCTCCGCCGACGACATGCCCTGGTCGTTGTACGACGGCACGAACGCGAGGTTGCGGTACCAGCCGCCCTTCTTGCCGGCGTGCACACAGTGACCGGCCGTCCAGACGAGGTTGGACTTGCCGGGGTGCGCCGGGTCCCGCACGACGGTCGCCGAGCAGACCATGGTGCCCTCGGGCGAGTCGAAGAGCAGTTTGCCCGCCGTGGCGGCGTTGGTGTGGTACGGCGGCGCGACCGGCTGCGCCTTCACCGGCCGCGGCGTCGGGTCCGTCACGCCCTGGTCACCGGAGATGTCGTTGTCGTCGACACCCCGGTCCGGGTCGTCGGCGCCGCGCATCCGGTCCGGGTCCCACAGCCCGCTGATGACCGGGTTGATGAAGTCGTTGGCCTCGCGCAGCCAGTCCTGCTTGTTCCAGTCCTTCCAGGCGCCGTTCTTCCACTTGTCGATGTCGAAACCGTGCTCCTTGAGCCTCTTCCTGAGGTCGTCCGGGATCCTGACCTTCCCGTCGCCGGCGCCGGCCGCGGTCGCGGCGGGGGACGCGTCGCCGCCCGCGTTGTCGTCACCGTCTCCGTTGCAGGCGGTGGCGGTCAGTGCCAGTGCGGAGACGAGGGCGACCGCCGTCAGTGAGGCCGGGGTGCGGCGACCGCCCCTTCCTCGCCGAGCGGTGAACGACGGCCGTATGGATCGCATGGTGGTGACTCCCCTGCTTCGAAAAGGACTGCGGCGCTCCGGCCCGGCACCTGCGGCGAACCCGTGGCGGGTTCACGCCGGTTCCATGACCTTCCGGGAACGGCACCACACACTATGCGGTCGCCGTGGGGGAGTTCTGCCGGGACGGCAACGGTTCCGTCACAGGCTGCCTGAACCGGAGCTGGACGAACGGGGGCTGACGCTGCACGGGGACTGACGCGGGGCCGGCCGCGGGCGGTTCGGCCGCGCTTCTCGGGACGACCCGTAACCACCCGAACGTTTCGGGGTTGTAGCCGTTGGGGCCGCTGCCCGTGCCCCGAACACCACTCGCCGTCGAGTAGCCGGGAGGACAACGCGCCGTGGCCATTACGGAGTCGATGGCCGGAGAGCCACCAGGGGGAGCGCCGGCCGTGCAGGAGGCGATCCTCAGGCGCCAGTCGGCGCGCGAGTCCGCCGCGCGCACCTACGCCCGCGCGCTGCCCATCGTGCCGGTGCGGGCCCGCGGGCTCACCGTCGAGGGCGCCGACGGCCGCCGGTACCTGGACTGCCTCTCCGGCGCCGGGACCCTCGCCCTCGGTCACAACCACCCGGTGGTGCTGGAGGCCATCCGCAAGGTCCTCGACTCAGGTGCTCCCCTCTCCGTCCTCGACCTCGCCACCCCGGTCAAGGACGCCTTCGTCACCGAGCTGTTCCGCACCCTCCCGCCCGGTCTCGCCGACCGCGCCCGGGTCCAGTTCTGCGGGCCGGCCGGCACCGACGCCGTCGAGGCCGCCCTCACCCTGGTCCGCACCGCGACCGGCCGCTCCGGCACCCTCGCCTTCACCGGCGCCTACCACGGCATGACCGCCGGCGCCCTGGCCGCCTCGGGCGGCGCCCGGGACGTGCGGGTCACCCGCCTGCCCTTCCCTCAGGACTACCGCTGCCCGTTCGGCACCGACGGCCCGGCCGGCGCCGAACTCGCCGCCCGCTGGACCGAGTCCCTGCTCGACGACCCCAAGTCCGGCGTACCGCTCCCGGCCGGCATGATCGTCGAGCCCGTCCAGGGCGAGGGCGGCGTACACCCCGCCCCGGACGACTGGCTGCGCCGCATGCGGCAGCTCACGGCGGACCGCGGCATCCCCCTGATCGCCGACGAGGTCCAGACCGGCGTCGGCCGCACGGGCGCCTTCTGGGCCGTCGGCCACAGCGGCATCACCCCCGACGTCATGGTCCTGTCCAAGGCCATCGGCGGCAGCCTTCCGCTTGCCGTGATCGTCTACCGCGACGACCTCGACACCTGGCAGCCCGGCGCCCATGCGGGCACCTTCCGCGGCAACCAGCTCGCCATGGCCGCGGGCACCGCCACCCTCGCCCACGTCCGCGAGAACGCCCTCGACGAGCGAGCCGCCGACCTCGGCTCCCGCATGCTGACCCGGCTCGCGGAACTCGGCCGCGCGTACGCCTGCGTCGGAGAGGTCCGGGGACGCGGGCTGATGATCGGCATCGAACTCGTGAACCCGGACGCCGAGCGGACCGCCCCCGAGGAACCCCCCGCCTCCGACGCCTCCGACGCCTTCGTTGTCTTCGGTGGCACCGAGTCCGCAACCGGTGGCCGGACGGCCCGGCCGGGAGCCCGCCGCACTGCGCACCCGGCCGCGCCGGAACTCGCCGCCGCGGTGCAGCGCGAATGCCTCCGGCGCGGCCTGATCGTCGAACTCGGCGGCCGGCACGCCTCCGTGGTCCGGTTGCTGCCGCCCCTGACCATCAGCGACGAGCAGGCGACGGCCGTACTCGACCGCCTGGCCGACGCGGTCGCGGCGGCGGCCCGCCTGCACCGGCCTCCCGGCCCGCACCGGCAACGACAGCCGGGCCCCGCCGAGCATGCGGGCTGACCGTGCCGGAACCCGCTCCCGGTCCGCCGCACGGGAGCCCGTTCCCCGGCCACCGTCCTGTCCCGCTCCGTCCACCTCCTTCTCCGTTCCCTTCCGGGCGGCCACGCCGGGCCCGACCGCCGGCACCGCCCGCACAGCCGACTCGTCGCCGCCCCGCTCCGCCACCCCGGCCGCGCCACCGCCCCGTCCGCACGGTCACCGGGCAAGGGCACCGAGCGGAGGCCGGGCACGACCGCACCGCACCACTCCAGCCCCAGAGGAGCCGTCATGAACGCCACCCCCAGCCCCGACGGCCGTTCCGGGGCCCCCGACGAGCAGGGGGACTCCGGCACCCCGCCCCCCGCCGTCCCGTTCACCGACTCGGTCCCCCAGCAGAAGAAGCGGGAGGTGGACCTCACCCGGTGGACGACGCCCGGCGCCGACCCCCTGGAGGACCCCGACCCCGGCACCGCGGCCCAGGCCGCCGCCGTCGAGAACCTCCTGCGGTGCTGGGTCCGGGAGACCGGTCTCACCGCTCCCACGGCCGCGAGCCTCCGCATCCCGCTGCCCGCCAGCGGCACCGCCCTCATCGCGCCGGTCCGGTACTGGTCCCCGACGGGCTGGCACCGCTTCGGCCTCCCGCGCCTGGCCCACGCCCACGCCGGCGCGCCCCCCGCCGACGCCGTCACCCTCGCGGCCCTGCTCGTCCGGGAGTCCGCCGCCGCACCGCCCGGCACCCCGCACGTCCCGGCCCCGGCCACCACCGGCCCCGACGACCGCACCGGCCCGGACCACCGCACGGGCCCCGACCACCGCACGGGCCATGACCACCGCACGGGCCCCGACCACCGCACGGATTCCGAGCACCGCACGGCTACCGACCACCGCACGGGTCCCGACCCCGACGGCACCGGCACCGGCCCCGACCTCGCCGACCGCCTCGGACCCGCCGACGGCCCGAACCCCGGCTCCGGTGACGGCGCCGGTGCCGTCACCGATCCCACCACCGCCGGACGCGCCGCCCCGGGGCCCGCCGACGGTGCCGCTCCCGCCGACGGCGACCGGGGCGATCTCGTCACCAGGGTGGCCGACTCCGTACGCCGTACCGCGGACTTCATCCGGCACCGGCGCGAGCACCCCGCCGACACCCGCGACCTCTTCCTCGCGGCCGAACAGGCACTCCTCCTCGGGCACCCGCTGCACCCGACACCCAAGAGCCGGGAGGGACTGACCGAAGCCGAGTCCCGCCGGTACTCACCCGAGACACGCGGCTCCTTCCCCCTGCACTGGTTCACCGTCGACCCCTCCCTCCTCGCGACCGACTCGGCCTGGACCGAACGCGGCCGCCCCGTTCCCGCCGACCACCTCCTCCGCCGCCTCGCGGGGACCGGCCTGCCCCTGCCCGACGGCCACGCGGCCCTGCCCCTGCACCCCTGGCAGGCGCGCGAGGTACGGCACCGGGCGCCCGTCGCCGCGCTGCTCGACTCCGGGCTCCTCCGCGACCTCGGCCCCCTCGGCGCCCCCTGGCACCCCACCTCCTCCGTCCGCACCGTCCACCGGTCCGGGGCCCCCGCGATGCTCAAGCTGTCGCTGGGCCTGCGCATCACCAACTCCCGCCGGGAGAACCTGCGCAAGGAACTCCACCGCGGAGTCGAGGTCCACCGGCTGCTGCGCACCGGTCTCGCCGAGCAGTGGCAGACGGCGCACCCCGGTTTCGACATCGTGCGCGACCCGGCCTGGCTCGCCGTCGACGACCCGGACGGCCTGCCCGTGCCCGGACTCGACGTGGTGATCCGGCACAACCCGTTCACCCCGGCCGAGGACGCCGGCTGCGTCGCCGGACTCGTCTCGCCCCGTCCCCTCGCCGCGCCGCCGGACCAGGGCGCGGCAGGGCACGCCACCCGGCCGATGCGGTCCCGCCTCGCCCAGCTCCTGGCCTACCTCACCGCACGCACCGGCCGGCCCCCGGGCGCCGTCGCGGCGGAGTGGTTCCTGCGCTACCTGGAGCACGTCGTCCGTCCCGTCCTCTGGTTGGACGGCGAGGCCGGCGTCGCCCTCGAAGCCCACCAGCAGAACACCCTGCTCCTGCTGGACGGCGACGGCTGGCCCACCGGCGGCCGCTACCGTGACAACCAGGGCTACTACTTCCGCGAGTCCCGGCGAGCCGAACTGGACGCGCGGCTGCCCGGCATCGGCGAGCGCAGCGACACGTTCGTCCCGGACGCGGTCGCCGACGAACGCCTCGCCTACTACCTGGCCGTCAACAACGTGTTCGGCCTGATCGGCGCCTTCGGCTCCCAGCGCCTCGCCGACGAGCGACTCCTCCTCGCGGCCTTCCGCCGCTTCCTGGCCACGCTGGCCACGGGACCCGACCCGCTGCGCAGCTCCCTGCCCGGCCACCTGCTCGACTCACCCGTGCTGCGCTGCAAGGCCAATCTGCTGACCCGCCTGCACGGTCTCGACGAACTCGTCGGCCCGGTCGACACCCAGTCCGTCTACGTCACCATCGCCAACCCCCTCCACTCCTGAACGAACCGTCCGCGTCCCGGCCGAGCGGACCCCACCACCCTCCCCGCACCCGGGAACATCTCCCACCTCGTCCCCCGAGAGGAACGCACCGTGCCTCCCACCGACGCGTCCGCCGGAGCCGGCCCCCGCCCCGCCCACCCGGCCGGTGCCTTCCTCGACGGACCCGCCACCTGGGGCCCGGTCGCCACACCCGCCGGCCCCTTCCGCCTCGCGCCCGTAGACATCGGCCGTGACCTGCCGCTCGTCCACCGCTGGATGAACGACCCCGCCGTCGCGGACTTCTGGGAACTGGCCGGGCCCCCGGACCGGACGGAGGACCACGTGCGGGCCCAGCTCCGCGGCGACGGACGCAGCGCTCCCTGCCTCGGCGTGCTCGGCGGGACCCCGATGAGCTACTGGGAGATCTACCGCGCGGACCTGGACCCGCTGGCCCGCCACTATCCGGCCCGGCCGCACGACACCGGGATCCACCTCCTCCTCGGCCGGGCCGCCGACCGGGGACGCGGACTGGGCTCCGTCCTGCTCCGAGCCGTCGCCGACCTGGCCCTCGACCGGCGCCCCGCCTGCACCCGCGTGGTCGCGGAACCCGACCTCCGCAACACCCCCTCCGTCGCCGCGTTCCTGAGCGCCGGTTTCCGGTTCGCGGACGAGGTCGACCTGCCCGGCAAGCGGGCCGCCCTCATGATCCGGGACCGGACCTTGCGCCATGCCCTGTAGCGCAGTGTCACGCCGTGCTCACCATGAGATACGAGTGGCGGAGTCGCGGTGTTCCCACTCCGGTGAAAAAGTTCGGCGACCCGCGCCGTCCAGCGGCGCCACCTGGGGTGCACGCCGGACGCCCACCGGCGCCGACGGCCGGAGCCCGCACCGCAAGCGTGGCGTGGCGCCCACCTCGACCACCGCCCGCGGGCGACCCGGCCGAGTCGGCCCCCCCGCCCGCCACCTGCCTCCCGGCCATTCGACCTTCCGGAGACCACCGGGGCGCACGCCGGAAGCGCACCCGCGCCCCCGTACCTCCACCCCGCACCCCAACCCGCCGCCCCGGCCCGCCGGGAGCCCGGCTGTGATCCCGCCCGCCGCGTCCGGGACGAGCCCCCGATTGTCGGTGCGGGGCCGTAGGGTGGTCGGGCTATGACGAAGCCCTCCCTCCCCGAACTCCTGCATGCCGCCGTCTCCGCTGTCGGCGGCACGGAGCGCCCCGGCCAGGTGACCATGGCCGAATCCGTCGCCGAGGCGATCGACGACGGATCCCACCTGCTGGTCCAGGCCGGCACCGGCACCGGTAAGTCGCTGGGCTACCTCGTGCCCGCGCTCGCGCACGGGGAGAGGGTCGTCGTCGCGACGGCCACGCTGGCCCTCCAGCGCCAGCTCGTGGAGCGGGACCTGCCGCGCACGGTCGACGCGCTGCACCCGCTGCTGCGCCGCCGGCCCGAGTTCGCGATGCTCAAGGGCAGGTCCAACTACCTGTGCCTGCACCGACTGCACGAGGGCATGCCGCAGGACGAGGAGGAGGGGCTCTTCGACCAGTTCGAGGCCGCCGCGCCCACCAGCAAACTGGGCCAGGACCTGCTGCGGCTGCGGGACTGGGCGGACGAGACCGAGACCGGCGACCGCGACGGTCTCACTCCGGGTGTCTCCGACCGTGCCTGGGCCCAGGTGTCGGTGTCCTCGCGGGAGTGCCTGGGCGCGTCGAAGTGCGCGTACGGCGCCGAGTGCTTCGCGGAGGCGGCCCGTGAGCGGGCCAAGCTCGCCGAGGTGGTGGTCACGAACCACGCCCTGCTGGCCATCGACGCCATCGAGGGCGCCCCGGTGCTGCCGCAGCACGAGGTGCTGATCGTGGACGAGGCCCATGAACTGGTCTCCCGGGTCACCGGCGTCGCCACCGGCGAACTCACCTCCGGCCAGGTCAACCGGGCGGTGCGGCGGGCCGCCAAGCTCGTCAACGAGAAGGCCGCCGACCAGCTCCAGACCGCGGCCGAGGGCTTCGAGCGGCTCATGGAACTCGCTCTGCCGGGCCGCCTGGAGGAGATCCCGGAAGACCTCGGCTACGCCCTGACGGCGCTGCGGGACGCCGCCCGCACGGTCATCTCCGCGATCGGCGCCACGCGCGACAAGTCGGTGCAGGACGAGGACGCGGTCCGCAAGCAGGCACTGGCCTCGGTGGAGACGGTCCACGACGTGGCGGAGCGGGTCCTGAACGGCTCGGAGTGGGACGTCGTCTGGTACGAGCGGCACGACCGCTTCGGCGCGTCCCTCCGGATCGCCCCCATGTCGGTCTCCGGACTGCTCAGGGAGAAGCTGTTCGCCGACCGGTCCGTGGTCCTCACCTCGGCCACGCTCAAGCTGGGCGGTGACTTCAACGGCGTCGGCGCCTCCCTCGGGCTCGGCCCGGAGGGCACGGAGGGCGAGGACCTGCCGCAGTGGAAGGGGGTCGACGTCGGATCGCCCTTCGACTACCCCAGGCAGGGCATCCTGTACGTCGCGAGGCACCTGTCCCGCCCCGCCCGGGACGGCGAGCGCACCGACATGCTGGACGAGCTGACCGAGCTGGTCCAGGCGGCGGGCGGGCGCGCCCTCGGCCTCTTCTCGTCCATGCGCGCCGCGCAGCTCGCCGCGGAGGAGCTGCGCTCCCGGATCCCGGAGTTCCCGATCCTGCTCCAGGGCGAGGAGACGCTCGGCGAACTGATCAAGAACTTCTCGGCCGATCCGAAGACGTGTCTCTTCGGCACGCTGTCGCTGTGGCAGGGCGTCGATGTGCCCGGACCCAGCTGCCAGCTCGTCGTCATGGACAAGATCCCGTTCCCGCGCCCCGACGACCCGCTGATGAGCGCACGCCAGAAGGCGGTGGAGGAAGCGGGCGGCAACGGCTTCATGGCGGTGGCCGCCACCCACGCGGCCCTCCTCATGGCGCAGGGCGCCGGCCGTCTCGTCCGGGCCTCCGGGGACCGGGGCGTCGTGGCCGTGCTGGACCAGCGGCTGGCCACCGCCCGGTACGGCAGCTATCTCAAGGCGTCACTGCCCGACTTCTGGTACACCACGGACCGTAACCAGGTCCGCAAGTCGCTCGCCGCGATCGACGCGGCGGCGCGGCAGGCGGAGGCGGAGGCGGAGGCGGAGTGAGCGGGCGGGGGCCCCCCCGGCCCCGGGGGGCCCCCCGGGGGGGGGGGGGGGCGCGGGGCCCCCCCGGGCCCGGGCGGCCCCCCCCCCCCCGCCCAGGTTTGGGGGGCCCGGGCCGGGGCGGTGGCAACCCACA
>NZ_JBVHNF010000014.1:72765-87494 GCF_055558055.1 Streptomyces sp. NPDC025833
GGGGGGGGGGGGGGGGGCCCGCGGGGGGGGGGCCCCCCCCGCCCCCCCCGCGGGGGGGGGGGGGGGGGGGGGGGGGGGGGGGGGGGGGGGGGGGGGGGGGGCCCCCCCCGGCGCCGGGGCGCCCCCCACGGCGGGGTGCCGGTCGCGCGGGCACCCGGGGAACGTGCAGGACCCCGGAACCGGCGCAGAGGTTCCGGGGCCCGGTCAGGGAGCGAGTCCACCGAACTCGCCCGCCGCGGCGGTCACACGCGGCGCAGCACGGCGACGACCTTGCCGAGGATGGTCGCGTCGTCGCCGGGGATCGGCTCGTAGGCCGCGTTGTGGGGGAGGAGCCAGACGTGGCCGTCCTCGCGCTTGAAGCGCTTGACGGTGGCCTCGCCGTCGAGCATGGCGGCCACGATGTCGCCGTTCTCCGCGACCGGCTGGCGGCGCACGGTGACCCAGTCGCCGTCACAGATCGCGGCCTCGATCATCGAGTCGCCGACGACCTTCAGGACGAACAGTTCGCCGTCGCCGACGAGCTGGCGGGGGAGGGGGAAGACGTCCTCGACGGACTCCTCGGCGAGGATCGGGCCACCGGCGGCGATCCGGCCGACCAGGGGGACGTACGACGCGGCGGGCTTGCCGGCGGTGTCCGTGGGCTGCACGGTGACGGCCTGGTCCGAGCCGCGTACCTCGTAGGCGCGCGGGCGGTGGGGGTCGCGGCGCAGGAAGCCCTTGCGCTCCAGTGCCATCAGCTGGTGGGCGACGGACGACGTGCTGGACAGGCCGACCGCCTGGCCGATCTCCCGCATGGACGGCGGGTAACCGCGCCGCTGCACGGAATCCCTGATGACCTCGATCACCCGGCGCTGCCGGTCGGTCAGCCCGGAGCTGTCGGCCCGGATGCCTGGAGGTCGTCCAGGCAGGGAGCGCTTGTGCCCCTCGGGATTCGTGGCTTCGTTCATCGCGTGTACCGGCTCGACTCGGCCCTGGGAGCGGTCCTGGGCGGTGATGGTGGCACTGTCTGCGGTCGTGGTCACGGCGGCCCCTCTCGATGGTCTCCCTGCTGCACAACGGTAGTTGCTTTCGAAAGGTTGCGCCAAACACACGTTCGAGTGAAAAAGTGCGTTTTGCCTGACGCGATCATGTGTCTGGGTGTATGGCTCACGTGACACTTGACGGACAAAAGCGCCCATTGTTGTACGCTTCACCGCCGGGGTTGCCGCCTCGTGGGCCGCGCCCCCAGTCTGCCATCCGGAATCCCGCGGTCCGGGGTCCGGGGCCCCTTCCGTGCGGCAATGCCACGCTTCCTCCGTGTGGCGCCCACCGTATCCCCCCGGGCGCCGCGGTGGCACCGCCCGGCGCCCGCGTGTCCGCGCCGGCCGCCAAAAGCGTCCGGTACCCCCGTATCCGTACGACACGCGTGTCTGCCTCGAAGTATGAGCCAATCCCCACATGTAGTGGTTGGATGGCTACAGCGGCCCACAAGTTGTGGTCCCCCCGGTCGGGGACGGCTCTTCGATCGCCTATGCTTAGGGCTGCTTCGCGAGGCCCATGTGTCTGGTGGGGCTGACGAGTCTGCTGTGAGGAGGGTTGGAGAACCATGCACTGCCCCTTCTGCAGGCACCCCGACAGCCGCGTGGTCGACAGCCGTACGACCGACGACGGCACGGCCATCCGCAGGCGCCGCCAGTGCCCTGACTGCTCCCGTCGTTTCACGACCGTGGAGACGTGCTCGCTCATGGTGGTGAAGCGGTCCGGGGTCACCGAGCCGTTCAGCCGTGCCAAGGTCATCAACGGCGTGCGCAAGGCGTGCCAGGGGCGGCCGGTCACCGAGGACGCGCTCGCCCAGCTCGGCCAGCGGGTCGAGGAGGCGGTGCGTGCCACCGGAAGCGCCGAGCTGACCACCCACGACGTGGGCCTGGCCATACTCGGCCCGTTGCAGGAGCTCGACCTCGTCGCCTATCTGCGGTTCGCCTCCGTCTACCGGGCGTTCGACTCGCTCGAGGACTTCGAGGCCGCGATCGCGGAGCTGAGGGAGGCGACGCGGATCCCCGCCGCGGACGAGGAGGACGCGGGAGCGGGGAGCCGGCAGGACGAACACGGGCGTGGCGGGACCGCGCAGGTCCCCGTGCCCGCCCCCGCCGCCGACTGACCGGCGGGCCGGAAACCGGGAGGAGAACCCGGGCTCCGGCCGGACGGCGGCCAATTCAGACCTGTCGCGGGTGACGGACGAGGGTGCCCGCGACGCATGACAAAAACACGTGCCCATGGGAACAAATGGGCACTTCAGGGCATTAATGCCCGTACAGGGAGGCGGCATGACAGAGACGGCGAGCGGTCCGGCACGAGGTTCACGCGTCAAGGGCGCCAAGACCGGCAAGGGCCTGCGTATCGAGCGCATCCACACCACCCCCGGAGTACACCCGTACGACGAGGTTGCCTGGGAGCGCCGTGACGTCGTCATGACCAACTGGCGCGACGGCTCGGTCAACTTCGAGCAGCGTGGCGTCGAGTTCCCCGACTTCTGGTCGGTGAACGCGGTCAACATCGTCACCAGCAAGTACTTCCGCGGTGCCGTCGGCACCCCGCAGCGCGAGGTCAGCCTCAGGCAGCTGATCGACCGCATCGTGAAGACGTACCGGAAGGCCGGTGAGGACTACAAGTACTTCGCCTCGCCCGCCGACGCCGAGATCTTCGAGCACGAGCTGGCTTACGCCCTCCTGCACCAGATCTTCAGCTTCAACAGCCCGGTCTGGTTCAACGTCGGCACCCCGCAGCCCCAGCAGGTCTCCGCCTGCTTCATCCTGTCCGTCGACGACTCCATGGAGTCGATCCTCGACTGGTACAAGGAAGAGGGCATGATCTTCAAGGGCGGCTCCGGTGCCGGCCTGAACCTCTCCCGCATCCGCTCCTCCAAGGAGCTGCTCTCCTCCGGCGGCAACGCCTCAGGTCCGGTCTCCTTCATGCGCGGCGCCGACGCCTCCGCCGGCACCATCAAGTCCGGCGGCGCCACCCGCCGGGCCGCGAAGATGGTCGTGCTCGACGTCGACCACCCCGACATCGAGGACTTCATCCAGACGAAGGTCAGCGAGGAGGAGAAGATCCGCGTCCTGCGCGACGCGGGCTTCGACATGGACCTGGGCGGCGACGACATCACGTCCGTCCAGTACCAGAACGCCAACAACTCGGTCCGCGTGAACGACGAGTTCATGACGGCGGTCGAGGACGGCGGCAAGTTCGGCCTGCGCGCCCGCATGACCGGTGAGGTCATCGAGGAGGTCGACGCCAAGGCGCTCTTCCGCAAGATCGCCGAGGCCGCCTGGGCCTGCGCCGACCCGGGCATCCAGTACGACGACACCATCAACAACTGGCACACCTGCCCCGAGTCCGGCCGGATCACCGCGTCGAACCCGTGCAGCGAGTACATGCACCTGGACAACACGTCCTGCAACCTGGCCTCGCTGAACCTGATGAAGTTCCTGAAGGACGACGCCAAGGGCAACCAGTCCTTCGAGACCGAGCGTTTCCAGAAGGTCGTCGAGCTGGTCATCACCGCGATGGACATCTCGATCTGCTTCGCGGACTTCCCGACGCAGAAGATCGGCGAGAACACGCGCGCGTTCCGCCAGCTCGGCATCGGCTACGCCAACCTCGGCGCCCTGCTGATGGCCACCGGCCACGCCTACGACTCCGACGGCGGCCGCGCCCTCGCGGGTGGCATCACCTCCCTGATGACGGGCACGGCCTACCGCCGCTCCGCCGAGCTGGCCGCGGTCGTCGGCACCTACGACGGCTACGCCCGCAACGCCGACGGCCACAACCGCGTCATGAAGCAGCACGCCGACGCCAACGGCACGGCCGTCCGCATGGACGACCTGGACACCCCGGTGTGGGCCGCCGCCACGGAGGCCTGGCAGGACGTCCTGCGCCTCGGTGAGAAGAACGGTTTCCGTAACGCCCAGGCGTCCGTCCTCGCGCCCACCGGCACCATCGGCCTCGCGATGTCCTGCGACACCACCGGTGTCGAGCCCGACCTCGCGCTGGTGAAGTTCAAGAAGCTGGTCGGCGGCGGCTCGATGCAGATCGTCAACGGCACCGTCCCGCAGGCACTGCGCCGCCTGGGCTACCAGGAGGAGCAGATCGAGGCGATCGTCGCCCACATCGCCGAGCACGGCAATGTGATCGACGCCCCCGGCCTCAAGACCGAGCACTACGAGGTGTTCGACTGCGCCATGGGCGAGCGCGCCATCTCCCCGATGGGCCACGTCCGCATGATGGCCGCGATCCAGCCGTGGATCTCCGGCGCCATCTCCAAGACGGTCAACATGCCGGAGACGGCGACCGTCGAGGAGGTCGAGGAGATCTACTTCAAGGCGTGGAAGCTGGGCGTCAAGGCGCTCGCGATCTACCGCGACAACTGCAAGGTCGGCCAGCCCCTCTCCGCCAAGAAGAAGGAGGAGGAGAAGGCCGAGGTAACCGAGAAGACCGAGGCGGCCATCCGCGAGACGGTCGAGAAGGTCATCGAGTACCGCCCGGTCCGCAAGCGCCTGCCCAAGGGCCGCCCGGGGATCACCACCTCGTTCACGGTCGGCGGCGCCGAGGGCTACATGACCGCCAACTCCTACCCGGACGACGGTCTCGGCGAGGTCTTCCTGAAGATGTCCAAGCAGGGCTCGACCCTCGCCGGCATGATGGACGCCTTCTCCATCGCCGTCTCCGTCGGTCTGCAGTACGGCGTGCCGCTGGAGACCTACGTCTCCAAGTTCACCAACATGCGCTTCGAGCCGGCCGGTATGACGGACGACCCGGACGTGCGGATGGCGCAGTCGATCGTCGACTACATCTTCCGCCGCCTGGCGCTGGACTTCCTGCCCTTCGAGACCCGTTCGGCGCTCGGCATCCACTCCGCCGAGGAGCGCCAGCGCCACCTGGAGACCGGTTCCTACGAGCCGGCCGAGGACGAGGTCGACGTCGAGGGCCTGGCCCAGTCGGCGCCGCGCGCCCAGGAGCTGAAGGCCGTGGCCACGCCCAAGGCGGACACCGGCGCGAGCGCGCCCGCCCCGCAGCAGGCCCACACCAACGCGGAGCTGGTGGAGATGCAGCTGGGCATCCAGGCCGACGCCCCGCTGTGCTTCTCCTGCGGTACCAAGATGCAGCGTGCCGGTTCCTGCTACATCTGCGAGGGCTGCGGCTCGACCAGCGGCTGCAGCTGATCACACGCCGTTCCCGAAGCAGGGGGCGCCGGCTCTGTGCCGGCGCCCCCTGCCGGTCCGGTCGCGGGACGACCCGCTCCGCGGCCGGGGGCAGGGCCGCGGACCGGAGGTGTCAGGCCCGGCGCGCCCGGCCCATCTCCTGGGTGAAGGACGCCGGGTCCGCGTCGAAGCCGTGGACGCCGGGACGGAACATCCACGCACCCGAGTCGTCCCGGACGAACTCGGCGATGGTCGCGGCGGTCGCCCCGGGCACCGCACCGAAGTCGTCCTCCGAGAGCACCGTGTACCCCTCGCGGATGCGCATGGCGGGGTTCAGCACACCGGCGAACGTCCTGGGCCCGGTCTGCTGCTGGATCACGATCCCCACCACCACGCGCGCGTAGCGGTCGTGCAGGCGCTCCAGTTCGAGCGTCATGACCTCGTCCCAGCCGAAGCCCTTGCCGTCCGTGCTGTCGCGGTTGAGCAGGATCGTGCCGTCCGGCGAGCGGCTGTCGAAGTGCACCAGATAGGCCGGAGTTCCGTACGCGTCCTCCGAGACGAAGGTCGCTGCGACGATGTCGAGATCGGTCGGCGCCTGATTCGCCGGACTGGGGTCCCACTTGAGCGAGACCTCGACCTTGCGGATTCCCTTGCTGAAGCCGGTCACCGGGCTTCCCCTTCCCCCTGCGGCTTGTTCGTCCCCAACTCCCCAGGAGCCGGGGTTTCTTGCCCATCGTGCCATGCGCACGGGGGCGTGCGCGCGGGCGATGTCCGCCGGAGGGTGACCGACGCCACGCCCGGTGGCCTTACGATGGCGCGGTGCTGGTCAAGTGGATTCGCTGCACCGTCGTGGACCGCCGGGGTTTCGAGAGGGGGCAGCGGAAATGGGCGGGGCTTCCGGGTGAGCCGGGCTTCCGGGGGCAGGGCGGCGGCTGGAGCCGCCGGCGACCGGGCACCGCCCACCTCTTCGCCTTCTGGGAGAGCCGGGCCTTCTACGACTCCTTCATGGCCCGTTCCCACGACCGCCTCGCCGCGGCGCAGTCCGGCACGTTCAAGGACGCCCAGGTCAAGCTGTTCGAGTATCGCTTCGACGTGAAGACCGGCTTCGAGCCGCGCTTCACGGACGCCGATCTGGTCCGCGTGGCCCTGTGCCGGGTCCACGAGGAGCGGGTCGAGCACTTCACGCTCATGCAGGAGAAGGTCTGGAACCCCGCGATGGCCGGCTCGCCCGGCATGATCCGCGGCATGTTCGCCGAGGCGCCCGAGCAGGAGTTCCTGATCCTGTCGATGTGGCGGTCCGCGGCCGAGCACGGCAAGTACCGCACGGAACGGGTGGAGCGCCTCGCGCTGCGCGCCCAGACCGAGGCGGACATAGCGGCGCTCTCCGGCGACATCGTGGAACTGGAGCCGTCCTGGACGGTCTGAGGGCAGCCCGTCCGGCCGGGCGGACGCGCCGACGCGCGCGCCCGCGCGACCTCCCCGGAGGGGGACCCGCGTGCGGGTTCCGTGTGACCTACGCCGTATGCGGCCCGCCCGGCTGCTCGATCCCGCTCGGTTCGCTCTAGGGTTTCGGCATGGCACGACCACGGCGCATCGTCCTCGTCCGGCACGGCGAGTCCATGGGGAACGTCGACGACTCCGTGTACGAGCGCGAACCCGATCACGCCCTCGCGCTCACGGAGCGGGGCCGGCGGCAGGTGGAGGAGACCGGCGAAGAGCTCCGCGAGCTGTTCGGCCGGGAGCGGGTGAGCGTGTACGTCTCGCCGTACCGCCGCACCCACGAGACACTCGACGCCCTCCACCTCGACCCCGGCCTCATACGCGTCCGCGAAGAGCCCCGGCTGCGCGAGCAGGACTGGGGCAACTGGCAGGACCGTGACGACGTGCGCCTGCAGAAGACCTACCGCGACGCGTACGGGCACTTCTTCTTCCGGTTCCCGCAGGGCGAGTCCGGCGCCGACGTGTACGACCGGGTCGGCGGCTTCCTGGAGAGCCTCTTCCGCAGCTTCGAGGCCCCCGACCACCCCCCGAACGTCCTGCTGGTGACCCACGGGCTCGCGATGCGGCTGTTCTGCATGCGCTGGTTCCACTGGACCGTCGCGGAATTCGAGTCCCTCTCCAACCCGGGGAACGCCGAGACGCGGATGCTCGTCCTGGGTGAGGACGGCAGGTACACACTCGACCGGCCCTTCGAGCGCTGGCGGAAACCGGCTCCTTACTGGGTGAACGGATAGAGTGGCAGAGCGATGACCGCTGACTCCTCTTGCCCCGGGCGCCTGGAGCGTGCCCTGGCCAGCCTGCGCGGCCTGGCCGTGGGAGACGCGCTGGGCTCCCAGTTCTTCGTTCCCGCGAACCATCCCCTGCTGAAGCGCCGCGAGCTGCCCGAAGGCCCGTGGCAATGGACGGACGACACGGAGATGGCCTGCTCCGTCGTGGCCGTGCTCGCCGCCCACCACCGCGTCGACCAGGACGCGCTGGCCCTCTCCTTCGCCGAGCACCACGACTTCGACCGCGGCTACGGCCCCGCCGTCAACCGGCTGCTGCGCCTGGTCCGGGAGGGCGAGGACTGGCGCCGGCTGGCCGCCGGGCTCTTCAACGGCCAGGGGTCCTGGGGCAACGGCGCCGCGATGCGGATCGCCCCCCTGGGCGCCTGGTACGCGGACGATCCCGAGCAGGCCACCCACCAGGCCGAGATCTCGGCCTACCCCACGCACCAGCACCGCGAGGCCGTGGTCGGAGCCATGGCCGTGGCCGCGGCGGCGGCACTGGCCGGCTCCCCGACCGGACCGCCCGCCCCCGAGGCACTCCTGGACGGCGTCATCGCGCTCGTCCCGAAGAGCGCGGTCGGCCAGGGCCTCCGCCGTGCCAGGGACATGCTCGACTACGGTGACGCGGCGACCGTCGCCGCCGTTCTCGGCTGCGGGCGCCGGACGACCGCCCACGACACCGTCCCCTTCGCCCTGTGGTCGGCCGCGCGGGCCCTCGGCGACTACACCTCGGCGTTCTGGACCACGGCCCAGGTCGGCGGGGATGTGGACACGACCTGCGCGATCGTGGGCGGTGTGCTCGCCGCGGGCAAGGCGGGGACGCCGCCGGCCGAGTGGGCGCGGCGCACCGAGGCACTGCCGGGCTGGGTGCCCACGGCGCTCTGACGGTTCCACCCTCCCCGGCCGCACATACCGCGCTCACGACCCGGTGGCCCACCGCAGGCGGTGATTCACGAATGCGACCACATGGAAGCGGCGCGCTCCGAGAGAGCGGTTGTGGCGGAGGGTGCGGGGTCGGCTGTCGCGCCGCCTCGTGCGTCATCAGGCCCGCAACCGGGCGGTGGGGAGCGTCTTCGGGCGCGGTCGGCGGGTGCGTCGCCGGTGCCCTCCCGGCCGTAAAGCCGTCCCCGGCGAAGGTGTGCGCAAGTGAACGCGGCGACCGGGCTCCCGCGGCGCCGGCCGACCCGCTGGCGCCGCCGCCACCGCGTCCCCGAGGCGGCCGACCCGCCGCCCCGGCCCCCGTACTGCCGGTAGGGCGACCGGGGTGTCGCCCGCCGATCCCGGCGGCGTACGCTATGGGCGCCATGCCGTACGAACCTCCTACCCACACCGTCGAGCGCTCCCTGCGCGCCACGACCGGAGCAAAGGTCGTCGCCGGTGTCGACGAGGTGGGGCGCGGCGCCTGGGCCGGGCCCGTCACGGTCTGCGCCGCGATCACCGGACTGCGCCGCCCGCCCGAGGGGCTGACCGACTCCAAGCTGCTGACGGTCAAGCGCCGTACGGAACTCGCCGAGACCCTGCGGTCATGGGTGACGGCCTACGCGCTGGGGCATGCTTCCCCCGAGGAGATCGACCGACTGGGGATGACGGCCGCCCTGCGGCTCGCCGCGGTCCGTGCCCTGGACGTCCTGCCGGTCCGCCCCGACGCCGTGATCCTCGACGGGAAGCACGATTACCTCGGCGCCCCCTGGAAGGTACGCACGGTGATCAAGGGCGATCAATCGTGCGTGGCGGTCGCGGCGGCGTCGGTGATAGCCAAGGTCCAGCGCGACAAAATGATGGCCGAACTGGGTGTCGACCATGCAGACTTCGGATTTGCGGACAACGCCGGGTATCCGGCACCCGTGCACAAGGCCGCACTCGAGGAGTGGGGGCCCACCCCGCACCACCGTTTGTCGTGGGCGTATCTTGATGCGTTGCCTCAGTGGCGGCACCTCAAGAAGGTCCGCGGCTGGGCGGACGGAAGTGTTCCGGACATCGAGGGTCAGCTCGGCTTCGATTTCTGACGGTTCCGCTCGCACTGATGTGCCACCCGGTCATCCGCGTCGCACCAACGTTTGATAAAAATCAGCTCATGCCTCTCATTCCCGAGGAGCCTCAGATTCACGAGAGTGCCCAGGGTCCCCGCGTCAGCCCGGCCAGTGGCCGTACCGCGCCGACCCCTCGCCCCGTACCCGGTCCCCGTCCCGCCGCCCCGCCCCGCCCCGGTCGTCCAGGCCCTTCGCGGCCCGCGCCGCCGGCGCAGCGCACAGCGCGTGACGTGGCCCCGGCCATGCCCGGCCCCTCCGGCCCGGCCGCTCCCGCCGCAACGGCGGGTCCCCAGATCCAGTTGGTCCCGGCTTCGGCCGAGGGTGCGCTCGACGCCGCCGAAGAGGCGGTGGACCTGCTCATCGAAGCGGGCCGCACCCCCGGCGACGTACTCGTGCTCACCACGGGTGCCCAGCACCCGTGGGCCGAACACGAGTTGTCCTTCGGTGAAGCGTCCTACTGGGCGCAGCACGATGCCGGTGACGACGTCTTCTACGCGGACGCCGCCGTCGCCGATCGTGCCGCGTCCCGCCCGGTGATCGTCGTGGCCGTCAACGGAGGCTCCGTCGCCACCGCTGCCACCGCCCTCTCGCTGGCGCACTCCCGTGCCGGCGCACTGCTGATCGTCTGCGGCGACCCGCAGCAGATCAACTCGGTGCTGGGCGCCGGCGTCTGAACCGCGTCCGGCACCCCGGGACACCGGGGTGCCGTAGGTTCCGCTCCCGCGGAACCCGCACGGTGCGGACCTCGGCGTGCCCGGACCAGGGGTACGGCAACGACGACGACGGGGTCGCACTCCCGGAGGTACGAAGGAGTGCGCATGGCGGACGCACGGCCGGTCCGGTCGTGGCAACGCGGTGCCGGGCACCGGAGCGGACGGTCGCGCCATGCCGACACGGCCATGGACGAGTGGGCGACCGTGCCCGGGAACCCCAGGGACCGCGCTCGGTGAACCCGCCGGCCCCGGCAGGAGGAACCGCCCGCGCTGATCGCCCCTGCTGACCCGCCGGCCCGGCCCGGACACCGGGGAGCCGTCGGCGCTGTGGGACGGCCGGCACAGGACGTCGTGCCGCTCGCGACCTCGTACCGTCGCGGCGCGTTCAGCGAGCCGCGGCCCGGCGCAGTACCTCGGAGACCGGGCCGCCGCTGCGCGGTACGAGCGGTGGAGCCTCCGACGTGGCGAAGGGCTCGGGCGCCGAGTGCGCGTTGGGCCGACGGCCGCCACGCCCCTCGCCGAGCACCTGCCAGCCCTCCTCCGTCAGCGTGATGTACGCCCCGCAGCGCAGCCCGTGCAGCGTGCAGGCATCGCGCAGCCCCCACATCCAGGCGCCGTCCTCCTCGGTCCAACGCCCCTCGCCGCCGCGGCAGTAGAGCAGGACGGCCGTGCGCACGGGGGTACGGCGGCGAAGGTCGTGCGGGATCACCCTGCGCAGCTGGTCCAGCAGTGCGTTGCGGAACATCCAGCCGTCGGCCGGAGCCGAACGGCGCGTGAACGAGGCGCTCGCCCGCAGCCGCTCGTCCGGGTCGAGGACGGCCACGACCGCCGTGAGCGGTTTCGGGTGGTGGCGGGCGTGCAGCCCGCTGACTATCTCGCGGGGATTGCGCAGCAGTGGGATACCGGCGGCGGCCCACTCCGCGGGCTCGAGCAGGCGACTGGCGGAGGCGGCGGACGCGGGTGTCGACAACGAGGCCGCCGAGGACGATGCGAATCCGAAGGTCACGTTCCTCCCTTCGGCTACGCGCCCACACTGCGGGCGGGGTCGGATTCGGGGGAGCGCGCACCGCAGCGGGCCCCGACCGGTGAACGGACGAGTCGTGCGGGTGGCGGACCTCAATTCTTCCTGTCGAACTTGGATGCGGCAACGAGCAATTGGGGCCACCGGCGGTTATCTGGCGGTCCGTCGCTTATATCCCTACCCAGAGGTCGGCCGATGACGCCTGAGGGGTCGGCCCCCGGCCCGGCGGGTCACCGGGCCGGCCGCCCCGGGAGGGCCGGGACCAGCGACAACGCCGCCTCAGCCCTGGACGGCGAGGACCAGGGGCAGCACGCCACGCGCGCCGGATCTCCGGAGCAGCCGTGCCGCGACGGCCAGGGTCCAGCCGGTCTCCGTGAAGTCGTCGACCAGCAGCACGGGACCGTCCGCCCCGGCGAGTGCCGATGCCAGAGCGGGCGGCACCGACAGCGCGCCGTCGAGCGCCTTCAGCCGCTGCGCGCTGTTGCTGCGCGGCGATCGGGGCGCCTCCCCCGCGTATTCCACCGAACCGAGCAGGGGAAGCCTGCCGATCTCGGCGATCCGGGCGCCCAGGGAGCCGATCAGCCGCGGCCGGCTGTGCGAGGCGACGGTGACCACGCCCGCCGGCCGGCCGGGGGCGTCCGGCGCCCCGGTCGCCCAGCCGCCGGGGCCCCGGGCCCAGTCGGCCAGGACGTCGACCACGGCTCGCGCCACGTCGTCCGGCACGTCGCCGTCCGGCGTCTGCGGGGCGAGCAGCGGCCGCAGCCGGTTGCCCCAGCCGATGTCCGAGAGCCGTCCCAGGGCCCGTCCGGGCAGGGCCAGTTCTCCGGCCGGGATGCGCCCCTTGAGGTCTATGCCGATGGCCGGGAGCCCGGTCGGCCACATGCGGCGCGGCTCCACCTCGACCCCGGCCCGGCCCAGGTCGCTGCGCGCGGCGTCCAGGGCCGCCGTGGACAGACCGGCGGTGAAGCGCGCTCCCGAGCAGTTGTCGCAGCGGCCGCAGGGTTTGGCGCCCTCGTCGTCCAGCTGGCGCTGCAGGAACTCCATCCGGCACTCGCCGGTGGCCGCGTACTCGCGCATCGCCTGCTGTTCGGCCGCGCGCTGCCGGGCCACCCACGCGTAGCGCTCGACGTCGTACGACCACGGCTGTCCGGTGGCGGTCCAGCCGCCCTTGACCCGGTGCACCGCTCCGTCCACGTCGAGGACCTTGAGCATCGTCTCCAGCCGGGAACGGCGCAGCTCCACCAGCGGTTCCAGGGCGGGCAGGGACAGCGGCCGGTCCGCCCGCGCGAGCACGTCGAGCGTGCGGCGGACCAGTTCCTCGGAGGGGAAGGCCAGCGAGGCGAAGTACTCCCAGATCGCCTCGTCCTCCTTGCCGGGCAGCAGCAGCACCTCGGCGTGTGCGACGCCGCGGCCTGCCCTGCCGACCTGCTGGTAGTAGGCGATGGGGGAGGAGGGCGAGCCGAGGTGGACCACGAACCCCAGATCCGGTTTGTCGAAGCCCATGCCGAGCGCGGAGGTCGCGACCAGAGCCTTGACGCGGTTGGCGAGCAGGTCGTCCTCCGCCTGCTGGCGGTCGGCGTTCTCCGTCTTGCCCGTGTACGAGGCGACGGCGTGCCCCCGCTGCCGCAGGAAGGCGGTGACCTCCTCCGCGGCGGCGACGGTGAGCGTGTAGATGATGCCGGAGCCCGGCAGGTCGTCGAGGTGGTCGGCGAGCCAGGCCATCCGGTGGGCGGCGTCCGGCAGGCGCAGCACCCCGAGGCTGAGGCTCTCGCGGTCCAGTGGCCCGCGCAGCACCAGCGCGTCGGACGCGCCCCCCGTGCCGAGCTGCTCCGCGACGTCGGCGGTCACCCGGGCGTTGGCCGTGGCGGTGGTGGCCAGCACGGGGACGCCGGGCGGGAGGTCACCGAGCATGGTGCGCAGCCGCCGGTAGTCGGGCCGGAAGTCGTGGCCCCAGTCCGAGATGCAGTGGGCCTCGTCCACGACCAGCAGGCCGGTGGCCGCCGACAGCTTGGGCAGGACCTGGTCACGGAAGTCGGGGTTGTTCAGCCGCTCCGGCGAGACGAGCAGCACGTCGACGTCGCCCGCCGCGATCTCGGCCTGCACCTCCTCCCACTCCTCGGTGTTGGCGGAGTTGATCGTCCGGGCGTGGATGCCGGCCCGCCGTGCGGCCTCCACCTGGTTGCGCATGAGCGCGAGCAGCGGCGAGACGATCACCGTCGGCCCGCTCCCGCCGGCTCTGAGCAGCGAGGTCGCCACGAAGTACACCGCGGACTTGCCCCAGCCCGTGCGCTGGACCACCAGGGCCCGGCGCCGGTCGGCGACCAGCGCCTCGATCGCCCGCCACTGGTCCTCCCGCAGCCGGGCGGTGCCGGTGTCGTCCCCGACGAGCCGGGCGAGGACGGTGTCGGCCCGGGCCCGGAGATCCGCGTTGCTCGTGTGCTCCATGCGTTCCATACAACAGGACGGGACCGACAACCGGGCGGCCCCGGCCCTCGACTGTGGACAACCGTGACAAGGTGTCGTGTCCCTGACTCGACTTATCCACAGGCTCAACCGGAATCGTGCGATCCGCGAGATCGTCGGCGCATGACGAATCACGGCGAACCCACCGGACCCTTCGAAAGCAACGACATTCCGGGACGTACCCCGCCGGGCGGACCGGCCGAGCACACGGCGCAGGTCACCCTGCGCACCCCGGCCGAACTGGCCGACGCCCTGCCCTACCTCCTCGGCTACCGCCCGGAGGACAGCATGGTGCTCGTGGCGCTGCACGACCGCGGCGGCCGCGGCCGGTTCGGCGGGCGGGCCCGGCTCGGCATCCCCGCGAGCAGGGACGACTGGGAGGCGGCCGCCCGGCAACTGGCCCGCGGCCTGGTCACCGGCAGCCGACGGCGCGGCACCCCTCCCGAGCGGATGGTGGCCTACGTCTGCCAGGAGCCCGGTCCCGGGGAGACCGGCCGGGAGGTCAAACGACGGCTGGAAGGGCTGGCCCACCTGATGCGCACCGAGTGCGGCAGCCTCGACGTGCCCGTCATCGAGGCCCTGTGCATCTCGGACGGCCGCTACTGGTCGTACTGCTGCCCCGCCGAGGACTGCTGCCCCGAGGACGGCTCACCGATGGGCCTGCCCGGCACCTCCGTGCTCGCCGCGGCCGCCACCTACGCGGGCATCCAGGTGCGCGGCACCCTGCGGGAGCTGCACGCCAGGCTGCAGCCCTGGGAGACCACCGCGGCCCTGGAGCAGGAGATCGCCCTCGACGCGGCCGGCATGAACCTGGTGCCCCGCATCCTCGACGAGACGGCCCGCGAGAAGGTGGCCGAGGAGACCCTCGGACTCGCCGAGCGCGTCATCCGCCGCTTCGCCGCGGCGGCACCGGTCTCCGGCACCCATCCGGCGGACGTGGGGGCCGCCCGGGGGGGGGGGCCCCCCGGGGGGGGGGGCCCCCCGAAGTGGCGGCAGCCACCGAACACCCCCCCCCACGGCCCCCCCCCCCGGGATGGGGGGGCGGGGGGCGCCGGCCC
>NZ_JBVHNF010000014.1:87504-279891 GCF_055558055.1 Streptomyces sp. NPDC025833
CGCCCTGGCTCGGGGGGGCGGGGCCCGCCCCGCGCGCGCGGGGGGGCGGGGGGGCCCGCCCCCCCCGGCCCCCCCCCGCCCCCCCCCCCCCCGGCGGGGGCGGCGGGCCCCGCCGGGCGCGCCCCCCACGACGAGGCGGCGATCCTGATCCTCGGGCTCCAGGACCGTACGACCCGGGACAGGGCCGCCGCCTGGATGGAGGGGGACGAGGCGGGCCCGGCCCTCCGGCTCTGGCGCGCACTGGCCCGCCGCTGCGTCGGGCCCTACGGCGAGCACGCCGCCGCCCCGCTGACGCTCGCGGGCTGGGTCGCCTGGTCCACGGGCGACGAACTGGAGGCGCGGGAGGCGCTGGCCATGGCGCTGGGCGCGGACCCCGACTACCTCTTCGCCCGGCTGCTGCACCAGGCGTGCAACGAGGGCCTCGACCCGGAGGCCGTCCGCCGCTGCCTGCGCGCCGACGGCACACGACGCCTGCCCGCGCGGCCGGCGGAGCACCCGGACCGCGCACCGCGGTCCGCCCCCGCCGAGCCCCCGCCCACCCCCGCACCAGTGGACGGAACCCCGGCGGACGACGAGGGAGCCGGTCCCCGGCCGGGCGGCCGGCGACGGCGCCGGGCGCGTCGCACCGACGGCGACGACGGCCGTCACCCGGCCCGGGCGAAGACCGGCCGCCGCGGGCCGGCGGACTCCCGTCCCCGCGCGTCCGCGACCGACGCCACCCGGCCCGGCACCCGCGGGGCGAGCTGCGCGCGTACAGCGGGCCGGAGTGAGGTCACGACCAGCGGCGCCCCGGCGGACGCCGGGCACCCGCGGCAGCCCGAGGGGAACGGATGAACACCGACCGGACCGAGGAACGGCACCGCGCGGAGCGGATGCCCGGGCCGACACCGGGAACAAGCGGCGGGAGGCGCACCGGCGGCCACCCGCGCCGGCCGGTCACGCGGCCCACTCCCTCCCGAGCCATTACCCGAACGAGTCCTCCCACGGTCACCCGAATGGCAGAACGCCCGGACGGGCCGCGGAACCACCACCGATGCGGCCGGCCAGGGGAGTGTTTATCGTCAGGCAGACGACTATGATCGCGGCATGCCCTACGACCCGTCAGCCTTCCCGCCCTTCGCCGTCACCGTGGACCTGGTCGTGCTGACCGTGCGCCGCCATGCCCTGTGCGCGCTCGCGGTACGCAGGGGCGAGCCTCCCTTCCAGGGGCGCTGGGCGCTGCCCGGCGGATTCGTACGGGCCGACGAGGACCTGTCCCAGGCGGCGGCGCGTGAACTGGTCGAGGAGACCGGGCTGTGCGCCCACGACCCCTCGGCCCCGGCCCAGGACAACGGGGCCCACCTGGAACAGCTCGCCACCTACGGCGACCCCGACCGGGACCCGCGCATGCGGGTGGTCAGCGTCGCGCATCTCGCCCTCGCGCCCGACCTGCCCGCACCGCGCGCCGGCGGCGACGCGAGCAACGCGCGCTGGGCCCCGGTCGAGGAACTCCTCCAGCAGGGCGGGCACGGCCGCGACGGCGAACCCGTGGCACCCCTCGCCTTCGATCACGCCCGGATCCTCGCCGACGGGGTGGAACGGGCCCGCTCCAAGATCGAGTACTCGTCACTGGCCACCGCCTTCTGCCCGCCCGAGTTCACCGTCGGGGAACTGCGCCGTGTGTACGAGGCGGTCTGGGGCGTGGCACTCGACCCGCGCAACTTCCACCGCAAGGTCACCGGCACGCCGGGGTTCCTCGTACCGACGGGCGGGACGACCACGCGCCAGGGCGGCCGGCCCGCCCAGCTCTTCCGGGCGGGAGGCGCCACTCTGCTCAACCCGCCGATGCTGCGCCCCGAGGTGTGACCCGTGGGGGACGTACGGCGGAGTGGCGGCCCGGCCCGGCAGTGAGCACCCCGGGGCCCGGGTACGGCGCGGGTTCCATCGAACGGCGGACAACAGCGCGGCCCGACCGCATCGCATCGACGCCCAAGCCGCCTTATACCGGGAAAAACGGTTTTGTCGCGCTATCTTGCTGCAGGTGATCCAGGCCTTCGGACTGACCAGCAACCCCCGCAAGGCGTATCCGCCCGCCGTCGACGACGTCTCCTTCGAGGCGCGCGCCGGGCAAGTGACCGCGCTCCTCGGGGGCGGCGGCGCGGGCAAGACGACAACGCTCAGACTGATGCTGGAACTTCAACCGGGTCGTGGCATCACCTACTTCAAGGGACGCCCCCTGCACCGGATCCCGCACCCGGCGCGGGAAGTCGGCGTGCTCCTCGGTGACGTGCCGGGTCACCCGGCCCGCTCGGTCCGCGGTCATCTGCGCATGCTGTGCGCGGCCTCGGGGGCCCCCGCGCGACGAGCCGACGAAGTCCTCGAAGTGGTCGGTCTCGTCAGCCTCCGCGAGGAGCGCCTCAGCACGTTGTCGCGCGGCATGGACCGCAGACTCGGGCTCGCCTGCGCCCTGCTGCCGGACCCGCACACGCTGGTCCTGGACGAACCCACCGACGGACTCTCCGCCCGCGAGGCCCAGTGGCTGCACGGCATGCTGCGGGCGCACGCCACGCAGGGCGGCACGGTCCTGTTCAGCACGGCGGACCCCAAGGAGGCCGCACGCACCGCGGACAGGGTCGTCACGCTCCAGGACGGCAGGGTCGTCGCCGACCAGGAGGGAAAGGCTTTCGCCCGCACCCGGTTGCGCCCGCGCGTGGCCGTCCGCAGCCCCCACGCCGTACGCCTGGCAGCCCTGCTCACCAAGGACGCGCGCATCTTCCGCCGCTCCGTCGAAGTGGTACGCGAGGGCGGCAACCGCCTTTCGGTGTACGGCAGCACGACCGCCGCCGTCGGCGAGATCGCCTTCCGGAACGGCATCCTCGTCCACCAACTGGCGGACGAGATCGGCGACATGGGAGCGGGTGCCGGAACCGGCCGCGAGGACGGGGAGCGCACCCCCGAGTCCTGGCAGGCCGTACCCGACTCGGCACGAGGGGACCGGCGGGACGGACAGGAGAGCGTGGCGGTGGAGCGGCGTCCCGTGGTTTCCGGCATCCCGAAGGGGGCGCGCGAACAGACCCCGGCCGCCCCTGCGCGGGCCGGCCAGGGCCTTGCGGCACCTGGGCAGGCGGGGGAGGAAGCGGCTCCGGTCTCGGTGCGGGATTCCGTGCGGTCGGATCCCGGCGGTTCGCCAGAGGCTTCACGCCGGGTCGTGCACGAGCCGACGGCGGCGCCCGCGCGGAAACGGCCCGCACCGTCGCAGGAGAGCGCCGCGTCCGGAGCCCCGGCCGAGCGACCGGCCCCCACGGAGCCGATGCGTGCGGCGGACGGCGCGGCGTCCGAGACGGGGGTGCCGCCCGCGCAGGACCCGGCCGCGCCGGAAACGGACGGTGGCGTGTCGGGGGCCTCGCCGGAGTCGGTCCCGGCAGCCGGGCGTTCGCCGCGACGGCAGGTGGCAGGCCAGGCCGATCCGTCGGCGCCGGAAGCGCAGTGTGCGGCGACGGATCGGGCGGGCGAAGCGCGAACGGTGCCCGGCCCACCTGCGCCGACCGAGGTGCACCCCGCCGACGCCGAGCGGCCCGCCTCCGGCCGAGCCCCTGGAGAGGAGACCGGCCTGGACCGCCTGGTCACCGTCTCCGAAATCGCGGCCCGCGACGCGTCGGAGACCGCCGTAGCCACCGGCACCACTTCGACCGACGCCGCGGCGCACGATGCCACCGCGACCGGGGAGGAGACCGCGGCCGACACGGTACCGGGACGCGCCGTGAGGCGGTCCGCCGACGCCGTGCCCGTCTCCGAGACCGCTCCCGGTGGAGACGCGGCGGCCACCGGCCCCCGAACCGGTGGCACCGGCAGCCCAGCGGTGATCGCCACCGGTACCCGTACCCTCCTGCCCGGCGCCAGGAACCCCGGCGCCCGGCAGCCGCACGCCGCCCCTGCCGGCCGCCCCGACGACAGCCGCGCGGCGACCGCGTCCTCCCCCCTCCCGCCCCCCATCTCCGTCCGCCCCGCCCCCGACCCCCTGCGGCCCCTCCGCTACGAACTCCGACGGGCGGCCGGCATCAGCACCGGCTTCCTCACCTGCGGCGCCGTGCTGGTCGTGTCCGCGCTCACCGCCGTACTCCTGGCACGGATCGGGCACACCCCGCAGGCCCGGCTGTTCACGGCCTGGCCGGTACAGCTGCCGCTGCCGCCCGCCGCACTCGCGGCGGGCCTGCTCGGCGCGCTGGCCTTCGGGGACGAGTTCCGCCACCCCGCCCTGGCGGCCGACCGCGGCACCGTCCCCCGCCGCCTGGGGCTGCTCACCGCCAAACTGCTCGTCTCCGGAGCCACCGCGGGGCTGCTCGCGTTCCTCACCCTGGGCTGCGACGCCGAGGCGCTCTACATCGTCTACGGACGGGAGCTCACCGAAGTGCCCGCCGACTGGCTTTCGCTGACCGCCAGTTGGTTCGGGCTGGTCGTCGGCTGCGCCTGGGCGGGTGTGCTGGCGGCGGGGGTGTTCCGGTCCACGACGGCCGGACTGGCCGCGGTCCTCGCCGTACCCGTGGTCGTCGTTCCCGTCGTGCACGGAGCGCTGAAGGGGCCGGCGGCACGGCTGGCGGCCGACTTCCCGCTGCGGCTGCGGGAGGTCCTCCTGCTCCCACGGCCCTTCGGAGGGGAGCGGTACCTGCTCGCGGCAGTGCGGCTGCTCGCCCAACCGGTGGCCTGCGCACTGGCGTTGTCCCTCACCGGACTTCTCTGCGCCTACCTCGCCACGGCACTGCGCAGAAGGCTGCCGTGACGGCCGTGCGCACGTTTCCGTTCCTGCCCTGCACACAACTCCCCGAAGAAAGGCCATTTCTTTCCGATAAGGCGTCAATTGCGACGGTGTGAGCGATCACCCTTTCGTGTGCTTTTCACCAAAGACCTCAAGGGAGTTGGAAACGACGCCGACAAAGGTTTCGTGAGTACCCTTGCGCACACCATGATGACCGCCGCCCGCTCCACCGACTCAGGTCTGGTCGGCCCGGGCGAACTCGACCGCTACCCCTACGCGGAGGCCCCGGCGGCCGATCGCGTCGGAGCGCCCGCCTGGGAGGGCGGGGAACCCGAACTGGGCCGCGTCGGTCGGCGGCCCGCGGGCAGTCGCGGACGCGGACTGCACGGCCAACTCGTCCAGCAGCTCGGACAGATGATCGTCTCCGGCGATCTGGGCGCCGACCGACCGCTGGTGCCGGAGGAGATCGGCCAGCGCTTCGAGGTCTCGCGCACCGTCGTCCGCGAGTCCCTCCGCGTCCTCGAGGCCAAGGGCCTGGTCAGCGCGCGCCCCAACGTCGGCACGCGCGTGCGGCCCGTCAGCGACTGGAACCTCCTCGACCCGGACATCATCGAGTGGCGGGCCTTCGGGCCGCAGCGAGACGACCAGCGCCGGGAGCTGAACGAGCTGCGCTGGACGATCGAGCCGCTCGCCGCCCGCCTCGCCGCCGGCCACGGGCGCGAGGAGGTGCAGCAGCGCCTCTGCGACATGGTCGAGATCATGAGTCACGCCATGGCTCAGGGCGACGCGCTCACCTACTCGCGCGCCGACACCGAGTTCCACGCGCTGCTCATCCAGGTCGCGGGCAACCGCATGCTGGAGCACCTCTCCGGCATCGTCTCGGCGGCGCTCCAGGTCTCCGGCGGCCCGGTCACCGGCTGTGACCGGCCGAACGAGACGTCTCTCGCGCAGCACGCGCGGATCGTCGACGCACTCGGCACCGGCGACAGCGTGGCGGCGGAGGCGGCCATGCGGCAGCTGCTCACGGCCCAGCCCGAGGTGGAGCGTGTGGTTCCCGCACCGCGCGAGCACTGACCTCGCGAGGGGCGCGGTGCGATCGCCGATGTGCGGCGCCCTCCTGGTGCGCGTGGCGGCGCCGGACCCGGCTGCCGGCCGTCGCCGCACCCCGCCGGACCTTCTGGAGTCCGACGGGGCCCGGCGGGGTGCGGCATGGTGCGGACCGCCCTGGCCTGGGACGCACGGCCAGGACGCGGATCACGAGTGATCCCGTTTGTGCTTGTTTGACGACTTACGACCGCTTGTGGGGTGTGACTCGGGCCACGCAGATTGGGCGTAACGCTTGTGGAGACAGCGCGATGACCTAAGAGGTGACGGTCGCGGAAGGAATACGGACGCCATGCAAGGCGCTGTGCATCTCCCCGGCCCCCGCCCGCGCCGTCGGCCCATCCCCAGGCCGGTGGTCGGCTCCTGTCCCTAGCGGACGGTGCCGGAAGCCGCTTTCCAACGTTCCGAGAGGTTGTTCGTGTCGGCCAGCACATCCCGTACGCTCCCGCCGGAGATCGCCGAGTCCGTCTCTGTCATGGCGCTCATCGAGCGGGGAAAGGCTGAGGGGCAGATCGCCGGCGACGATGTGCGTCGGGCCTTCGAAGCTGACCAGATTCCGGCCACTCAGTGGAAGAACGTACTGCGCAGCCTCAACCAGATCCTTGAGGAAGAGGGTGTGACGCTGATGGTCAGTGCCGCAGAGCCCAAGCGCACCCGAAAGAGCGTCGCAGCGAAGAGCCCGGCCAAGCGCACCGCCACCAAGTCGGTCGCGGCGAAGACGGTGACCACCACCAGGAAGGCCACCCCCGCCACGGCCGCCCCCGTGACGCCCGCCGCTCCGGCCGCCGCCGATTCCCCCGAGGAAGCCTCCCCCGCCAGGAAGGCCGCCGCGAAGAAGACGGCCGCCAAGAAGACGGTCGCCAAGAAGACGGTCGCCGCGAAGAAGACGGCCGCCAAGAAGACCGCGGGCAAGAAGGACGACGCCGAGCTCCTCGAGGACGAGGTGCTCGAGGACACCAAGGTCGCCGACGAGCCCGAGGGCACCGAGAGCGCCGGCTTCGTCCTGTCCGACGAGGACGAGGACGACGCGCCCGCGCAGCAGGTCGCCGCGGCCGGCGCCACCGCCGACCCGGTCAAGGACTACCTCAAGCAGATCGGCAAGGTCCCCCTGCTCAACGCCGAGCAGGAGGTCGAGCTGGCCAAGCGCATCGAGGCGGGCCTGTTCGCCGAGGACAAGCTGGCGAACGCCGACAAGCTCGCCCCCAAGCTCAAGCGCGAGCTGGAGATCATCGCCGAGGACGGCCGCCGCGCCAAGAACCACCTCCTGGAGGCCAACCTCCGTCTGGTGGTCTCCCTGGCCAAGCGCTACACCGGCCGCGGCATGCTCTTCCTGGACCTCATCCAGGAAGGCAACCTCGGTCTGATCCGCGCGGTCGAGAAGTTCGACTACACCAAGGGCTACAAGTTCTCCACGTACGCCACCTGGTGGATCCGGCAGGCGATCACCCGCGCCATGGCCGACCAGGCCCGCACCATCCGTATCCCGGTGCACATGGTCGAGGTCATCAACAAGCTCGCGCGCGTCCAGCGCCAGATGCTCCAGGACCTGGGCCGCGAGCCCACTCCGGAGGAGCTGGCCAAGGAGCTCGACATGACCCCGGAGAAGGTCATCGAGGTCCAGAAGTACGGCCGTGAGCCCATCTCGCTGCACACCCCGCTCGGTGAGGACGGCGACAGCGAGTTCGGTGACCTGATCGAGGACTCCGAGGCGGTCGTGCCCGCCGACGCCGTCAGCTTCACGCTCCTGCAGGAGCAGCTGCACTCCGTCCTCGACACCCTGTCCGAGCGTGAGGCCGGCGTCGTCTCCATGCGCTTCGGCCTCACCGACGGCCAGCCGAAGACCCTCGACGAGATCGGCAAGGTCTACGGCGTGACGCGTGAGCGCATCCGCCAGATCGAGTCCAAGACCATGTCGAAGCTGCGCCACCCGTCGCGTTCCCAGGTGCTGCGCGACTACCTCGACTAGGTCGCGCCGACCGCCACGGCGGAGGCCCGGCCCCCTCCGCGGGGCCGGGCCTTCGTGCTGCGCGCCGGTGCCCTTTGGATCACTCTGGGTCCCCCAGGAGGACCTCTGAGTGAGGAGCACGCATGCGCCGTTCCCTAGCCCGAGCCCTGATCCGGCCGCTGGCCGCGGTGGCCACCCTCGTCTCGATACCCCTGGTGGGCGCGGCTCCCGCGGCTGCCGGCGGCGTGGTGGTCGGGGGATTTCCGATCGATGTCTCCCAGGCTCCGTGGACGGTGGCGCTGGCCAGCCGTGACCGGTTCGGAGGTACGCGGGCGGGGCAGTTCTGCGGTGCCGTGGCCGTCGGCCGCACCACCGTGCTCACCGCGGCCCACTGCCTGGCCGGGGACGTCCTCGGCGGACCGCCGGACCGAGTGGGTGACCTGAAGATCATCGGGGGCCGCACGGATCTGCTGTCCACCGAGGGCGAGGAGATCGCCGTGCGGAAGGCGCGGATCAACCCCGGGTACGACGCGAGGACCAACTCCGGCGACTTCGCGGTGCTCACCCTCGCCGCGCCGCTGCCGCAGAGCGCTGTCGTCGCCATGGCGGGCGCCGGTGACCCGGTCTACGCGCCCGGCACCGAGGCGCTGGTGTCCGGCTGGGGTGATACGAGCGGTGGTGGGGATTACGCGCGACGACTGCACGCCGCACACGTGCGCGTACTCTCCGACGAGGTGTGCGCCCGCGCCTACCCCGGCGGCCCCGACGGCACCTACCGGGCTGACAGCATGCTGTGCGCCGGTGAACCCGCCGGCGGGCCCGACGGCTGCCAGGGGGACAGCGGTGGGCCGCTGGTGGCCGGGGGACGGCTGATCGGCCTGGTGTCATGGGGGAGCGGGTGCGGGCGGCCGGGACTTCCCGGTGTCTACACGCGCGTCTCCGAGGTCGTCCGGGCGCTGGAACCGGCCACGAGGGACAGCTAGAGCCCTGCGGACAAGCCCTACGCGGGGCGGCGGGCATGAGCGCGGGCGGCCACTCCCGGTCGAGGAGGGGCCGCCCGTTCACCGGCCTGTGCCGGAGCTGGCTCGTCGTGTGTGCGAGATTCAGCGCTCTTATTCGGAAGCGGTGGTCGGGGCGGTCGTCAGCCGCTCCGTCTCGTCCTGTATCTCAGCGGCGATCTTCTTGAGTTCCGGCTCGAACTTGCGCCCGTGGTGGGCGCAGAAGAGCAGCTCTCCGCCGCTGAGCAGAACGACGCGCAGGTATGCCTGGGCGCCGCAGCGGTCGCAGCGATCGGCGGCCGTCAGGGGGCTCGCGGGGGTCAGAACAGTAGTCACGTCGCCTCTTCTCTAGCTCGACGAGCTGTCGTACCAGGGTCAACATCCAACCAGCCCGAAAACGTTCCCGCTCGTGGCTTTTCCTCGAAAAAATCTTCCGGGACGGCTGTTTGCTGCCGGTTGGCGGCGAATGTGCCGTATTGCGTGTCTTGGGTGCCTACGGGTTCGCGCGGTGTTGCTGTCTCGTCCTCCCGGCCGGGTTGCCGGTTGTTCATGAGGACGTGCCCGGAGCCTAAATGGTTCATGCCCCGAAGGGAACGTGATATGTACTTCACTCCTTCGAGGGATCGAACACGCATACGACTCTGGTCTAGTGTGAGTTCCCGACGAGGGTGGTGTTACACCGTCTCTACCAGGGCTCGGTACCCTCTGAGCGGCTACCGAAGCCGCCCCCTTACCCAAAAGGGGGTCATCTGAAATTCAGCGAGGAGCGAACCGCGTGACCGCCGATACGTCCGTGCCGTCCACAGCGCTGCTGGCAGGAGCAGACCGGGACGGTTCCAACTACACCGCGCGGCACCTGCTCGTCCTCGAGGGCCTCGAAGCCGTGCGCAAGCGCCCGGGCATGTACATCGGCTCGACCGACAGCCGCGGTCTGATGCACTGCCTCTGGGAGATCATCGACAACTCGGTGGACGAGGCCCTCGGCGGGTACTGCGACCACATCGAGGTGGTCCTCCACACCGACGGCTCGGTCGAGGTGCGCGACAACGGCCGCGGCATCCCCGTGGACGTCGAGCCCAAGACCGGCCTGTCCGGCATCGAGGTCGTCATGACCAAGCTGCACGCGGGCGGCAAGTTCGGCGGCGGTTCGTACGCCGCCTCCGGTGGCCTGCACGGCGTGGGCGCCTCCGTGGTCAACGCCCTCTCCGCCCGGCTCGACGTCGAGGTGGACCGCAACGGCCACACGCACGCCATCAGCTTCCGGCGCGGTGTGCCCGGTGCCTTCGCCGCCGGCGGTGCAGACGCGAAGTTCGAGGCCGGAAGTGGCCTGCGCAAGGGCAAGAAGATCCCCAAGGCCCGGACCGGCACGCGCGTGCGCTACTGGGCCGACCGGCAGATCTTCCTCAAGGACGCCAAGCTCTCCCTGGAGAACCTGCACCAGCGTGCCCGGCAGACCGCGTTCCTGGTGCCCGGCCTGACCATCGTCGTCCGTGACGAGTTCGGTCTGGGCGAGGGCGGCAGCAAGGGCGAGGAGTCCTTCCGCTTCGACGGCGGCATCAGCGAGTTCTGCGAGTACCTGGCGAACGACAAGGCGATCTGCGACGTCCTCCGCTTCTCGGGCAAGGGCACCTTCAAGGAGACGGTCCCGGTCCTGGACGAGCACGGCCAGATGACCCCGGCCGAGGTCACCCGCGAACTGGGCGTGGACGTCGCGCTGCGGTGGGGCACCGGCTACGACACCACGGTGCGGTCGTTCGTCAACATCATCGCCACGCCCAAGGGCGGTACCCACGTCGCCGGCTTCGAGCAGGCCGTCGTCAAGACGTTCAACGAGGTGCTGCGGGCGAAGAAGATGCTGCGCGTCGCCGAGGACGACATCGTCAAGGACGACGCCTTGGAGGGGCTCACGGCGGTCGTCACGGTCCGCCTGGCCGAGCCGCAGTTCGAGGGCCAGACCAAGGAGGTCCTCGGCACCTCGGCGGCCCGCCGCATCGTGAACAACGTGGTCACCAACGAGCTGAAGGCGTTCCTGACGGCCGCCAAGCGTGACGCGGCGGCGCAGGCCCGCGTGGTCATGGAGAAGGTGGTCGCCGCGGCCCGCACCCGGGTCGCCGCCCGCCAGCACAAGGACGCGCAGCGCCGGAAGACGGCGCTGGAGTCCTCGTCCCTGCCGGCGAAGCTCGCCGACTGCCGCAGTGACGACGTCGACCGCAGCGAGTTGTTCATCGTGGAGGGTGACTCCGCGCTCGGCACGGCCAAGCTGGCGCGGAACTCCGAGTTCCAGGCGCTGCTGCCGATCCGCGGCAAGATCCTCAACGTGCAGCGGTCGTCCGTGACCGACATGCTGAAGAACGCCGAGTGCGGTGCGATCATCCAGGTCATAGGAGCCGGTTCGGGCCGTACCTTCGACATCGACACGGCCCGCTACGGCAAGATCATCATGATGACCGACGCCGATGTGGACGGCTCCCACATCCGGTGCCTGCTGCTCACGCTGTTCCAGCGCTACATGCGGCCCATGGTCGAGGCCGGCCGGGTCTTCGCCGCGGTGCCGCCGCTGCACCGCATCGAGCTGATCCAGCCGAAGAAGGGCCAGGAGAAGTACGTCTACACGTACTCCGACCGCGAGCTGCGCGACAAGCTCATGGAGTTCCAGAGCAAGGGCATCCGGTACAAGGACTCCATCCAGCGGTACAAGGGCCTGGGCGAGATGGACGCGGACCAGCTGGCCGAGACCACGATGGACCCGCGCCACCGCACCCTGCGCCGCATCAACCTCTCCGACCTGGAGGCCGCGGAAGGCGTGTTCGATCTGCTGATGGGCAACGACGTGGCACCCCGCAAGGAGTTCATCTCCAGCTCGGCGGCCACGCTGGACCGGTCCCGTATCGACGCGTAGTCGCCGCGTGGGCTCCTTGCACGTGAGGGCGCGGGCCGCCGCGCATGTCCGTGTCGGCGAGCCGGCCCGCGGCGACGGGGCGGCATACGGCTGACAGGCCGCCGGACCAGGGGAAGTATGGACCGGGGAACGTCCGGATCAGGGGATGTCTCGTAACGGAGCGCCCTTGGCCCGGGCGTCTCGTCGTCTGGCCGCCGGTCGTCGGCAGTGGTTCCGGGCAGAGGCCTCGGCCGACGGCGCCTGTCCGCGGACCGTGGTGAGGGGCGGCGCGGTGAGGCTCCCACTGCGACAGGTCTGGCGCGCCGAACCTACGTGTGCGCGGTACCTACGTGTGCGCGTTACCTACGTTTGCGCGTTTCCGCGAGGGCGCCTGCTGCCTGACACCTGACCGTCCGCGACTCGGCCGCTCCCTGATGCAGCCGCGTCTGCCGGGCCGCGCCCCCCTGCCCTGCCGTGCCCGTCAGTGCGGGCGCGCCCCGCTGCTCTGCCGCGCGTCTGCCGCTGCTGCCCGCCGGGACTTGCCCCTGCCGCCGAGCCCTGTCGGGGGCGGCCCGGAGACTTCCTCCACCCGGGGGTGGAGAAGATCCGCTCGAAGAATCCACCCGTGATCCACCCGCGCTCCGATCCCGTGACCTGCGCGTCTCCGTAGCTTTGAAGGCGTCGGCAGTACTCGCTCCGGCACCACCTTCTCGCACCGGGAGGCCCTGATGTCCGGGATCGTCGACGCGCTGGCGATCGTGGCAGTCGTCGTCACAGTGATCGTCCGGCAGTCCCGCGCCCGCCCTGTCGACGCGGAACGGCGCTGGTGGCTGCTGCCGGTGGCCCTCGCCGTCGTCGCGCTGCGCGACCCCGGCGTCCTCGACTCCGACCACCCGGCCGGATCCGCCGTCCTGCTCGCGGCAGAGCTGCTCATCGGCCTGGGCACCGGCGTCGGCTGGGGCTGGACCACCCGCATCCGGACGGCGCCGGACGGCACCGTGTGGACCGAGAGCACCAGGGCGAGCCTCACGGTCTGGGCCGTCGGCATAGCCCTGCGGGCGGGGGCCTACGCCTCCGGTTCCCTCCTGGGCCTGCACCAGGACAGTTCCGCACTGGTGCTCGGCCTCGCCGGAACCCTGCTGGTCCGCGGGGGAATCCTCGCCTGGCGGACCCATGCCCTCGGCCTCGTGTCCCGGCCCGCCCCGGCGTACGGTGCCGCCCAGCCGCCGGCCTGGAAGGAGCCCGTGTGACCGAGAACGCCTGGACACGCTGGCCGTCACGCGAAGCGCTCGGCCGTGCGGGGATCTCCCGGCCCCGGCGCCTGATCACCTGGGCCGTCCGGCTGCTCGCGCTGGCCGTGCTGCTGTGGGCCGCCTTCAGCGAGCGACACGTCGGCCTCGGTGGAGCGCTCGGCGCGACAGCGGGAGCGGGCCTCCTCGCCCTCACCTCCTGGGCATTCCTCCGGACGACCTACGAGCACCGGCTGGTGCCGTCCCTCGCCCTCATGGGCGTGCTGCTGAGCCTGGCGGTCGCCGCCGATCTCACGGGCTTCAGAGGCCCGGCCCTCGTGATCTGGTGCGCCGCCGGGGTCGGCGCACTGGAACGGCTGCCGCTCGGGGCGGCCGTCCCCGTCGCGTCGGTCGCGCTGGCCCTGTACTCCGCGTTCACCAACGATCTCTGGCTGACGACGGCCGTCACCGTGGCCGGTCTGACCCTCGGAGGTTACGTCCTGCGTCTGGACGCGGAGGCCCGCGGCAGTGCGCAGCGGCTGCTCGCCCAGGAGCGCGCCGCCCGCGCCGCCGAGGCCGAGTCCGCGGCGCTGGCCGAGCGGGCCCGCCTCGCACGGGAGATCCACGACGTGCTGGCGCACAGCCTGTCGGCGCAGCTCGTGCACTTGGAGGCGGCACGGCTGCTGATCGAGAACGGTGCCGAACGCGACCGGATCCTGGAACGGGTGGTGGCGGCCCGGGGAATGGCCCGCGACGGCCTCGCCGAGACCCGGCAGGCACTGTCCGCGCTGCGGGGTGAGCTGACCCCGTTGGAGGACTTCCTGGCCGCACTCGTCAGCACGGACGACGGTGCCGGGGTCACCGTCACCGGTGAACGCAGACCGCTGCCGGCCCAGGCCTCGCAGGCCGTGCGGCGGGTCGCGCAGGAGGCCCTGACCAACGTCCGCAAGCACGCCCACGGCGCCAGAGTCGATGTGCGGCTCGACTACAGCGCGCAT
Source organism: Streptomyces sp. NPDC025833 (assembly GCF_055558055.1). Classification (NCBI taxonomy): domain Bacteria; kingdom Bacillati; phylum Actinomycetota; class Actinomycetes; order Kitasatosporales; family Streptomycetaceae; genus Streptomyces; species Streptomyces sp. NPDC025833. The sequence goes on from NZ_JBVHNF010000014.1 coordinate 101,389, forward strand.
GAAGTGACGCTGAACGTCCGCGACTCGGGCGGACGTCCGGGCGAACTCGACGGGTCGGGAGGCGGATACGGTCTGCTGGGCATGCGCGAGCGTGCCGAACTGCTGGGTGGTTCGCTGGCCGCGGGACCGGACGAGGAGGGGTTCGTGGTGACGCTGAAGGTGCCCGTATGAGCGGCACGGTGGAGGAGGGGAAGTCCGCGCGGGTGGTCGTGGCCGACGATCAGACCGTGGTCCGCGAGGGCATCGTGATGCTGCTCGGCCTGTTGCCCGGAGTGGAGGTCGTGGGGGCTGCCGGAGACGGTGAGGAGGCGGTCCGCCTCGTCGGGGAACTCGCGCCGGACGTCGTCCTCATGGACCTCAGGATGCCCCGCTGCGACGGTGTGGAGGCGACCCGGCGGATCCGGGCGCAGTATCCCGGGACCCAGGTCGTGGTCCTCACCACCTACGCGGACGACGAGTCCCTGTTCCCCGCGCTGCGGGCCGGCGCCCGGGGGTATCTGACCAAGGACGCGGGCGGGGACGAGATCGTACGGGCCGTGCACAGTGTGCTGTCGGGGCACGCGGGGCTGTCGCCGAGCGTCCAGCGCCGACTGCTGGAGCGGCTGGCGCGGTCCGAGGCGGAGCCCGTGCCGGCCGCAGAGGCGGCACCCGACGGCCTCACCGCCCGGGAGACCGAGGTCCTGGTGCTGATCGCCGAGGGGCTCAGCAATCAGGAGATCGCTCGCAGACTGAGTGTGTCGACGGCGACGGTGAAGACGCACATCAACAATCTCTTCGCCAAGACGGGGCTCAAGGACCGGGCGCAGGCGGTGCGTTACGCCTACGGCAAGGGGCTGGTGCGGCCGCCCACCGGTCAGGTCACCTGATGGGGTGAAGAGCGGCAGGAAGGGGAGTCAGAGATCTTTCCGTTCTGTCCATCCTTGGGCATGCAGTCAAGCAACGGTCGCCCTCGCGGAGACGGGGGCGGTTCCGAGAGTTCGGGCGGGAACCGGCAGGACCACGACACGGCGTCCCGTGACGTGAGGTACGGGGACCCTTGGTACGACGCGTCGGCCCCGGGACGGGGCGAGTCGGACGGGGCGGGCACGCCGGCACCGACCGTGCCCCCCGCACGCGGCGAGCCCCGTGCGGCGGGGACAGGTGCCCGCGAGGTGTACGTCGAGGCGCAGCGCAGCCGGGCGTTCCAGGAGGTGCGCGGCAGCTATCGGCGGTTCGTGGTGCCGGGGGTCGCGGCCTTCCTGGTCTGGTACGTGGGATACGTGGTCGTGGCGACGACCGCACCCGGGCTCATGGCGCGGCCCGTGGCGGGGGCGGTGAACGTGGGCATGGTCGCGGGGCTCGGCCAGTTCCTCACCACCTTCCTGCTCACCTGGGCCTATGCCCGGCACGCACGGCTGCGGCGGGACCGGGCCGCGCTGGAGCTGCGCTGGGACACCCAGGAACTGGCCCGCGCGGCGCAGGGGGGCGCCCTGTGACGGGTGACCATCAGACACTGGCTCTGCTGCTGTTCAGCGGGTTCGTCGCGGTCACCCTGGGGATCACGACCTGGGTGAGCCGGAAGCGGCACGGTTCGGTGGAGGAGTTCTACGTCGGCGGACGGCTGTTCACCCCGATGGAAAATGGATTCGCCATCGCCGGCGACTACATGTCGGCCGCCTCCTTCCTCGGGATCGCCGGACTCATCGCCCTGTACGGGTACGACGGACTGCTGTACGGGGTGGGATTCCTCGTGGCGTGGCTGCTCGTGCTCTTCCTGGTCGCGGAACTGGTGCGCAACTGCGGGCGGTTCACGCTGGCCGACGTGGTGGCCGCGCGCATGAGCGAGCGGCCGGTGCGGATCGCGGCCGGCACCTCGTCGGTCGTGGTGTCGGTGCTGTACCTGGTGGCGCAGATGGTCGGCGCGGGCAGTCTGGTCGCGCTGCTGCTCGGACGGACGAGTGGCGCGGCCCAGGTCTGGGCGGTCATCGGCGTCGGCGCGCTCATGGTCGTCTACGTGTCGCTGGGAGGGATGCGGGCCACCACCTGGATCCAGATCGTGAAGGCGGTGCTGCTGCTCGGCGGGACGGTCGTGCTGACCGTGCTCGTCCTGCTGCGCTTCCACGGTGACGTCGACCGGCTCCTGCTCACCGCCGCGGAGCACAGCGGCCACGGCAGGGCCTTCCTCGCCCCGGGACTGAAGTACGGCGGCGACTGGACCGCCCGGCTCGACTTCATCAGCCTCGGGCTCGCTCTGGTCCTGGGCACGGCCGGACTGCCGCACATCCTGTCCCGCTTCTACACCGTGCCGACCGCGCGAGCCGCCCGGCGCTCCGTGGTGTGGTCCATCGGCCTGATCGGCAGCTTCTACCTGATGACGATCGTCCTCGGCTTCGGAGCGGCGGCGCTCGTGGGACCGCGGGCCGTGCGGGCCTCGAACGCGGCCGGGAACACCGCAGTGCCCCTCCTCGCCCTCGACCTCGGCGGCGGGACGGGCTCCACGGGCGGCACCGTGCTGCTCGCGGTGGTCGCCGCCGTCGCCTTCGCCACGATCCTCGCGGTCGTCGCCGGTATCACCCTCGCCTCCTCGGCCTCGGTGGCCCACGACCTGTACGCGTCGCTGCGCCGCCCCCGGGACAGGGGCGCACACAGCGAGGTGGCGGTGGCACGGTGGGCGGCGGTCGGCGTCGGCGTCGTGGCGATCGCCCTCGGACTGCTGGCCCGGGACCTGAACGTCGCCTTCCTCGTCGGACTGGCCTTCGCGGTGGCCGCGTCGGCGAACCTGCCGGTCCTGCTCTACTCGCTGTTCTGGCGCGGCTTCACCACGCGGGGTGCGGTGTGGGCGGTGTACGGCGGGCTGCTGCCCGCGATCGGACTCGTGGTGCTGTCGCCGGTGGTGTCCGGCAGCCCGGAGTCGCTGTTCCCCGGCGTCGACTTCCAGTACTTCCCGCTGGAGAACCCGGGCGTCGTCTCGATCCCGCTCGGCTTCCTCGCCGGCTGGCTGGGCACAGTCACCTCGGACGAGACCCCGGACGAGGCCAGGTACGCCGAGACGGAGGTGCGGTCGCTGACCGGGGCCGGAGCCGTGTAGTCCGGGTGCGGGCCACTACGGCGCCACCCAGGCGTACCGGTGTTCCGGGCGCCCGGTGTCGCCGTACCTCAGGGACAGGCGCAGCCGCCCCGCCTGTTCCAGGTGGCGGAGGTAGCGCTGCGCGGTGGAGCGGCTCAGGCCCGCCCGGGCGGCCACTTCGTGGGCGGACAGCGGCTGGTCGGCGCGGTGCAGGATGCCGCAGATGAGGTCCGTCGTCGGCTCGGAGTGGCCGGAGGGCAGGCCGGGCGCGGACGGGGCGGGAGCGGTGCGCAGGGCACCGAAGATCCGGTCGATCTGCTCCTGTCCCGTCTGGCCGCGGCCGCCCACCCGGTCGACGGTGCGGCGCAGGGCGGCGTAGGAGTCCAGGCGGGACCGCAGCGCGGCGAAGGTGAACGGCTTGACCAGGTAGTGCAGGGCGCCCAGGCGCATCGCCTGCTGGACCGTCGTCACATCGCCCGCCGCCGTGATCATGATGACGTCGGTGCCCTGGCCCTGCTCCCGCATGTGGTGGACGAGCTCCAGGCCGGTGCGGTCCGGCAGGTAGTGGTCGAGCAGGACCAGGTCGATGGGCCCGCGTTCCACGACGGCCAGGGCCTGGGCGGCACTGTGCGCGCGGGCGGCCACCCGGAACCCGGGAACCTTTCCCACGTACTTGGCGTTGATCTCTGCGACGCGGAAGTCGTCGTCCACCACCAGGACGTCAATCATCAGGCCTCTCCTTCAAGGCCGGCGAGCCTCATGCCCGTGTTCTCGGCTCCGCAGTTGTAGCGCGAGCAAAATGAGCACAACAGATGTCTGCGAGCAAAAGAACGGCTTGCGCGCACAAGGCTCCTGCTGTGGCTGGGGTCACACCTACCGTTCCGGCCCATGAGCGCACACACCAGCCCCGCCATCGAGCTACGGGGCGCGACCAAAACCTTCAGGACCCCCTCCGGCGGATCGCACACCGCGGTGCGCGGGCTCGACCTCACCGTGGCTCGCGGGGAGTTCGTGGCCGTCGTGGGCCCCACCGGGTGTGGCAAGTCCACCACCCTGACGCTGGTCAGCGGCCTGGAGGAGCCTACCGAGGGCGAGGTGCTGGTGGCCGGGGAGCCGGTCGGCGGCGTCGGCGGCAAGGTCGGCTTCGTCTTCCAGCAGGACGCCACCTTCCCCTGGCGGACGGTCCTGTCGAACGTCATGGCCGGCCCGCGCTTCCGGGGCGTGTCCAAGGCGGAGGCCAAGGAGAAGGCCCGTGAGTGGCTGGCCCGGGTGGGGCTCGCCGCCTTCGAGGACCGCTACCCGCACCAGCTCTCCGGAGGCCAGCGCAAGCGCGTGGCCCTGGCGGCGACGTTCGTCAACGACCCCGAGATCCTGCTGATGGACGAGCCGTTCTCGGCGCTCGACGTGCAGACCCGGGCCCTGATGTCCGACGAGTTGCTGGAGCTGTGGGAGGGCACCGGCGCCTCCGTCGTCTTCGTCACCCACGACCTGGAGGAGTCCATCGCGCTGGCCGACAAGGTCGTCGTGATGACCGCCGGTCCCGCGACCGTGAAGCAGGTCTTTCACATCGATCTGCCGCGCCCGCGGAAGGTGGAGTCGGTGCGCCTGGAGCCGCGGTTCATCGAGATCTACCGCGAGATCTGGGAGTCCCTCGGTGAAGAGGTCCGCATCACCCGCGAGAGGGGTGCCGCCCATGTCGCCTGAGGTGCTCAGCACTCCGGTCGTCGACACCGCCAAGGCGCCGGGGCGCGCGGAGACCCGGGCCCGGGCCGCACGCCGGCGCAAGGTCCTCGTCAATGCCGCGCGTACGGTGCTCCTGGTGGCCGTCCTCGGGCTGTGGGAGGCGCTGTCCCGCACCGGGGTCATCGACCCGTTCAACTTCTCGATGCCTTCGAAGATCTGGGATCAGATCCAGACCTGGGTGATGCACGGGACGGCGCTCGGCTCCCTCGGTGAACAGATCTGGTACACGCTGTACGAGGCATTGCTCGGCTGGGGCATCGGCGTGGTCGCCGGTGTACTCCTCGGGATCGCGCTCGGGCGGATCAGATTGCTCGCCGAGGTCCTTGGTCCGTACATCAAGGTGCTCAACTCGATCCCCAGGATCGTCCTGGCGCCCATCTTCCTGATCTGGTTCGGCCTCGGCCCGTCCTCCAAAGTGGCCTCCGCCGTGGTGCTCGTCTTCTTCCCCGTGTTCTTCAACGCCTTCCAGGGCGCCCGCGAGGTGGACCGCAACCTCGTGGCCAACGCCCGCATCCTGGGGGCGAGCGACCGCCGGGTGACCCTCCAGGTGGTCGTCCCGTCGGCCACCTCCTGGATCTTCACCAGCCTCCACGTCAGCTTCGGCTTCGCGCTCATCGGCGCCATCGTCGGCGAGTACATCGGTGCGACCAAGGGCATCGGCCTGCTCGTCTCGCAGTCGCAGAACACGTTCAACGCGGCGGGCGTGTACGCGGCGATGGTCATCCTGGCCGTCGTCGCCCTCGTCGCGGAGGGCCTGCTGACCTTCGCCGAGCGCCGCATCTTCCGCTGGAAGCCGAGCGGCTCCGACAGCTGAACGGCCCCCTCCCGCCCGCCTCGACCCACCCACCCACAAGGACGTGAACCGCATGCGCAAGACCGCCCGACACGCCTCCCTGGCCGTCGCCGGACTGCTCGCCCTCTCCTCGCTCACCGCCTGCGCCAACGACGCGGCGAGTTCCACGGCCGACACCGGCAGCGGCGGAGGCGGCGGCACGGGCGAGAGCGTCAAGATCATGGTCGGTGGCCTGGACAAGGTCATCTACCTGCCCGCGATGCTCACCCAGCGCCTCGGCTACTTCCAGGCCGAGGGACTGGACGTCCAGCTGCTGAGCGAGCCCGCAGGCGTCCAGGCCGAGACCGCGCTCGTCTCCGGCCAGGTGCAGGGCGCGGTCGGGTTCTACGACCACACCCTCGACCTCCAGGTGAAGGGCAAGGAGGTGGAGTCGGTCGTGCAGTTGTCGCACGCGCCCGGCGAGGTCGAGGTGGTCTCGCGGAAGGCGGCCGGCGATCTCACCTCGCCCGCCGGCTTCAAGGGCCGCAAGCTGGGCGTCACGGGGCTCGGCTCCTCGACCGACTTCCTGACCAAGTACCTCGCGGTGACGAACGGTGTGCAGGTCAGCGACTTCACGCCGGTCGCGGTGGGGGCCGGGCCGACGTTCATCGCAGCGCTCAAGCAGGGCGCGATCGACGGCGGCATGACCACCGACCCGACCGTCGCGACGATCCTGGACAAGAAGGCCGGGCAGATCCTCGTCGACATGCGCACCCCCGAGGGGTCGCGGAAGGCGCTCGGCGGGCCGTACCCGTCGTCGAGTCTGTACATGCAGACGGACTGGGTGAACGGGCACAAGGACACCGTGCAGAAGTTGGCCAATGCATTCGTCAAGACGCTCAAGTGGATGTCCACGCACAGCGCCAACGAGATCGCCGCCAAGATGCCCGCCGACTACTCCCAGGGCAACAAGGCCCTGTACACGCAGGCCGTCAAGAGCACCCTTCCGATGTTCACCGACGACGGTGTGATGCCCCAGGGCGGACCCGAGACCGTGGAGAAGGTGCTCAAGGCGTTCAATCCCAACATCAAGAACACGAAGGTCGACTTGAGCCGGACGTACACGACGGAGTTCGTCAAGGCGGCCCGCTGACCCCGGCGTGAACCCCGCACGGACGCGGGCCGCCCCCCAGGTGACGGTGCTCCGGGCGGCCCGCGCCGCCGTGCCCGGGGGCCGTCGGCCGGGTGCGGGATCAGCGCGTCTCCTCCCCGGCGTCCGGGACGTGCGTCGGCCGGGGCGCGGGCTCGGCCAGTGCCTCGGGCAGGACCACGGTGAACTCCGCGCCGCCGCCGTCCGCCGGGCCGACGGAGGCGGTGCCGCCCTGCCGTTCGGCGAGCCGGCGCACGAGGGAGAGGCCGATGCCCCGCTTGCCGTGCGCGGGCGGCTGCTTGGTGGACCAGCCCTCCGTGAAGACCAGTTCCCGGCGCTCCTCGGGGATGCCGGGGCCCGTGTCGCGCACCCTGAGGACGACCGTACGGCCCTCCGCGCGCAACTCGGCCTCCACGCGCGCGTGCGGTGTGCCCGCGACCGCGTCGAGGGCGTTGTCCACGAGGTTGCCCAGGACGGTGACGAGCTGCCGGGGATCGACCAGCCGGTCCGGCAGCCGGGTCCGCTCCGACACCCACAGGGCCACCCCGCGCTCCGCCGCCACCGTCGCCTTGCCGACCAGCAGTGCGGCCAGCAGCGGGTCCCGGACCTTCTCCGTGACCTGCTCGGCAGTGGCCCGGTGGTCCCCGACCACCTCGCCGATGAACTCCACGGCGTCGTCGTACATCTCCAGTTCCAGCAGCCCGAGCAGGGTGTGCATGCGGTTGGCGTGTTCGTGGTCCTGGGCGCGCAGCGCGTCGATCAGGCCGCGCGTGGCGTCGAGTTCGCGTCCCAGCCGCTCCAGTTCGGTGCGGTCGCGCAGGGTGGCGACGGCGCCGCCGTCGCCGGTGGGCATGCGGTTGGCGACCAGGACGCGCTGTCCGCGCACGGTGAGCAGATCGGTGCCGGTCACCCGGCCGGTCAGGACGTCCGTCGTACGGCCCGTGCCGAGCGCCTCGTCCGGGGTCCGTCCCACGGCCTCGTCGCCGATGCCCAGCAGCCGGCGCGCCTCGTCGTTGAGCAGGCGGACCCGGCCGCCGTGGTCCAGCGCGACCACGCCCTCCCGGATGCCGTGCAGCATCGCCTCGCGTTCGGCGAGCAGCGCCGAGATGTCCGAGAAGGCAAGGTCGCGGGTCTGCCGCTGGACCCGGCGCGCGATCAGCCAGGCGGCCAGCGCGCCCACCGCGAGCGCGCCGCCGGCGTGGGCGAACAGCCCCGGGATCGCGCTGATCAGCCGCGCCCGCACACTGTCGTAGGCGATGCCGACCGAGACCGCGCCGACGATGCGGTGACGGGCGTCGTACAGCGGCACCTTGCCGCGGGCCGAGCGCCCGAGGGTGCCCCTGTCGATCTCCATGACCTCGGTGCCGCCGAGGGCGTCGGAGGGGTCGGTGGAGACGATGCGCCCGATCTCGGAGGCCGTGGGATGCGACCAGCGCACCCAGCGCCGGTCCAGGACCACGATGTACTCGGCGTGCGTGGCCTTCCGGATCCGCTCCGCCTCCTTCTGCACCGGGCCGTCGCCGGCCGGCTCGGTGGTCAGCACGCCCTCGGCGATCCGCGGGTCCTGGGCCGTCGTCTCGGCGATGGCCAGCGCGCGGCGCATCGCCTCCTCGTCCAGCTGCCTGCTCAGCGGCGCCAGGAAGAGCCCGGTCGCGAGCACCGCGACACCCGCGGCGACGGCTACCTGCATCAGCAGCACCTGCGAGAACACCCGCCGGGGCAGACCGAGGCGCGGACGGTGTACGGGGGGAGCGGGGCGCATGCGCCGACGGTACGCGGGAGGCCCACGGGCGTCACCGGGGGTGTGCCGCTCGGTCGCTGTGGGCGGCTGGTGCCTCTGCCCGCATGGCTTCACCGGGCCGGGGCACGTGGCTCTTTTCCGCTGATCAGGCGCTCATACGCCACGTAGCGCGGGCTCGGCAACGGTGCTTCCAACGGCCGGGGCGGCCGCACCGCGCATCCAGCCGCCACGATCACCGGTCCGGTGGACCCGCGCGGTCACAGCGCTAGCGGGCCAGGGCCGTGGGGCTCAGTTCGTGTACCTCGATCACGTCCATCCGTGCGGGTGACCCGAGTACGGTCGCGCCGCAGCTCTCCGGGCGGGGCGGGAGGGACGCTCCCTCGGCCACGGTGACCCGCCACCGGCGGCCGTCGACGTGGGTCACGGTGACCTCCCGGCGCCCGGCCGGGCCGTCGGTCCGCACGACGCTCAGCACGCCCGCGCGGTACTCGCCCGCCGCCGAACGCACCGCCAGCTCGGCCGCCTGGCCGGGTCGTTCCCACGCGGAGCAGCCTCGGCACCCCTCGACCAGTACCCGGCCGTCCCGGACGCCGTGCAGGGCCTCCTTGACGGTGTGCGCGCCGGCGCGGCCGTAGGCGTAGCCGTACGGCAGGACGAGCACCGTGGGTGCGAACCGGTGTCCACCCAGATGGGTGACCTCCCAGACGCCACGCACCCCCGACGCGACCAGCTCGGTGGCGAGGGGGCGGCCCAGGAGGGCGCAGCAGCGGTCGCGCTTGCCGTTGGTGCACACCAGCGCCAGCGGGTCGCCCTGGTGGGGCCGTCCGTCCAGCACCGTGCCGAGGGAATGGGGGTCACCCGCGCCGAGAGCGGTGAAGTCGAGGTCGAGCAGTCGCCGCGGATCGCGGGTGGTGGCGCCGTGCAGCCACACGCGCCCGGGGACGGTGTGGGCGGCGTACACCTGCCGCACCGGGGGCGTGCCGGGGTCGGCGTGCCGTCCGGGACGCCGGATGAGCGCGATCCGGACGCCGCTCCCCTCGGCGGCGGCCTCCAGGGCCCGGCCCAGCGCGGGATCCAGGTGACTGGACGTGAGTGCCCTGGCACCCCACGGGCCGGGCTGTTCCAGCAGCAGCCACGTCGTCGCCGTGGCAGCCGTTCCGGACACCGGCTCGTCGAGAGACCGGGAGACGGTCGCACACCTACTCACAGAGGTGAGCCTAACCTGACTTGCGCTGGGGGGACTTCCGGACCCGAGGTGTCCTACTCCGGGAGGGGGCGGGGCGGGCGCGGGCCGACGTAGTGGCCGCTGGGGCGCATGCGCAGCGGCCGCTCGCCGTACTCCTCCAGGGCGTGGGCGATCCAGCCCGCGGTGCGGGCGACGGCGAAGATCGTCTCGCCGGCCGTGGCCGGCATGCCGCTGGAGGCGGTGAACACCGCCAGGGCCAGGTCCACGTTGGCGTGCAGCGGGCGGTGCCGGGCGGTCGTGGCGACGACGTCGCGGGCCGCGAGCAGGGCGGGCTCCGCGCGCGGGATCTGTTCCAGCAGGTCGAAGAGGGCACGCGCGCGGGGGTCCTCGCCCGTGTACAGCCGGTGGCCCAGGCCGGGGACGTGCCGTCCGGCGCGCAGTTCCCCGGCGATCACCGGGACGGCCGTGCCCTGGTCGAGGACGTCCAGGAGCATGCGGTGGGCCAGGCCGCTGGCCGCGCCGTGCAGCGGGCCCTCCAGGACGCCGAGCCCGGCCGAGACGGCCGCGTAGGCGTGTGCCCGGGCCGACGCGGCGACCCGGACGGCGAGCGTGGACGCGGCCAGGTCGTGGTCGGCGAGCAGGGCGAGCGCGGTGTCCAGGACGCGCAGGGACGCCTCGTCGGCCGGACGGCCGGTCAGCTGGCCCCACAGGCGGTGGGCCAGCGGACCGTCGTCCCGCTGCCCGTACACGGTCGGCGGCAGGGCGGCGACGAGGGTGGGGATGAGGATGCGCGCGGTGTTCAGCACGGCCTCCTCGGACAGGTCGAAGCGCAGCGGGTCCTCGGCCGCGGCCGCGACCGCCGCCACCCGCAGCCGGTCGACGGGTGAGGCGTGCTCGGACAGGGCGTTCACCGCGCGGCGGGCGACCTCGACGGTGCCCGCGGGGGGCGTGAACGTCGCTCCGGGGTGCGGTCGGCCGGTCCACAGCCACTCCGCGACCTCCTCGTAGGAGTGCCGGGCGGCCAGCTCGACGGCGTCCACGCCCCGGAAGTAGTACCGGTCCTGCTCGATGAGGGTGATCCGGGTGCGGACGGACAGGTCGGTGCCGGCGCCGGGACTCCCGGCCGCCTCGCGCCGGCTGCGGCGGGCGAGCGCCTCCACCTCCTCGGCCGCGAAGGTGCTGGCCCGGCCGCCGGGATCGCGTCTGCTGCTGAGCAGGCCGCGGCTGACGTACGCGTAGACCGTCTCCGGCTTCACACCGAGCAGCTCGGCGGTCTCCCTGGTGGTCAGCCGGCGCCCGGGTCGGTGGGCAGCGGTGTCGTGATCGCGCATGGGGGTCACCGTAGTCGTCGCCGCCTTCTCTTGATCGATGCATATTGATTTAATCAATATTGACAGCCTCATCGTCAAGCATGGACAATCTGATCAAGTCGAGGAGGAGAATCATGTCGATCAACAGGGCTGTCCCGCTCGTCGATGTCCCGCGCGGGCTCGCGGGTGTCGTCGTCGCCGAGACCGGGGTCGGTGACGTCCGGGGCGGGGAGGGCTTCTACCACTACCGGCAGTACTCGGCCGTCGACCTCGCCCGCACCCGCACCTTCGAGGACGTCTGGCACCTCCTGGTCCACGACACCCTGCCCGACGCCCGGCGCGGTACCGCCTTCGCCGCCGAGACCGCCGCGCTGCGGCGCCTGCCCGACGGCGTCCGCGCCGCCCTGCCCGGCCTCGCGGCCGCGAGCCGGCCGGCCGGGCCGCTGGCCGGCCTGCGGTCCGCGCTCTCCCTGCTGGGCGCCGCCCAGGGCTTCCGGCCGGTCTACGACATAGACGCCGAGCGGCGCCGCGCCGACACCGTGGCCGCGTGCGCGGCCGTCCCCACCCTGCTCGCGGCGCTCCACCGGCTCGGCCGGGGCCTGGAACCGGTGGAGCCGCGCGAGGACCTGCCCCACGCGTCCAACTACCTGTACATGCTGACCGGTGCGGAACCGGAGCCGCGCCGGGCCCGTGCGGTCGAGCAATACCTGATCTCAACCATTGACCACGGATTCAACGCGTCAACCTTCACCGCGCGCGTCATCGCCTCCACCGGCGCCGACGTCGCGGCCTGCCTGACCGGTGCCGTCGGAGCCCTGTCCGGACCGCTGCACGGCGGCGCGCCCAGCCGGGCCCTGGACACGCTGGACGCGATCGGCACGCCCGACCGGATCGACCCATGGATCCGGGAACGTGTCCTCGCCGGCGAACGGATCATGGGCTTCGGGCACGCCGTGTACCGGACGGAGGACCCCCGCTCGCGGATGCTGCGGGAGATCGCGCGCGGCTTCGGCGGCCCGCGCGTGGACTTCGCGGTGGAGGTCGAACACCGGGTGGAGGCGATCCTCGCGGAGCTGAAGCCCGGCCGCGAGCTGCACACGAACGTCGAGTTCTACGCCGGCCTGGTCATGGAGCTGTGCGGCCTGCCCCGGGAGATGTTCACCCCGACCTTCGCGGCGGCACGGGTGGTGGGCTGGAGCGCCAACATCCTGGAGCAGGCGGCGGACCCGAAGATCATCCGCCCGGTGGCGCGCTACGTGGGGCCCCGGCCGCCGGTCACGGTGCCCGCCGCCGGCTGACCCGCCCGCCCCGGGGTCCTTCTATCCTGTGGTCCGCAGCCGGTCCCCAGGAGAAAGGCCACCCCGTGCCGAACAGCTTGGCGAACACCGCGGCGGACCTCGCGGCGGACGGTGCGGCGAACCGTACGGCGGACAGCGCGCCGGACGGCGCACCGGACGGGCGGGACGCCGGCCTCGGCCCGCGGCAGATCCCGGTCGTCGTACTCGCCGGATTCCTCGGCTCGGGGAAGACCACGCTGCTCAACCACCTGCTGCACCGCAGCGGGGGCAGCCGGATCGGGGCGATCGTCAACGACTTCGGCGCCATCGAGATCGACGCGATGGCGGTCGCGGGAGCCCTCGGCGACTCCACCGTCTCGCTCGGCAACGGGTGCCTGTGCTGTGCCGTGGACGCGAGCGAACTCGACCTCTACCTGGACCGGCTGGCGGCGCCCGGCACCGGCATCGACGTCATCGTCATCGAGGCCAGCGGACTGGCCGAGCCGCGGGAACTCGTGCGCATGGTGCTCGCCAGCGAGCACCCGGGCATCGTCTACGGCGGCCTCGTCGAGGTCGTCGACGCCGCGGAGTTCGACGACACGCGCGCGAAGCACCCCGAGATCGACCGGCACCTCGCCCTCGCCGATCTCGTCGTCGTCAACAAGCTCGACCGGGCCGGCGACAGCGGCCGGGTCCTGGGGCTGGTCCGCTCGCTCACCGACCGCGCGGTCGTCGTCCCCGCCGCCTACGGCCGCGTCGACCCGGAGTTCCTCTTCGACTGCCGGCCGGGCGAGGAACGCATCGGACAGCTCTCCTTCGACGACCTCCACGAGCACACCGAGGACACCGAGCAGACCGAGGACCCCGAGGGCGGCGCCGGGCACGCCGGGCACCTGCACACCGGCTACGACAGCGTGGCGTTCAGCTCTGGCACCCCCCTGGACCCGCGCCGGGTCATGCGTTTCCTCGACAGCCGACCCGAGGGGCTGTACCGGATCAAGGGGTACGTCGACTTCGGGCCGTACGACCCCGTCAACCGGTACGCCGTGCACGCCGTCGGCCGGTTCCTGCGCTTCTACCCGGAGCCCTGGAGCCCCGGCGAAGCCCGCCTCACCCAACTGGTGCTGATCGGCTCCGGCATCGACGCGGACGCCCTCGGCAAGGAACTGGAGGCGGCCGCGCAGGACACCCCGCACGCCGACGAGCACGGCATGTGGGGCGTCCTGCGCTACGTACGCACCCCGGACGGGACGGAAGCCGATCTGGAGGACCCGCCCGCCTAGCGCACCGGCCGTCACCGGGGGACCGGGGTCCCGCTCCTACGCAGACCGGCCGCCACAGGGGCCCGGCCCCGGCGCGGACCGGCCCCCGCCCGTCTCCCTGGAGGCCCGGCCCCCGTCCCGTCTGCCTAGAGGACCGGTCCCGCCACCACGGCGACCGTCTTCGGCATCGACGTGCCCGAGCCGTCCCGGCGCGGGTCCGGCTCGGGGAGCTGGACCGCGGCGCCGGTCTTCTGCGCCGCGCGCGCGGGCAGCGGGCCGGCCCAGGCCAGCGACAGGCAGTCCTCGCCCTTCAGGAAGCGCTGGCAGCGCACGCCGCCCGTGGCCCGCCCCTTGCGCGGGTACTGGTCGAACGGCGTCAGCTTCGCCGTCGTCTGCACCGAGTCGTCGAGCGTGCCGCGCGAGCCCGCCACGGTGAACACCGCCGCGTCGGCGGCCGGGTCGATCGCCGTGAAGGAGATGACCTTCGCGCCCTCGGTGAGCTTGATGCCCGCCATGCCGCCCGCCGGGCGGCCCTGCGGCCGCACGACGGAGGCCTGGAACCGCAGCAACTGCGCGTCGTCCGTGATGAACACCAGGTCCTCGTCGCCGGTGCGCAGCTCCACCGCGCCGACGATCCGGTCGCCCTCCCGGAGGGTGATGACCTCCAGCTCCTCCCTGTTGGAGGGATAGTCGGGCACCACGCGCTTGACGACACCCTGCTCGGTGCCGAGCGCCAGCCCCGGCGACGACTCGTCCAGCGTGGTCAGGCAGACGACCGTCTCGTCGCCCTCCAGGGAGACGAACTCCGCCAGCGGGGCCCCTCCGGAGAGGTTCGGCGGGGACATCGCCTCGGGCAGCTGGGGCAGGTCCACCACGTTGATCCGCAGCAGCCGGCCGGCCGAGGTCACCGCGCCGATCACCCCGCGCGCGGTCGTCGGCACCGCCGAGACGACGACGTCGTGCTTGACGCGCTTGGTGCCCGCCTCCGTGAGCGGCTCACCGGTCGCCGTGCGGGCCAGCAGCCCGGTCGAGGACAGCAGCACCCGGCACGGGTCGTCGGCCACCTGGAGCGGCACCGCGGCCACCGGGGCGCCCGCGGACTCCAGCAGCACGGTGCGCCGGTCGGTGCCGAACCTCTTGGCCACCGACGCCAGTTCCGCCGAGACCAGCTTGCGCAGCTCCGCGTCCGAGTCCAGGATCCGGGTCAGCTCCTCGATCTCCGCGGTGAGCTTGTCCTTCTCCGCCTCCAGCTCGATCCGGTCGTACTTGGTGAGCCGGCGCAGCGGTGTGTCGAGGATGTACTGCGTCTGCACGTCGCTCAGCGAGAAGCGCTGGATCAGGCGTTCCTTGGCCTGCGCGGAGTTCTCGCTGGAGCGGATGATCCGGATGACCTCGTCGATGTCGGCCAGCGCGGTCAGCAGGCCCTCGACCAGGTGCAGCCGGTCGCGCTTCTTGGTGCGGCGGAACTCGCTGCGGCGCCGGACCACGTCGAAGCGGTGGTCCAGGTAGACCTCCAGCAGCTCCTTCAGGCCCAGGGTGAGCGGCTGGCCGTCGACCAGCGCGACGTTGTTGATGCCGAAGGACTCCTCCATCGGGGTCAGCTTGTACAGCTGCTCCAGGATGGCCTCCGGCACGAAGCCGTTCTTGATCTCGATGACCAGGCGCAGGCCGTGCTCGCGGTCGGTGAGGTCCTTGACGTCGGCGATGCCCTGGACCTTCTTGGCGTTGACCAGGTCCTTGATCTTCGCGATGACCTTCTCGGGGCCGACCGCGAACGGCAGTTCGGTCACCACCAGGCCCTTGCGGCGGGCGGTGACGGTCTCGATCGTGACCGTCGCGCGCATCTTGAAGGTGCCGCGGCCGGTCGCGTACGCGTCCCGGATGCCGTCCAGACCGACGACCCGGCCGCCGGTGGGCAGGTCCGGGCCCGGGACGTGCTTCATCAGCGCGTCCAGATCGGCGTTGGGGAACCGGATCAGGTGGCGGGCCGCGGCGATGACCTCGCGCAGGTTGTGCGGGGGCATGTTCGTCGCCATGCCCACCGCGATGCCCGAGGATCCGTTGACCAGCAGGTTCGGGAAGGCGGCGGGCAGCGCCACCGGCTCCTGCTCCTGGCCGTCGTAGTTGGGCGCGAAGTCGACCGTGTCCTCGTCGATCGACTCGGTCATCAGGCTCGTCGCCTCGGTCATCCGGCACTCGGTGTACCGCATGGCGGCCGGCGGGTCGTCGTTGCCCAGGGAGCCGAAGTTGCCGTGGCCGTCGACGAGCGGCACGCGCATGGAGAACGGCTGCGCCATGCGCACCAGGGCGTCGTAGATCGACGTGTCGCCGTGCGGGTGCAGCTTGCCCATGACCTCGCCGACGACACGCGCGCACTTCACGTACGCACGCTCGGGACGCAGGCCCATCTCGTTCATCTGGTAGACGATCCGGCGGTGCACCGGCTTGAGGCCGTCACGGGCGTCCGGCAGGGCGCGCGAGTAGATGACCGAGTACGCGTACTCGAGGTAGGAGCCACGCATCTCGTCCACGACGTCGATGTCGAGGATCCTCTCCTCGAACGAATCGTCGGGCGGCGGGGTCTTCGTGCTGCGGCGGGCCATCGCTGCCGGCTCCTCCTGATCTGGTCGCTCGCCGAGGGGGCGCGCACCCCCCGGCTCGCTCTTGCTGAAGCGAATCACGGATCTCTCGCGGTCCATTGTGGACCGCGGCACCGACAACCCGGGCCGCGACCCGGTCGCCGCGGGCCCGCCCCGCGCCTCCGAGGACGTCCGGAGTGGGCCGGACGCAGGCTACGCGATCCGCTCTGGGCGTACGGCCCGCGGGAACTTCGCCGAGGCCCCGCACGCTTTGCATACAGTGGCAGGAACGGCAGGAAGACCGCGGTTTCGAAACCGCCTCCGCTCGCGAAGGGACGTATATGCCCATGGGTCACACGACCACGGCCGAGGCAGGCTCCGGGGGCCTGGCAGCGACCGAGCACCGCCTGGCCAACGGTCTGCGCGTGGTGCTCTCCGAGGACCACCTGACCCCGGTGGCGGCGGTCTGCCTCTGGTACGACGTCGGCTCGCGCCACGAGGTCGAGGGGCGCACCGGCCTGGCCCACCTCTTCGAGCACCTGATGTTCCAGGGCTCCGGGCAGGTCAAGGGCAACGGGCACTTCGAGCTGGTGCAGGGCGCCGGCGGCTCGCTGAACGGCACCACCAGCTTCGAGCGCACCAACTACTTCGAGACCATGCCCGCCCACCAGCTGGAGCTCGCCCTCTGGCTGGAGGCCGACCGCATGGGCTCGCTGCTGGCCGCCCTGGACGACGAGTCCATGGAGAACCAGCGGGACGTCGTCAAGAACGAGCGCCGCCAGCGCTACGACAACGTGCCGTACGGGACCGCCTTCGAGAGGCTGACCGCCCTCTCCTATCCGGAGGACCACCCGTACCACCACACGCCGATCGGCTCGATGGCGGACCTGGACGCGGCCACCCTGGAGGACGCCCGCCGGTTCTTCCGCACCTACTACGCGCCGAACAACGCGGTGCTCTCCGTGGTCGGTGACATCGACCCCGAGCAGACCCTCGCCTGGGTCGAGAAGTACTTCGGCTCCATCGCCTCCCACGACGGCAAGCCCGCGCCCCGCGACGGCTCGCTGCCGGACGTCATCGGCGGGCAGAAGCGCGAGGTCGTCGTCGAGGAGGTCCCGGCGCGTGCCCTGATGGCCGCCTACCGGCTCCCGCACGACGGCACGCGCGCGTGCGACGCGGCCGACCTCGCCCTGACCGTCCTCGGCGGCGGCGAGTCCTCCCGGCTGTACAACCGGCTGGTGCGCCGCGACCGCACGGCCGTCGCCGCCGGCTTCGGCCTGCTGCGCCTGGCCGGCGCGCCCTCCATGGGCTGGCTGGACGTGAAGACCTCCGGTGACGTCGAGGTGCCGGTCATCGAGACCGCCATCGACGAGGAGCTGGCCCGGTTCGCCGAGGAGGGCCCCACGCCCGAGGAGATGGAGCGGGCCCAGGCGCAGCTCGAGCGCGAGTGGCTGGACCGGCTCGGCACGGTGGCCGGCCGCGCCGACGAACTGTGCCGGTACGCCGTCCTGTTCGGCGACCCGCAGCTCGCCCTGACCGCGGTGAAGCGCGTCCTCGAGGTCACCCCGGAGGAGGTCCGGGAGATCGCCGCGGCGCGCCTGCGGCCCGACAACCGCGCGGTCCTCGTCTACGAGCCGAAGTCCCCGGAGTCCGCCGAGGACGCCGGGGTCCCCGACGACCCGGAGCGGGAAGCCACCGTAGAGGCGGGCCGCGACGAGACCGAGAACGAGGAGACGGCCAAGTGACCGAGCTCGCCACCATGGAGTTCCACCCCCAGCCGCAGCCGGGCGAGGCCAGGCCGTGGGCGTTCCCGGCCCCCGAGCGCGGCACGCTGGACAACGGCCTGACGGTGCTGCGCTGCCACCGCCCCGGCCAGCAGGTCGTGGCCGTCGAGGTGCTGCTGGACGCCCCCCTGGACGCCGAACCGGCCGGCCTGGACGGCGTCGCCACGATCATGGCGCGGGCCTTCTCGGAGGGCACCGACCGGCACTCCGCCGAGGAGTTCGCCGCGGAACTGGAGCGCGCGGGGGCCACCCTCGACGCACACGCCGACCACCCCGGCGTCCGGCTCAGCCTGGAGGTCCCGGCCTCCCGGCTGGCCAAGGGCCTCGGCCTGCTGGCCGACGCGCTGCGCGCGCCCGCCTTCGCCGAGAGCGAGGTCGAGCGGCTGGTGCGCAACCGCCTGGACGAGATCCCGCACGAGCTGGCCAACCCCGCCCGCCGGGCCGCCAAGGAGCTGTCCAAGGAGCTGTTCCCGGCCGCCTCGCGCATGTCGCGTCCGCGCCAGGGCACCGAGGAGACGGTCGAGAAGGTCGACGCGGCGGCCGTGCGCGCGTTCTACGACCGCCACGTGCGGCCCGCCACGGCCACCGCGGTGGTCGTCGGCGACCTCACCGGCATCGACCTCGACGCCCTGCTCGGCGAGACGCTGGGCGCCTGGACCGGCACCCCGGGCGAGCCCCGTCCGGTGCCCCCGGTGACCGCCGAGGACACCGGGCGCGTGGTCATCGTGGACCGGCCCGGCGCCGTCCAGACGCAGCTCCTCATCGGCCGGGTCGGCCCCGACCGGCACGACCGCGTGTGGCCCGCCCAGGTGCTCGGCACGTACTGCCTCGGCGGCACGCTCACCTCGCGCCTGGACCGCGTGCTGCGCGAGGAGAAGGGCTACACCTACGGCGTGCGGTCCTTCGGCCAGGTCCTGCGGTCCGCGCCGGACGGCACGGGCGCCTCGATGCTCGCCATCAGCGGCTCCGTGGACACCCCCAACACGGGCCCGGCGCTGGACGACCTGTGGAAGGTGCTGCGCACCGTCGCGGCGGAGGGCCTGACCGACGCCGAGCGGGACGTCGCCGTGCAGAACCTCGTCGGTGTGGCGCCGCTCAAGTACGAGACGGCGCTGGCCGTCGCGAGCACGCTGGCCGACCAGGTCGAGCAGCACCTGCCCGACGACTTCCAGGCGACGCTGTACCGGCAGCTGGCCGCCACGGGCACGGTGGAGGCCACCGCGGCCGTGGTGAACGCCTTCCCGGTGGACCGCCTGGTGACGGTCCTCGTCGGTGACGCCGCGCAGATCAAGGCGCCGGTGGAGGCGCTCGGCATCGGTGAGGTGACCGTGGTCGCGGCCGAGTGACGGACCGTGCGCGAGGGGCCCTGACGACCTACGGTCCGTCAGGGCCCCTGCCGTTCCACTCGCTTCCCCAGATGCCCGTTTTGGGGCGGAGGTTGCCTGTCTGCCCTGTGGGATGCGCTACAAAAGGCCGGATCTGTTTGAGGATCGAAAGCACGCCCGCTTAGCGTCTTCCAGGCTGTCCGTCAGGCAGTGCGCCGCACCCGCGGCACCGGACAGCCATCGCCGAGTCCCCGTAGGCGCGAGCCAGGGGAGCCGGGGACCCACCGTCCCTGGGGTGAATCGGGCGCCCGCGCGGAAGCGAGGGGGCCCGTAGGAGACCTTCCTGCTCCGAACCCGTCAGCTAACCCGGTAGGCGAGAGGGAAGGAAAGGACCAGTCACTTCATGGCGTTCACGCGCGCCACCGGGAAGCACCGCAAGCCCGGCCGGGTCAAGCGGACGACCGCTCAGGCGGCCGGCATCGCGGCCCTCACCACCACCGGTGTGATCGGCACCCTCGCCGCCTCCCCGGCGCATGCCGCGGCGAACCCCGCGGAGCAGACCGGCCTCCTTCCGGTCCTCGCCGCGAGCGACGACGTGGCCGAGCAGATCGACGCGCAGGCCGCCGCCCAGCAGCAGGCCGCCGACGAGCAGGCGGCCGAGGAGGCCGCGGCGAAGGCGGCCGCCGAGCGGGCCGAGGAGATCCGCGCGGCCGAGGCCCGTGCCGCCCGCGCGGCCGAGCGCAAGCGGCTGAACACCTTTGTCGCCCCCGTCGCGCAGTCCTACGTCTCGACGGCCTACCAGGCCGGCAGCTCCCTGTGGTCCTCCGGTTCGCACACCGGCATCGATTTCCACGCGGCCAGCGGCACCACCGTCCACGCGGTGGGTTCCGGCACGGTCGTCTCCACGGGCTGGGGCGGCGCGTACGGCAACCAGGTCGTCATCCGGATGGCCGACGGCCTGTACACCCAGTACGGGCACCTGTCCTCGATCGGTGTCACGGCGGGCCAGCAGGTCGTCCCGGGCCAGCAGATCGGCCTCTCCGGCGCCACCGGCAACGTCACCGGCCCGCACCTGCACTTCGAGGCGCGGACCGGCCCCGACTACGGCTCCGACATCGACCCCGTCGCCTACCTCCGCAACCACGGCGTGCACATCTGACCCGCGCGCGGCACACGGACATGGCGCAGGCCCCGGCTCACCGAGCCGGGGCCTGCGCCATGTCCGCACCGGGCCGGGAGCGCCGGAAAGGGCGGTCCGGCCGGCCGGAGAACGCGGGAGCCGCGCCGCCCGGTACGGACGGCGCGGCTCCCGGTGCTGCTCAGACGGTCTCGGGCAGCTCGTCCAGGCCCTCGGAGACCAGCTTGGCCAGACGGTCCAGGGCGGCGTCCGCGCCCTCGGCCTCGGAGGCGAGGACGATCTCCTCGCCACCCTTCGCGCCCAGGCCCAGGACGGCCAGCATGGAGGCCGCGTTGACGGGGTCGCCCCCGGCCTTGGCGATCGTCACCGGGACGCCGGTGGCCGTGGCGGCTCGGACGAAGAGGGAGGCGGGGCGGGCGTGGAGACCCTCGGCCCAGCCGACGTTGACGCGGCGCTCAGCCATGTGATGCTGCCCTTCAGTGCTCAGGTTGTCTAGACCAGTTTCCCACATCGTGAAGCGTGCCCGGGCCGGATCTCCGGACCGGCCCGGTGTGCCGTACGGCGGCCCCGGCCCGGCCGCCCGCCGGGCCCGGCACGGTTCGCGCCGCACACCGGCGCGCGCCGTACTCTGGGGCCCATGCAGACCTCGGCGGACCGGCAGGACCGGCACCAGTACCCCGCCCACTGGGAGGCGGACGTGGTGCTGCGCGACGGCGGCACCGCACGCATCAGGCCCATCACGGCCGACGACGCCGACCGCCTCGTCAGTTTCTACGAACAGGTCTCGGACGAGTCGAAGTACTACCGCTTCTTCGCACCGTACCCACGGCTCTCCGCCAAGGACGTTCACCGCTTCACACACCACGACTTCGTGGACCGGGTGGGGCTCGCCGCCACCATCGGCGGCGAGTTCATCGCCACCGTACGCTACGACCGCATAGGCGCCGACGGCATGCCCGCCTCCGCACCCGCGGACGAGGCTGAGGTCGCCTTCCTGGTCCAGGACGCCCACCACGGCCGGGGAGTCGCCTCCGCCCTGCTGGAGCACATCGCCGCCGTCGCGCGCGAGCGCGGCATCCGCCGCTTCGCCGCCGAGGTGCTGCCCGCCAACACCAAGATGATCAAGGTGTTCACGGACGCGGGCTACACCCAGAAACGCAGCTTCGAGGACGGCGTCGTCCGGCTGGAGTTCGACCTCGAACCCACCGACCGCTCCCTCGCCGTGCAGCGCGCCCGGGAGCAGCGCGCCGAGGCCCGCTCGGTGCGGCGGCTGCTCGCGCCCGGCTCCGTCGCGGTCGTCGGCGTCGGGCGCGCCCCGGGCGGAGTGGGCCGCGGCGTCCTCGGCAACATCCGCGACGCCGGCTACGCGGGCCGGCTGCACGCCGTGAACCAGGCCTTCCCGGCGGACCTGCGGGAGATCGACGGGGTGCCCGCACACCGCTCGGTGCGGGAGATCGACGGGCCCGTGGACCTCGCCGTCGTCGCCGTACCGGCCGCCCACGTGCCCGCCGTGGTCGCCGAGTGCGGTGAGCACGGCGTCCAGGGCCTGGTCGTACTCTCCGCCGGATACGCCGAGAGCGGGCCCGAGGGCCGTGAACGGCAGCGGGCGCTCGTGCGGGCCACGCGCGCGTACGGCATGCGGCTCATCGGCCCGAACGCCTTCGGCGTGATCAACACCGCTCCCGGCGTCCGGCTGAACGCGTCCCTCGCCCCGCAGCCGCCCCGCCCCGGCCGCATAGGCATGTTCGCCCAGTCCGGCGCGATCGGCATCGCCCTGCTGTCCCGGCTGCACCGGCGCGGCGGCGGGGTGACGGGGGTCACCGGCGTGTCGACCTTCGTGTCCGCCGGCAACCGCGCCGACGTCTCCGGCAACGACGTCCTCCAGTACTGGTACGACGACCCCGAGACCGACGTCGTCCTCATGTACCTGGAGTCCATCGGCAACCCCCGCAAGTTCACCCGCCTCGCCCGGCGGACGGCCGCGGCGAAACCGCTGGTGGTCGTGCAGGGCACCGGCGCGGCACCGCAGGGCCACACCGTACGGGCCACCCGGCTGCCCTACGCGACCGTCTCCGCGCTGCTCGGGCAGGCCGGCGTCATCCGGGTCGACACGATCACCGAACTGGTCGACGCCGGGCTGCTGCTCGCCCGGCAGCCGCTGCCCGCCGGGCCGCGCGTCGCGATCCTCGGCAACTCGGAGTCGCTGGGCGTGCTGACGTACGACCGGTGCGTCGCCGAGGGGCTGCGGCCGGCGCGGCCGGTCGACCTGACGACCGGGGCGACGGCGGAGGACTTCCACCGGGCGCTGGCCGGCGCGCTCGCCGACGACACCAACGACGCGGTCGTCGTCACGGCGATCCCCGCGATCGGCGAGACGTCCCCGGGAGACGCGGAGCTGGCGCAGGCGCTGCGGTCGGCCGCGGCCGCGGCGCCGGGGAAGCCGGTGCTGGTGGTGCACGTGGAGCTCGGCGGGCTGGCGGAGGCGCTGTCGGCCGCGGCCAGCACGGCGCCCCGGGCGGCCGGCGACGCGCGCCCCGCGGAGCTGCCGCTCACCACCGTGCGCCCGCCGGGCGACTCCCCGCCGGAGGGCACCCACCTCATCCCCGCCTACCCCGCCGCCGAACGCGCCGTACGCGCCCTCTCCGAAGCCGTGCGGTACGCGCAGTGGCGGCGGGAGGCGAGCGACCCCGGGAAGGTGCCGGAGTACGACGACATCGACGAGAAGGGGGCCGCCCGGCTGATCCGGGCGCTGCCGGAGCGGGGGGAGGGGTTCACCATCCCCACCGACGAGACCTGCGAACTGCTCGGCTCCTACGGCATCCCCGTCCGCCGGGCGCTCCCCGCGCCCACCCCCGAAGCCGCCGCCGAGGCCGCCCGCGCGCTCGGCTACCCGGTGGCCCTCAAGGCCACCGCCCCGCACCTCAGGCACCGCGCCGACCTGGGCGGCGTGCGGCTGGACCTGGCGGACGAGGAGCAACTGCTGCGGACGTACGCCGAACTGACCGGGCTGTTCGGGCCGCCGGAGGAACTGCGGCCGGTGGTGCAGGCGATGGCGCCCCGGGGCGTCGACACCGTGGTCCGCGCGGTGATCGACCCGGCGGCCGGGGCCGTGCTGTCCTTCGGCCTGGCCGGGGCCGCCTCCCAGATGCTCGGGGACATGGCCCACCGGCTGATCCCGGTCACCGACCGCGAGGCGACCTCGCTCGTGCGGTCCATCCGCACCGCGCCCATGCTGTTCGGCTGGCGCGGCTCCACGCCCGTCGACACCCCCGCGCTGGAGGAGCTGCTGCTGCGGGTGTCCCGGCTGGTCGACGACCACCCGGAGGTGGTCGAGGTCACCCTGGAGCCGGTCGTCGTCGCCCCGCACGGGGTCAGCGTCCTCGGCGCCACCGTCCGGCTCGCGCCCCCGCCCGCCCGCGACGACCTCGGCCCGCGCACGATGCCGGCGTACTGACCGCGGGAGGGGACGCGGGGACCGTCGGCCCCGGGGGCCGTCCCGGGTGCCCCGCGCCGGGCTTCCTCAGCGCCCCGGCTCCCAGGGCCCCGTCCGCCGCTCGCCCCCCTACCGCGGAGGCGGGGCGTCCCGCGGGCGCCGGCGGCCGGGACCGGGACGGAGGCGACGCCGGCGGCCGCGGGCCCGCGGCCCGCCCCGAGCCCGGGCGCCGGGCCCGCTCCCGGTGCCCGCGACTGGCCCGGACCGCCCTTGCCCACGGATTAAGATGGACGCCATGGCCAAGACCAGTACGACGACCCAGGGGCTGCGCGCGGCGATCGAGCGCAGCGGCTACTACCCGGCCCTCGTGGCCGAGGCGGTGGAAGCCGCTGTCGGCGGCGAGCCCGTCCAGTCGTACCTGGTCCACCAGGAGACGACGTTCGACCAGAACGAGGTGCGCCGACACGTGACCGTGCTGGTCCTCACCGGCAACCGCTTCATCGTCAGCCACACCGACGAGCAGGCCGCCGACGACACCTCCCCGACGCCGTACGCCACCACCTCCACCGAGTCCGTGAAGCTCGACCGGATCTCCTCGGTCGTGGTCAGCCGCGTGGTCGCCAACCCGGAGCAGTACACGCCGGGCACCCTGCCCCGCGAGGTCGTGCTGACCATCGGCTGGGGCGCGGTCAGCCGCATCGACCTGGAGCCCGCCGCCTGCGGCGACCCCAACTGCGACGCCGACCACGGCTACACGGGCAGTTCCACGGCGGACGACCTCAGCCTGCGCGTCAGCGAGGCCGGGGACGGCCCGGAGACGGTGCGCCAGGCGCTCGCCTTCGCGCAGGCCATCTCGGAGGCGACCGCGGACCTCGCGCGCTGATGTCCCAGCTCTCCGCCTGGGACCACCCGGAACCCCTCGCCCTGGACACCGCGCCGCTGCCCGAGTACGGCACGGGCTCGCTGGCCGACCTGCTGCCCACGCTGGCCGCCGGCATGGGGGTCCCCGGCCTGACCGCCACCATCGGCGAACTCACCCCCGCCGACCGGGTCTGCGTCTTCCTGGTCGACGGCCTCGGCTGGGAGCAGCTCAGGGCCCACCCGGACGAGGCCCCTTTCCTGGCCTCCCTGCTCGGCACCTCGCGCGGCGGCACGGGCCGGCCCCTCACCGCCGGCTACCCGGCGACCACCGCGACCTCCCTGGCCTCCGTCGGCACCGGCCTGCCGCCCGGCGCCCACGGCCTGCCCGGCTACGCCGTGCGCAACCCGGCCACCGGCGAGCTGATGAACCAGCTCCGCTGGAACCCGTGGACGCCGCCGCGCCCCTGGCAGCCGTACCCCACCGTCTTCCAGCTCGCGCAGGACGCCGGCGTGCACGCCGCGCAGGTGTCCTCGCCCGCCTTCGAGCACACCCCGCTCACCAAGGTCGCGCTGAGCGGCGGCACCTTCGTCGGGCGGCTCACCGGTGAGGAGCGCATGGACCTCGCGGCCGGCCGACTGGCCGCGGGCGACCGCTCGCTGGTCTACACGTACTACTCCGAGCTGGACGGCGCCGGGCACCGCTACGGCGTCGCCTCCGACACCTGGCGCGGCCAGCTCATGCGCGTCGACCGGCTCGCCCAGCGGCTGGCCGAGCAGCTCCCGCCGCGCAGCGCCCTCTACGTCACCGCCGACCACGGCATGGTCGACGTGCCGTTCGACGAGCGGCACCGCATCGACTTCGACGAGGACTGGGAACTGCGCGCGGGTGTCGCCCTGCTCGGCGGCGAGGGCCGGGCCCGGCACGTGTACGCGGTGCCGGGCGCCGAGAACGACGTGCTGACCTGCTGGCGCGAGGTGCTGGGGGAGCAGTTCTGGGTGGCCTCGCGGGACGAGGCGATCGCGGCCGGCTGGTTCGGGCCGGAGGTGGACGAGCGCGTGTACCCGCGCATCGGCGACGTGGTCGCCGCCGCGCACGACGACGTCCTGCTGATCGCCTCCGAGGGCGAGCCGAAGGAGTCCGCGCTGGTCGGCAACCACGGCTCGATGACCCCGGCGGAACAGCTGGTCCCGCTCCTCGAAGTACGCTCCTGACCCGTCCGCCCGCCCCACCCCGCCGAAAGGTACGCGACTCCTCATGCCCGAGCTGGTGTTCTTCTCCGGAACGATGGACTGCGGGAAGTCGACACTGGCTCTCCAGATCGAGCACAACCGGTCCGCGCGGGGCCTGGCCGGCATGATCTTCACCCGCGACGACCGGGCGGGCGAGGGCAAGCTGTCCTCCCGGCTGGGCCTGGTGACCGACGCGGTGGAGGTCGAGGACGGCCAGGACCTGTACGCGTACCTCGTGGACCACCTCTCGCAGGGCGGCCGGGCCGACTACGTGATCGCGGACGAGGCGCAGTTCCTCGCGCCCGTGCAGATCGACCAGCTCGCGCGCGTGGTGGACGACCTCGGCCTGGACGTGTTCGCCTTCGGCATCACCACCGACTTCCGCTCCAAGCTCTTCCCCGGCTCCCAGCGGCTGGTGGAACTGGCCGACCGGATCGAGGTGCTCCAGGTGGAGGCGCTGTGCTGGTGCGGCGCCCGGGCCACGCACAACGCCCGCACGGTGGGCGGCGCGATGGTGGTCGAGGGCGCCCAGGTCGTCGTCGGCGACGTCAACCAGTCCGCCGGCGAGGTCGGCTACGAGGTGCTGTGCCGCCGCCACCACCGGCGCCGGATGACCGCCGCGTCGGCCCGCGCGGCGGCCCTGTCCCCGGACGTGCTGCCGGTGTCGCCCTCCTGAGCGCTCAGCGCGGGTCCTGCACCACCGAGAACTCCGCGCCCTCCGGGTCCGCCACCTCCGCCACCCGCCCGTGCGGACCGTCGTGGGCCGGTCTGAGGACCCGGCCGCCCAGACCGGTGACCTGCCGCAGCGTCTCCCCGATGTCCCTCACCTCGAAGTACGTCTGCCAGTGCGAGCCGCGGTCCCTGGGCAGGCCGTGGCCCAGGCCGTGCAGGCCGGCCACCGGACGGCCGTCGAGGCGGAGGGTCACGTAGTCGAAGCCGGCGTCGACCACCGGCTCCCGCGTGTAACCGAACACGCTCGTGTAGAACTTCGCGACGCTCTCGGTCTCGACGGTGCGCAGTTCGTTCCAGACGGGCGTGCCGGGCACCCCGGTGAGCGCCGCGCCGGGGTACGCGGAGGCCTGCCAGATGCCGAACACCGCACCGGAGGGGTCGGAGGCGATCGCCATCCGCCCGGCGTCCGCGGCGTCCAGCGGGCCGACGGCCACCGTGCCCCCGCACAGCCGCACCGTGTCGGCGGTCCGGTCCACGTCGTCCGAGGCAAGGTACGGCGTCCAGGCGACCGGCAGCCGGCGGTCCGGCGGGAGCTGGCCCATGCCCGCCACCTCCCGCCCGTCCAGCAGCGCCCGGACGTACGGGCCGAGCTGCTGCGGGCCCGGCCGGAACTCCCAGCCGAACAGCTCGCCGTAGAACTCCTCGGTGCCGGCCAGCCCGTGGGCCATCAGGCTCACCCAGCAGGGCGTGCCGGGCACGCGCCGCGCGTGCGGACCGGCCGACTCCCGTGCCTCGGTCATCGATCACTCTCTCCCCGGCCCCTCGCGGTGGCCGTGTCGCTTCCGCCGTCCGGAAGGGCCGTCCACGCCGCCGGCGTGCACGCCCGTGCCGGTGCCCGCATCCTCCGCGGTGCCGGGGACCGTACCGCGCCGCCGGACGGCACCTCCGCAAGGGCGCCGGTGACGACGGCGATGTCGTCCTCCGCCGCTTGCCGGCCGTGGTTGACGGATGTCCGCCCGCTGTACAGTCCGTGCCCGATCCCGTACGCCACGTGATCGAGCCTGTCCGGCCGAGCAGAGTAGCCGGACCTGGACGCCGCGGCCACCCCTGGCGTATGGATGGACGCCATGAAAGCCATCATCACCGCATCCGAACTCGCGCGAGAGCAGGCCGGGGACGTGCCGCCCGTCCTGCTGGACGTGCGCTGGCAGTTGAGCCTGGCGAAGGCGGCGGGCGCGCCGGCCTTCGACGGCCGGGCCGAGTACGCGGCCGGGCACATCCCCGGCGCCGTCTTCGTGGACCTGGACCGCGAACTCGCCTCCGCGCCCGGCGCGCGGGGCCGGCATCCGCTGCCCGACCTCGCGGAGTTCGGCGCCGCGATGCGCCGCGCGGGCGTGTCGGCGGGCCGGCCGGTCGTCGTGTACGACGGCGGGCAGGGCTGGGCGGCCGCACGCGCGTGGTGGCTGCTGCGCTGGACGGGTCACCCGGACGTGCGGGTCCTCGACGGCGGGTTGCCGTCGTGGCGCGGCGAGCTGTCCACGGAGGTCCCGGCCCCGGCCGAGGGCGACTTCGTGCCCGCTCCCGGGGCCCCGGGAGTGCTGGACGCGGACGGGGCGGCGGCGCTGGCCCGTACGGGGGTGCTGCTGGACGCGCGCGCGGGGGAGCGGTACCGCGGAGAGGTGGAGCCGGTCGACCGGGTCGGCGGGCACGTCCCGGGCGCGGTGTCGGCGCCGACGGCGGAGAACGTGGGGCCCGACGGCCGCTTCCTGCCCGCCGCGGAACTCAGGGACCGGTTCAGGGCGCTGGGGGTGTCCGAGGACACCGAGGTGGGCGTGTACTGCGGTTCGGGCGTCTCCGCGGCGCACGAGGTGCTCGCGCTGGCGGTGGCGGGCATCCCGGCGGCCCTGTACGTGGGTTCCTGGTCCGAGTGGTCCTCGGACCCGGCCCGGCCGGTGGCGGTGGGCGCGGATCCGCAGTAGCGGGCGGCCGGGTGAGGGGGGCACGCGCGCGTGCCCCCCTCACCCGGGCGGCTACTCCTGCTTCTTGCGGCGGGTGCCGAACACGATCTCGTCCCAGCTCGGGACGGCGGCCCGGCGGCCGGGGCGGACCCCGTCGGCCTCGGCCTGGCGGTCGGTCGAGCCGATGAGCCGGTCGCGGTGGCTGCCGACGGAGCGCGGCATGAGGACGTCCGCGTAGGCGGAGCCGGCCGACGCGGCGGGCGCGGGCTGCTCCTCCGCGGCGGGCTCGTCGTCGGGCTCCTCCGGCGACTCCGACGGTAGTTCCGGTACGACGAGGTCGCCCCGGAAGCTCGGCACGGCCTCCAGCAGGCTGGTCAGCGAGTCGCGTTCGTCCGTGCTCTCCTCGGCCGGTTCCGACGGCTGCGCGGGCAGGCCGGGCCGGTCGCGGTCGAGCCGTTCCAGGGCGCGGTCCATGGTGCGTTCGCGCGGCAGCCGGGCGATGCGGGGGACGAACGGGAAGCTCGGCTCGGGCACGGCGAGGTCGTCGGACTCGCCGATCAGCGAGCGCGCCTCGTCGTCCACGGCCTGGACGAGCCGCCGGGGCGGGTCGTACGTCCAGCTCGCCGAGTGCGGTTCGCCCGCGACCCGGTAGACGAGGAGCACCTCCCAGGTGCCGTCGTCGCGGCGCCAGGAGTCCCACTGCACGGTGTCCTTGTCGGCGCCGCGCAGCGACAGCCGTTCCTGCACC
The DNA here is from genome assembly GCF_055558055.1 of Streptomyces sp. NPDC025833. NCBI lineage: Bacteria > Bacillati > Actinomycetota > Actinomycetes > Kitasatosporales > Streptomycetaceae > Streptomyces > Streptomyces sp. NPDC025833. Next base: position 130,604 of record NZ_JBVHNF010000014.1, read on the forward strand.
GCCTCGCCGAGCAGCGGTCCGGAGTTCTCGCCGGGTCGGCGGACCGGGGTCTTGCGGGCCCGTTCGGCCATGAAGGCGCGCTCGGCCAGCACGGGTCCCTCGAAGCGCCGCACCCGGTCGACGGGGATGCCGGCGAGCTGGGCGACCTCCTCCGCGGTGGCGCCCGCTCTTATCCGCGCCTGGATGTCGCGCGGACGCAGATGGCTCTCGACCTCGATCTCGATCTGGCCGAGGCGGGGCCGGTCGCCGCGCACGGCGGCGCGGAGCCGTTCGTCGATCGGAAGTGTGTACTCCGTTGCGTCGGCAGCCTTCAGCACCAGTCGTGTGCCGTCATTCGAGACGGCCACGACACGCAGTTCGGGCATGGGGACCTCCCGGGTGGTGCCTGCCGACGTCACGTGCGTCGCTGCTTCCGCTAGTCGAGTGTGGCCTGCCCGGGTGCAGCCTGCCACAACCTTGCCGAGTTGCCCGGCGTGTCGGGCACGGGCCCGGAGCCGCCGTTATGGCACGGTTACCTGTTCGCAACGCTGAGTGACCAACTCCATCACCCTGTGCAACCAGCCCCCTCCCGGCGGTCCAATAGGGCCGCAGGCACCCTGGTGGGAGGCCGGGCCCAGGGTTCGCAACAGTACTCCATTCGGACCACGTGCGTGGATTGGCGCGCGGCCCAACTTCTGGCAAGGGCAGCGACTTGACCGCCCGCAAGCGGTTCCGAGGATCGCGAACGTGGCGAACTTCACGCAATCGCCAGAAACGGAACTATTGGTTTCGCTCGTACGTCCCCTTCTCGTGCAGTGGGTCGATGAATGTCGATCAAGTACGGGAAAGGCAGGCAAGGTCCGGGTATGCGTGAGACACCCGATACGGGGCGGAAGCGGATCGATCTCAGCGTCGCCCAGGTCGCGGGCAGTGCCCTGGCGGCGGTCGTGGCGGCCAAAATGGCTTCTTACTTCGGGGTGTACGGCACGATCGTCGGTGCCGGCGTGGTCAGTGTCGTCGCCACCTGCGGCGGTACGCTCTTCCAGCACTTCTTCCGGCGGACGGGGGAGCAGTGGCGGGACAAGACCACGGCGGCGGGCCGCCCGAAGGTGCGGGTCCCGGCCGCGCCGGGCGAGTTCACCGCGGGCACCGTCTACCGCGCGCGGGTGAAGAGCTGGCGCCGCCCGCTGGTCGCCGCCGCCCTGGTCTTCGGGGTCACCATGGCCGGCATCACCACCTACGAGCTGGTGTCCGGCAGCAGCTTCAGCGGCGGCGGGGGCACGACGGTCAGCGACGCGGTCACCGGCCGGGGGTCCTCCGGCGGCCGGTCCGACGAGAAGCCCGCCCCGTCGGACACGCCCGCACCGCAGGACACGCCGTCCACCGGCGGGGCCACGCCCCGCGGCACGTCCCCGGCGCCCGGCGGCTCGTCGGACGGCGAAACCGGCGGGGAAACGGGCGGCGGAACAGGCGGGGAGACCGGCACGGACCCGGGCGGGCGGCCGAGCGGCCTGCCGGGCGGCGACACGGCCACCCCGGCGCCCACGCCCAGCGCGCCCGCCCCGTCCGCCACGGCGCCTACGACCCCAGAACCCTCCGCAAGTAGTCGTTCTGGAACAGGCGTTCCGGGTCAAGACGGTCCCGCAACGCCGTGAACTCGGTGAAGCGCGGGTACACCCGGGCGAAGTACTCCGCGTCCCGCGTGTGCACCTTGCCCCAGTGCGGGCGCCCCTCGTGCGCGGTGAAGATGCGCTCGGCGGCGGTGAAGTACGCCTGGTACGGCGTGCCCCGGAACATGTGCACCGCGATGTAGGCGCTGTCCCGGCCGGAGGCGGTGGACAGGGTGATGTCGTCGGCGGGGGCGGTGCGCACCTCCACCGGGAAGCTGACCCGCAGGCCCGAACGGTCCACCATGGCGCGCAGTTCGCGCAGCGTCTCCACCAGGGCCGCCCGGGGGACGGCGTACTCCATCTCCACGAAGCGCACCCGGCGCGGCGAGGTGAAGACCTTGTAGGGGATGTCCGTGTACGTCCGCGCGGACAGGGCCTTGCTGGACAGCCGCGCGATCGCGGGGACCGTGGCCGGGGCGGCGCGGCCGACCCACTGGGCCGCCTGGAACACCCCGTTGGAGAGGAGCTCGTCCTCCACCCAGCCGGCCAGCCGCCCCACCGGCTGCTCCGGACCGGCGCTGCGGTTGTTGCGCTTGGTGGTGGTGCCGGTGGTGTGCGGGAACCAGTAGAACTCGAAGTGCTCGTTCTCGGCCCACAACTGGTCGAACTCGGCGAGGACCCGGTCGAGGGGCATCGGCTCCTCGCGCGCGGTGAGCAGGAAGAGGGGCTCCACGGCGAACGTGAGCGCGGTGACGACGCCCAGGGCGCCGAGGCCGATCCGGGCGGCGGCGAAGACGTCCGGGTTCTCCGTCGCGGAGCAGGTGAGCACCGAGCCGTCGGCGGTGACCAGCTCCAGCCCCTTGATCTGGGCGGCGATGGACGCGGACTCGCGGCCCGTGCCGTGCGTGCCGGTGCTGGTGGCCCCGGAGACGGTCTGCTCCATGATGTCGCCCATGTTGGTGAGCGAGAGGCCCTCGCGCGCGAGCGCCGCGTTGAGCCTCTTGAGCGGGGTGCCCGCCTCCACCGTGACCGTCATGGACTCCCGGTCGACGGCGCGTATGCCGGTCAGCAGGTGAGGGCGTATCAGCACCCCGTCGGTGGCGGCGATCGAGGTGAAGGAGTGCCCGGTGCCCACGGCCTTCACCTTCAGGCCGTCCTCCCGGGCCCGGCGCACGGCCGCGGCCAGCTCCTCCACCGAGGCCGGCGCGACCTGCCGGGCGGGCCGGGCGGAGACGTTGCCGCCCCAGTTACGCCAGGTTCCGTACTTCCCGCTCGCTGTGCTGCTCAACGGTGCCTCCCCGCCCCGCGGCCGGCCTGCGCAGCCGGCGGTACCCGAGGAAACCGACCGCGACCGCGACGGCCCCGGACACGACCGGAACCCCGTACCCCGCGCGCGCCCCGGCCGCGTCGATGACCCAGCCGGCCGCGGAGGAACCGAGCGCGACCCCGACCGCCAGGCCGGTGCTCACCCAGGTCATGCCCTCGGTGAGCTGCGCGCGAGGTACGTGCTCTTCGATGAGGGACATCGTCGTGATCATCGTCGGCGCGATGGACAGCCCCGCCAGGAACAGCGCCACGGCCAGAAGCGGCAGGTTTCCGACCAGTAGGAGGGGGATCATACTCACGCCCATCGCCGACACGCCCAGCAGCCAGCGGCGTTCCGGCGCACCGCCGAACCGCAGCAGCCCGAAGACCACCCCGGCCGCGCAGGAACCGGCCGCGTACAGCGCGAGGACCATGCTCGCGGCGCCCTTGTGGCCCCGCTCGTCGGCGAAGGCGACGGTGACCACGTCCACGGCCCCGAAGATCGCGCCCGTCGCCACGAAGGTCGCCACCAGCACCTGGAGCGCCGTCGAGCGCAGGGCGCTGCCGCCGCCCTGCTGAGCGCGCGGGTGCGGCTCCGGCTCGGTGGCGCGCTGGGCGGTCAGCCAGAAGACGCCGGCCGCCAGGAAGCACGCGGCCAGCAGCGGGCCGGCCTCGGGGAACCAGGCGGTGGACAGGCCGATGGAGATGATCGGCCCGAAGATGAAGCAGACCTCGTCCACGACCGACTCGAACGAGTAGGCGGTGTGCAGCCGGGGCGTGCCCCGGTAGAGCGCCGCCCAGCGGGCCCGGACCATCGCGCCGAGGCTCGGCACCGCCCCGATCCCGGCCGCGCACACGAACAGCGTCCAGTCCGGCCACCCGTGGTGCGCGGCGAGCAGCAGACCGGCGCCCGCGGCGAGGGCCGCCAGGGTGGCCGGGCGTAGCACCCTGCGCTGCCCGTGCCGGTCCACCAGCCGGGATATCCGCGGTCCGAGCGCGGCGGCGGACAGCGCGATGGTGGCGGACAGCGCGCCGGCGAGCCCGTAGCGCCCGGTGAGCTGGGAGATCATCGTGACCACGCCGATGCCCATCATCGACAGGGGCATCCGGCCGAGCAGGCCGGCGGCGGAGAAGGCCTTGGTGCCGGGCGCGGAGAACAAGGCTCTGTAGGGGCTGGGCACGGGGTCTCCGAAACGGTCGGTAAGGCGCGAATGCGACGTGTACAGCGTACAAGTTAGGTAACCCTAATTAAATACGTCGCCCGCGGGGGGCCTGCCGGGACGGGCGGGGGATCTGTCGGGACGAACCGCACCGCACCGGGTGGAAACCGACTCCCCACCCCGGTGTTTCCCCGCCGTCCGTGCCGGGTGGCAGGATCGGACCCATGCCAGACGCGCTCGATGTCACCCCGTACGACGCCCTGCTCCTGCTCTCCTTCGGCGGCCCCGAAGGCCCGGACGACGTGGTCCCGTTCCTGGAGAACGTCACGCGCGGGCGCGGGATCCCGAAGGAACGCCTCAAGGAGGTCGGGCAGCACTACTTCCTGTTCGGCGGGGTCAGCCCCATCAACGCCCAGAACCGCGCCCTGCTGGCGGCCCTCCGCGAGGACTTCGCCGCCCACGGCCTCGACCTGCCGGTCTACTGGGGCAACCGCAACTGGGCGCCGTACCTCACGGACACCCTGCGCGAGATGGCCGCCGACGGCCGCCGCCGCGTCCTGGTCCTCGCCACCAGCGCCTACGCCTCCTACTCGGGCTGCCGCCAGTACCGCGAGAACCTCGCGGACGCGCTGGCCGCCCTGGCGGCCGAGGGCCTGGAGCCGCCGAGGATCGACAAGCTGCGGCACTACTTCAACCACCCCGGGTTCGTCGAGCCCATGATCGACGGCGTGCTGGACTCCCTCGCCGACCTCCCCGAGGACGTCCGCGCGGGCGCCCACATCGCCTTCACCACGCACTCCATCCCGACCTCCGCCGCGGACACCTCCGGCCCCGTCGAGACCCACGGCGAGGGCGGCTCCTACGTCGGGCAGCACCTGGACGTGGCCCGGCTGATCGCGGACGCCGTCCGCGAGCGCACCGGCGTCGACCACCCCTGGCGGCTCGTCTACCAGTCCCGTTCCGGCGCCCCGCACATCCCGTGGCTGGAGCCCGACATCTGCGACCACCTGGAGGAGCGGCACGCGGCCGGCGTCCCGGCCGTGGTCATGGCCCCCATCGGCTTCGTCTCCGACCACATGGAGGTCCTCTACGACCTCGACACCGAGGCGAAGGCCAAGGCCGAGGAGCTGGGCCTGCCGGTGCGCCGCTCGGCCACCGTGGGCGCGGACCCGCGGTTCGCCGCGGCCGTCCGCGACCTGGTCCTGGAGCGGGCCGCCGTGGAGCGCGGCCAGGACGTCACCCCCTGCGCCCTGGGCGCCCTCGGCCCCAGCCACCAGCTCTGCCCGGTCGGCTGCTGCCCGGCCCGCACCCCCCGCCCGGCCGCCGCGGGCGCCGACAGTCCCTACGCGTGAGGAGCCCCGTGACCGACGCCCCGCACCGTGACCTGCTCGCCCTCGCCCGGGAGGCCGCCCGCCGCGCCGGCGAGCTGCTGAGGGACGGCCGTCCCGCCGACCTGGCGGTGGCGAGGACCAAGTCCAGCCCCATCGACGTCGTCACCGAGATGGACATCGCGGCCGAGAAGCTGATCACCGGCCTCATCTCCGGCGAGCGCCCCGACGACGGCTTCCTCGGCGAGGAGGGCGCCGCCGCCGAGGGCACGAGCGGCATCCGCTGGGTGATCGACCCGCTGGACGGCACCGTCAACTACCTGTACGGGCTGCCGACCTGGGCGGTCTCCATCGCGGCCGAGCAGGACGGCGAGACCGTCGTCGGGGTCGTCGCGGCCCCGATGCGCGGCGAGACCTACCACGCCGTGCGCGGCGGCGGCGCCTGGGCCACGGGCGCGTGGGAGGGCGAGCGGGCGCTGGCCTGCCGTCCCGCGCCCCCGCTGGACCAGGCGCTGGTCTCCACCGGGTTCAACTACGTCGCCGGGGTCCGCGCCCACCAGGCCGGGATCGCCGGCCGGCTGATCCCGCTGCTGCGGGACATCCGGCGCGGCGGTTCGGCCGCGATCGACCTGTGCGACGTCGCCTGCGGCCGGCTGGACGGGTACTACGAGCGCGGGCTGCACGCGTGGGACTACGCGGCGGGGGACCTGATCGCCCGGGAGGCGGGCGCGCTGACCGGTGGACGGCCCGGAGAGCGGCCGTCGGGGGAACTGACGGTGGCGGGCACCCCCGGCGTCTTCGAGCCGCTCCAGCGCCTGCTGGAGGACTTCGGGGCCTGGCACGACTGACCCGCGCGACCGGCCGGCCCGCCGCACCGGGAGGACCGGCCGGGAGGACCGGCCGGGAGGACCGCCCGGACGACCGGTCGGACGGGCGGCCGGCGAGACGGCCGGCGGACGCGCGAAGGACCCCGGCGCTGGATTCGCCGGGGTCCTCCGTCGCGCGCTCGGGCCGGTCAGACGCGTGACGCGGCGACCTCCACACCGTGTTCGGCGGCGAGGCGGCGCAGGTCGTCGAGTTCGCCCTGCTCCACCTCCACGAGGAAGTCGTCGCCCTCGTCACGAGCCCGCGACAGATCGGACTCGGTCGCCTTTATGCGCTGCAGAAGTCCTGCGGTGAAAGCGTCCATGCTGCGCCCCCTCGTCCTGGGTCGTGGGTCGGTGGCACGGGGAAGTGCCTTTGGGGAAGGGGCGATCACGGCTCCCGCAGGTGCCCAGCGCTGCCCGGCCGGGCGGCCACGGTGCCGGACACCCACGCCCACTCTGCGTAGCGGATCGGCGGGGTGCCGCATGGTGCTGCGGCACATGCAGAGCGTGATCGCGTGGTGTAAACCCGTCCTCCCCCCGCTTTCCGCGGCGGAAACCTCGGTGGAAGGAGAATTTCGCGCCGCACCGCGCAGCGGGCGCCCATTCCGCGGCCCCCACCCGCCTTACAGCCGACTTATGGCCGAAAAGGGCAGGATGGGGGTCACACCCCACGCACCCTCCGCCCGCACGCGCCCACGGCGCGCCGCGCGGGCGGACACAGGAAGGACAAGCGACGTGCGCGTACTCGTCGTCGAGGACGAGCAACTGCTCGCCGATGCGGTGGCCACCGGACTGCGCCGGGAGGCCATGGCCGTCGACGTCGTGTACGACGGTGCGGCCGCCCTGGAGCGCATCGGCGTCAACGACTACGACGTGGTCGTCCTCGACCGCGACCTCCCGCTCGTGCACGGCGACGACGTCTGCCGCCGGATCGTCGAGCTGGGCATGCCCACGCGCGTGCTGATGCTCACCGCGTCCGGTGACGTCAGCGACCGCGTCGAGGGCCTGGAGATCGGCGCCGACGACTACCTCCCCAAGCCGTTCGCGTTCAGCGAGCTGATCGCGCGCGTGCGGGCCCTCGGCCGCCGCACCAGCGTGCCGCTGCCGCCGGTCCTGGAGCGCGCCGGCATCAAGCTCGACCCCAACCGCCGCGAGGTCTTCCGCGACGGCAAGGAGGTCCAGCTCGCGCCCAAGGAGTTCGCGGTGCTGGAGGTGCTGATGCGCAGCGAGGGCGCGGTCGTCTCCGCCGAGCAGCTCCTGGAGAAGGCCTGGGACGAGAACACGGACCCCTTCACCAACGTCGTGCGCGTGACGGTGATGACCCTGCGCCGCAAGCTGGGCGAGCCGCCGGTCATCGTCACGGTCCCCGGCTCCGGCTACCGGATCTGACCGCCGTGGCCGCGACCCCGGCGCCGCCCCAGGCGCCCCCGAAGCCCACCTGGGACCCCAGGCGGGCGCAGCCCCCCTTCCCGTGGCTGCGTCCGACCATCCGCATACGGCTCACGCTGCTGTACGGCGGCATGTTCCTGATCGCCGGCATCCTGCTGCTGTCGATCATCTACCTGCTGGCCGCGCAGGCGATCAGCACCGGCAACCAGCCGCTGTTCAAGATCGTCAGTTTCGACAACCTGAAGGTCTCCAGCGACAAGTGCCCGGCGATCAACACCACCCGCCTGCCGCTGTCGGACTTCAACGACACGATCGCGCACTGCGTGGACCAGCAGCGCCAGGCGGCCCTGGACAACCTCCTCAGCCGCTCGCTGCTGGCCCTGCTGGGTCTGGCCGTCATCGCCTTCGCGTTCGGGTACGCGATGGCGGGCCGCGTGCTGTCCCCGCTCGGCCGGGTCACCCGCACCGCCCGCGCGGTGGCCGGCTCGGACCTGTCCCGCCGGATCGAGCTGGACGGCCCCGACGACGAGCTGAAGGAGCTGGCGGACACCTTCGACGACATGCTGGAACGGCTGCAGCGGGCCTTCACGGCACAGCAGCGCTTCGTCGGCAACGCCTCCCACGAGCTGCGCACCCCGCTCGCGATCAACCGCACGCTCCTGGAGGTGCACCTGTCCGATCCGAACGCGCCGGTGGAGCTGCAGCAGCTCGGCAAGACGCTGCTGGCCACCAACGAACGCAGCGAACAGCTGGTCGAGGGGTTGCTGCTGCTCGCCCGCAGTGACAACCAGATCGTCGAGCGCAAGCCGGTCGACCTGGCCGAGGTCGCCACGCAGGCCATCGACCAGGTGCATGCCGAGGCCGAGGCCAAGGGCGTCGTGATCCGCGGCGAGCGCAAGCCGGCCGTGGTGCAGGGCAACGGCGTGCTGCTGGAGCGGATCGCGCTGAACCTCGTGCAGAACGCCGTGCGCTACAACGTGGCCGAGGACGGGTGGGTGGAGGTGGACACCGAGGTGCGGCACGGGCAGGCCGTCCTGACCGTCGCCAACACCGGACCCGTGGTCCCGGCGTACGAGATCGACAACCTCTTCGAGCCCTTCCGGCGCCTGCGCACCGAGCGCACGGGCAGCGACAAGGGCGTGGGACTCGGCCTGTCCATCGTGCGTTCCGTGGCCCGTGCGCACGGCGGGCACATCCTGGCCCGGCCCCGGGAGGGCGGTGGTCTGGAGATGCGCGTCACGATGCCGATGTGATTCCGGACCGGCCCGCGTGTGATGCTGACCGACACACGCGGAAGAACTTCGCTGGACGCGGAATTTTTCGACCGCCGGACGGGGTTCTTTCTGTGTGATCGATCACATGGACGGATTTCCGGCCATGTACCCACGGTGATCATGACAGAAGGTGGAAAGCCGGGAAAGTCCTGGTTTTCAGGGCTCTTGATCACGGGAAGTACACGGTGAGGCGCCTTTGAGGTGCGGCATTCGAACCGTGTACGGTCCTCACCGCCATCCAAGCCGATCACTCTTGAGGGGTCGGGTTGGGTGTCGATTGAGTAACAGACCTTGATGTGAGGCAAAATCTCCGCCTCAGGTCGGGCACAAGTCCGGCCTCTCACGCGTTACGTGCGCTGGAGACACCCGCAGACACCCAGAGGGGGAGAGCGATATGGCAACCGATTACGACACTCCACGCAAGACCGACGACGACGTCGACTCGGACAGCCTGGAAGAGCTGAAGGCCCGGCGGAACGACAAGTCCACCTCGGCGGTGGACGTCGACGAGTTCGAGGCCGCGGAAGGCCTCGAACTGCCCGGCGCCGACCTCTCGAACGAGGAACTGGCCGTCCGGGTGCTGCCCAAGCAGCAGGACGAGTTCACCTGCATGAGCTGCTTCCTGGTCCACCACCGCAGCCAGCTGGCCCGCGAGAAGAACGGCCAGCCGATCTGCCGCGACTGCGACTGAGGAGGGGTCGGCCGTGACTGGCTCGACCCCTCCGCGGAAGCGCCGCTTCCCCTGGGGGAAAGCGGACCAAGGGCCGTCCGGCGGCCCGCACGGCGCACGTGACGACGAGCGGGGCTCACCCGACGCGGGAGCCCCGCTCGCACCGGCGGACGACCGGCAGGACCCACCGGCGCGGCGGCCCGTCGCCCGGCGCCGGGCGACGGCGATCGGCGAGAAGGCCCGGGACCTCGCCCGGGAAGGCGCCCGCCGGGGCGGCAGCCGGGCCCGCGCGGGACTGGCGTACCTCGCCGACCGGATCATCGAGATCGCCCCGCGCGTCCCCGTACGCGACCTCGCGACCCTGCGCCGGCAGTTCCCCGGCCTCGGGCCCGAGGAGCTCGCCGACAAACTGGTGGCGGGCGCGGCGCACGCCACCTCGACCGTCGGTGCCGGGATCGGCGCGGCGGCCATGCTGCCGGTGCCGCCGGCCATGCCGACCGAACTGGCCACGGAGATCACCGGCGTGGCCGCGATCGAGCTGAAACTCATCGCCGAACTGCACGAGGTCTACGGCCTACGCCCACCGGGCGGCCTGAGGACCCGCAGCGCCGCGTATCTGTCCTCCTGGTCGGGGGAGCGCGGGATCGACGTGCTGAAGCCGTCGACGTACGACACGGCCCTCGGCGGCCGGATGAAACGCGAACTGCGCCAGCAGATCATGAAGCGCATGGTCCGCGACCTGCCCAACCTGATGCCGTTCATGGTCGGCGCCGCGGTCGGGGCGGTCATGAACCGCAGGGACACCAAGCGGCTCGCGGGACGCATCCGCGCCGACCTTCGCAAGATCCAGGTGCCCTGGGACGCGCTGCCGGAGCTGCCGCCGCTGGAGGAGCCGGCCGAACCGCTCCCGATGCGGGAACTCCCGAAGGAACCCTGAGCACCCCGGCCGGGCCGCCTCAGGCGTGCGCCTCGCGCGCCGCCTCGATCGCCGCCGCCAGCTTCTCCGGCTCCCGCGTCGACAGGTACAGGTAGGGCGTGGGGTCCGCGGGGTCCGTGACCTCCACGCGCAGTGCCCGGGGGACGTAGGCGCGCAGCAGCAGGAAGGCGCGCGTGTCGGCCTTGTACGTCCGCCAGGCGCGGGCCTCCTCGGGATCCAGCACCTGCGACGCCCCCAGCGCCGACACCGGTATCCGCGCCTCGCCCGCGATCAGGGAGTCGCCCACGACCCGGATGCGCGGGGAACCGTAGGCGCTCGCCACCACCGCGGCGGCGGCCGTACCGCCGACCAGGCCGCCCAGCAGCGGCAGCGTGCCGAAGGGCAGCAGTATCAGGGCGAACGAGACGCCCACGAGGAAGCTGATCAGCCACCACGAGCGGGGGGCGGTGAGGCGTTCTTCGTAAGGGGTGGCGGAGAGCTGCATGACGTCAAGCTTGGCACGGCGTCCCGGTTCTCCCGGAATCAGGGGGAGCGCGCGCGAAGCGCCGCCGGGCGGGACGGTGGCGGCCGGCGGGCGGCCCGGTAAGGTCTGCGCCTGTGAGTGGTAGTTCCGCAGCCCTTCAGCCCCCCGCCGACGCGGTGAAACCGGTCCGGCACCCCGACGCACCCGCGCCCGGGGAGCTCCTCGGCGCCCATTACGAGCACTGTTTCGGGTGCGGCCCCGGACAGCCGCACGGACTGCACCTGGAGGCCCGCGCCGGCGAGGGTGTCACGCTGACCGCCGAGTTCACCGTGCAGAGCGCCCACCAGGGCGCCCCCGGCCTCGCGCACGGCGGAGTGCTCGCCACGGCCCTGGACGAGACCCTCGGCTCGCTGAACTGGTTGCTGCGCACCATCGCCGTCACCGGGCGGCTGGAGACGGACTTCGCGCGGCCCGTGCCCGTCGGCACCACCCTGTACCTGGAGGCCGAGGTCACCGCCGTCGCCGGCCGGAAGATCTACTCCACCGCCACCGGCCGCATCGGCGGTCCCGGCGGGCCGGTCGCGGTGCGCGCCGACGCCCTCTTCATCGAGGTGAAGGTCGACCACTTCATCGACCACGGCCGCCGGGAGGAGATCCAGGCCGTCATGGACGACCCGGACCAGATCCGGCGCACCCGTGCCTTCGAGGTGAACCCGTGACCCTGGACGTGCTCATCCGGTGCGTCGACCCCGACGTGCCCCTCCCGGCGTACGAGCACCCCGGGGACGCCGGAGCCGATCTGCGCACCACCGAGGCGTGCGAACTGGCCCCCGGCGAACGGGCCGTTCTGCCCACGGGGGTGTCGATCGCCCTGCCGGAGGGGTACGCGGCATTCGTGCATCCGCGTTCCGGCCTCGCCGCCCGCTGCGGTGTCGCCCTCGTGAATGCCCCGGGGACGGTTGATGCCGGGTACCGTGGGGAGATCAAGGTGATCGTGGTGAATCTCGACCCGCGCGCGAGCGTTCGGTTCGAGCGCTTCGACCGGATTGCCCAACTGGTCGTCCAGCAGGTCGAGAGGGTCCGCTTCCAGGAGGTGGCGGAACTTCCCGGCTCGGCGCGGGCCGAGGGGGGCTTCGGGTCCACCGGTGGCCATGCCGCGGTGGGCGGCGAGAGCGGCACAAGCGGTCAGGCCGCCGACGGCGGTCCGACGGGTGGGAATCGATACGCTTCGGTCGTATCCGACCGGGAAGGACAGTGACGTGTTCGGACGTCGCAAGAAGAAGGGTGCCGCCGAGGACGCGGCCGGCGAGGCCGAGCAGGTCGTCGACAGCGTCGACACCGAGGCGGACGAGGTGGAGGCCGAGCGCGAGCGCGTCCGGCTGGAGCCCGGGCCCCGGCCCGACGGGCCGTGGGACGACAGCGAGGTGCGCGACCCCGCCGAGGGCCGGGTGGACCTCGGCGGTCTGTTCGTACCGGGCGTCGACGGCATGGAGCTCCGGGTCGAGGTCGCCGGTGACGCGATCGTCGCCGCGACCGTCGTGCTGCGCGACAGCGCCATCCAGCTCCAGGCGTTCGCCGCGCCCAAGCGCGAGGGCATCTGGGCCGAGGTCCGCGAGGAGATCGGGTCCGGCATCACCCAGCAGGGCGGCATCATCGACGAGGTCGAGGGCCCGCTCGGCTGGGAGCTGCGGGCCCAGGTGCCGGTGCAGCTGCCCGACGGCACCGGCGGCTTCCAGGTCGTCCGGTTCGTCGGCGTGGACGGCCCGCGCTGGTTCCTGCGCGGTGTGATCTCCGGCCAGGGCGCGGTGCAGCCGCAGGCCGCCGGGCTGCTGGAGCAGATCTTCCGCGACACCGTCGTGGTCCGCGGCGAGGGTCCGATGGCCCCGCGCGACCCGATCGTCCTCAAGCTGCCGAACGACGCCCAGATGGTTCCCGAGGGCGTCCAGCAGCAGGAGGAGTCCTCGCGCTTCTCCGGCGGCATGGGACAGCTTCAGCGGGGACCGGAGATCACCGAGGTCCGCTGACGGCTTCGACGAGGGTCGTTCGACACGGGCCGTGCCTCTCGGGGCGCGGCCCTTCTCCGTGCCGGGGCGCCCCACCGGACACCGGCCGGCCGTAGCCGCCCGGCTCCCCGCGCCCCTTCCGGGCACCTCCCCGCGCGGTGATACTGGGCTCCGGTCGACGGGGGAGGCGACATGGCGCGAGTGGCCACGGAAACCATGGTGCGGGGTCGAGGACGTGCACAAGTCGTACGGGCGGGGCGCGGCGGCCGTGCACGCGCTGCGCGGGGTCTCCTTCGAGGTGCCGCGCGGTGAACTCGTCGCGCTCAAGGGGCGCTCCGGCTCCGGCAAGACCACCCTGCTGAACATCGTCGGCGGGCTCGACACGCCCGACAGGGGCGGGGTCGAGGTCGACGGGCTGCGGCTGGGGGACCTGGGCGAGAACGAACTGCTGCGGTTGCGCCGGGACCGGATCGGCTTCGTCTTCCAGTCCTTCGGGCTCATCCCGATCCTCAGCGCCGCCGAGAACGTCGGCGTACCGCTGCGGCTGCGCCGCGCCGACCCCCGCGAGCGCGAGGAGCGGGTCGAGCTGCTGCTCTCCCTCGTCGGCCTCGCCGGGCACACCGCCCAGCGGCCGGGGGAGCTGTCCGGCGGCCAGCAGCAGCGGGTCGCCATCGCGCGGGCCCTCGCCAACCGCCCGGCCCTGCTCATCGCCGACGAGCCCACCGGCCAGCTCGACGCCGAGACCGGGCACGCCGTCATGGAGCTGCTGCGCGCGGTCGTGCGCAGCGAGCGGGTCTCCGCCCTGGTGGCCACGCACGACGCCACCCTGCTGGACCTGGCCGACCGGGTGCTGGAACTGCACGACGGGGAGATCGCCGAGCACTGAGCGGCCCGGCCCGCCGGGCTCATCAGGGTTGCGTCAAAGTTGCCCGCCGTGCGCTCCGCCGTCCCGTACCCCGTGATCGTTGGCCGTAAGGTCGACGCTGCGTAGGCAACGGGCACGGGAAGACAATGGGGCCATGGCACGCGGCAAGCTTCGGATCTACCTCGGTGCGGCACCGGGCGTCGGCAAGACCTACGCCATGCTCGCCGAGGCGCACCGCCGCACCGAGCGGGGCACCGACTGCGTGGTCGCCTACGTGGAGCACCACGGCCGGCCGCGCACCGAGGTGCTGCTGCACGGCCTGGAGCAGGTGCCGCGGCGCCGGCTGGAGCACCGGGGCGCCACCTTCGGCGAGATGGACGTGGACGCCGTCCTGCGCCGGGCGCCCGCCGTCGCCCTCGTGGACGAGCTGGCCCACACCAACGTCCCGGGCTCCCGCAACGCCAAGCGCTGGCAGGACGTGGAGGAACTGCTCGCCGCCGGCGTCGACGTCGTCTCCACCGTCAACATTCAGCACCTGGAGTCACTCGGCGACGTCGTGGCGTCGATCACCGGGGTGCGCCAGCGCGAGACCGTCCCGGACGAGGTGGTGCGCCGCGCCGACCAGATCGAGCTGGTCGACATGTCCCCGCAGGCGCTCCGCCGGCGGATGGCGCACGGCAACATCTACCAGCCGGACAAGGTCGACGCGGCCCTGTCGAACTACTTCCGGCCCGGCAACCTCACCGCCCTGCGCGAGCTGGCCCTGCTGTGGGTGGCCGACCGGGTCGACGAGTACCTGAACGCCTACCGCAGCGAACACCATGTCTCGCGGATATGGGGCTCGCGGGAGCGCATCGTGGTCGGGCTGACCGGCGGACCCGAGGGGCGCACCCTGATCCGGCGGGCCGCCCGGCTCGCCGAGAAGGGCGCCGGCGGCGAGGTCCTGGCCGTCTACATCGCCCGCAGCGACGGGCTGACCGCGGCCTCCCCGAAGGAACTGGCCCTCCAGCGCACCCTGGCCGAGGAGCTCGGCGGCACCTTCCACCACGTCGTCGGCGACGACATCCCCGCCGCCCTCCTCGACTTCGCCCGCGGCGTCAACGCCACCCAGATCGTGCTGGGCTCCTCGCGCCGCAAGACCTGGCAGTACGTCTTCGGGCCCGGTGTCGGGGCCACGGTCGCCCGGGACTGCGGACCCGACCTCGACGTGCACATCGTCACCCACGAAGAGGTCGCCAGGGGCCGGGGGCTGCCCGTGGCCCGCGGCGGCCGGCTCGGCCGGGCCCGCATCATGTGGGGCTGGGCCGTCGGCCTGGCCGGACCCGCCGTCCTCGCGGTGCTGCTGAACACCGTCGACCTCGGCCTCGCCAACGACATGCTGCTGTTCCTGGCCGTCACCGTCGCCGCCGCGCTGCTCGGCGGCCTGCTGCCGGCGCTGGCCTCGGCGGCCTTCGGCTCGCTGCTGCTGAACTACTTCTACACCCCGCCGCTGCACCGGCTGACCGTCGCCGACCCCAAGAACATCGTCGCCATCGCCATCTTCTTCGGGGTCGGCATGTCGGTCGCCTCGGTGGTCGACCTCGCCGCCCGGCGCACCCACCAGGCCGCCCGGCTGCGCGCCGAGTCCGAGATCCTCTCCTTCCTCGCCGGGAACGTGCTGCGCGGCGAGACCGGTCTGGAGGAACTGCTGGAGCGGGTGCGCGAGACGTTCGCCATGGAGTCGGCCGCCCTGCTGGAACGGGCGGACGAGGTCGCGCCCTGGACCTGCGCGGGCCGGGCCGGCTTCGGGCCGGCGCTGGAGCGCCCCGAGGACGCCGACGTCGACGTGCCGGTCGGGGACCACATGGCGCTCGCCCTCACCGGCCGGGTGCTGCCCGCCGCCGACCGCCGCGTGCTCGCCGCGTTCGCCGCCCAGGCGGCCGTCGTGCTCGACCGCAGGCGCCTGCGCGAGGAGGCCGACCGGGCCCGCGCGCTCGCCGAGGGCAACCGCATCCGCACCGCCCTGCTGGCCGCCGTCAGCCACGACCTGCGCACCCCGCTGGCCGGCATCAAGGCCGCCGTGTCCTCCCTGCGCTCCGACGACGTGGCCTGGTCCGAGGAGGACCGGGCGGAACTCCTGGAGGGCATCGAGGAGGGCGCGGACCGGCTCGACCACCTCGTGGGCAACCTGCTGGACATGTCCCGGCTCCAGACCGGCACGGTCACCCCGCTGATCCGCGAGATCGACGTCGACGAGGTCGTGCCGATGGCGCTGGGCGGCGTACCCGAGGACAGCGTCGTGCTGGACGTGCCCGAGACACTGCCGATGGTCGCCGTCGACCCCGGGCTGCTGGAGCGTTCCGTGGCCAACCTGGTGGAGAACGCCGTCAAGTACAGCCCGCCCGGGCGGCGCGTGCTGGTCGCCGCGAGCGGCATCGCCGACCGGGTGGAGATCCGGGTGGTGGACCGCGGGCCGGGCGTGCCGGACGAGGCGAAGGACCGGATATTCGAGCCGTTCCAGCGGTACGGTGACGCTCCGCGCGGAGCCGGCGTCGGTCTCGGCCTCGCGGTCGCCCGCGGCTTCGCCGAGGCCATGGGCGGCACCCTCGACGCCGAGGACACGCCGGGCGGCGGACTCACCATGGTGCTCAGCCTCCGCGCGGCGGGCAGCCGGGACCCGGCCGCCGTCACCGTCGCCGGCCCGGCCACCGCGGCACCCCCCGGCGGCACCGACACCCCACAGCCCCCCCGCGGGGCAGGCAGCGCAGAAACGGAAAGGCAGGCCCCATGCTGAGCCCGACTGGGGGGACCCCCCAGACCCCCACGAGGGTGCTCGTGGTCGACGACGAACCGCAGATCGTGCGCGCCCTGGTGATCAACCTCAAGGCGCGCAAGTACGAGGTCGACGCGGCCCCCGACGGCAGGACCGCCCTGGAACTCGCCGCCTCCCGCCACCCCGACGTGGTCGTCCTCGACCTGGGACTGCCCGACATGGACGGCGTCGAGGTGATCAGGGGCCTGCGCGGCTGGACCCGGGTGCCGATCCTGGTCCTCTCCGCCCGCCACTCCTCCGACGAGAAGGTCGAGGCACTGGACGCGGGCGCCGACGACTACGTGACCAAGCCGTTCGGCATGGACGAGCTGCTGGCCCGGCTGCGGGCCGCCGTCCGTCGGGCCGAGCCGGTCGGGCCGGGCGAGGACGACCTCACCACCGTCGAGACCGCGGGCTTCACCGTCGACCTCGCCGCCAAGAAGGTCAACCGCGACGGCAGGGACGTCCGGCTCACCCCGACCGAGTGGCACCTGCTGGAGGTGCTGGTCCGCCATACCGGCCGGCTGGTCAGCCAGCGGCAGCTCCTCCAGGAGGTGTGGGGGCCGTCGTACGGCACCGAGACCAACTACCTGCGGGTGTACATGGCCCAGTTGCGGCGGAAACTGGAGTCGGACCCCTCGCACCCGAGGCACTTCGTCACCGAGCCGGGCATGGGATACCGGTTCGAGAGGTGAGCCGTCTCCGCCGGGGACGAAGGTGCCCGCCCGGTAGGTGATCGGGCTTACAGCCCCCTCGGCGTCCCCCGGTACGCTTCAGATATGACTGTCCCTCGTTCCGAAAAGCCGGCCGGCCGGTTCCGGCGCATGCTCGACCGGCTCTCCTCCTCGCAGGAGGACCTGGAGTCGGAGGAGCTGCGCGAGGACTCCGAGACGGCGGGCTGCACGAAGATCGGCGATTGCCACGACCGGCAGATCGTCACCGTAACTGGTACCTTGCGCACGGTCACCCTGCGCCCGCGCGCAGGCGTCCCGGCCCTGGAGGCCGAGCTGTTCGACGGCTCCGCGGCGCTGGACGTGGTGTGGCTCGGCAGGCGCTCCATCGTGGGCATAGAACCGGGGCGCAAGCTGATCGCATCGGGCCGGATCTCGATGAGCCGGGGCCGCCGGGTGCTGTTCAACCCGAAATACGAACTGCGACCCCTCGGACGGGAGTAGCCGGTGACGTCCCTCGACAAGCCGACCGAAGACACCGACCAGACTCAGCCAGCCGACGCCCGGGCGGTGACCGAGGCGGCTCTGTTCGAGGCCTTCGGCGGGGTCCGCGGCATGGTCGAGACGGTCGTGCCGGGCCTGCTCTTCGTCACGATCTTCACGATCAACAAGGACCTGCACCTCTCCGCGATCGCCGCGCTCGCGGTCTCCCTGGTGCTCGTCGTGGTCCGGCTGGCCATGAAGGACACCGTCAAGCACGCCTTCAGCGGCGTCTTCGGCGTGGCCTTCGGCGTCGTGTTCGCCATGTTCACCGGCAACGCCAAGGACTTCTACCTCCCCGGCATGCTGTACACGCTGGGCCTGGCGCTGGCGTACATCGTCACCACCATCGCCGGGGTGCCCCTGATCGGTCTCATCCTGGGCCCGGTCTTCAAGGAGAACCTCTCCTGGCGCACCCGCAACCCCGGGCGCAAGAAGGCGTACGCCAAGGCCAGTTGGGCCTGGGGCTTGATCCTGCTCGCCAAGTGCGCCGTCCTCTTCCCGCTGTACTGGTGGGCCGACACCACCCAGCTCGGCTGGGTCCTGGTCGCCCTGAAGATCCCGCCGTTCCTGCTCGCCGTCTGGCTGACCTGGGTCTTCCTGGCCAAGGCCCCGGCACCCATCGACGTCTTCGCGGAGATGGAGGCGGCCGAGGCGGCGGAGGAGGCCGAGAAGGAGCGCAAGGCCGCGCTCGCCGCGGAGGGCGGCGAGGCGTCCGGCGGCCGGCACCGCCGGGACGCGTAGGCGGGACACGGGACCCGCGCGGACCGTACGAAAGCAGAAGGGCGCCCCCCGCAGTGGGGGCGCCCTTCCTTCGCGTACCGCCGCGGGCGTCAGCCCTCCGTGCGGCGCACCGACAGCAGTTCCTCCAACTGCTCCTCCCGGGCCTGGGCGGCCACGAAGAGCAGCTCGTCGCCCGCCTCCAGGGAGTCGTCCTTGGAGGGGGTCAGCACCCGGGTGCCGCGGATGATCGTGACCAGGGAGGTGTCCTGCGGCCACTCCACGTCCCCGACCTGGGTGCCGGCCAGGGCCGACTCCTCGGGCAGGGTCAGCTCGACGAGGTTGGCGTCGCCGTGGCTGAAGCGCAGCAGCCGGACCAGGTCGCCGACGCTCACCGCCTCCTCCACCAGCGCGGACATCAGGCGCGGCGTGGAGACCGCGACATCGACGCCCCAGGCCTCGTTGAACAGCCACTCGTTCTTGGGATTGTTCACCCGGGCCACGACGCGCGGAACGCCGTACTCCGTCTTGGCGAGCAGCGAGACGACCAGGTTCACCTTGTCGTCACCGGTCGCGGCGATCACGACGTTGCAGCGCTGCAGCGCCGCCTCGTCCAGCGAGGTGATCTCACAGGCGTCGGCGAGCAGCCACTCCGCCTGCGGCACGCGCTCGACCGAGATGGCGGTCGGCGCCTTGTCGATCAGCAGGATCTCGTGGCCGTTCTCCAGCAGCTCGCCCGCGATCGAGCGGCCGACCGCGCCGGCCCCGGCAATGGCGACCCTCATCAGTGACCGCCCCCCTCTTCCGGGCCACCGGCGAAGGCCGCCTCGACCTTGTCCACGTCGTCCGTCCGCATCATCACGTGCACGAGGTCGCCCTCCTGCAGCACCGTCTGGGAGGTCGGCAGGACCGCCTCGCCCAGGCGGGTCAGGAACGCCACCCGGACGCCCGTCTCCTCCTGCAACGTGCTGATCTTGTGGCCGACCCACTTGGGGGAGGCGTGCACCTCGGCGAGCTGCACCCCGCCGGTGGGGTCCCGCCACAGCGGCTCGGCGCCGGAGGGCAGCAGACGGCGCAGCATCTGGTCGGCGGTCCAGCGGACCGTGGCCACGGTGGGGATGCCGAGACGCTGGTAGACCTCCGCGCGGCGGGGGTCGTAGATGCGCGCCGCCACGTTCTCCACGCCGAACATCTCGCGGGCCACGCGCGCGGAGATGATGTTGGAGTTGTCACCGCTGGAGACGGCGGCGAAGGCGCCGGCCTCCTCGATGCCCGCCTCGCGCAGGGTGTCCTGGTCGAAGCCGACCCCGGTGACCCGGCGCCCCCCGAATCCCGGTCCGAGCCGGCGGAAGGCGGTGGGGTCCCGGTCGATCACGGCGACCGTGTGTCCCTGTTGCTCCAGGGTCTGGGCGAGAGCGGAACCCACTCTCCCGCAGCCCATGATGACGATGTGCACGACCGTCCTTCCGGTGTCCATAGTTACTGCTCAGCATCAGGGTCTCAGACCGGTGCCCAAAGCTACACACGGGCGCCGGGGGGCGGACAGCCCCGCATCCGGCCCGGTGGAAGCCGCCGGCGAGTGATGCTGCGCACGCTGCACGGGGTCAGGATTCCGAGGCCGGCCCGGGTGAGCGGGGCCCCGACGAGCACCGCGTTCGCGGGCACGGACCCTCCGAAGTGCGACGACGGCAAGGGGTTTGCCATCCGGGCACCCAGGGCAGACCAACCACGGATTCCGCAGTTACGCGCGCTCCCGATTTCACCCGTGAGGCAGATCGAGCACGCCGGGTGGGCGGGTGCCAGTTCGAAGGCCTACGATCCTCTCTCGTGTCCAAACTGACCGACGTGCCCAAACGGATCCTGATCGGGCGCGCACTGCGCAGTGACCGGCTGGGCGAGACGCTCCTGCCGAAACGCATCGCACTGCCCGTCTTCGCTTCCGACCCGCTCTCCTCCGTCGCCTACGCGCCGGGGGAGGTCCTGCTGGTCCTGTCCATCGCGGGCGTGTCGGCGTACCACTTCAGCCCCTGGATCGCCGTCGCGGTCGTCGTGCTGATGTTCACCGTGGTCGCCTCCTACCGGCAGAACGTGCACGCCTACCCGAGCGGTGGCGGCGACTACGAGGTCGCGACCACCAACCTGGGCCCCAAGGCCGGCCTGACCGTCGCCAGCGCCCTGCTCGTGGACTACGTCCTCACGGTCGCCGTCTCCATCGCCTCCGGCATCGAGAACCTCGGCTCCGCGATCCCCTTCGTGGTGGAGCACAAGGTGCTCTGCGCCACCGCCGTGATCGTCCTGCTCACACTGATGAACCTGCGCGGTGTGAAGGAGTCCGGCAAGCTCTTCGCGATCCCGACGTACGTGTTCGTCGGCGGCGTCTTCATCATGATCGCGTGGGGGGCCTTCCGGGGCCTGGTCCTCGGCGACACCATGCACGCCCCGACCTCCGAGTACCACATCAAGGCCGAGCACCAGGGCCTCGCGGGCTTCGCGCTCGTCTTCCTGATGCTGCGCGCCTTCTCCTCCGGCTGTGCGGCCCTCACCGGTGTCGAGGCCATCTCCAACGGCGTCCCGGCCTTCCGCAAGCCCAAGTCGAGGAACGCGGCCAACACGCTCGCGATGATGGGCCTGCTCGCCGTCACCATGTTCTGCGGCATCATCGGCCTCGCCATGGCGACGAAGGTCCGCATGGCCGAGCACCCGGCCACCGACCTGCTCAACAACGGCGTCCCGGTCGGCTCCGGCTACGTCCAGAACCCGGTGATCTCGCAGGTCGCCGAGGCGGTCTTCGGCAAGGGCAGCTTCCTGTTCGTCCTGCTCGCCGCCGCCACCGCCCTGGTGCTGTTCCTGGCCGCCAACACCGCGTACAACGGCTTCCCGCTGCTCGGCTCGATCCTCGCCCAGGACCGCTACCTGCCGCGCCAGCTGCACACCCGCGGCGACCGGCTCGCCTTCTCCAACGGCATCGTGCTGCTCGCCGGCGCGGCGGCGCTCCTGGTGGTCATCTACGGCGCGGACTCCACCCGCCTGATCCAGCTCTACATCGTCGGCGTGTTCGTGTCCTTCACGCTCAGCCAGATCGGCATGGTCCGGCACTGGAACCGCCACCTGGCCGCCGAGAAGGACCAGGCCAAGCGCCGCCACATGGTGCGCTCCCGCGCGATCAACGCCTTCGGCGCCTTCTTCACCGGCCTGGTGCTCGTCGTCGTCCTGGTCACCAAGTTCACGCACGGCGCCTGGGTGGCCCTGCTCGGCATGTGCATCTTCTTCGCGACGATGACCGCGATCCGCAAGCACTACGACCGGGTCGCCGAGGAGATCGCCGCGCCGGAGGGACCGCCCAGCGACGACCTGGTCCGCCCGTCCCGGGTCCATTCCGTCGTCCTGATCTCCAAGATCCACCGTCCGACCCTGCGCGCCCTCGCCTACGCCAGGCTGATGCGCTCGGACACCCTGGAGGCGCTGACCGTCAACGTCGACCCGGCCGAGACGAAGGCGCTGCGCGAGGAGTGGGAGCGGCGCGGCATCGACGTACCGCTCAAGGTCCTCGACTCGCCGTACCGCGAGGTCACCCGCCCGGTGATCGAGTACGTCAAGAGCCTGCGCAAGGAGTCGCCGCGCGACGCGGTCTCCGTGATCATCCCCGAGTACGTGGTCGGCCACTGGTACGAGCACCTGCTGCACAACCAGAGCGCCCTGCGCCTCAAGGGCCGGCTGCTCTTCACCCCGGGGGTCATGGTGACCTCGGTGCCGTACCAGCTCCAGTCCTCGGAGCGGGCCAAGCTGCGGGCCCGCAGGCGGCAGGAGTGGAACGCGCCCGGCGCGGTCCGGCGCGGTCCGGCGGTGGAACGGCCGAAGGAGACGTCGGCGGCCCAGGACTGAGGCGCCGCGGGAAGGCCGTAGACTGGTGGGCTGTTGTCCGGCCCGACCGGTACGCGGCCGTTCCCGCGGCGGCGCTTCCCTCCGCCCGGTCCCCCTTCTTCGATCTGGAGTCACCCCACCATGCAGGCAGAACCGACGAAGTCTCTGGTGGGCGAGGAGTACGAGGTCGAGATCGGCCCCGTCGCCCACGGCGGCCACTGCATCGCCCGCACGTCCGAGGGGCAGGTGCTCTTCGTCCGGCACGCGCTGCCCGGCGAGCGGGTGGTGGCCCGGGTGACCGAGGGCGAGGAGGGCGCCCGCTTCCTGCGCGCCGACGCGGTCGAGATCCTGGACGCGTCCAAGGACCGCATCGAGGCGCCCTGCCCCTTCGCCGGGCCCGGCCGCTGCGGCGGCTGCGACTGGCAGCACGCCAAGCCCGGCGCCCAGCGCCGCCTCAAGGGCGAGGTGATCGCCGAGCAGCTCCAGCGGCTCGCGGGCCTCACCCCCGAGGAGGCGGGCTGGGACGGCACCGTGGTCCCGGCCGAGGGCGACAAGCTGCCCGCCGGCCAGGTGCCCCAGTGGCGGACCCGGGTGCAGTACGCGGTGGACGCGGACGGCAACGCCGGCCTGCGCCGCCACCGCTCGCACGAGGTCGAGCCGATCGACCACTGCATGATCGCCGCGGCGGGCGTCAGCGAACTCGGCATCGAGGCCCGGGACTGGTCCGGCATGGCCGCCGTCGAGGCGATCGCCGCGACGGGCTCCCAGGACCGCATGGTGATCCTGGAGCCGCGTCCCGGCGCCCGGCTGCCGCTCGTCGAGCTGGACAAGCCCGTCTCCGTCATGCGCGTCGACGAACGGGACGGCGGCATCCACCGCGTCCACGGCCGCGCCTTCGTGCGCGAGCGCGCCGACGACCGCACCTACCGCGTCGGCAGCGGCGGTTTCTGGCAGGTCCACCCGAAGGCGGCCGACACCCTGGTCAGGGCCGTCATGCAGGGCCTGATGCCGCGCAAGGGCGAGATGGCCCTCGACCTGTACTGCGGCGTCGGCCTCTTCGCCGGCGCGCTCGCCGACCGCCTCGGCGAGAAGGGCGCGGTCCTCGGCATCGAGTCCGGCAAGCGGGCGGTGGAGGACGCCCGGCACAACCTGGCCGGCTTCCCCCGGGTCCGCATCGAGCAGGGCAAGGTCGAATCGGTCCTGCCGCGCACCGGCATCACGGAGGTCGACCTGATCGTCCTCGACCCGCCCCGGGCCGGCGCCGGCCGCCGCACGGTGGCCCACCTCGCCTCCCTGGGCGCCCGCCGCATCGCCTACGTCGCCTGCGACCCCGCCGCGCTCGCCCGCGACCTGGGGTACTTCCGGGAGGGCGGGTACCGGGTGCGGACGCTGCGGGCGTTCGATCTGTTCCCTATGACACATCATGTGGAGTGCGTGGCGATTCTGGAGCCTGTTAAGTAGGGGCGTCTGGGCTTCGGGTTTGCGGCCGGGTGCGCCAAGGCGCCCGGTGGCGGTCCGAGGGGCTCCGGGTCGCCGCCCGGGCACGCGGCGGGCGGCTGCGCTGGGTCATCCGATCGTATGGACTACCACTGACGACGGATGACCACTCTGCATACAGGCCCGACTACACGAACGCAGGCGTCTCGACTCTGGATGCGGGGTGGATCAGTGAGCGCAGTTTCTCTCGCGTCTCCGGGTCCGTCGAGTAGACGATCGTGCCGACCATGCCCCGTGTCAGCAGCACCTTGTAGGTGTTGCGGATGAGCCGGTCGATCTCACTGTCCGGCGTTGCCTTCGTGAAGATCGGGTCCTTCGAGGCCGACCGGTCCACGACCCATCGGTCTGTACGCCACACCAAGTCGGGCCCGATGATCACGCCGGACCAGTCGTACTCGAAACCCTGCGCGGTGTAGACGCAGCCGACTTGCCCGAACCCTTCCGGTTCCGTGGCCCACAGAGGCGCCGGCGGAGCCCCGAACACGGAACGGTCACCGTACACGTTCCACGGTCGTGCCCAGTCGCCGACGACGACATCCGAGGGAAGCGCCGTCATCTCCGGGGTCACCCTGGTCGTCCACTTCCAGCAGTAACCGGCCGACATCCGCGCGCCGAGGCCCTCCGCGCGTTTCGCGACGAGGAAGTCCTCCAGTTCCTGCGGGCTCTCGGCGGTCCGCAGCTCCAGCTTGCCGTCCGGCTCCCACGCGGTCGGCGTGCCGCCCTCGAGGCCGAGCAGATCGACGACCCACTTCTCGTACGCGTCGCTGCCGCCGCACCGGAACTGACCATCCAGCTCGATCACCGTGCAGTCGAGGCCCTCCGCGGCGGCGGCCCGCTGGATCTCCTCCTTGGTCCCCATCTCGCCGGGCCGCACCACCTGGTGCTGGTCGAGCAGGAACACCGGCACCCGGGCCGCGTCGATGAGTTCGGAGACCTGCGGCCTGCTGGTGCGCAGCTCGGCCCTGGTGTAGCGGTTGGCGGAGGTCTTCCGCAGCCGGTGCGCCTCGTCGCAGATCAGCACGTCGAGGTCGTTCGGCTCGGCGTCCATGAAGCTGTTGAAGTATTTGAAGAGCTGCTGCACTTCGCGCTGCCGGTGCCCGGCGACCTTGCGCATCGTCTTGGTGAACGACGCCGACCCGGTGGCGTGCAGGGCGGTCTCCCCGCGCCGGTACAGCTCGCCCAGCAGCGACATCGCGATGACGCTCTTGCCGGAGCCGGGGCCGCCGGTCACCACGATGACCTTCTTGTGATTGCCGCGCTTGGCCTTGCGTACGGCGGACATCACCATCTCGTACGCGACCCGCTGCTCGGCGAGAAGGACGAACTGCTCGCGATCGCGGATCTCGGCCGCCGCGACGGCCATCAACTGCTTGGACGGCCGGATCTTGGCGTCCCTCAGGATGTCGGCGGCCTCGGCGCCGGGCTTGGCGGCGAGACGAGACCGCAGGAAGTCCAGGAAGGCGCCTCGCTGGTCTGCCGTGTACATCCGGCCGTACTCGTCCTCCTTGACGTTCCGGAGCCCGGCGATCCGGGCCTCGGTCGCGTTGTGCAGGAAGGCCACACCGGCCAGCGACCCGGGCATCCGCTCCAGGGCCGCGTTGAAGGACAGCAGGTACTCGCAGTAGCCGCGGACCTGTTCGATCGGGTTGAGGACGGGCTGCGGGTAGGCGTCGAGCCGGCAGAGAAGGGGGTCCTCCTCGTCCGGGTGCGCCTCGCTCCACTGCTTTAGCTCCACGACGACGTACGACGGATGTCCTGTCGTCGGGTGCACGCCGGCCAGGACGGCGTCGGCACGCTTGCTGGTGAGGGGCAGGCTGTACTCGATGACGACCTCGACGTCGTCGAGCCCGGCCTCCATGAGGGCGTTGACGAGGGCGGGGAGGCTGCGCTCCCAGGACCGTATCTCCGCATGCGCGGGCTTCCGCCCGTGCAGGTGACGGAAGTTCTCGGTCAGGTGCAGCGCCAGCGACCCTTCGAGGATGCGGGCGGCCACGGACGCCGCGGACTCACGGAACAGCAAGGAAATGCCCCCAGGCAGCACGAAGAAGACTCGTGCGGGTGGGGGCATGTCCTCCGGTGTCCGCCGCGTGCCGCCGCGGGGCGGGTGCGTGACGGATCAGGAAGCCCGTCGGGCCGCTGAGATGTTCGGTCGCCATCTTAGGTGAGCGTGGCGATCAGGAGGAGGGGGTCCGAATGGAGTCGGCCGCGGCACCACCTTCCACGCGGAGCCCGCTTCGACGCCTCTCCCGCAGGGATCCGCCGCACCACGGGGAGAGCTCGTACGAGGCGTTGACGACGTACCCGCTCCGCTTCGGCTTCCCTCCCCGAGCGCAGCGGCGCCCTGCGTGGCCGGAATCGCCCTCTTTCCCTCCGCTTCGCGGTGAACGGACCCTTGCGGGAAGGGATGCGCACGGACGGTGCCGAGGGGGAACCGCGATGTCCGGACCGCTCTACGTTCCCGTTCTGCCGGCCAGGGCGCACGCGGCCGGGGTCTTCCGGCGGCTGTGGCCGGGTGTCCGGGCCGCGATCAGGCCGCTGTGGAACCTCCCGCCGTTGCCCGGGGTGGCTCCGGAGGCACTGGCCACGGCGGTCGGCAAGTACGCCGGTCCGGTGAGTGCCGTCAGCCGGCACGGCGGATGGATCGATGCTCCCTTCGGGGAGGACGCCCAGACCGGGGCCCTCGCCGAAGCGCTTGCTCTCTACTGCGAGTTGGGGCGGCTGCGGCCGGTCACCGGGCCGGAGAGGGCCGAGGCGCAGCAGGCGGCGGCCGTGGAGACGGCCAGGCGCTGCCTGCGTGGACTGGGCGTCCGGGTGCGGGTCGCGGGGGAGTGGGACGGTCGCGTCGGGGCGGGGGTCCGGGGACTGCTGGCCCGGACCGGTCCGGAGGTGCGCGTGGACCTGCTGGTCGACATGGGCGCGGTCCTGGCCGACCGGCCCGACGCGGGCAAGGAGGCGCTGCGCGCCCTCGACGCGCTGATGCCCCTGACCGTCTGGCGGAGCGCCGTTCTCCTCGGCGGGGGCTTTCCCCGGGTCACCGCCGACATGCTGGAGGGAGGCGCGTGGGAGGAGCCGCGGGCGGAGTGGCGCATGTGGCACGAGGTGCGCGCCATGGGGAGGGCCTACGCTCCGCAGCCCGGGTACGGCGACTACGGCGTGCAGCCCCCGCATGCCCTCGCGCAGGCCCCGGCACCAGGGAGGAAGGGCGGGCCGCCCTGGGGCGTGCTTCGCTACACCACCGGCAGCTCGTACCTGCTCTTCAAGACGTTGACCCGGGGGCCCGACCGGATCGCCGTCAATCGCGGTGCGGCCCGCCGGATCGTCGGACTGCCCGAGTTCCGGGGCGTGGGAGCCGGACCGGGTGAGGAGTGGCTGAGCGGCTGCGCGAACGGCCCGCTCTCGACGAGCGAGGGCGCGGGCGGCCCCAGGGAGTGGCTGCTCACGGGAAACCTCCAGCACATGACGTACGTCGTACGGAGCCTGTCCGGCGGCTGAGCGGGCCGCGCCGTCCCGGACGGTGCCGACGCGGACCCGGGCCCGTGCGTCTCACGGCAGGCGCAGTTCCGCCCAGACCGTCTTCCCCGGCGCGCCCTCGCGCGGGGCGACCGACCAGCGGGCCGCGAGCTCCGCGACGATCAGCAGGCCCCGGCCGCAGTCCGCGTCGCCGGGCGGTGCCAGGCCGGGGAGCACGGGGACGCGTTCCGTCCGGGTGTCGGTGACCTCGACGCGCAGGACGCCGGTGCCGTGGATGAGCCGCACGTGGAAGTCCCGTCCGGCGACGTGCCCGTGCCGTACGGCGTTGGCGGCCAGCTCCGCGGTGATCAGCGTGAGCGTGTCGTTGACCCGGCCGCCGTACGGGTGCCCCCACGTGTCGAGCCGGTGGGAGACCAGTCTGCGGGCCAGGCGTGCGCCGCGCGGGGAGGAGGTGAAGGCCATCGCGAACTCGCGCGGGGGCCCCACGGGTTCGCCCTCGGTGCCGGGTGCGTGCACCCGGGGGGTGGAGATTCGGCTGTTCATGTGGCCCACGCTGCCGGGGCCGTCCTAGCGTGACCAGATACGGCGCGCACACGGAGAGTCGCTGTAAGTGGCCGGTGCGCGGGTGTAGGCGGGACGGAGCGTGACGGCCGGCGCGGGAGTGCGTTGGCCGGGGGGAGGTGGTGCGGGGATGAGCGAACCGACGGGACCGGTGGACGAGGTGTCCGGGTGCGGCGACGGGGACGAGCGGCACCCTGAGCCGGACGCCGGCTCGGGCGTCCTGCGTGTCTTCGGGCGCCAGTTGAAGCGGTTCCGGCTGCGGGCGGGACTGGAGCGGTCCGAGTTCGGCTCGCTGACGGGCTACTCCGTCTCCACCATCGCCGCGTACGAGCAGGGGCGCCGGGTGCCGCCGCCGAGGTTCATCGACCAGGCGGACGAGGTGCTGGACGCGGGCGGGGTCCTCCTGGAGATGAAGGACGAGGTGGCCCGGGCGCAGTATCCGGCGTTCTTCCGGGACGCGGCCCGGTTGGAGAGCGAGGCGGTCGAGCTGCACGTCTATGCCAACCAAGCGGTGCCGGGGCTGTTGCAGACGGAGGAGTACATGCGGGCGGTGTTCGGCATGTGGCGTCCGTTGCTGGACGAAGAGACCGTAGAACAGCGGGTCGCGGCCCGTCTCGCGCGCCAGCACGTCCTCGAACGCAGGCCCGCGCCCCTGCTGAGCTTTGTCATCGACGAGGCGGTCGTGCGCCGGCCGTTGGGCGGCCGATCGGTCATGCGCGGTCAACTGGAGCACTTGCTGCTGGTCGGCGCGCTCCGCAACGTCGAGATCCAGATCATGCCGCTCGACCGGGAGGACAACGCGGGCGTGGACGGGCCGTTCACGTTGTTGTGCCGCTCCGGAGGCGATCAAGTGGCTTACCTGGAGGCGCAGGGACGCAGCACAATGGTGAGTGACCGGCGGGAGGTTCAGGGGGTCGCGTCGCGGTACGGCATCATCCGTGCGCAGGCCCTCACCCCGCGCGAGTCACTGGCCTGCGTTGAGAAGCTGCTTGGAGAGGTGTGATGTGAACGAGACCCCGGGTGCGGCGGGCGAACGGTTCTGGCGGAAGAGCAGTTACAGCGGTGGTGCGGGTGGCGAGTGCGTGGAGGTCGCCGCCTGCCGCGAGGTCGTACACGTTCGTGACTCCAAGGACACCGTCCGAGCGGTGGTCACGATAGACGGCGCCGCGTGGGCCGCGTTCGTGGACTTCGCGGCCCGATAGGTCGAGAGGTCTGCCCCTTGGCCCTGGCCAGGGGGCAGACCCGTGCGCCTGCCCCGTACCGGTTCACGGCGGCGAGGTGGTAAACACCGGCTGGTATGTGCGACGCTCGGGGGACAACCAGCCTGGTCTGGTGAGAGACCCCGTGCCGCCCTCTTGGGTCACCCTACGGTGACCGGGGCGCGGTCCGGGTTTGTCTTGCTCGGCTGTACGCGGCCCTAAGCCGTGTGCTTGATGCCCTCCCCACAGCCGGAGGGCGTGATGGGCTCGACCCCGGAAGACGAGGGGCGAACCAATGAGCGCTTTCACCGTGGTGACACAACAGCACGCCGACCGCACCGTGATCCGTGTGTGCGGGGAGATGGATCTGGAGACCTGCCCCGAGCTGGCGCAGGCCGCGCACGCCACCCCGCAGGACGGCAAGCCGCTGTACCTGGACCTGTCGGATGTGCCCTTCATGGACTCCAGCGGACTGAACCTGCTGGTCCTGCTGCGTGGGCGCCTGCACGCCGAAGATCGCCTCCTCGTCGTCACCGGCCTGCAACCGCAGCCCGCGCGTCTGCTGCAGATAACCGGGGCCTATGCATTGTTCGCGGCGGACACCACCACCGCGGCCGACTCCCTCGAGGCACTGCCCGCCTGATCGACCTCGGCAGGAGGGTCCGCCTCCTCGACGTACCTGTTCGCGGGCGTGGCCGCCGGTGCACTCGTCACCGGAGCCGCCCGGAGCAGCCTCGGTCACCGGGCCGCGGGTGCGCGCACGTCCGCGATGACGAAGCCGCTGCGGGGCCGTGCCGGGATGCGGCGCAGCGTGATGGAGAGGTCCTGCCGCGGGACGGTGTGGTCGAGCCGGGCCAGGCGGACGGCGAGGGCCTCCAGCAGTCCGACGGTGATGCCCTCGCCCGGGCAGCGGTGGCCGGCCGCGGGATCGTCGCCGCCCTGCGGGATCAACTCGTCCCGCTCGACCGGCCGTTCCAGGAACCGCCGCGGCCGGAAGGCGTACGGATCGCCCCACAGCTTCTCGTCGTGGTTCTGGCCGTAGACGTCGAGGAGTACGAGTCCGCCGGCCGGTACCCGCTCACCGCGCCAGGACAGGTCGGTGACAGCCAGGCCGCCCAGGAACGGGGCGAAGGGATAGAAGCGGCGGACTTCGTGCGTGAACGCCGTGGCGTACGCGGTCCCGCCCGCCCGCAGCCGCTCCCGGTGCTCGGGCCAGCGGTGCAGCGCGTGTGCCGCGAAGGCGACGAACCAGGCGACGGCGACGGTGGGCCGGATCACGTTGAGCAGTTCGACCGCTGCCGTCCTCGCGTCCAGCGGCTCGCCGGTACCAGGGCCGCCGGTGCCGTGGGGGTGGCGGCATACCCGGTCGAGGACGGAGTCGGGGGGAGCCGTGACCGTGCCGGACCGTACGTCCTCCACCAGCCGGGCCAGCCGCGCTTCCTGCCGGCTCCGGGCGCGCCGGGCCCGCCAGTGGCGCGGCCCGGCGGTGGCGAACCCGTCCACCATGGCGACCAGGTCCCGGGCCAGCGGTTCCGCCTCCGCATCGTCCAGCGGGATCCCGGCCCAGCGGCAGACCCCGCGGGTGAGCACCACGCTCGCCTCTTCGAGCAGCACGACCTGTGCACGCCAGGCCCAGAAGGGGACCGCCTCGTCCCAGGCGGCGGTGACGTGCTCGACGAGCGTGGCGATCCGGTCGGCGTGCAGCAGGGGGAGGAACAGCGCCTTGCGCTCGCGGTGGGCGTCCCCGTCGAGGGTGTGGACGGCTCCGTGGCCGAAGAGGGTGCTCCGTACCGGCTCGGGGAGGGCTCCGTCGCGGCGTACGTGCCGCTCGTCGTAGAAGAACCGCACCGCCTCCGGTCCCCGCACGGCGAGCGTGGGCCGGCCCATCAGCCGGGTCCGTACCACCTGGTCGGGGCTCTCCCTCATCCGGTTGGGCAACCAGGCGTACCCCTCGGCCAGTGCGGGCAACGTGCGGTCCAGGACCGGGCGGCGTGGTGCGTCCATGGCGGACGGGTTCCCCGGTTGCCCCGGCCGATGCCGCCGAAGATCACGCGTCCGGAGCCGCGCCGTACCCCGCACCGGGCGGTGACCGCGCTCATCCCCGTCCCGGCACGGCCGCGTCACCGCCGTCCGGCCGGCGGTCCCGGATCGCCTCCGGCGCGGGGGGCGGGGCCGCCGCCGGCCGTGTTCCGGCGTCGAAGGTGCACGGTCGTTCCGGGTCACCCGGAAGTTCCGCGTTCTCCCCGGCCGTGCGGTCCTTCCCGCCGCGGTCGGCGGGGACGCCTCCTCGTCCGGTGGAGCACCGGACCGCGCCGGGAGGGCGGCGAGCCGGGCAGGAGCGGAGACGATCGTGCGCGGCTCGTGGTCGACAGGCGGGCGTCCCGGAGCGACGGCTCGCGCGGACACGGTGGACACACGCCGGTGGCGAAAGGCCCCGCCTGGACCGACGTCGGCCCGGGGCCCCGCGTGTCGCCCAACGCCACCGCCTTCCGGGTACAGGCACTGCCGGAAGGGGCCGAGACGCCGGCCCATCTGCTCGAAGACCTGCCCGGCCGACCGCGCGTCCGAGGGCCAGCGGTAGACCGTGCGTCCGAGGGGTGGACCCTTCGGCGCCGAAGGCCGCCCTTTCCTCGTTTCGGCTCCGGCACCCGTGCAACCCGCCCCTGGTGCGGACCGGCGTCCGGCGGGTGACCGGGCCGGCCGTTCTTCCCGAGACATCCACGAGGAGGACAGTCATGGACCACTCACGTGTCCCCGTGCTGGAGGCGCTGCACGAGTTCCGCCGTCGTGGCGACGTGGTGTACGGGCCGCCGGGCCACAAGCAGGGCCTGGGGGCCGATCCCCGGGTCGTCGACGTCCTGGGGGAGGGCGTCTTCGCGTCGGACGTGCTCTCCCTGAACGGGCTCGACGACCGCCGTGAATCCCAAGGGGTGCTCACCCAGGCGGAGGAGCTGATGGCCGATGCCGTCGGCGCGGAGCGGGCCTTCTTCTCCACCTGCGGAAGTTCGTTGTCGGTGAAGACCGCGATGCTGGCGGTGGCCGGGCCCGGCGAGAAACTCCTCGTCTCGCGCAACGCCCACAAGTCGGTGATCGCCGGCGTGATCGTCAACGGTGTGCACCCGGTGTGGGTGCATCCGAAGTTCGACACCGAGCGGCACCTGGCCCACCCGCCGGAGCCCGATGACGTCCGGCGGGCACTGCGGGAGCACCCCGACGTCAAGGGCATGCTGCTGATCACGCCGACGGACTGGGGCTCGTGCGCGGACATCCGCGGTATCGCCGCCGTCTGCCACGATCACGACATCCCGCTCATCGTCGACGAGGCGTGGGGAGCCCACCTGCCCTTCCACCCCGCCCTGCCGGCCTGGGGCATGAACGCCGACGCGGACCTCGTCGTCACCAGCGTCCACAAGATGGGCGCCGCCATCGAGCAGAGTTCCGTCTTCCACCTCCAGGGCGACCGGATCTCGCCCGGCGTGCTCAAGCAGCGTGAGGACCTGCTCGGCACCACCAGCTCCTCCTCCCTGGTGTACGCCACCCTGGACGGCTGGCGCCGCCACATGGTCCAGTTCGGCCGCGACCTGCTCGACACGGCGCTGCACCGTGCGGAACGCGTCCGCAAGGAGATCACCGGCATGCCCGGCCTGCGCCTGATGGGCCCGGAAGTCGTCGAGCAGGGCCTGACCACGGAGCTGGACCCGCTGAAGATCACGGTCGACGTGCGCGAGCTGGGCATCAGCGGCATGCAGGCCACCGAATGGCTGCGCGCCCACTGCCACGTCGACATCGGCTCCTCGGACACCTGCCGGATCAGCGCGCAGATCACCCACGCCGACAACGACCGCACCGAGAAACTCCTCGTCAGCGCCCTGCAACGCCTCGTCGAGCACGCCGGGACCATCGAGCGGCGGCCCCCGGTCCGCCTGCCCGAGCCCCGCGCCCTCCAGCTCGAACAGGCCATGCTGCCCCGGGACGCCTTCTTCGCGAGCGCGGAGCACGTCCCCGCCGACCAGGCGGTGGGACGCGTCGCGGCCGAGACGATCAGCCCCTACCCGCCCGGCGTCCCCGTCGTCGCCCCCGGCGAGGTCATCACCCGGGAGGTCGTCGACTACCTCACCAGCGGTGTGGCCGCCGGCATGCTCATCCCCGACGCCTCCGACCCCGGTGCCGAGACCCTGCGGGTCACGGCCCGGTAGCCGGCCGACCCGCGGAACGGGAGCGCGCGAGCGAGAGTGACGGCGGCTTCCTCCTCCGCCGGAGCGGTTCCGGCGGAAGGCCGCGGACCGGTCGGCCCCGGGGCGCCGTGTCGTGGCTGCCGCGGGCGAATGAACCCACGGCACGGGCCCCGGTCCACCGGGCCCTCGCCGGACCGCTGACGAGCCCGTACCGGCGGGCGTGCCGTCGGCCGCGACCCGTCCGGTCCGGATCGGTTTTCCGGCGAGTCGCCCGACGGTCCGGGCCTCGACGGGCTTCGGCACGGCCGCTCCCGTGAGTGCGCCCGGGGAGGGGATCCCGGGGCGCTTCCGCGGCGCTTCCCGGATCTCTCTCGCCCACCCGGGTACCCGGGGACGGACCGGTAGGAAGCGGACACCGACCGAGGAGGGAAACGGGACCGCGGACCGGCGATGAACAGCGAAGTCTTTCCCATTCCGGCGCTGTCCGGCGCCGCCCCACCGGAGGAATCGTCGACATGCAGCCGCTCGGCATCTACCTCAACGACCACCTCGCCGGCGCCACCGCCGGCACCGAACGCGCCACCCGTCTGGTGCGCACCTCCCGCGGTTCCGCGCTCGGCCGGGCGCTGCGGCCCGTGGCGGCCGAGATCGCCGGGGACCGGACGGCGCTGCTGGAGATCATGCGGGATCTCGGCGTTCCCGTCCGCCGCTACAAGGTGTGCGCGGGCTGGACGGGCGAGAAGCTGGGCAGGCTGAAGCTCAACGGGCACCTGCTACGGCCCTCCCCACTCGGCACCCTGCTGGACCTGGAAGTCCTGCGGATGGCGGTCGAGGGGAAGGCGGCCGGCTGGGAGACCCTGCGCCGGCTCAGCGCGACCGACGACCGCCTGGACACCGCACGGTTCGACACCTTGCTCGAACGAGCCCGACGCCAGCAGGAGGCGATCGAGGAGTGGCGCGTCCGCCAAGCCGGGGAAGTACTGGCCACGGCGGCCGGCTGAACCTCTTCCCGCCAGGACGCGAGACCGCCCGGCCGCGGTGGCCGGCGGTCGTGCGTGTCCGGCGGGTTCGGTGCGTTCGGTGCGTTCGGCGCTCCGGCGGTGTCCGTCCGCCGCGCGGTCATCCGACGGCGGCCGGGTCCCGAAGCGGGCGACGGCGGCCGGGGCGGGGGTTTCCCCTCGCTGGGGCGCGGGCCCGGAAGTCCTGCGTTCCTCCCTACGTGACGGCGAAGGCCCTGCCGCACCGGGTAGCGGCCTCGCCGCCTCGCCCGAGCCGCGCGCCGGATCGGGGACAGGCACGTGTCCGGGCGCTCGGCGGTTCCCGCGGGATGTCAGCCGGAGCTCTTCCCGGACTCCCCGATCCGCCGCGCGGTGATCCGGCCGGGCGGCCGGCGTGGTCCACCGGGGGCCCTGCTCCGTTTGCCGTCCGCGCAGGTGGAGACCCGGACGGCCACGCACAGCACGTCACGCCGCCCCCGGACGCGGCAGAGCCGGGCCCGCGACGGGCAGGCGCCGGCCGAGGCCGCGGTGGGGCGGCGCCGCACGGGAACGGAACCTCATGGACAAAGCCGAAGGCCGCCTCACCCGACGCCTGCACGGGCTGCTGCGGCGGACCGGGAGGGAGTACGAGGCGGGCCACGACCGGCCGTTGACCGGATACCTCGCGGCCATCGCGGGCTTCGCCACCTACACGGCGGGCTGGGCCTGGGCCGTACGGCTCCGCGGCCGCCCGTTGCCCGACCGGCCCGAGCCGTGGGACGTGGTCCTGACCTCGGTCGCCACCTTCCGGCTCAGCCGACTGCTGACCAAGGCGTCGGTCACCAGCCCACTGCGCGCCCCCTTCACCCGGTACGTCGCCCCGCAGGGTCCGGCCGAACTGCACGAGGAAGCACAGCCCGAAGGCGGCAGGCACACCGTCGGGGAACTGGCGACCTGCCCCTTCTGCATGAGCGTCTGGGTGGCCTCCACCCTGACCGCGGGCCAGCTGCTCTGGCCGCATGCGACGCGCACCGCCATGGGCGCGCTGGCCGCTCTGGCCGGGGCGGACACGCTGCAACTGGCATACGGTGCGCTGGTCGAGAAGACGACCGGTGAGTGACCCGGGCACCGCGGCGGGACCAGGTCCCAGGCGCGGGTGAAGGCGGGTGCGTACGGGTACTCGCCGGGGCATGCTCAAGCGCGCGCTGTGGCAAGGACTGCTCGCCGGCACCGCCGGGGGCGTGGTGATGACCCTCGGTGAGAAGATCGAGCAGGCCGTCACCGGCCGGCCCGACTCCCACGTGCCCGCGCGGGTGCTCCAGCGGCTGACCGGTCTGCCCGAACGCCCCGGCAGACAGCCGCTGCCGGTCAACTGGACGATGCACTACGGCCAGGCCGCCCTCCTCGGGGTGCTGCGGTCCCTCATGGCCCAGGCGGGACTGCGCGGACCGATCGCCTCCGCCAAGTTCACCGTCGTCCGCCTCACCAACGACCAGATCCTGGAGAACGCGACCGGTGTGGGAGCCCCGCCCGCCACCTGGCCCCGCCGGGAACTCGTCGTGGACCTGCTCCACAAGGCCGTCTACGCCTTCACCACCGGCGCCGTCGCCGACGCCCTCGCCGCCCGTGACGGGCCCGGCCCCGGACAACGGCACGCCGCCGTACGCCCCGGTGGTCGTGCCGGTCACGGCCCTCTGCCCCGCGGCCGTGCCTACGGGGTGGGGGGACGCGGGTGAACGGTGCCGAGCGCGTCCGCCGGGGTTCCGGCTGATCCGCTCCGCCGACCGCATCGCAGCCGCCCGGGCCCTGCCCGGCTCGTCGTCCGAGGGTCCGTGCGTCCCAGGCGCGGCGCGTGCCGTGTCCCGACAGCCCGGACCGGGCTCGTCGGCCGACCCCTGCGGCTCGCGACCACTCGTACCAACGGATCTCCCGCGCGCCCTCGCCCCGGTGGCCGGGCGTCGGTGCCGCTTGACCTTGACACAGTGGCAAGGTGTGCCCTCGGTGCAGGAGGTGGTTGCGATCAACCCGACCAATGGAACCCCGCGGAACACCCGCCTGGTCCGGGCCCTCGGCGCCCTGGACCCCTCGGTGCGGCTCCAGGCGGCCCTGGCGGCCGGTTCGGACGCCGGGTCCGGGCTGCTGGAGGCGCTCGTCGAACGGTGCGCGGTCGAGCCGGACTTCTTCGTGCGGGACATGCTGTCCTGGGCGCTCACCCGCCTGCCGCCGGAGACCACCCTGCCCCGGATCCGCCGGGAACTCGGTTCCGGGCGGGCCCAGGCCCGCGGCCAGGCGCTGCACACGCTGTCCAAGATCGGCGACCCGCGCGCGTGGGCGTGGATCACCCGTGACCTGCTGCGCGACGCCGACGACGAGGTCGCGCGGACCGCGTGGCGCGTGGCGGTCGTCCTGGTGCCCGAGGAGGGGAAGGCGGACCTGGCCGGCGAACTGGTCGCGCAGCTCGGCCGCGGCGACCGCCAGGTGCGGCTGAGCCTGAGCCGGGCCCTCGTCGACCTGGGTGACGCGTCCCGGGCCGCCGTGGAGAGGGCCGCCGCCGATCCCGACCCGGCGGTGGCCACGCACGCCGCTGCGACCGAGCTGCTCCGGCGGAATCCGGAGACCGGATTCGACGCGGCCGTCGAGGAGGCGAAGCGCGTCGTGGCCCTCGGCACGGAACGCGCCGCCGCCGCGGAGAGCGCGGGATGCTGATCGGCGATGTCGCCCGCCGTTCGGGGGTGAGCGCCCGGATGCTCCGGCACTACGAGGCCCTCGGGCTGGTGCGGCCGACCGGCCGCACCGTCGGCGGCTACCGTGAGTACTCCGCCGAGGACGTCCGCAGGATCTTCCACGTGGAGAGCCTGCGCTCCCTCGGCCTCTCGCTGAAGCAGATCGGGCGCGCGCTGGAGGACCCGGCCTTCACCCCGTCCGCCCTCCTCGGCGACCTCATCCGGTGGACCGAGGACCGCCTGGAGCGGGAGCGGGAGCTGCTCGAACGGCTCCGCGCGATCGACGCGTCGGCGCCCACCGACTGGCCGGACGTCCTGCGCACCGTCGAACTCGTGCGGGGCCTCCGCTCGGCC
This sequence comes from Streptomyces sp. NPDC025833, assembly GCF_055558055.1. Classification (NCBI taxonomy): domain Bacteria; kingdom Bacillati; phylum Actinomycetota; class Actinomycetes; order Kitasatosporales; family Streptomycetaceae; genus Streptomyces; species Streptomyces sp. NPDC025833. The sequence continues at coordinate 167,993 of NZ_JBVHNF010000014.1, forward strand.
AGCGCCGCTCACCGGCAGCAGGCCGTGCTGGCCCGGTCCGAGGGCGCGCCGGTCCCCGCCGAGCTGCTGGCCGGGGCGGTCCTCGCCGAAGCCGACCCCGTCGTCGCGGGCGCCCTGCGCTGGGCCCTCGCCCGGTCCGACGGGGACGTGGTGACGGCCCTGGCCGCCGGCGCGCACGCCGAGGACGTCCGCGTCCGGCGGCGCGCGGTGCGGGCGATCGCCGGGCTGAGCGGGGCGCCGGGCGCGGCCGCGGTGCTCGCGGACGCGCTGGGGGACCCGGACGCGGCGGTGCGCGGGCACGCCGCGCTGGCCCTGGGCAGGCGCGGCAGGACGGCGGCCGTACCGGCGCTCGTCGGCATGGTGGTCGAGGGCGCCCACGACGTCGACGCGGCGGAGGTCCTCGGCGCGCTGGCCCGGGACCACGGGTGCGCGGAGCGGATCACGGCCGCCCTGGCCGGGGAACTCGCCGCGCCCACCGCGGACACGGCGACGCGGATACGCCTGGTCCAGGCACTGGTGGAGCTGCCGGGAACCGCCGCGCGGGAGGTCCTGCGCGGGCTCGCCCACGACGACGACCCCGCCGTCGCCCTCGTCGCCGCGGCCTGCACCACGCTCCCCGCCGGGCGAACCGCCGGGGAGCCCGGGCGGCGAGAGCCCGGACGATGAGAGTCCGGGCGGCGCGGGGCCTGACGGGACCGGGGCGGTCCGACGGGGGCGGGTGGCTTGTCTGCGGTGCGTACGGCCGCCCGCCCCCGGTGATCACATGTTGATCATGTGGCCGGCCAGGCCGTGGACGGCCTCCTTGACCGCCTCGCCGAGCGTGGGGTGCGCGTGGACGTTGCGGGCGACCTCGTGGACCGTCAGGTCCCACTGCTGGGCCAGGGTCAGTTCCGGCAGCAGCTCGGTGACCTCGGGGCCGATGAGGTGGGCGCCGAGCAGCTCGCCGTGCGTCCCGTCGCTGATGATCTTGACGAAGCCCACGGGGTGTCCCAGGCCGTGCGCCTTGCCGTTGGCGGTGAACGGGAACTTCGCCACCTGCACGTCGAAACCGCGCTCCCGGGCCTGCGCCTCCGTCCACCCGAAGCTGGCCACCTGCGGCTGGCAGTACGTGGCCCGCGGGATCATGGTGTAGTCCAGCTCCATGGTCTCCGCGTCGGCAATGGTCTCGGCGGCCACGATGCCCATGGACTCGGCGGCGTGCGCCAGCATCAGCTTGGCGGTGACGTCCCCGATCGCGAAGATGTGCGGCACGCTGGTGCGGCACCGCCCGTCGACGTCGACGGCGCCGCGCTCGGTCAGCCGGACCCCGGTGTTCTCCAGGCCGTAGCCCTGGACGTTCGGCGCGAAGCCGATGGCCTGGAGCACCTTGTCGGTCTCCAGCACCCGGCGCTCACCGCCCTTGTTCACCGTCACCCGCAGCCGCGGGCCCGACTCGTCGATGCTCTCCACCGCCGTGCCGGTGAGGACCTGGATGCCGAGCTTGCGGTAGTGCTTCGCCAGCTCCTTGGAGATCTCCTCGTCCTCCAGCGGGACCATGCGGTCGAGGAACTCGACGATGGTGACGTCCACGCCGTAGCTGCGCAGCACATAGGCGAACTCCACACCGATGGCGCCCGCGCCCGCGATGACGATGCTGTCCGGCAGCGTGTCGCTCAGGATCTGGCTCTCGTAGGTGACCACGCGGTCCGACAGGGCGGTGCCCGGCAGCAGCCGGGGCGTCGCGCCGGCCGCGATGACGCAGTGGCCGAAGGTCACCGTCTCGGTGCCGCCGTCCGCGTGGGTCACCGTCAGGGTGTGGTCGTCGGTGAAGGCGCCCCGCCCCTCCAACTGGGTGATGGCGTTCTTCTTCATCAGGTAGTGGACGCCCTTGACGCGGCCGTCGGCGACCTTGCGGCTGCGCTCGTGGGCGACCCCGTAGTCGGCGGATACGTGGTCACCCACCGAGATGCCGTACGCCTTGGCCTCGTTGGTGACGAACTGCACCATCTCGGCGTTGCGCAGCAGCGCCTTGGAGGGGATGCAGCCCACGTTGAGGCAGACGCCGCCCCAGTACCGCTCCTCCACCACCGCTGTGGACAGGCCGAGTTGCGCGCTGCGGACCGCGGCCGTGTAGCCGCCCGGACCCGCTCCCAGAACAAGTACATCGAAATGTTGGCTCACAAGGAACCGATCCTCGTCCGGTGACGGCCCGGTACGCAACCCGGTACCCGCCGCGGCCCGGGTACGGCCCCCGGGGCGGCCCGGGTACGGCCCGCCCCGGACCGCTCACGGGCCGCCCGTCGCCCGGGGGCCGTGCTTCCGGGCCGTCCCTCAGGGGGCCGCCCGTAGACCGCTCACGCGCCGTCCGTGCGTCCCTCGAAGGCCGCCAGGATGCGGTCCGCCGCCAGGGTCGCCGTCAGGCGGCCCTCCCTGACCTGCCGTTCCAGGTCGGGCGCGGCCTCCCGCACCGCCGGGTCGGCGTGGAGCCGGCCGAGCAGTTCGTCCCGGACCATGGCCCAGGTCCAGCCGACCTGCTGGTCCCGGCGCTTGGCGGCCAGCCGCCCCGTGGAGTCGAGCAGCGTGCGGTGCTGCTCCAGCCGCTCCCACACCGTGTCCAGACCGGCCGACTCCCGGGCGCTGCAGTGCAGCACCGGCGGCGTCCAGAAGGCGTCCTTGCCGTGCATCAGCCGCAGGGCGCCCGCCAGTTCCCGGGCCGCGGCCCGGGCGTCGCGCTCGTGCGGGCCGTCCGCCTTGTTGACGGCGATCACGTCGGCCAGCTCCAGGACGCCCTTCTTGATGCCCTGCAACTGGTCGCCGGTGCGGGCCAGGGTCAGCAGCAGGAAGGAGTCGACCATGTCGGCGACCGCCGTCTCCGACTGCCCGACGCCGACGGTCTCCACGAGGACCACGTCGTAGCCGGCCGCCTCCATCACCACCATCGACTCCCGGGTGGCCTTCGCGACACCGCCCAGCGTGCCCGCGCTGGGGGAGGGGCGCACGAAGGCGTCCGGGTCCACCGCCAGGCGCTCCATCCGGGTCTTGTCACCCAGGATGGAGCCGCCGGTGCGGGTCGAGGACGGGTCCACGGCGAGGACGGCGACCCGGTGGCCCAGCGAGGTCAGCATCGTGCCGAACGCGTCGATGAACGTCGACTTGCCGACCCCCGGCACCCCGCTCACGCCGATCCGCCGCGCCCGGCCGCTGTGCGGCAGCAGCTCGGTGAGCAACTGCTGGGCCAGCGCCCGGTGCTGCGGCCGGGTGGACTCGACGAGCGTGATGGCGCGGGCCACCAGGGCCCGCCTCCCGTCGAGCACACCCTTCACGTACGTGTCGAGATCGATCGCTGCCATCGGCGCTACAGCTCGTGGCCGAGGTCGGCCGACAACCGCTTCACCAGGTCGTGGGCCGCGTCCGGGATCACCGTCCCGGGCGGGAACACGGCCGTGGCGCCCATCTCCAGCAGCGTCGGCACGTCCTGCGGCGGGATCACCCCGCCGACCACGATCATGATGTCCCCGCGGCCCTCCTCGGCGAGCCGCTCGCGCAGCGCCGGGACGAGCGTGAGGTGGCCGGCGGCCAGCGAGGACACCCCGACCACGTGCACGTCCGCCTCGACCGCCTGCCGGGCGACCTCCTCCGGCGTCTGGAACAGCGGGCCGACGTCGACGTCGAAGCCGAGGTCGGCGAAGGCGGTCGCGATCACCTTCTGGCCGCGGTCGTGGCCGTCCTGGCCCATCTTGGCGACCAGGATGCGCGGCCGGCGTCCCTCGGCCTCCTCGAACGCGTCCACCAGGGCCCGGGTGCGGTGCACGGACGGGGACTGGCCTGCTTCGTTGCGGTACACACCGGAGATCGTACGGATCTGGCTCGCGTGCCGGCCGTACACCTTCTCCAGGGCGTCCGAGATCTCGCCGACCGTCGCCTTGGCGCGGGCGGCGCGCACGGCCAGCTCCAGCAGGTTGTCCCCGCCGTCGGCTGCCCGGGTCAGCGCGTCCAGCGCGTCCCGGCACGCGGCCTCGTCCCGCTCCGCGCGCAGCCGCCGCAGCTTCTCGATCTGCTGGGCGCGCACCGAGGAGTTGTCGACCTTCAGGACCTCGATCTGCTCGTCGCTGTCCACCCGGTACTTGTTCACGCCGATCACCGGCTGCCGGCCGGAGTCGATGCGGGCCTGGGTGCGGGCCGCCGCCTCCTCCACGCGCAGCTTCGGGATGCCGGCGTCGATGGCCTGCGCCATGCCGCCGGCCTGCTCGACCTCCTGGATGTGCGCCCACGCCTTGCGGGCGAGGTCGTACGTCAGCCGCTCCACGTAGGCGCTGCCGCCCCACGGGTCGATGGACCGGGTGGTGCCGGACTCCTGCTGGATCAGGAGCTGGGTGTTGCGGGCGATGCGCGCCGAGAAGTCGGTCGGCAGCGCCAGCGCCTCGTCGAGGGCGTTGGTGTGCAGCGACTGGGTGTGGCCCTGGGTCGCCGCCATCGCCTCCACGCAGGTGCGCGTGACGTTGTTGAAGACGTCCTGGGCGGTCAGCGACCAGCCCGAGGTCTGCGAATGGGTGCGCAGCGACAGGGACTTGGCGTTCTTCGGGTCGAACTGCGCGACCAGCTTCGCCCACAGCAGCCGCGCCGCCCGCAGCTTGGCGACCTCCATGAAGAAATTCATGCCGATCGCCCAGAAGAAGGAGAGCCGGGGCGCGAACGCGTCCACGTCCAGGCCCGCCTCCCGGCCCGCGCGGATGTACTCGACCCCGTCCGCGAGCGTGTACGCCAGCTCCAGGTCGGCCGTCGCGCCCGCCTCCTGGATGTGGTAGCCGGAGATGGAGATCGAGTTGTAGCGCGGCATCCGCTGCGAGGTGTACGCGAAGATGTCGGAGATGATCCGCATCGACGGTTTCGGCGGATAGATGTAGGTGTTGCGGACCATGAACTCCTTCAGAATGTCGTTCTGAATGGTCCCGGCCAGCTTCTCGGGCGGTACGCCCTGCTCCTCCGCCGCCACGATGTACAGCGCCAGGATCGGCAGCACCGCGCCGTTCATCGTCATCGACACGGTCATCTTGTCCAGCGGGATGCCGTCGAAGAGCTGCCGCATGTCGTAGATCGAGTCGATGGCCACGCCCGCCATGCCGACGTCACCGGTCACCCGCGGGTGGTCGCTGTCGTAGCCCCGGTGCGTGGGCAGGTCGAAGGCGACCGACAGGCCCTTCTGGCCGGCCGCCAGGTTGCGCCGGTAGAACGCGTTGGACTCCTCGGCGGTGGAGAAGCCCGCGTACTGGCGGATCGTCCAGGGCTGGTTGACGTACATCGTCGGATAGGGGCCGCGCAGGTACGGCGCGATGCCCGGGTAGGTGCCCAGGAAGTCCAGGCCCTCCAGGTCGCGGCCGGTGTACAGCGGCTTGACCGCGATGCCCTCCGGGGTCTCCCACAGCGGCTGCCCGCCCCCGGTGGCCTGCTCGACGGCGGCGCTCCACGCATCGAGGGTGCCGCCGGTGACGGGGGTTCCCAGCTCGATGCCGGAGAAGTCGGGGATTCCCATCAGGACACTCCCATGCGGTCGAGGGTCGAGGACAGCACGTCCACGGCGTCGCAGCCGGCGAAGACGTACGAGTCGATGCCGGGCCGGTCGCCCCGGCCCGCCAGGAACACGTGCCGGGCACCGGCCGCGCGCAGCGCCGCGGCGCTCTCCTCGGCCCGCTCGGCGTAGAGCGCGTCGCTGGAGCACAGCACGGCCTCGGTGGCGCCGCTGTCCTCGAAGCCGCCCTCGGTGACCGGTTCGATGCCGCCGGCCTGGAAGAGGTTGGCGGCGAACGTCGCCCGTGCCGTGTACTCGGCGGGCGAGCCGATCGTGGCGAGGAAGATCCGGGGCCGGGCGCCGGTCGCCGCGAGGTGGGCGTCGGAGCGGGCGCGCAGTTCCTCGTAGGCCTCGTCGCGGCGCACGCGCGGCAGACCGCCCGAGGGCGGCTCGGGCGCGGCGGCGCGCTCCACGGGCTTCTCGGCCAGCAGCGGGAACTCGCTGACGCCGGTGATGGGTTCGCGCCGCTTGGCGAGCCGTTTGGACCGCTCCGCCCAGGTCGTCGCCAGGTCGGTGCGGAGCCGCCCGGAGCGCAGCACGGCCGCCTGGCCGCCGTCGCGCTCCACCGAACGGAAGAACTGCCAGGCGGCCTCGGCGAGTTCGCCGGTCAGCCGCTCGACGTACCAGGAGCCGCCCGCCGGATCGACGACCCGGGCCAGGTGGGACTCCTCGATCAGGATGGCGGAGGTGTTGCGGGCGATCCGGCGCGCGAACGCGTCCGGCAGCCCGAGCGCGTGGTCGAACGGCAGCACGGTCACGGCGTCCGCGCCGCCCACCCCGGCGGCCAGGGTCGCGATCGTGGTGCGCAGCATGTTCACCCACGGGTCGCGGCGGGTCATCATCACCGGCGAGGTCACCGCGTGCTGCACCTGCGCGCCCGCGTCCGGCGCCCCGCAGACCTCGGCGACCCGCGCCCACAGTCGGCGCGCGGCGCGCAGCTTGGCGATCGTCAGGAACTGGTCGGCGGTGGCCGCGTAGCGGAACTCGAGCTGCGCGACGGCCTGTTCGACGCCGAGACCGGCCTCGGTCAGCTCGCGCAGGTAGGCGACGCCGGTGGCCAGCGAGGCGCCCAGCTCCTGGGCCGCCGAGCCGCCCGCCTCGTGGTACGGCAGCGCGTCCACGGTCAGCGCCCGCAGCCCCGGGTACCGCTCGGCGCAGTGTGCGGCCAGTTCGGCGTACGGCGCGAAGTCGAGCGGGGTGCCGGTGCGGGCCTCGTACCCGAGCGGGTCGCCGCCCAGGTTGCCGCGCGCGTCCCCGGCGGCCACGTCGGCCCGCGCGTACAGCTCCAGCAGGGCCCGCGCGGCCCGTTCGGTGTCGCGGCCCGCGTCCAGGACGACGGCGGCCAGGTCGAGGTGGACGCCGTCGAGGGCGCGGCCCAGGTCGGAGAGGGGGATGCCGCCCTCGCCCAGCGTCAGCCAGAGGGAGGTGCCGCCGTTCTCCAGGTCGGCGAGCACGGCGTCCTCCGTGAGCGCCGTGTGCCGCTGCCGTACGTCCCAGCCGCTCGTGCTGGTGCCCTCCGGACGGCTGCCCCGCACGAAGGGGGCGAAGCCCGGCAGGCCGGGGTCGGGCGCGCTGTCGCGCGCGGTGTACAGGGGCCGGGTGCGCAGCCCGTCTTCCAGCGTCGTGGACAGGGCGTCCTCCGCTGCCTCGCCGGAAAGCTCCTTGCCCGACTTGCGCAGCACGCCCTCGACCAGGCGTTGCCACTGCTCGTGCGTCGCGTCAGGGAACTCGGCGGCCAGGGAGAGCCCGTCGTCAGGCAGGACCGTCATGGTCGGATGCTAGGGCAGGGCACTGAACAGGTGATGGAGCTCGGGCTGTGAGGTTTCTCTTCTTGCGGTGGCGCCCGGTGCCGCTCCCGTCGCGCGGGGCGGGTGCCGCGGCGGCGATCGTCATCCGGCCGTCATCCGGCCATCGCCCGGCCGTCACCCCGCCGGCGGTGGGAGGTGCAGGTCGGCTCCCCGCATGTCCCGGGTGGACAGCGTCTGCGGGCCCGACGTGAAGGCGCGCAGCCGGAGCCGGGCGTGCGCGCCCGACGGTACCCGGGAACCGCCCTCCGGCGCCTTGAGTTCGACGACCGCCGTGGTGTGCGGGGGGATCGCGACCGGGCCGCGCACCGGAGTCCAGTAGCGGCCCATGCGGCCGCCGGTCAGCATGTAGTGCGGGGTGAGCGCGGTGCCGCCGGTGTTGGCGACCCGCAGGGTGATCCCGGACAGGCCGTCCGCCGCGTCGCGCCGCGCGGCGGTGACGTCCATCCGCAGCGGCGCGGTCCCCGTGGCCGCCAGGACCGCGCTCACCAGGGCGGGTGCCAGCAGCACGGCCACCGCGGCGGCCAGGGCGGCCCGGCGGCGCGGTCCGGCCGGCGTGCGGGGCCGCGGCTGCCAGGCGTGGGCGAACTCCGGCAGCGGCGCGGTGACCGCCGCGACCAGCCACAACGGCGTCATCATCAGGTAGTAGCCGTCCTGCGAACGGGTCGCCAGGTAGAAGGCGCACCAGGGCAGCACGGTCGCGGCCGGCCCGAGCCGCCGTACGAACAGGACGAACAGCGCCAGCAGGGCGGCGGCGAGGGCGGCGCTCGCGCGGCCGTACCAGTCGAGCCGGTCGCTGCCCGGCGTGAAGTACAGCGAGACGTCCACCAGGCCCTGGCCGTGCAGCACCGCGCCCTGGGTCAGCGGCAGGGCGACGCCGTCCAGCCACGGGCCGGGCTCGGTGACGATGAAGTACGCGCTGATCAGCAGCCAGGTGAGCACCGCGATGCCCGTGATCCGCAGCAGCACCCGGGCCGCCGCCCGCCGGCCCAGTTCGCCGCGCCGGACGGCGTAGATCCCGGCCAGCAGGAACGGCGTGACGAACCAGGGAAGTTGCTGTGCGGCGCAGGCGGCGCCGAGGCACGCGGCGCGCGCGATCCCGGTGGCGCCCAGCCGGCCGCGCGCGCCGAGCCGGGGCCAGCGCACCACCACCGGGATCAGCAGGGCCAGCCCGATGACGGCCGGATACCCCTGCCGCGCGTACTGCGGCAGGAGGCCGAAGCCCAGGCAGACCATGGTCGCCGCCGAGCGCCACGGCACCGGGAGCAGCCGCCACAGCGCCACCGTGCCGGCCAGCAGCGCCACCGTGGCCGCGGCGGTCGCCGGTGCGCCGCCGCCGCCCAGCCACAGCAGCGGCACGGTGAGCAGCGGGGCGAGCGGGGGGTAGCCGTAGGTGAGGTCGTACCCGCCGTCCATGGTCGCGGTCAGGGAGACGCCCTTGCGGAACAGCCAGGGCCAGGGGTGGTCGTACACCTGGTGCCCGGCGGCGATCTCCCGCGCGGCCTGGGTGGTCAGGGCGGCCTCGTCGCCGCCGGTGTGGTTCAGCGCCCAGGCGCACAGGGCGAGGACGACGGCGGTCACCAGCACCACCACGTCCAGCCGGGCCAGCGACCGGGTCCGACGCACCGACAGGGCGAGCACGCCGGTCACCAGGATCGAGACGTAGCAGACCGAGATGACGCCCGCGAGGACCAGGTGGTGCGAGACGGCCTGGGACCAGACCGAGCGGGTGCCGATGAACAGGCTCACGTCGGCGAGGAGCGTGAGCACGCGGTGCCACTGCGCGGGGCCGTCCGGGACCGCGGCACGGGGGCCGGGGTCCGGGGACACCGCCGGGGAGAACCGCCGGTCGGTCGTTGCCTGCTGTGTTTCTGCCGAACGCACGGCACCGGAGGCTAGTGGCGGCGGACGGGCGGTGGGGGCGGTCCGGGGGCGCGTCGGGCAGGAGCCCGGCGAGAATAGCCCCTTCGGGGCATGGCACTCGAACAGCCGCGCGGAGGAGGGGGAGGACGCGCATACCGTGTCGTTGTTGGGCCGAACGGGTGACTTGGCGTAAGAATTGGCTGGTGCAGGCATTGAATGCGAGTCAGGTCAGGGGGAGCCGGTGAGCCGTTACGACGTCACCGATGAACAGTGGGAAGGGCTCGCCCAGGTCGTGCCGCTGCGGGGCCGGGACTCCTGGCCTTCCGCGGTGGGCCACCGCTCGCTGCCCGACGCCGAGACCGAGAGCCGTCGCCGGTTCGTGGTCCTGCGCGTCAACGTCTTCGCGGACGCCCGGGAGGTCGCCGAGACCCTGATGTCCGGGGTGCCGGTGCTGCTCGACCTGTCCGGTGCGGAGGGCGACGTCGCCAAGCGCGTCCTCGACTTCAGCACGGGCGTCGTCTTCGGCCTGGGCAGCGGGATGCACCGCGTCGACCGCAACGTCTTCCTCCTCACCCCGCCCGGCACGGAGGTCAGCGGGCTGATGGCGGGCGCGGGGCTCTCGGGCGACTGAGGGCGGACGCGGGGGCCGGCCGGTGGTCGGCGGCTGGTGGCCGGTGCGGGGGTCCTGGGCGGCCGGTGGCGTGGGTGCCCGGGGGCGGTGTCCTCCGGGCGCTCCGCGCACGCTGGTCCGGTGCCGGTGCCGGTGCCGGTGCCGGTGCCGGTGCCGGTGCCGGTGCCTGTGCCGCTGTCGGTGCGGGGCCGCTCCGGGCGGGGGGCGTCCCCCGATCGTAGGAAGGTGCCGGGGGCGAAACGGTTCGGCGTGCGGGCGGGGTTCTACGGTCCGCACATGGCCGTGCCCTCCGTGTCCGCTGAGCCGCCTGCGGCCGACGCGTCCGCCGTGACCGTCCCCGCGCGGTCCGACCAGCCACTCGACATCCGCTCCCGGATCACCGAGCTGCGGCTGTCGGCCTTCGCCGGGCACCGCCGGGCCGGGTTCCCGCTGGGGTCGGTCACGCTGTTCGCGGGGCCGAGCGGGGCGGGCAAGACCACCGCGCTCACGGCGTACGAGGCGCTGGCGCGGCTCGGGGCCGGCGCCCCGCTGGCGGAGGCGTTCCCGGACCCGGCCTCCTGCGTGCCCGAGCGGGCACGCCCGGACGCCGGGGGACGCCGGGGTTTCCGCATCGGGTGCACGGCCGACGGCGCCCAGGGCCCGGTCCGGCTCGACGTGGCCGTCCAGGCGGAACCCGAGCTGCGGATCGTGGGGGAGCGGCTGACCGCGCGCGGGGTCGTCCTGCTGGAGACCGCGCTGCGCGACCCCGGGCGCCGTACCGTCCAGGCGGCCTGGCACACCGCCGGCACCGCCCCGGTGACCCGCGCACCGCTCCCCGACGACCGCCTCGGCACGCCTCTGCTGCCGCTGCGGGTGGCCGGCAAGACCGACGGGCAGCGCCGGGTGCTCGCCGCCGCCGAGCAGATGGTCGTCGCGCTGCGCTCGGTCTTCCCCTGCGACCCCCGGCCCGAGCACATGCGGTTCCCCGTCCCCACCGGGTCCGGCCGGCTGCTCCCCGGCTGCGACAACCTGGCCGACGTGCTGTGGCGCACCCGGGCCGAGTGCCACCGCCGGCACGGCATGCTGGTCGAGGCGCTGCGTGCGGGGTGTGCGGGCGGGGTGGCCGACCTGGTCGCCGAGCCGCAGGGCGACGGCACGGTACGGGCGCTGCTCGACCGCGGCGACGGCTTCCGCACCGACGTGGCCCGGCTCGGCGACGGCGAACTGCGCTACCTCGCGCTCACCCTGGTGCTGCTGACCGGGCCGGGGGTGCTGGAGGTGGACGTACCGGGCGAGGTGCCCGACGCGCTGCGCACCCTCACCGTCCTCGCCGACGGCTTCGACCGCGGCCTGGACCCCGTGCAGCGCCGGGAGTTGCTGCGGCTGGCCGCCCGCATGGGGGAGCGCGGGCACGTCCGGTGCGTGGCCGCGGTCAGCGACGCCTCCTGGGCCGCCGGGACCCCGGGCGTCGCGGTGGTACACCTGGACCCGTGACGGAACACCCCGACCTGCCCCGACTCCAGCACCGGCTCGCCGAGTTCGCCGCCGCGCGGAACTGGCAGCCCTACCACACCCCCAAGAACCTCGTCGCCGCCCTCTCGGTGGAGGCCTCCGAACTGGTCGAGATCTTCCAGTGGCTGACACCGGAGGAGTCGGCCCGCGTGATGGACGACCCCGGCACGGCGCACCGCGTCACGGACGAGGTCGCCGATGTCCTGGCCTACCTGCTCCAGTTCTGCGAGGTGCTCGGCATCGACCCGCTGGCCGCCCTGGCCGCCAAGATCGACCGCAACGAACACCGGTTCCCGGTGCCGGGCGCCGGGGGCGGGACGACCGCCGAGGGGGAGTGACAACGTTCGGAATCGATAATTCCGTTATTACTCTCCGGAGTCGGATCGGTCGCCGAATCCGAATTGTTGTCCAGTAATTTCCGTCTTCCTCTGGCTTTTCGTCTCACGGACCCTCACTCTGGGTAGTGGACAGGAGAGTTCGGATGGCCGTGCCGGAATGACGCGGCGGAGCGGACGGGGGCACCACATGGATGCGGTACGGCTCATCCTCGCGAGCAGGCGCGCTCTTGCGGGCGGCGCCGACGCGGCGGAGATGATGGCGGAGGTCTGGCAGGCACAGGCCCTCGCGCAGGCGGTCGGGAGCCGGCTCGCGGTCTCCGGACCGCCGGAGCTGCGCGGCGAGGCGCTCGGGCTGACGGAACTGGCGGGCCGGGGCTGCGGGGTCCTGGACCCACCCGAACTCGACCCCGGCGACCTGCGCGCCGCCCAGCTCACCGAGCTGGAGGACGCCCGCGAGGCGCTGCTCTGCCTCGGGGGCCTGCTCGGCGAGGTCGGCATATCCCTGGTCGGCATGGCCAGTGCGGCTGCCGACGAGACGACGTACTGGCAGTGCATGGAGGCGATCGACGCGGCCGACGAGTCCCGCGACCGCGTCCGCGAGATGCTGCGCAAGCTGGCGGCACGGGAGGAGCTGCTGCCGAAGGACACCCAGGACAGCCCGTCCGGGGTCTGACGGCCCGGTCCCGGTCCGGTCCCAGCTCCCAGCTCCCAGAGAGGCTGCGAGGGCACGCCGGCGCCCCGGGCCTTGACCGCCCGGTCGGCTCGGCCGGGTCGCTGCCCGGTCGGATCACCGGTTCGGAGTACGGTCCGCGCCCGGGGCGGACGTCCTTCACCCGGCCGGGGACGACCGAGCCGGAGGACACCGGCGCGGTTGGCCCGCCGGGCGCCGTGCAGGATAGGTGCATGGACCTTCGAATCTTCACCGAGCCCCAGCAGGGAGCCTCGTACGACACCCTCCTCACCGTGGCGAAGGCCACCGAGGACCTCGGCTTCGACGCCTTCTTCCGCTCCGACCACTACCTGCGCATGGGCAACGCGGACGGCCTGCCCGGCCCCACGGACGCCTGGATCACGCTGGCCGGCCTCGCGCGGGAGACCAAGCGCATCCGCCTGGGCACCCTGATGACCGCGGGCACCTTCCGGCTCCCCGGTGTGCTCGCCATCCAGGTCGCCCAGGTCGACCAGATGTCCGGCGGCCGGGTGGAGCTGGGCCTCGGCGCGGGCTGGTTCGAGGAGGAGCACAAGGCGTACGGCATCCCCTTCCCGAAGGAGAAGTTCGCCCGCCTGGAGGAGCAGCTCGCGATCGTCACCGGACTCTGGGCGACCGAGGTCGGCAAGACCTTCGACTTCCACGGCACGCACTACGACCTCACCGGGTCGCCCGCGCTGCCCAAGCCCGCGCAGAGCCGCGTCCCGGTGCTCATCGGCGGTCACGGCGCGACCCGTACCCCGCGGCTCGCCGCCCGGTACGCCGACGAGTTCAACATCCCGTTCGCCTCGGTCGAGGACAGCGAGCGGCAGTTCGGCCGGGTACGGGCCGCCGCGGCGGAGGCGGGCCGCGACGCGGACGAGCTGACGTACTCGAACGCGCTCGTCGTCTGCGTCGGCAAGGACGACCAGGAGGTGGCCCGCCGCGCCGCCGTGATCGGCCGCGAGGTGGACGAGCTGAAGGCCAACGGGCTGGCCGGCTCCCCGGCCGAGGTCGTCGACAAGATCGGCCGGTACGCCGGGATCGGCTCGCAGCGGATCTACCTCCAGGTCCTGGACCTCGACGACCTTGACCACCTGGAGCTGATCTCCGCCCAGGTCCAGTCGCAACTGTCGTAGCCATCCCGGCCGGGCCCTGCCCCGTGACCGGCCCGGCCGCACGACCGTCCACCACGCACCACGGCGGCGCCCGTCCCGGGCGGCCGGTGGATTCCGGGGCGGCCGGGACGCGGTGCCAGGCCGTCCGGTCCGGGATGGCGTCCAGCCGCACCGCGCAGCGGCCCGGTTGGCCTACGGGTCCCGCCCTGGCCGACCGACGCGGGTCGCGACTCGGCCCGGGAGGCCGTGGGCCCCGCGGGCTCCCGAGACGCGGCCCGGATGTGCCGCCCGGCCTCCCCTGCCCGGCCGCCCAGCCCGGGAACCGCCGGCTCGCACCTTGCAGCGGCCCGGCCGCCCCGCATGGCCGGGGAACCTGTCACCCCGGGCTCCGCCCGGCACTCCGGCACTCCCGGGGCGCGGCCCGGCCGCCCGCCCCGGGGTTCCGCTCGGCCCCCAGGACTCCCGGGGCATGGCCCGGACGCGCCGTCCGGCGCCCCCATCCGACCGCCCGGCCACCCCGCCCGGAACCCCGTCGACACGCCCCTCCGTCCCGTCCGGGCGTTCAACACCCTTGTGTCACAAGGAGGTTGGTTCATATCGTGGTCGGTTGTGCGGGGCGGGGGTGCCGTCCGGCGGGAGGGAGTGACGGCGTGGAGATCAAGAAGGTCGTGGTCCGCGAGGACCGGCGCGGCACCACGCGCAGGCCGGCGATCCTGGAGAAGCGGCCGACCCGCTGAGCATGCGCGTCCACCTGGTCACGATGCCGTGGCACCCGCTGGACCTGCCCTCGCTGCAACTCGGCCTGCTGAACCGGATCGTGCGCGGGGCCCGCCCCGGCGACGAGGTCACCGAGTTCCACGGCTCGCTCGGCTGGGCCGCCTTCCTGCTGGATCGTTCCGGCGGCCGGCTGCGGCCGGGCGACTACGTGGAGGTCGGCAGCGACGCGATCTTCCACGGGCTCGGCGACTGGGTGTTCTCCGGCGCCCTGTACGACGACCCGGACTGGGGCACGGGCCGGCTCCGGGAGTACGCGGCCGACCGGGACGTGTTCATCGACACGGCCCTGGCGATGCGGCCGCACGCGGCGCCCTTCGTCGCAGCCTGCGCCACCGAGATCCTGGCCGGCGAGCCGGACGTCGTCGGGTTCACCACCACGTTCATGCAGAACGTCCCGTCGCTCGCCCTGGCCCGCGAGCTGAAGCGAAGGCGCCCGGACGTCACGGTCGTCCTGGGCGGCAGCAACTGCGACGGGCCGATGGGCCACGCGCTGCACCGCAACCACCCCTTCGTCGACCACGTCGTCCGCGGCGAGGCCGAGTACGCCTTGCCGGCCCTGCTGCACCACCTGGACGCGGGGACGGAGCCCGTCGACGTCCCCGGCCTCTGCTGGTGGGACGGGTCGGTGTCGCGCGCCAACACCGAAACCCGGCGGACCGTGGCCCCGGCCGACATCCCCTCGCCCGACTACGACCAGTGGCAGGCCGCCCTGGACGCCTCCCCGGTACGGGAGTACATCCACCCGAAGCTGGTCGTGGAGGGCGCCCGCGGCTGCTGGTGGGGCGAGAAGCACCACTGCACCTTCTGCGGGCTGAACGGCACCGCCATGGCCTTCCGCGCCAAGCCGGGGGAGCGGCTGTGGGCGGAGATCGACCGGCTGGTGCGCCGCCACCGCCTCCTGGACGTGGTCACCGTCGACAACATCATCGACATGGCCTACTTCCGCGACTTCCTGCCCCGGGTCGTGGCGAGCGGCTGGGACCTGCGGCTGCACTACGAGGTCAAGTCCAACCTCACCGCCGCCCAGCTCCGGCTGCTCGGCGAGTCCGGGACGGTGCACATCCAGCCCGGCATCGAGAGCCTGGGCGGCCGGGTGCTGGACCTCATGGACAAGGGCGTCACCGGCGCGCGCAACGTGCGCACCCTGCGCGAGTGCGAGAACCACGCCCTGACCTGCTCCTGGAACCTGCTGTACGGCTTCCCCGGCGAGAGTGCCGAGGACTACGCGTCCGTCGTCGACCAGCTCCCCGCCCTGGTCCACCTCCAGCCGCCGAGCGGCGCCCACCGCATCCAGCTCGAACGTTTCAGCCCGCACTTCACCGACCCGGGCCTCGGCTTCGGCAAGCGCCGCCCGGCCGAGATGTACCGGCACGTCTACGACCTGCCCGAGGACGAGCTCGCCGACCTCGTCTACCTGTTCGACAGCGAGCCCGCGGGCATCACCGGGCCGGCCGAGCGGCGGCTGGCGGAGGCGGTGGCCGCCTGGCGGGCCGGGCACGCGCACTCCCGGCTGCTGTTCGAGGAGGACGGCGCGGAGCTGCTGGTGCACGACCGCCGGCACGGCCGTCCGGCCGCCACCCACCGCTTCACCGGCTGGCGCGCGGCGGCCCTGCGCCGGCTGGAGGACGGCCGTACCCTGCCCGCGCTGCGCCGCCTGCTCGGCGCCGACGGCCACACCTGTCCGGCGGGGGAGCCGGACGCCTGGCTCCGGGAGGCGACGGAGGCCGGCCTGGTCTTCCGGGACGGAGCCACGTACGTCTCGCTGCCCACCTGGGGCGAGCCGGTCCGGCTGGCCGAGGACGCCGGGTGAGCGCGCTGCCCGGCGCCGTGCCGCACCGGCTCACCGGTGACCGGGTGGTGCCGCGGGCGCCCCTGGACCTGAGCGGGTCCGGGCGCGCGACGGCGGAGGCGGTGCGGTTCCTGCGCGAGTGCGAGGGCCGCGGGCTGCGCGTGGACTGGCGGGGCACGGGCCCCGCGCCGTACGACACCGCCCTGCTCCGCCACCTGCCGCCGCCCGCCGAACTGGCCGCGATGCGCGCGGAGTCGGCCGCGTGGCGGGCCGCCTACCGGCACGGCACCCTCTACCACCGGCGCGGCCCGGACTTCGTCGCCGTCCTGGACCGGCGGGAGCGGGGCACGGCCGTCCGGCTCACCCTGGACCACCCCGTCCTGCACGGCACGTTCCTCCGGCTCCTGGAGCCCACGCCGGTCGACGCCCTGGACCCCGCCGGGCGCGAGGCGCTCGGCCTGCTCACCGCCGAGCGGCTGGTGCTGGCCGCGGGCGGCTGGGCGGTGGCCCTGCCGCCGCGGGTACGGCGGTGGCCGGTCCCCTGCACGGCGATCTGAACCGCCGCCCTCCCCGGACCGCGGCCGGACCGGAGCACGGCCGGACCGTCACCGGGAGTGGCCGACCGGGGACGGCGAGCGCGCGCCCGCGCGGGGGCGGGAGGCGGGGACGGGATCCGGCCGGCGCGGAAACCGCCGAGCGGAGGGTGAAGGGGGGTCCCTGTGGTCAGGATGGAGTCATGGGATTCCACGTCGACTCCGAGGCCGGGCGGCTGCGCCGCGTCATACTCCACCGGCCCGATCTCGAGCTCAAAAGGCTCACCCCCAGCAACAAGGACGCCCTGCTCTTCGACGACGTGCTCTGGGTGCGCCGGGCGCGCGCCGAGCACGACGGGTTCGCCGACGTACTGCGCGACCGCGGGGTCGCCGTGCACCTCTTCGGGGACCTGCTCGCCGAGACCCTGGCGGTGCCCGAGGCCCGCACGCTCGTCCTGGACCGGGTCTTCCACGAGAAGGAGTACGGTCCCCTCGCCACCGACCACCTGCGCGCCGCGTTCGACCGGATGACCCCGGACGAGCTGGCCGAGGCCCTGGTCGGCGGCATGACCAAGCGGGAGTTCCTGGACGCCCACGCCGAACCGGCCTCCGTCCGGTTCCACGTCATGGACCTGGACGACTTCCTCCTGCGCCCGCTGCCCAACCACCTGTTCACCCGGGACACCTCGGCGTGGATCTACGACGGCGTCTCCATCAACCCGATGCGCTGGCCCGCCCGGCAGCGCGAGACCGTCCACTTCGAGGCGATCTACCGGCACCACCCGCTCTTCCGGGAGGAGGCGTTCCGCGTCTGGTCCCGGGGGCAGGCGGACTACCCCTCCACCATCGAGGGCGGCGACGTCCTCGTGATCGGCAACGGCGCCGTCCTGATCGGGATGAGCGAGCGCACCACCCCGCAGGCCGTGGAGATGCTGGCGCACAAGCTCTTCGCGGCCGGCTCCGCCCGCACGATCGTCGCGCTCGACATGCCCAAGCGGCGCGCCTTCATGCACCTCGACACGGTGATGACCATGGTCGACGGCGACACCTTCACCCAGTACGCGGGGCTCGGCATGCTCCGCTCGTACACCATCGAGCCGGGCGCCGGCGACCAGGAGCTGAAGGTCACCGACCACCCGCCGGAGCACATGCACCGGGCCATCGCCGCCGCGCTCGGCCTCGGCGAGATCCGGGTGCTGACCGCCACCCAGGACGTGCACGCCGCCGAACGCGAGCAGTGGGACGACGGCTGCAACGTCCTCGCCGTCGAGCCGGGTGTCGTCGTCGCCTACGAACGGAACTCCACCACCAACACCCACCTGCGCAAACAGGGCATCGAGGTGATCGAGATCCCGGGCAGCGAGCTGGGCAGGGGCCGGGGCGGACCCCGGTGCATGAGCTGTCCCGTGGAGCGAGACGCTGTATAGAAATGTGAAGGATCGTATAGACTTCCAGCATTCCCCGTAACCGACGTATGGAGCGCCCGTCATGGCGACAGTCCCGACCGCCCTCGCGGGCCGCCACTTCCTCAAGGAGCTGGACTTCACCGAGGAGGAGTTCCGCGGCCTGGTCGAGCTGGCCGCGGAGCTGAAGGCCGCCAAGAAGGCCGGGACCGAGGTCCAGTACCTGCGCGGGCGGAACATCGCGCTGGTCTTCGAGAAGACCTCGACGCGCACCCGCTGCGCGTTCGAGGTCGCCGCGGCCGACCAGGGCGCCCACACGACCTACCTCGACCCGGCCGGCTCGCAGATCGGCCACAAGGAGTCGGTGCGCGACACCGCGCGCGTGCTCGGCCGGATGTACGACGGCATCGAGTACCGCGGCGACAGCCAGACCAAGGTCGAGGAGCTGGCGGCCTTCGCCGGTGTGCCCGTCTACAACGGTCTCACCGACGAATGGCACCCCACCCAGATGCTGGCCGACGTCCTCACCATGACCGAGCACTGCGCCAAGCCGCTGCGGGAGACCTCCTTCGCCTACCTCGGCGACGCCCGTTTCAACATGGGCAACTCCTACCTGGTCACCGGTGCCCTGCTCGGCATGGACGTGCGGATCGTCGCCCCGAAGTCCTACTGGCCCGACCCGCAGATCGTCGGCCGCGCCCAGGCCCTCGCCAACGCCCAGGGCGCCCGCGTCACCCTCACCGAGGACGTCGCCGAGGGCGTCGCGGGCGCGGACTTCGTCGCCACCGACGTCTGGGTCTCCATGGGCGAGCCCATGGAGGTGTGGGACGAGCGGATCGCCTCCCTCGCCCCCTACGCGGTGACCATGGACGTGCTGCGCGCCACCGGCAACCCGGACGTGAAGTTCCTGCACTGCCTGCCGGCCTTCCACGATCTCGGCACCACGGTCGGCCGGCAGATCCACGACACGCACGGCCTGAGTTCGCTGGAGGTCACGGACGAGGTCTTCGAGTCCGCCCACTCGGTCGTCTTCGACGAGGCCGAGAACCGTCTGCACACCATCAAGGCGGTGCTGGTGGCCACACTCGGCCGGGAAAGCCTTGCCTGACCCGCCTCACCAGGCCGTATCCTGACGGGCGGTCCGGAACCACCCATTCCGGACCGCCGCCGCAGCCGCACCACGGCTGCCCGCACCACCAGAATCGAGCACCACCCGCATGCCCGCTCCCCGCATCAAGTCCCCGTACCTGCTCGTCGCCGAATCCGGCGCCGACCGCGAGGGACACGGCCTGAAGCGCACGATGGGCCTCTTCCAGCTCATCTGCTTCGGCGTCGGAGCCATCGTCGGCACCGGCATCTTCGTCGGCCTGTCCGACTCGGTGGCCCAGGCCGGCCCGGCCGTCGTCGTCTCCTTCGTCCTGGCGGCGATCACCTGCGTCTTCACCGCCCTCTCCTTCGCCGAGCTGGGCGGCGCGATCCCGGTCTCCGGTTCCTCGTACTCCTTCGCCTACGCGGGCCTCGGCGAGTCCACCGCCTTCCTGGTCGGCTGGTGCCTGCTGCTGGAGTACGGCATCTCGATCTCGGCCGTCGCGGTCGGCTGGAGCCAGTACGTCAACGAGCTGCTGCACAGCCTCACCGGCCTGCAGCTCCCCGCCGCCCTGTCCGCGGGCCCCGGCGACGGCGGCGTCGTCAACCTCCCGGCCGTGATCGTCATCGCCATGGCCTCGGTGCTGCTGGTGCGCGGGGTGCGGGAGAGCGCCCGGGCGACGGCCGCCATGGCCGCGGTCAAGCTCGCGATCCTGCTCGCCTTCTGCGCCATCGGCTACAGCGCCTTCAAGCACGGCAACCTCACCCCCTTCTCGCCGGCCGGCCTCGGCGGCATCGGCGCGGGCACCACCGCCGCGTTCTTCTCGTACATCGGCTTCGACGCGATCACGACCGCCGGCGAGGAGGCGAAGAACCCGCGCCGGGACATCCCCGTCGCGATCCTCGTCTGCATGGGCCTGGTCACCCTGCTGTACTGCGCGGTCGCGCTCGCCGCGATCGGCGCCATCGGCGGCGGCCAGGTCGCCGGCCGCCCCGCCGCCCTCTCCTACGTCGTCAACGAGGTCACCGGCTCCGCCGTCGGCGGCGGCGTCATCGCGTTCGGCGCGGTCGTCGCCATCGCCTCCGTGGTGCTCGCCGTGATGTACGGCCAGACCCGCATCCTGATGTCGATGTCCCGGGACGGCCTGATCCCGCGGGTCTTCGAGAAGGTCTCCCCGAAGACGTCCACGCCGGTCGCGGGCACGCTGATCGTCGCCGTCGTCTTCGCGGTCCCTGCGGCCTTCGCCTCCCTCGACGCCGTGATGAACCTGTGCACCATCGGCACCCTCGCCATCATGGCCGTCGTCAACATCGCGGTGATCGCGCTGCGCCGCCGCGAACCGGGCCTCACCCGCAGCTTCCGGGTGCCGTTCTACCCGGTGGCCCCGCTGCTCGGCGTCGGCTTCTGCCTGTACCTGATGTACGAGACCGGCTGGCGCACCTGGGCGCAGTTCGCCGTGTTCCTCGCGGTGGGCCTGCTGGTCTACGGCGCCTACGGCCGCCGGCACTCCACCCTGGCCCGGGCGGCCGCGCCGGGCGCCGGGGTCAGGCCGGCCGCCGCTGAGCGGGAATCACAGGCAGTCTGAACCACACCGCCTTGCCCGACGGGGTCGGGCGGTGCCCGCAGGACGAACTGAGGGCGCGGATCAGCAGCAGCCCGCGCCCGCCCTCCTGCCACGGGTCGGGCTCCTCGATCACCGGCCGGGTCAGATGGCCGGGCGGCGCCGGGTCCGGATCGTGCACCTCGACCTGGCAGCCGCTCGGCAGCAGCTCCACCACCAGCTCTATCGGGCCGCGTCCGGCGGTGTGCTCCACCGCGTTCGCCACCAGCTCGGCGGTGAGCAGCTCCGCCGTGTCGCAGTCGGCCACGGGCTCCGCGTCGGTGAGGGCCGTGCGCACCAGGGCGCGCGCCACGGGCACCGCCGCCGCGGTGTGCGGCAGCGCGATGCGCCAGGAGGCCGGTCCGGCGGGGCGTTCGTACAAGGTGCATCCGTTCGTGGAGCAGGCTGTCCTGCTTTCGGCTACAGGAATGGTACGGGCCCGGCCCCCCGGGACCGTCGGCGGGCCCGCCGAGTCTGTCGCGTGACCGTGACGACGGTCACGAACAGGTGATAACTTCGTGAGGCAGAGCAACGTACGGCACGCCCTCCCTAGGAGGCCGCACGTCATGAGTCCCTTCACCGGCTCGGCCGCCCGCACCGCCGACTGGGCGCACCTGCGGGTGCGCACGGACGACGGGGTCGCCACCGTCACCCTCACCCGCCCCGACAAGCTCAACGCCCTGACCTTCGGCGCCTACGCCGACCTGCGCGACCTGCTCGCCGAGCTGTCCCGCGAACGCTCGGTGCGGGCGCTGGTGCTGGCCGGGGAGGGGCGCGGGTTCTGCTCCGGCGGCGACGTCGACGAGATCATCGGCGCCACGCTGTCCATGGACACCGCCGAGCTGCTCGACTTCAACCGGATGACCGGGCAGGTGGTCCGGGCGGTCCGCGAATGCCCGTTCCCGGTGATCGCCGCCGTGCACGGCGTGGCGGCCGGCGCGGGCGCGGTCCTCGCCCTCGCCGCCGACTTCCGCGTCGCGGACCCCTCGGCCCGCTTCGCCTTCCTCTTCACCCGGGTCGGGCTGTCCGGCGGCGACATGGGCGCGGCCTACCTGCTGCCCCGGGTCGTGGGCCTCGGCCACGCCACCCGCCTGCTCATGCTCGGGGACCAGGTCCGGGCTCCCGAGGCCGAGCGCATCGGGCTGATCAGCGAGCTGGCCGAGGAGGGCGGCGCGGACGCGGCGGCCCAGGCCCTGGCCCGCCGGCTGGCCGACGGCCCCGCCCTGGCCCACGCCCAGACCAAGGCCCTGCTGACGGCCGAGCTGGACATGCCCCTGGCGGCCGCGGTGGAACTGGACGCCTCGACCCAGGCCCTGCTGATGAACGGCGAGGACTACGCGGAGTTCCACGCGGCCTTCGGCGAGAAGCGCCCGCCGAAGTGGCGGGGGAGGTGAGCGGCCGTGCGCGTGGCGGTCATCGGCGGCGGTCCCGGCGGGCTCTACGCCGCCGCCCTGCTCAAGCGGCTCGACCCGGCGCGGGAGGTCACCGTCTGGGAGCGCAACGCCCCCGACGAGACCTTCGGTTTCGGCGTGGTCCTCTCCGACGAGACCCTCGGCGGCATCGAGCACGCCGACCCCGTCGTGCACGCCTCCCTCCGGCATGACTTCGTCCGCTGGGACGACATCGACATAGTGCACCGGGGGAACCGGTACCGCTCCGGCGGCCACGGTTTCGCCGCGTTGGGCCGCCACCGGCTCCTGCGGATCCTCCAGGAGCGCTGCCGCTCACTCGGCGTGGAGCTGCGGTTCTCCACCGGGGCGCCGGACGCCGGCCTGCTCGCGCGCAGCCATGACCTGGTCGTCGCCGCCGACGGTGCGGGCAGCGCCACCCGCGCGGCCCACGCCCGGGTGTTCGGCCCCCGGGTGACCGCACACCGCTGCCGCTACCTCTGGCTCGCCGCCGACTTCGCCTTCGACGCCTTCCGCTTCGAGATCGCCGAGACCGAGCACGGCGTGATGCAGCTCCACGGCTACCCGTACAGCAGCGGGGACTCCACGGTGATCGTGGAGATGCGCGAGGAGGTCTGGCGGGCGGCCGGCCTCGACGGGGCCGGGCCGCGGGAGTCCGTCGAGCGCTGCGCGAAGGTCTTCGCCGACGCCCTGGGCGGCCGCCCGCTGCGCTCGAACGACTCCGCCTGGACCACCTTCCGCACGGTGGTCAACGACCGCTGGTCGCACGGCAACGTCGTCCTCCTCGGCGACGCCGCGCACACCGCCCACTTCTCCATCGGCTCCGGCACCAAGCTCGCCGTGGAGGACGCCCTCGCGCTCGCCGCCTGCCTGCGGGAACAGCCGGACGTCCGCACGGCCCTCGCCGCCTACGAGGAGGAGCGCAAGCCCGTCGTCGCCTCCACCCAGCGGGCCGCCCGGGCCAGCCTGGAGTGGTTCGAGAACCTCGGGCTGTACCTCGGCCAGCGGCCCCGGCAGTTCGCCTTCAACCTGCTCACCCGCAGCCGCCGCGTCACCCATGACAACCTGCGGCTGCGCGACGCCCGCTTCACCGAGGCCGTGGAACGCGAGTTCGGCTGCCCGCCCGGCACCCCGCCCATGTTCACCCCGTTCCGGCTGCGCGGCCTGACCCTGCGCAACCGGGTGGTCGTCTCGCCGATGGACATGTACTCCGCCACCGACGGCGTCCCCGGTGACTTCCACCTCGTCCACCTGGGCGCCCGCGCCCTGGGCGGGGCCGGCCTGGTGATGACCGAGATGGTGTGCGTCAGCGAGGAGGGCCGGATCACCCCCGGCTGCGCCGGCCTCTACACCGGACGGCAGGCCGAGGCGTGGCGGCGCGTCACCGACTTCGTGCACCGGCAGGCGCCGGGCGCCGCGATCGGCGTCCAGCTCGGGCACTCCGGCCGCAAGGGGTCCACGAAACGGATGTGGGAGGGCATGGACGAACCGCTGCCCGCCGGCAACTGGCCCGTGGTCGCCGCCTCCCCGCTGCCGTACAAGCCGGGCGGCCAAGTCCCGCGCACGCTCTCCCGGGCCCAGCTCACCGACATCCGCGAGCAGTTCGCGGCCGCCGCCTGGCGGGCCGCCCGGGCCGGCTTCGACCTGCTCGAACTGCACTGCGCCCACGGCTACCTGCTCTCCGGGTTCCTCTCCCCGCTCACCAACCGGCGCACCGACGCCTACGGCGGCTCGCCGGAGCGGCGGCTCAGGTTCCCGCTGGAGGTCTTCGACGCCGTACGCGCGGTGTGGCCGGCCGAGCGGCCGATGACGGTCCGGATCTCGGCCACGGACTGGGCGGAGGGCGGGACGACCGCCGAGGACGCCGTCGAGACCGCCCGCGCCTTCGCCGCGCACGGCGCCGACGCCATCGACGTCTCCACCGGGCAGGTGGTGGCCGGGGAGCGGCCGGAGTTCGGGCGGTCGTACCAGACGCCGTTCGCCGACCGGATCCGCAACGAGGCCGGCGTCCCGGTGATCGCGGTCGGCGCGATCTCCTCCTGGGACGACGTCAACTCGCTGATCCTGGCGGGCCGCGCCGACCTGTGCGCGCTGGCCCGGCCGCACCTGTACGACCCCCACTGGACCCTGCACGCGGCGGTCGAGCAGGGGTACACGGGCCCCGGGGCGGTCTGGCCCGCGCCCTACCGGGCGGGCAGCCGGCGCCCGCGCACCGGCCGCACCGACGCCCCCGCCCCTCGCCTCACCCTGAGCGGCTGACCGCCCCGGCACCGCCCCGCGGTCCTGCCGCCGCCGGGGCGCGCGGGCGCTCACAGGCCGGCGAACTCCGCTCCCGCGTCCCGCAGCCGCCGGTGCAGTCCGCGGAAGACCTCGCCCGAGCGCACGCCCGGCCACCGGGCCGGGAGCAGGCCGGTGGGCAGGCCCGGATCGGTGTAGGGCAGGTGGCGCCAGGAGTCGAGGGCGAGGAGGTAGTCGCGGTAGGCGTCCGCGGGCGGGGTGTCCGGGCGGCGCTCCCAGGCGCGCAGCACGGGCCCGTGCGCGTCCAGGAAGCGCTCGTGCTCCTTGGCGAGCGCGGCCAGGTCCCACCAGCGGGCCACCGCCTCGGCCGTGGGCGTGAAGCCCAGGTGCTCGCCGCGGAAGAAGTCCACGTACGGCTCCAGGCGCAGCCGGCGCAGGGTGTGCTCGGCCTCCTCGTGCAGCCGGGCCGGGGCGATCCACACCCCGGGGGCCGCGGTGCCGAAGCCCAGCCCGGCCAGCCGGGAGCGCAGCACGTGCCGCTTCTGCCGCTCCGACTCGGGGACCGAGAACACCGCGAGCACCCAGCCCTCGTCCGCGACGGGCGTGCCGGCGTAGATCCGCCGGTCGCCGTCCTCCAGGAGCTGGCGGGCCTCGGGCGAGAGCGCGTAACCGGCCGCGCCGGACCCGGTGCGGGCCGGCACCAGCAGGCCGCGCCGCTTGAGCCGGGAGACCGAGGACCGCACGGAGGGCGCGTCCACGCCGACCGCGGCCAGCAGCCGGATCAGCTCGGCGACGGGCACCGGGCCTGGCAGGAAGCGGCCGTACGCGCCGTAGAGCGTGACGATGAGGGACCTGGGGGCGTGCTGCTCGGACACGTTGATCATTTTAGGTCGTCGGCATCACTGCCGGTCGCCCCCGGTGCGCAGGCGGAACCGCTGCAACTTGCCGGTGGCCGTGCGGGGCAGCGCGTCCAGGAAGACGAAGTCGCGCGGGCACTTGTAGGGCGCCAGTTCCGAGATGAGGAACGCGCGCAGGGCCTCGGGGTCGCGCGGGGCGCCGTCGCGCAGCACCGTGTAGGCCACGGCGACCTGCCCGCGGATCTCGTCCGGGCGGCCGACGACCGCCGTCTCGGTCACGTCCGGGTGGCGCAGCAGCGCGTCCTCCACCTCCGGCCCGGCGATGTTGTACCCGGCCGAGATGATCATGTCGTCGGCGCGTGCCACGTAGCGGAAGTAGCCGTCGGGATCGCGGACGTAGGTGTCGCCGGTGATGTTCCAGCCGTCCCGGACGTAGGCGCGCTGCCGCGGGTCGGCGAGGTAGCGGCAGCCGACCGGGCCGCGGACGGCCAGCAGTCCCGGCTCGCCGTCGGGCACGGGAGAGCCGTCGGCGTCCTGGACCCGCGCCTGCCAGCCCGGCACCGGCACGCCCGTGCTGCCGGGCCGTATCCGGTCGTTGGCGGCGGAGATGAAGATGTGCAGCAGTTCGGTGGCGCCGATGCCGTTGATGACGCGCAGGCCGGTGCGCTCCTGCCAGGCCCGCCAGGTGGCCACGGGCAGGTTCTCGCCGGCCGACACGCAGCGCCGCAGCGAGGAGACGTCGTGGGCGTCGAGGTCCTCCAGCATCGCGCGGTAGGCGGTCGGCGCGGTGAACAGGACGGAGACGCGGTGGCCGGCGATCGCGGGCAGCAGTTGCCGGGGGCCGGCCTGCTCCAGCAGCAGGGTGCTGGCCCCGGCCCGCAGCGGGAAGATCACCAGTCCGCCGAGGCCGAAGGTGAACCCGAGCGGGGGACTGCCGGCGAAGACGTCGTCCTGGTGGGGCCGCAGCACATGTCTGGAGAAGGTGTCGGCTGTCGCCAGCACGTCCCGGTGGAAATGCATGCACCCTTTCGGGCGACCCGTGGTGCCGGAGGTGAACGCGATCAGGGCGACGTCGTCGGCCGCCGTGTCCACGGTCGGGTAGGGGTCGTCGGGGGCCGGCAGGCGCAGCAGGTCCCCGGGGCCGTCACCGCCGTACGTCGTGATCCGCAGCCCGGGTATCGCGGCCCTGGCCAGGTCCTCCACCGCCCGGGCGTCGCACAGCGCGTGCCCGATGCGGGCGATCTCGCACATCGTCGTCAGCTCGTGCGGGCGCTGCTGGGCCAGCACGGTCACCGCGACCCCGCCCGCCTTCAGCACGGCCAGCCAGCAGGCGGCGAGCCAGGGGGTGGTGGGGCCGCGCAGCAGCACCCGGTTGCCCGGGACCACGCCCAGGGTGCCGGTGAGCACGTGCGCGATCCGGTCGACCCGGCCGCGCAGCTCGCCGTAGGTCCAGGCGGGGCCGTCCGGGAAGCGGAACGCGGGGCGGACCGGGTCGGCGTGCTCCAGCAGCTCCGCCGCGCAGTTGAGCCGAGCGGGATAGCGCAGCTCCGGCAGGTCGAACCGCAGCTCGGGCCACTCGTGCGGCGGGGGCAGGTGGTCGCGCGCGAAGGTGTCGACATGGGCCGAGAGGTGCATGGCGGTCCGCCCCCTTGCCGTGACAGCTGTCCGGACGGTCTTCCTGGTGGGCTCGCGCTCCCCCGAGCGGGGGATCCCAGCGTATCGTGTCGGTGACGGCAGTCAACTGTGCGCGATAACGTCGGCAGGGCAGGTGGGGAGGGGCCCGCCGCGGAGGGCGGCGGGCGAGGCGACGGGGAAGGCCGTGCCGGCCGCCCCGGAGGGAGGACGGCCGTGGTCGCATTCTCACTCGCACCGGAGCAGACCGCCTGGTGTGCCGAACTGCGGGAGCTGGCCGCCGAGCGGTTGCGCCCGCTCGCCGCCCGGGGCCGGCCGGGCCGGGTCAACCGGCCGCTGCTCGCCGAACTCGGCCGGCTGGGGCTGCTCGGGCGGCTGTTCGGCTCGGGCGCGCTGGACCTGTGCCTGATGCGGGAGTCGCTCGCCCAGTCCTGCACCGAGGCCGAGACCGCCCTCGCCCTCCAGGGCCTGGGCGCCCATCCGGTGCACGCCCACGGCAGCCCGGCCCAGTGCGAGCGCTGGCTGCCCCGGGTCATCGACGGCAGCGCGGTCGCCGCCTTCGCGCTGAGCGAGCCCGGCGCCGGGTCGGACGCGGCGGCGCTGGCCCTCGCGGCCGAGCCCGACGGCGACGGCTGGCGGCTCACCGGCGCCAAGTGCTGGATCTCCAACGCCCCCGAGGCCGACTTCTACACCGTCTTCGCCCGCACCACCCCGGGCGCCGGCTCCCGCGGGGTGACCGCCTTCCTGGTCCCCGCCGACCGGCCCGGGCTCACCGGCGACCCGCTGGAGATGCTCTCGCCCCACCCCATCGGCGCCCTGGACTTCGACGCCGTGCCCGTCACCGCCGCCGACGTGCTCGGCGGGCCCGACCGCGGCTTCGCCGTGGCGATGGGCACCCTCAACCTCTTCCGCCCCAGCGTCGGCGCCTTCGCGGTCGGCATGGCCCAGGCCGCGCTGGACGCCACCGTCGGCCACACCGGTCGCCGGGAGGCGTTCGACGGCAGGCTGATGGACCTCCAGGCGGTGTCCCACCAGGTCGCCGAGATGGCCCTGCGCACCGAGGCGGCCCGCCTGATGGTGTACGCGGCGGCCTGCGCGTACGACGCGGGAGCCCCGGGCGTTCCCCGGCGCGCCGCGATGGCCAAACTGCTCGCCACCGAGACCGCGCAGTACGTCGTCGACACCGCCGTCCAGTTGCACGGTGCCCGCGCCCTGCGCCGCGGCCACCTGCTGGAACACCTCTACCGCGAGGTGCGCGCGCCCCGCATCTACGAGGGGGCGAGCGAGGTCCAGCGGGGGATCATCGCCAAGGAGCTGTACACCGCCGCGCACCAGGAGGCCCGGTGACGACCGAGCGCGTCAACCCGCCCGAGCTGTCCCCGCCCACGGGCTTCAGCCACGCCGTCGTCGCCACCGGCTCCCGCGTGGTGTTCCTCGCCGGCCAGACCGCCCTCGACGCCCGGGGCAGGATCGTCGGGGACACGCTGCCCGAGCAGTTCGAGCGGGCCCTCGGCAATCTCCTCGCCGCCCTCGGCGCGGCCGGCGGCACCCCGGCCGACCTCGCCCGGGTCACGGTGTACGCCACGGACGTCGCCGCCTACCGCACCCACGCGCGCCGACTCGGCCGCCTGTGGCGGGACGCGGCGGGGCGCGACTACCCCGCGATGGCCGTCGTGGAGGTCGTGCGGCTGTGGGACGAGCGGGCCCTGGTGGAACTGGACGGGTTCGCCGTACTGCCGTAGCCCTCCGGGCGCCCGGCCCCGGCACCGGGGGGTGACGGT
Source organism: Streptomyces sp. NPDC025833 (assembly GCF_055558055.1). NCBI lineage: Bacteria > Bacillati > Actinomycetota > Actinomycetes > Kitasatosporales > Streptomycetaceae > Streptomyces > Streptomyces sp. NPDC025833. Next base: position 196,578 of record NZ_JBVHNF010000014.1, read on the forward strand.
CACGTCCGCCGGTGAGGCCGCCCGGTACGAGGGGAGGGCCGCGGGTTCCGGGCCCGTGGAACCGGGAGGTACGCCACGGCCATCCGGCCCGTGCTCGCCACGGCCCGCGCCGCCGGGCCGGTGCCCGCCGGCTCCGGCACGGCAGGCGGCGGTACGCCCGGGTGGCGGCCGCGCACGGGAGACCGCGCCCCGCGGGCACCGTCCCGCCGCCCGCCCGCCACGCGGTGACCGGGCGGGACGGCACGCCCGTCCGCCGGTGACCCGCGTCCGCCGGAGCCGGACGCGGGCCGCCCCGGCTCAGGCGCGGCCGGAACCGTCCTTGTCCCGCGGTGCCATCCGGCGCCGGACCACGGGGGCGCCCGGCCGGCGCAGCGCGGCGACGAACTTGTAGCGCGAGCCGCGGTACACGGAGCGAACCCACTCCACCGGGGTGCCCGCCGCGTCACGCGAGTGCCGGGACAGCAGCAGCATCGGCAGCCCCACGTCGGTGGCGAGCAACTGCGCCTCCCGCGGGGTCGACAGGGACGTCTCGATGGTCTCGTCGGCCTCGGCGAGATGGACGCCGTACACCTCGGCGAGCGCCGTGTAGAGCGAGGGGCAGGTGGCCAGCGACCGGCGCAGGCCGGGGAAGCGGCGCACGGACAGGTGCGTCGTCTCGATCGCCATCGGGTCGCCGCTGGCCAGCCGCAGCCGCTCGATGCGCAGCACCCGCTCGCCGATCCCGATGCCGAGCAGTCCCGCCAGCTTCTCGTCCGCGGGCACCTCCCCGATGTCCAGCATCTGCGAGGCGGGGTCGAGACCCTGCGCGCGCATGTCCTCGGTGTGCGAGGTGAGCTGGAGCGTGCGGTACAACTTGGGCTGTGCGACGAAGGTGCCCTTGCCCTGGATACGGTTGAGCCGGCCTTCGCCGACCAGTTCCTGGAGCGCCTGCCGGACGGTGGTCCGCGAGGTGTCGAACCGGACGGCGAGCAGCCGCTCCGCCGGCATGACCGAACCGGGTTGCAGGTCCTCGGCCATGGAGAGGAGCTGCTGTTTGATCCGGTAGTACTTCGGCACGCGCGCGGTGCGGCCGGGCGCCCCCCTGTGCGGCTGGGCGCTGCTGACGTCGGTGGTCATGCCTGCCTTCCCGGCTGTGTCGATGGGCTCCCGTTATAGCGACCAACCGCCCTATGGTCTAGTCCAACTGAACGGTCCGGGGCGAAAGGGACGGAACGCGGACGGACGCGCTCCGGTGACTTTCTCGTAACGGCCCGGACCGGCTTCAGGAACCACCCTTGACACTCCAAAAGGTCTAGGCCAAGCTCCATCGTACTGGTCTACACCATTAGTGACCAGGTCCCGAGCCCTTACGTGCAACAGCGTCGTACGCAGGTCACCGCCGAGGGCGTGGGGGGTTAGAGGTATCCCTGAGGAGGGTGGCGTGAAGCGCAAGCTTGCGGCCGCGATAGTAATCGCGGGCATGATGGTCTCCGTGTCGGCGTGCGGAGGGGACGACAGCGACGACAGCAAGAAGGCGGGACCGGACAGCTTCAAGGGTCAGACGCTCACCGTCTGGGCCATGGACGGCTCGACGCCGGACCAGTGGACCAAGGACGTGACGGCGGCCTTCGAGAAGAAGACCGGCGCCAAGCTGAAGTTCGAGACGCAGAAGTGGGACGGGATCCAGCAGAAGATCACCACCGCCCTCTCGGAGTCCAACCCGCCGGACGTGATCGAGGTCGGCAACACCCAGACCCCGGGCTACGCGGTCACCGGCGGCCTGGCCGACCTGAGCGACCTGAAGAAGGAGATCGGCGCCGACTGGACGCCGTCGGTCTCGCAGTCCTCGGTGTACGAGGGCAAGCAGTACGCCGCCCCGTGGTACTTCGTCAGCCGCACGGTCATCTACAACAAGAAGATCTGGGCGCAGGCCGGCATCAAGGACACCCCGAAGACCCGGGACGAGTTCTTCAAGGACCTGGAGCTCATCGGCAAGAAGACCGACGCCGAGCCGCTCTACCTGCCCGGCCAGAACTGGTACTTCTTCGACGGCCTGACCATCGGCCAGGGTGCCGACCTGGTGAAGAAGGACGGCGACAAGTACGTCTCCAACCTCGGCGACCCCAAGGTCACCAAGGCCATGGAGCTCTACAAGAAGTACGCCTCCTTCTCCAAGGCCCCCAAGAACAAGGACGAGGCCACCCCGCAGCAGGCCGAGGTCTTCGCCAAGGGCAAGACCGGCGCCTTCATCGGCCTGGGCTGGGAGGCCGGCACGGCCGTCAAGGCCAACCCGGCCATCGAGAAGGAGATCGGCTACTTCACCATCCCGGGTGAGACCGCGGACAAGCCCGAGAGCGTCTTCCTCGGCGGCTCCAACCTCGCCGTCGCCCAGGGCAGCAAGAAGCAGGAGCTCGCCAAGGAGTTCCTGAAGATCGCCCTGTCCGACAAGTTCGAGGGCGACCTGGCCAAGCAGAACGGCGTCATCCCGAACAAGACGTCCCTGGAGTCCAACCTCAAGGGCAACGCGTTCGCCGAGGCCTCCGCCCCGGGCGCCGCGCAGGGCGGCACCACCCCGCTGATCCCCGAGTGGGGCGCGGTGGAGAACAGCCCGAACCCGATCAAGTCCTACATGACGGCCGTGCTGAACGGTAAGTCCCCGGCGGACGCCGCGAAGCAGGTCGAGGCCGAGATCAACAAGCGCCTGGCCCAGGACAACTGATGACCCGCCGGGGGCGTCGGCGCACGACGCCCCCGGCTCCATGCGCCGTCCGCACGCACGGCCATGGAGTTCGTACGGCCACGGAAGAGATGGCAACTCATGTCAGTGCAGACCGAAGGCACGGGCACGGCCGGGGGGCCCGCTGTCCGCAAGGCGCGGGTACCGGCGCCGCCGCTGGGTGAGAGCCCCGCCCCCGGCACCCCGTCCCGCCGCGGGGTCGCCGCTCCCTACCTGCTCCTGCTGCCCGCGCTGCTGGCCACCGTGGTCCTCCTCGGCTGGCCCCTGGTCAAGAACGGCATGCTGTCGTTCCAGAACCTCAACCCGCGGCAGCTCATCCAGCACATCACCGAGTGGAACGGCATCGACAACTACCGCGAGGTGCTGTCGGCGTCGGACTTCTGGCACGTCGTCGAGCGCTCGGTGTTCTTCACCGCCGCCAACGTCGTGCTCATCATGCTGGCCGGCACCCTCACCGGGCTGCTGCTGGCCCGGCTCGGCAAACGCATGCGGCTGCTGCTCATGATCGGCCTCGTCCTCGCCTGGGCCATGCCGGTCATCGCGGCCACCACCGTCTACCAGTGGCTGTTCGCCCAGCGCTTCGGCGTCGTCAACTGGGTGCTGGTCAAGCTCGGCTGGCACTCCATGGCCGAGCACGACTGGTTCCAGACCCAGTTCTCCACCTTCGCCGTGGTCACCCTGCTGATCGTGTGGCAGTCGATCCCCTTCGTGGCGATCAACCTCTACGCCGCCACCACCACGATCCCCAAGGAACTGTACGAGGCGGCCTCCCTGGACGGCGCCAACGCCTGGAAGAGCTTCACCTCGGTGACCCTCCCCTTCCTGCGGCCCTTCCTCTACGCCACGACCTTCCTCCAGGTCATCTGGGTCTTCAAGTCCTTCGCCCAGATCTTCGCCATGAACGAGGGCGGCCCCGACCACCTCACCGAGACCCTGCCCATCTACGCCTACGTCGAGGGCGTCGGCAACCAGCACTTCGGTCTCGGCTCGGCGATCTCCTTCCTGACCATCCTGGTCCTGCTCGTCATCACCTCGTACTACCTGCGCATGGTGCTCAAGCAAGAGGAGGACGAGCTGTGAAGCGCTCGATCTTCGGCCGTATCTGGCCCAACGCGGCCGCCGTCGTCCTCTTCGTCGGCTTCGTGTTCCCCGTCTACTGGATGTTCGCCACGGCCTTCAAGCCCAACGGCGACATCCTGTCCGACGACCCGGTGTGGTTCCCCGTCGACGCCACCGTCGAGCACTTCAAGAAGGCCGTCGACGCCGACCACTTCTGGACGCTGGTCCTCAACTCCGTCACCGTCACGGTCCTGTCGGTCGTCTGCTCGCTCATCATCGCCCTGTTCGCGTCCTTCGCGCTCGCCCGGATGCGGTTCAAGGGCCGGCGCGGGCTCATCGTGACCTTCATGCTGGCGCAGATGGCCCCCTGGGAGGTCATGATCATCGCCATCTACATGATCGTCCGGGACAGCGACATGCTGAACAGCCTGGTCCCGCTCACCGTCTTCTACACGATGATGGTGCTCCCCCTGACCATCCTGACGCTGCGCGGCTACGTCGCCGCCGTGCCGAAGGAGCTGGAGGAGTCGGCGATGGTCGACGGCTGCACCCGCACCCAGGCCTTCGTCAAGGTGATCTTCCCGCTGCTCGCGCCCGGCCTGATGGCGACCTCGCTGTTCGGGTTCATCACCGCGTGGAACGAGTTCCCGCTCGTCCTCATCCTCAACAAGGACATCGAGAAGCAGACGCTGCCGCTGTGGCTGTCCCAGTTCCAGACGGCCTTCGGTGACGACTGGGGAGCCACCATGGCCGCCTCGTCCCTGTTCGCGCTGCCCATCCTGATCCTCTTCATCTTCCTGCAACGCAAGGCTGTCAGCGGTCTGACCGACGGCGCCGTGAAGGGATGACACCGCCGATGACCACCATCGCCACCGCCGCGTCCGGCAGCGGCTCCGCCGCGGGCGACTCCCTCGCCCGGGACGCCCTCGCGGTGCTGCAACCGGGGTTCGACGGCACCACCGCGCCCGACTGGGTGCGCCGCCGCATCGCCGAGGGCCTCGCCTCCGTCGCCCTGTTCGGCCGCAACGTCGTCAGCGAGCGGCAGGTCACCGACCTGACCGCCCAGCTCCGCGCCGAGCGCGACGACCTGCTCGTCGCCATCGACGAGGAGAGCGGCGACGTCACCCGCCTGGACGTGCGCACCGGCTCCTCCTTCCCCGGCAACCACGCCCTCGGCGCCGTCGACGACCCCGACCTGACCCGGGCCGTCTCCCGCGAGCTGGGCCGGCGCCTGGCCGCCTGCGGTGTCAACTTCGACTGGGCGCCCTCCGCCGACGTCAACGCCAACCCGGACAACCCGGTCATCGGCGTCCGCTCCTTCGGCACGAGCCCCGACCTGGTGGCCCGGCACACCGCGGCCTGGGTCGAGGGCCTCCAGTCCACCGGCGTCGCCGCCTGCACCAAGCACTTCCCGGGCCACGGCGACACCAACGTCGACTCCCACCACGCCGTACCCCGCATCGACGTCGACGCCGACACCCTGTACGCGCGCGAACTGCCCCCGTTCCGCGCGGCCATCGCCGCCGGCACCCGGGCGATCATGAGCGCGCACATCCTCGTGCCGGCCCTCGACCCGGACCGCCCCGGCACCCTGTCCCGGCGCGTCCTCACCGAACTGCTCCGCGGCGAACTCGGCTACCAGGGCCTGATCGTCACCGACGGCATGGAGATGCGCGCCATCTCCGGGACCTACGGCCTGGAGCACGGCGTGGTCCTCGCCATCGCGGCCGGCGCCGACGCCATCTGCGTGGGCGGCGGACTGTGCGACGAGGGCACCGTGCTGGGCCTCCGGGACGCGCTCGTGGCCGCCGTGCACTCCGGCGAACTGCCCGAGGAGCGGCTCGCCGACGCCGCCGCCCGGGTGCGCGACCTCGCCGCCTGGACCGCCGCCGCCCGCGGCGACGGGGCGAAGACCACGCCCGAGCCGGAGGTCGGCCTGGTCGCGGCCCGCCGCGCGCTGGCCGTGACCCGCGCCGGCGCCGCCGCACCGGTCACCGAGCCGGCCTACGTCGCCCAGTTCAACCCCACCCCCAACATCGCCGTCGGCGACGAGACCCCCTGGGGCGTCGCCGCCGAACTGGAGCGGCTGCTGCCCGGCACCGCCTCCGGCTCCTTCGCCGGCGAGGACGCGGGTGCCGCCGTGCTCGCCGCGGCCGGCGGACGCCGGATCGTCGCCGTCGTCCGCGACGAACACCGGCACGACTGGATGCGTGCCGCCCTCGACACCCTGCTCGCCGCCCGCCCCGACAGCGTTGTCGTGGAGATGGGGCTGCCACAGGCCGCCCCGCGCGGGGCCGTCCACATCGCCACCTACGGCGCCGCCCGTGTCTGCGGCGTGGCCGCGGCCGAGGCCGTCCTGGCCGGCTGAACCACCCTCGCGCCCGGCCGCCCGCTCCTCCCCGCGGGCGGCCGCGCTCCTTCCTTTCTTTCCTTCCCGGCTTCCCCGGCCTTCCCGGCCGTTCTCCCCGCCACCCCCGCACACGACCCGGTGGCCGCTTCGCCGCGCCCCGGCTCCCGCCACCGGCACACGTCTCGTTCGACCCCAAGGTGTTGTCGTACCGACCGACCCGGAGTGAACGTATGCACAAGCCCACCCCCCACCTGCACCGAGCGGCGACCGGCCGCCCGTACTTCAGCGCCGACGGCGAGACCTACCTCGCCCCGACCCCGCTGCGCGACCTGGAGAAGACCCAGCCGCTGCGCGTGCTGTCCGAAGAGGACTTCGCCTTCTGGCAGAAGTACGGCTACGTCGTCGTACGCGAGGCCATCACCCCCGGCGAGGCCAAGGACCTGCTCGACTTCGCCTGGCGGTTCCAGGGCCTGGACCCCGACCGCCCCGACACCTGGTACGAGGAGCCCGAGTTCCGCTCGGAACTCGACCGGCACCTCTACATCTACGGCTTCGTCGAGGCGTACCACCACCAGCTCATCTGGGACAGCCGGCAGAACCAGCGCGTGTACGACGCCTTCGTGGACGTCTGGGACAGCCCGGAACTCTGGGTCACGCTGGACCGGCTCAACCTCAACCCGCCCAACCGCTCCACCCGTTCGCGCTCCCTGATCGAGCCCACCGACGAGGGCTTCGACATCGAGCTGCACTGGGACGTCGACACCACCCTCGCCGTGCTGCCGCAGCGCGTCCAGGGCATCATCGCGCTCACCGACACCCGCCCCGAACTCGGCGGTTTCCAATGCGCCCCGGAACTCTTCCACCGCTTCGAGGAGTGGCGGGTCGCCCAGCCGCCCGGCCGCGACCCCGTCCGGCCGGCCGTCGACCGCGCCGAGTTCCCGGTGGTCCGCCCCGACCTGCAGGCCGGTGACCTGCTCATCTTCAACGGGCTGCTCGCCCACGGCGTCGGTCCCAACCTCGCTGACAACGACGTCAGGGCCGTCCAGTACCTGTCGATGATGCCCGCCCTGGAGGAGCACACGGTCCTGCGCGACTCCCGCGTGCACTCCTGGCGCACCCTCGCCACCCCCGACTGGAACGGCACCCTGCTCGGCGACGCCCGCGAACCGGAGGCCCGGCGCTACGGCCCCGCCGAACTGAACGACCTGGGGCGCCGGCTGCTCGGCCTCGACTCCTGGGCCGCGGAAGGCACCCGGTGAACCGGATCTGCCTCTGCCTGCCCACCAACCGGGCCTGCTCCGCCACCATCACCGCCCTGCACGCGGAAGCCCGCTACGCCGCCCGCCACCACGGCGCCGACGTGCAGCTCCTGATCCTGGACTCCGCCGACGACCGGACCCGCGCCGAGCACACGCGCACCGTCGCCGCGCTGCCCCCGGAGCCCGGCGTGACCGTCCACCACCTCGACGAACAGCGGCAGCGCGACTTCCTGCGCCGGACCGTCCGGGCCGCCGGGCGGCCCGACCCCGACCGGCTGCTGGACCTCATGCTCCCGCCCGGCGTCTCCTACGGCGCCTGCACCAACCGCGCCTTCCTGCTGGCCGCCGCCCTCGGGTGCGACTCCGTGCACCGCCGGGACTCCGACAGCAGCTACCAGGTGCACGCCGGCGAGCCGGTGTTCCCCGTCCACCACGAACTGCCCTGGCTGGGCCGCCCCGCCGGCGAGGCGTCGCCCGCCGTCACCCGCACCGTGCTCGACCCGGCCCTCGCCGGCCGCCCGGTGTCGCTGGCCGGCGCCTCCTTCATCGGCGAACTCTCCGTGGACATCGGCGGGATACGGAGCCTGGACGAAGGCGTCTACCACGACGTGGTCGGCCTGTGGGCGCCCGCCGACGCCTCCCCGGAGGAACGGCGCGCGCTGGTCGAGGAGTCCTTCACCGGAGCGGGCACCGCCCCCTTCACCGGCGACGACTCCACCCTGGCCCTCGTCGACCCGATGCGGATCGACATGTGCAACATCGCCTTCCACCACGACGTGTACGAGCGGGTGCCGCTGCCCCCGGCGACCGACACCATCGGCAGCGACTACTTCCTCACCCACCTGATCCACGACGCCACGCTCCCCGGCATCCTGCACAACCGGCACATCGAGAACTTCTACACCCCCGAGCGCCGCACCGACGCCGGCTTCCTCGGCTACCAGAGACGCTTCGTGAAGTTCCTGCTGTCGATGCTCTACTTCCACCGGGTCTACGAGCGGATGGCCGCCGAGGGCGCCGGGCTGCTGGACGCCCGCCAGCACGTCCGGCCCGACCGGATCGCACGGCTGCTGCGGGAGAGCACGGACGCGGACCGCGCCGAGAACGTCTGGCGCCTGGACCGGGTGGACACGGCGTACCGGAAACTGGGCGGCCGGTACGCGCGGTTCGCCGACGAACTCGCCGGAGCACGCGAGCGGCTGCTCGACGAGGCGGAACAGGACATCCACGACTTCGCCCACCTGATCGACGCATGGCCCGCACTGATCGAGGCAGCCCGTACATGAACGCCCACACGACGCGCGGCGAACTGCGCGACCGGCCGCGCTGCACCCGCGGCCACCCGAGGACCGGACCCGGCACGTCCGCCGGCCCCCTCGGCGTCCCCCTCGGCCCCGCACTCGCCACCGCCGAGACCGACCGCATCGTCTACGACCTCACCGGCATCGAGCACCAGTACGACGCCCTGCTGGCCGAACTCCCGGGCGTCGACGTCCGCTTCGCCCTCAAGGCCTGCCCGGTCGACGAGGTCCTGCGCTCCCTCGCGCGGCGCGGCGCCGGCTTCGACGCGGCCAGCCCCGCCGAGATCACCCAGGCCCTCCGCGCCGGCGCACCGCCGGACCGCATCCACTACGGCAACACCGTCAAGTCCGACCACGACATCGCCGAGGCCCACCGCCTGGGCATCCGCACCTTCGCCACCGACAGCGCCGAGGACGTCGCCGCGATCGCCCGGCACGCCCCCGGCGCCCGGGTCTTCTGCCGCCTGACCACCAGCGGGGACGGCGCCCTGTGGGGCCTGAGCCGCAAGTTCGGCTGCTCGCCCGAGGACGCCGTCCGGATCCTCGGCACCGCCCGCGACACCGGGCTCGTCCCGGCGGGCCTGTCCGTGCACGTCGGCTCCCAGCAGATGACCGGCGAGGCCTGGCAGCAGGCCCTGGACTCGCTCGCCGGGACGCTCGCGGCCCTGGCCGGGCTGGGGATCGCGCCGGACCACGTCAACCTCGGCGGCGGGCTGCCCGCGCGCGGCTACCTCGACCGGCGCGGCGCCCCCCTCGACCCGCCGCTGGACAAGATGTTCGCGGTGATCCGGGAGGGCCGGGCACGGCTGAACGGCCTGGCCGCGGCCCCGCTCGGCCTCGTCATGGAGCCCGGGCGCCACCTGGTCGCCGACCACGGCGCCGTGCGCGCCCACGTCTACCGGCTGACCGAGCGGGCCCAGCCCGACGGCACCCGGGTCCGCTGGCTGTACCTGAGCGCCGGGAAGTACAACGGCCTGTACGAGATGGACCAGGTGCACCACCGGCTGGTCTTCCCCACGCACCCGGGCCCGGAGCACGGCGCCGGGGACCACGTGCCCGCCGTCGTCGCCGGTCCCACCTGCGACAGCGACGACGCCTACGGCGGCGGCCTGTACCCGGTGCGCGTCCCCCGCGCCCTGGCCTCCGGCGACCCGGTCTGGATCCTGTCCGCCGGCGCCTACGCCACCAGCTACACGACCCAGGGCTTCAACGGCTTCCGCCCGCTGCCGTGCGTGTGCACACGTGCCCCCGGAAGGACACCACTGACATGAGCGACCTCGTACGGGGCGTCGCCGAGGCCGACTGGCCCGGGCTCGTGGCCCTGGAGAGCGAGGCGTACGCCGGTCTCTCCCTCGCCGAGGGCGAGCACCTGCTGCGCTCCCGGGTGCGCGCCTCGGCCGGCACCTGCTTCGTCCTCGACCACGACGGCCGGCTCGCCGGCTACCTCCTCGCCCTGCCCTACCCCCGGTTCCGCTGCCCGGACCTGACCCGTCCCGAACAGACCGTCCACCACACCACCAACCTGCACCTGCACGACCTGGTCGTCAGCGAGCCGCTGCGCCGCCGGGGACTCGGCACCCGGCTCGTGCGCCACCTGGCCGGGGCGGCCCGCGCCCGCGGCTTCGAGACCGTCTCGCTGGTCGCCGTCGGCGACAAGGAGCCGTTCTGGCGCGCCAACGGCTACCTCGCCCACCCGGCGGCCCCGGTCCCGCCGGACTACGGCAGCGGCGCGGTCTACATGTCGGCCGAGGTCGCCGCCCTGTCCCACCCGTACGAGGCCCGGGAGGCCGTCTGATGCCCGAGCCGTCCTTCGCGCGGGCCAAGTGGTCCATCGCGGCGCTGTTCTGCTTCCTCGGCTTCCAGTACGGCACCTGGATCTCCCGGCTGCCCGCGCTGAAGACCCGGCTGGACCTGGGGGCCGGCGAGGTGGGGCTGCTGCTGATGGCCTGCGGGGCCGGTGCCGCGGTCTCCTTCCCGCTGGTCGCCGTCCTGATGCGCCGGCTCGGCTCCCGGCGGCTGTCCCTGCTCTCCGCCGGGTGCCTCGTCGCGGTCCTCGCGGCCCTGTCCGTCGTACCGGACTACCCGTCGGCCCTGCTCGCGGTGGCGGCCGACGGGGTCGCCGTCGGCTGCCTCAACGTCGCCATGAACGCGCAGGGCGCCGCGCTGGAGAAGGCGTACGACCGCACCGCGATGTCCCAGCTGCACGCCACGTTCAGCGCCGGGCTGCTCGCCGCCGCCCTGCTGGCCTCCGGCACCACCGCCCTGACCGGCTCCGTCCCGGCCCACTTCGCCGTCGCCGGGGCCCTGCTGCTGCTCCTGCTCGGCGTGGCCCGGCCGGGCCTGCTCGCCCACGACGGGCCGGGCTCGGCCGCCGCGGACGGGCCGAAGAGCAGCGTCCGCCGCGCCCTCACCTCCGGCACGACCCTCCTCATGGGCTGCGCCATGGCGTTCGGCACGGTCACCGAGGGGGCGATGAACGACTGGTCGACGCTCTACCTGAAGGACGTCGTCGAGGCGTCGGCGAGCGTCGCCCCGCTCGGCATCGCCGTCGTCTCGGTGATGATGCTGCTGGCCCGGGTGCTGGCGGACCGCTGGCGCACCCGCTGGGGCGACGGCCGGGTCGTGCGCGTCGGCAGCGCGGTGGCCGCCGCCGGTCTGGCCCTCGCCCTGCTCGCCGGCGGCGTGGTCCCCACCCTGCTCGGCTTCGCCTGCGTCGGCCTCGGCGCGGCGGCCGTCACCCCGTGCGTCTACGTGGCGGCGGCCGAACGCGGCCCGGACGCCCTCGCCCTGGTCGCCGCGATGGGCACCACCGGGCTGCTGGGCGGCCCGGCGCTGATCGGCTTCGTGGCGGGCGCGGCCAACCTCACCCTCGGGATGGCCACGGTGGCCCTCTCGGCCCTGATCGTCACGGTGACCGCCTTCTGGATCCCGTGGCGGTCCCGGGCCGCAGCCCTCGCCGAGACCTGAGCCCGGAGCCCTGAGCGGGGCAGGACCCTACGGCCTCCCGTGGCCCCCCGGCATCCGCGACGCGGGGTTCCCGTCCCAGCAGGCCCGGGGGTCCAGCCGGGCGGAGTCCAGGAGCTCCTCGCCGTAGAGGTCCTGGAGCCAGTTGGTCTGGTAGATGGTGTCGAGGTAGCGCTCGCCGAGGTCCGGCGCGACGGCCACCGCGGTGAGGCCGCCCCGGTCGTGCCGGGCCAGCCACTCCGTCGCCGCGCTGACCACGGTCCCGGTGGAGCCGCCGAACAGGAAGCCCCGCCGGGCCAGGCGGTGACAGGTGCGGATGGTGTCGGCCTCCTCCACCCGGATCACCTCGTCGACGTAGGACTCGTCGAGCAGCGGGGGCCGCATGCTCATGCCCAGGCCGGGGATCATGCGCCGGCCCGGCTTGCCGCCGAAGGCCACCGAGCCGACGCTGTCCACGGCCACGATCCGCACCGGCCGGTGCCACTCGCGGAAGTAGCGCGCGCAGCCCATCAGGGTGCCGGCCGTCCCCGTGCCGAGGAACAGCACGTCCAGGCGCGGGAACTGGCCGGCTATCTCCGGCGCCGTCGTGCGGAAGTGGGACCGCCAGTTCCCCGCGTTGGTGTACTGGCTGAGCCACACGTACCGCTCGTCGGACGCGCACAGCGACCGGACGTACTCCAGCCGCGTGCCCAGGAAGCCGCCGTTGGAGTCCAGGTCCGTCACGACGTGCACCTGGCTGCCCAGGGCCTCCATCAGCAGTTTCGTCGACAGGTTGCACCGGGAGTCCGTCACGCACAGGAACCGGTAGCCCTTGCTGGCGGCGATCATGCTGAGCGCGACGCCCAGGTTGCCCGAGGAGGACTCGACGAGGATGGAATCCGGCGTCAGGCTCCCGTCCCGCTCGGCGCTCTCCACCATCTCCTTCGCGGCCTTCAGCTTGATGGAGCCGGCGAAGTTGAAACCCTCGCACTTGAGGTAGAGGCGGTATCCGAATATCGACTCCAGATCGACGAAGAGACTTCCTTCGTTGAAAGCGTGGGGAGCGGTGATGACGGGCACGGCGGGCCTCCTGGAACCAGGGCTGAGGACGCGGCCTCAGCCGAACCGGCGCAGGTCGTGGAAGAAGTCGTCGATGAGGCGGAGCTCGCCCGCCCGGGCCACTCGGTCGTAGACGTACTTGCCGACGGCCAGGTCGAGGACGCCGAGGCCGAAGGGCGAGAAGATGACCGGCTGGTCCTGCGGCGGGGCGGCCCGGCCCAGCATCACGTCGTTGAGCGTGCCGTTGAGGAAGTCCCGGTTGCCGGTGCGCTGCTCGGCCAGGTGCGGCGAGGTGTCCGCCTTCAGGCAGTGGTCGACGTCGTCGACGAAGTTCGCCGAGGCGAGCAGGACCTCGGGGGCGAGGTCGCGCAGGGACACGTGCAGGACCAGCGGGTTGTGGCGGAACCAGCCCGGCGCCGAGACGTGCGGCCGGCCCGCGACGGTGGCGAAGACCACCAGGTCGCTGTCGCGCACGAGGCTCTCCGCGCTGTCGTGGACGACGACCGGCTCGGTGGCCCCGGACTGCCGCAGGTAGCCGCAGAAGCCCTCCGTGCTGTCCGCGGAGAGGTCGTGCACGCCGATCGCGTCGAAGGTGAAGCCGGTGCGCGCCAGGAAGGTGTGGATGTAGCGGGCGATCAGTCCCGTGCCGCAGAAGCCGACGCGGCGGGGCCGGGGCCGGTCGCGGCTGAGCCAGTCGGCCGCCAGCGCGGCGGACGCGGCGGTCCTGGTCGCGCTGATGATCGAACTCTCCAGGCAGGCGAACGGGTAGCCCGTGTCGTGGTCGTTGAGGATCAGCACCGCGGAGGCCCGGGGGAGCCCGGACCGCACGTTCTCCGGGAAGCTGGAGATCCACTTCAGGCCGTCCACGCGGACGGAACCCCCGATGGACGCCGGCAGCGCGATGATCCGCGCCGACGGCCGGTCCGGGAAGCGCAGGAAGTACGACGGCGGGTTCACCGAGTCCCCCGCGCCGTGCAGCCGGTAGGTGGCCTCGACCAGCTCCACGAGCTGCCTCTCGGACCCCTCCAGCGCCTTCTTCACCTGCTCGCCGGAGATCACGGCGAAGCCCGGCACGGCGGGCGGCCCGGACTCCTCCGCACGGGCGGTGGACGACAGCAGATCGGTCATCGCGGGCTCCCCTCGGGGGCGGGGCGGCCGTCGGCCGGGCGCAGCGGCTCGGCCATGCCGACCACCACCCGCCGGTCGCCGGTGAACGGCTCCCGGCTGTGCGCGGTACGGATGTTGTCCACCAGCATCAGGTCACCGGCCTGCCAGGGCTCGCGCCGGGTGTGCCGCTCGTAGATGGCGTTGACGGTCCGGACGACGTCCTCACCGATCGGGGTGCCGTCCCCGAAGCGGGTGTTGAACGGCAGGCCGTCCGCGCCGTACTCGTCCACCAGGTACTCGCGCACCTCGGGGGCCAGCGTCCACTCGTTGAGGAAGGCGATCTGGTTGAACCAGCAGCGCCGGCCCGTGACCGGGTGCCGTACGACGGCGGGGCGGCGCTGTTCGGTGCGCAGCGAGCCGTCGGGCAGCCAGGTGAAGTCGATGGCGTGGTCCCGGCAGTAGCTCTCGACGCCGGCGCGGTCGTCGGTGCCGAAGGACTCCGCCAGGGACGCCCCGATCTCCTCGTTGTAGGTGCGGGTGAGCAGCCAGCCCTCGCGCTCGAACCGTTCCGTCAGCTCGGCGGGCAGGGCCGCCAGGACCTGCTCGGCGTCGGCCACCGCCGTCGCCCCGCCCTGCTCGGGCGCGGTCAGGCAGGCGAACAGCATCAGGCCGGGCACCTCCAGCGGATAGCTCAGCTCGTGGTGCATGCACATCGGCTGGTTGGCCGGCCACGGCGTGGACGAGTACAGCCCGGGGCCCTCGGACTCGCGGGGCGCGAACGCCTCGGTCTCCGTCATGAGGGCGCCGGCCAGCCGCGTGAAGACGGCACCGGCCCGGTCGGTGTCCGTCAGGCCCAGACCGCGCACGAGCAGCGCCCCGTGCTCGGTGACCTGCGCCCGCAGCGCGTCGCGGTGCTCGGCCGCCCAGCTCGCGGGGTCGTCCGGCGGATCGACGCGCAGCAGCGCGGGCCGGTCCGGCCGCAGCTCCACGTCGAGTGGTGCTGCCAGGGATGAGGACGGCATCTCGGTTTCCTTTCGGGTAGGCCGTCGGATGGAGGGATACGGGCCTCTCAGGTGGAGGCCAGGGGCACGGCCGTGCTCAGCACGGCGCGCGCCGCCTCGGCCGGGCGGGTGCGGAGGAAGTAGTGGCCGCCGTCGGGCAGTTCGTGCAGGTCGACGTGGTCGGCCAGCAGCAGCCAGTCGCGGTGGCGTTCCGCGTGGCCGGCCGTGTGCGGGTCGTCGGCCGCGACGACCACGGTGACCGGCGCGGACAGCTTCACCGGCGGCGGGGAGGCGAGGGCGGCCAGGAACCAGCGGTGCGCGGCCACGCAGTCGTGCCGGTAGGCGGCGCCGATGTGCCCGGCGTGCCGCTCGTTCAGTTCGGCGAGTTCCGGGTAGCCGCTGTCCGCGGTCAGCCCCGCCGCGATCTCCGCGTCGGTGCGGGCCGTCAGCCCGGCGACGGCGGCGCTCCGCTCGGCGGCGGTGCCGAGGAGCTGTGCGCCGAGGAACACCCGCGTCACCCGCACGCCCCGCTCCTGGAGCCGCAGGGCGGTCTCCAGGGCCGGTGCCGCGCCCGACGAGTGGCCCCACAGCATGACCCGGGTCAGGCCGCGGGCCGCGATCTCGGCGGCGACCCGGCCGGCCACCTCCGCGATCGGCGCGAACGGCTCGCGGTGCGCCGCCGGGTCGTGACCGGGCAGGTCCACCGCGAGGACCGCCGGGCCGCCGGATGCCAGCGCGGCCGCCATCGGCCGGAAGTTGACCGCGTTGCCGCCCGCGTGCGGGAAGCACACCAGCGCCGTGTCCGGCGCGGCACCGCCCGCCTCCGACACGGGTTGCAGCAGCCCCGGGCGCCGCCGGGCGGTGCCGTCGAGGACGGCGGCCAGGTCGGCGAGGACCGGATGGCGGGTGATGTCCTTCAGCGACACCGCGCGGTCCAGGGCGACGCTGAGCTTGACGGCCGTCAGGGAGGTGCCGCCGGAGTCGAAGAAGTGGTCCGTCCGGCCGATCCGGTGCTCGGGCACGCCCAGCAGCTCCGCCCAGGCGGCCGCCAGCCGCCGCTCGGCCGGGCTCAGCGGCTCCTCGCGCGCATCCTCCGGCCCCGCGGTCCGCGCGGCCGGTTCGGTCCGTTCGGCCAGCGCGGTCAGCGCCTTGCGGTCGATCTTGCCGTTGGCGGTCAGCGGCAGCCCGTCCCGCCAGTGGAAGGCCGAGGGCACCATGTAGGCGGGCAGCGCCGCGGCGAGCGCCTCGCGCAGCACGTCCGGCTCGTGGCGCCGGCCGGTGTGGAAGGCGATCAGGTGCTTGTTCCCGCCGCCCCGCTCGACGACGACGACCGCGCCGTCCCGCACCCCGTCCACCCGCAGCAGGGTGTTCTCGATCTCGCCGATCTCGATCCGGAAGCCGCGGATCTTCACCTGGTTGTCCCGGCGGCCGAGGAACTCCAGCTTGCCGCCGGGGTGCCAGCGGCCCCGGTCGCCGCCCAGGTAGAGCCGCTCACCGGGCCGGTACGGGTCCGTGCGGTAGGCCTCCCGGGTCCGCTCGGGGTCGTTGACGTACCCCCGGCCCACGCAGACACCGGAGAAGGCGATCAGCCCCGGTGCGCCCAGGGGGACCAGCGCGAGCTGCTCGTCCACGACGTAGACCCGTACGTTGTTCACCGCGCGGCCGAGCAGCACCCGCTCCGGCACCGCCCGGAGGACCTCGTGGTTGGTGTCGTCCGACGTCTCGGTCAGCCCGTAGGCGTTGAGCAGCCGGATCCCCGGCTGGATCGCGAACCAGCGCTGGATCAGCTCCCGCTTGAGCGCCTCCCCGGTCACCGACACGCAGCGCAGGTCCGGCAGCGCGCGGGGGTGCTGCTCCAGGTAGGAGACCACGACCTCCAGGTAGGAGGGCACGACCTGGGCCACCGCGACCCGGCCGCGCTCCAGCGTGTCCACGAACCGCTCCACGTCCACGACCACGTCCTGGCCGACCAGCAGGGTCCGCCCGCCGACCAGCAGCGCGGACACGAGCTGCCACAGCGAGATGTCGAAGCACTGCGGGGCCGTCTGCGCCACCACGGAGTCCTCGCCGATCCCCAGGTCGTCGATCTTGGCGAATAGGTGGTTGAGCAGGCCCGCGTGCTCGCACATCGCCCCCTTCGGCTCGCCGGTGGAGCCGGAGGTGAAGTAGATGTAGGCCAGCCGGCCGGCGTCGATCCGCACCCCGGGGTCGGTGTCGCCGTGCGGTTCCGCGTACGCCGTCTCGACCGGCAGCCGCTCGGTCCCGGGCACGGTGGCCAGCGCCTCGTCCAGGGTCGCCGTGCTGCCGGCCTCGGTGAGGACCAGCCGGCACCGCGCCCGCGACAGCATGGCCGCGATCCGCCCGGCCGGGAAGTGCGGCTCGATCGGCAGGTACACACCGCCCGCCTTGAACACCGCGAGCGTCGCCGCCAGCCAGTCCAGGTTGCGTTCGGTGACGACGGCGACCACGTCCTCCGGGCCCAGCCCGCGGTCCAGCAGCGCCCGCGCCAGCCGGTTGGCGCGCGCGTTCAGCTCCGCGTACGTCCACGCGCGCTCGCCGTGCACCGCGGCCACCGCGTCCGGACGGGCCCGTACCCGCTGCTCGAACAGCTCGTGCGCGCGGGCGTCCGGCAGCGGCCGGTCCGGTCCCGCCAGCCCTTCGAGCTGCTCGCGCACCTCACCGGCCGACAGCAGGCTCTGCGGGCCGTGGTCGGCGTCCGGTCCCGCCGCGAGGAGCCGCAGGGCCTTCAGGTGGTAGCCGCCGACGCGGGCCGCGGCGTCGGCGTCCAGCACGTCCGTGCGGTGACGCAGGCGCAGCACCAGCCGACCGCCGCGTTCGCACCAGCGCACGTGCAGCACACCGTCGTCCGCGTGCGCCTCCTCGGCGCCCATGGGGCCGAACACCACCTCGTACGGCGGCTCGTCCGCCCCCGTCTCCCGGCGCAGCTCCGCCACCGGGAACTCGCGGTGCGCCAGCAGGTCCGCCTCGGCGCGCTCGGCCGCCGACACCAGCGTCCGCCAGGACCCCGGGGGGACCTCCAGGCGGCACGGCAGCGGCTCGCCGCGCACCCCGGCGGTGTACCCCGTCACCACCTCGCGCTCGCCGGACAGCGCGGCCAGCACCTTGGCGTGCGCCGCCAGCAGCAGGGAGCTGAGCGGCAGCCCCGAGCGCCGCACCAGGGCGCGTACCGAGGCCGTCACGTCCTCGGGCACCGCCACTTCCAGTTCCCCGGTGCCCGGCACCGGCTCCGCGGCGAAGCGCGGTACGGCGGTGACGCCCCCGGCGGCCAGCACCCGGTGCCAGTACTCCCGGTCAGCTTCCACGCGCGTTCCCATCGGATGGCCTTCCTCAACTCGTGGCGCCGGCGGTGGCGCCGGCCGCTCGCACGGTCCGGCCGGGGGTGCCGGGCCGGCTGTGGGTCTCGGGCATGTCCATGGCCGGGTTGCCGCCCCACTGCGCGCGCGGGGGGACCTCCTCGCCCTTCATGAGGAAGGAGTCGGGGGCCAGCACCGAGCCCTCGCCGACGGTCACGCCGTAGTGCACGTGGGCCGCGACGCCCAGCGTGCAGCCGGCGCGGAGCGTGATGGTGTCGGACTTGAAGGTGCCGTCCTCCTGCGAGTGGCACTGGATCTTGGTGCCGACGTTCAGGGTGCACTCGTCGCCGATGGCGGCGAGGGTCCGCTCGGTCACGAAGCAGCCGTCGTCGTAGACCCGCTTGCCCATGCGGACGCCCAGCAGCCGCCACACGAGGCTCTTGAAGGGGGTCCCGTTGAAGATGTTCAGATAGTGGACCGGCACCTTCCACAGCCGCTCGTGCAGCCAGAAGGTGCGGTCGTAGATGGAGCACAGCTGCGGGCGCAGCGGGCGGAACGCCGTCATGCAGCGCTCCAGCAGGATGTAGTAGGCGGTGGACAGCACGAGCGTCGCCGCCAGGTACAGGGCGATCACCACGTGGCCGACGAAGCCGTACAGGTCCACCGAGACCAGCGCGAGCAGCGTGAGCAGGAAGACGTGCAGCCAGCGCGCGAACAGCATCCAGGCCATCGAGCGCAGGTTGTAGCGGTTCTTCGCGGTGAGGTGGCGGCGCAGTTCCTCGCCCGTCCTGAGGTGGTCGAACCGCGCGTCCCGGTCCACCGAGCGGGGGATCTCGAAACACGGCGAACCGAGCAGGCCCACGCCCTCGCGGACCTCGCCGTCGAGCGGGACCATCACCTTGGTCGCGAGCAGGCAGTTGTCGCCCGTCCGGCCGCCCGAGGGATAGGCGATGTTGTTCCCCAGGAAATTGCGCGGACCGATCGAGACCCGGCTCACCCGGAAAGACGTACTGGAATATTCGGCATTGATCAGGGAAAGTCCGTCGGCGATCATCGTGCCGGTACCGACCGACACCAGGAAAGGCGTTTCGTGCTGCACCTCGGTACCGAAATTGGAACCGGTCTGCTCGACCTTCGACAGGTCGTATCCGAGTCCCTTGAGGTAATGCACGATGAACGAACTGTCCCCGAAGAGCCAGGCGTAGAACTTTATGTTGGTCACGCGGGCCGCCGCGCGGTGCAGTGTGTAGTGCAATCCGTAGAGCGGATAGACCCGGTCGGGCCGGATGGCCAGGCTCAGCAGGCGCGGCACGGCGTACAGGGCGGCCAGGCCGACGACGACGGCGCCGAGGAACAGCGTGAGCGAGACGGCCAGCGCGTCGGGGACCAGCTCCGGCCGGGACACCGCGGCCGTCTCCGGGTCGAGCCGCTTGCCGAGCGCCGGCACCTCCTTGAACAGCATGTAGATGCCGCCGACGGCGAGGGGCACGTAGACCGCGAGCAGTTGCACCAGCGTCGCGGTGCCGAACCAGGCCCGGCGGGCGGTGCCGCACCCGGCGGGCGGGATCCGCAGGTAGTCGATGCCGGTCGGCTCCGCCGGGGACCCGTGCCAGTGCGCGCCGGCGGGGACCGCCTGGCCCCGGTGCAGCGCGGAGGAGTGGCCGAGCTGCGCGCCGTCGCCCATCGCGGTGTCGATGTCCAGGACGGTCTTCTCACCGATGAACACGTCCCGGCCGAGGGTGACGTGCCCGGTCTCGATGCGGCCCGCGTGGGCCCGGTAGCCCTGGAAGAAGCACTCCTTGCGGATCACCGTCCCGGCGCCGATCGTCACCAGGTCGGTGCAGACCGGGACGGAGCGGGAGAGGATCGTGACCCCCTTGCCGATCCGCGCGCCGAGCGCCCGCAGGTACAGCACGTACAGCGGGGTGCCGGCGAGGAGCAGCATCGGATTCGCGTGCAGCAGCGCCTTGACCAGCCACAGGCGCATGTAGGCCAGGCTCCAGAGGGGGAAGTCGTCCGGTTTCCAGCGGCCGACGAGCAGCCATTTGGCGATCACCGGGAAGACGCAGAGCAGGACGAAGCCGCCGCTGCCGAAGACGAGCGACCGCAGGTATATCTCCAGCGCGCCCGAACCGGCGGCGATCCAGTCGTACCCGGCGGCGGTGACGAAGCCCCAGACCAGGGAGTAGAGGAGGAAGACCAGCAGCTGGGCGGTCCCGCACAGCAGGTGGCCCGCCCGGCTCGGCCGGGTCGGGGATGCCGCGGGCGCCGCGGGTACCGCCGGCGCCGGCCGGGGGCCGGTCCCGTCGACGGCGGCGGGCGCGGCCGGGGCCAGGGCCGCCGTCAGGCTCCGGACCGTGGGGTGCCGGTAGATGTCCCTGATGGACGGAGAGGGCAGATCGGGGTCTTTCCGCAGCCGGGCGCAGAACTGGGCCATGACCAGTGAATTGGCGCCGAGGTCGGTGAAGAAATGACTCTCGGCCGGTACGTGATCGGCGCCGACCAGTTCGGCCAGAGTGGCCGCGAGTCTGTTTTCGGTCTCCGTCCCGGTCGGACCGGTGTCGCTCATGGAGACGGCAGGTTCATCCGACCCTGATATGGGGACCTCGGAGGACTGCTCCACCATTGGATCTCCTGAGGACGTGTGGATGTCGGTGGCCGGCGGATCTCTGATCACGAGCCGCCTGTTTCAGTTTGGACAGGCAATCACCAGGCTGCCACTTCGCACCGGCCCGCCCGCCCGCCGCGAAAGCACGCCCGGTCCGTCGTTCCCGCATTTCCGGCGGTCCGGGCCGTTTCACGTTCACCCGATCAGCGGGCCCCGCACGCGGGTACGCCCCCGGCGCCCCGGCGGCGTCCCCGGACACGCCACCGCACCCCTCCCCGACCCGTCGCGACGCGGGCCTGGAAGGGGTGCGGTGGTGTTCGTGGGTCAGATGTCGCGGAAGATCTCGATCTGGGCGCCGACCGAGTTCAGGCGCTCGGCGAGGTCCTCGTAACCGCGGTTGATGACGTAGACGTTGCGCAGTACCGAGGTGCCCTCGGCCGCCATCATCGCCAGCAGGACGACCACCGCCGGCCGCAGCGCCGGCGGGCACATCATCTCGGCCGCGCGCCAGCGGGTCGGGCCCTCGACCAGCACCCGGTGCGGGTCGAGGAGCTGGAGCCGGCCGCCGAGGCGGTTGAGGTCGGTGAGGTAGATCGCGCGGTTGTCGTAGACCCAGTCGTGGATGAGCGTCTGGCCCGAGGCCACCGCCGCGATCGCCGCGAAGAACGGCACGTTGTCGATGTTCAGGCCGGGGAACGGCATCGGGTGGATCTTGTCGATCGGCGCCTCCAGCTTGGAGGGCCGGACCGTCAGGTCCACCAGCCGGGTCCGGCCGTTGTCCGCGCAGTACTCGGCGCCGCGGTCGTGGTCCAGGCCCATCTCCTCCAGGACCGCCAGCTCGATCTCCAGGAACTCGATCGGCACCCGGCGCACCGTCAGCTCCGACTCGGTGACCACGGCGGCGGCCAGCAGGCTCATCGCCTCGACCGGGTCCTCGGAGGGGGAGTAGTCCACGTCGGTGTCGATGTCCGGCACGCCGTGCACGGTGAGCGTGGTGGTGCCGATGCCCTCCACCCGGACGCCCAGCGCCTCCAGGAAGAAGCACAGGTCCTGGACCATGTAGTTGGAGGAGGCGTTGCGGATGACCGTCACGCCGTCGTGCCGGGCGGCGGCCAGCAGCGCGTTCTCGGTCACCGTGTCGCCGCGCTCGGTCAGGACGATCGGCCGGGTGGGCCGCACCGAGCGGTCCACCCGGGCGTGGTACTGGCCCTCGGTGGCCGCGACGTCCAGCCCGAACCGGCGCAGGGCGATCATGTGCGGCTCGATGGTCCGCGTGCCCAGGTCGCAACCGCCGGCGTACGGCAGCTTGAAGTGGTCCACGCGGTGCAGCAGCGGGCCGAGGAACATGATGATCGAGCGGGTGCGCACGGCGGCCTCCGCGTCGATCGCCGTCATCTCCAGCTCGGCGGGCGGAACGAGTTCCAGGTCGACGCCGTCGTTGATCCAGCGGGTGCGCACGCCGATGGAGTTGAGCACCTCCAGCAGGCGGTACACCTCCTCGATGCGGGCCACCCGGCGCAGCACCGTGCGCCCCTTGTTCAGCAGCGAGGCGCACAGCAGGGCCACGCACGCGTTCTTGCTGGTCTTCACGTCGATGGCGCCGGACAGGCGGCGGCCGCCGACCACGCGCAGATGCATCGGACCCGCGTAGCCCAGCGACACGATCTCGCTGTCCAGGGCTTCACCGATTCGGGCGATCATCTCAAGGCTGATGTTCTGGTTGCCGCGCTCGATGCGGTTCACGGCGCTCTGGCTGGTGCCGAGCGCCTCCGCGAGTTGCGCCTGTGTCCAGCCCCGGTGTTGCCGGGCGTCACGGATGAGCTTGCCGATGCGTACGAGGTAGTCGTCTGACATGAGACTGAGGTTATCTCAGATATGAGATGTTGACCTCCGGAGGCTTCCCCGCGTGGCGCGTGTGACGGCAAGTCAGCCCCGTTCGGCGCAGCGGAGGCCGGGTACCTCGCGGGGCCGGGGCGAATCCATCGGCGGGGCGGAGCCGGGCCGGCCGGGGAACCGCGTCCGGTGCGTCCCCCTCTCAGTGTCCGGAAAGGGATACACATGAAGATCCAGACGCGCCGGGCCCTCGCCGTGGCCGCGCTGCTCGCCGGCTGCTGTTCGCTCCTCTCCTGCGGAACGGACCGGGCGGACGCCGCGCGGGCCACACCGGCCGCGCCGAAGCCGTCCGCCCCGGCCACGACGGGGCCGTCCGCCCCGGACCGGGAGTGCGACGCCGGGGAGGCCCTGGCCGCCGCGGAGGGCGGCACGGCCCCGCCGGCGGCCCCGCCGAGCCGCTGGCTGCCGGTGGCCGGCGGGTTCCGCGCGTACCTGAGGGCGGACGCCCCCGAGGCGGACGCCGCCGTCGCCGCCCACGTCGTGCGGGCCTGCGCCGGCGTTCCCGGGGGCGGCGGCCGGGCGGAGGCCGTCGTCTGGGTGGACTACGGCGTGTGGGACGACGCCGGGCTGGTCCGCACCGCCGCGGCGTTCGCCCGCTGGCGGCAGTCGGTCCAGGGCGGCCACGGCCACGTGCGGGTGCTCGCCCCGGCCAAGATGGACGCCGAACGGTCCTGGTAGCCGTCGCCCGGCGGGTCCCGCGGTGCGCGCCGGGCCGGGTCGGGCATGACCGGGCGGCGCCCATGTACTAGTGTTATCTCGACATCGAGATATCTGCCGAGGTGCACCGTGGCCGCCGCGTCAGTTAGGCATACCTAACTTAGCCTGACCTCACTGGTTCGGCCAAGCCGGCGTGGCGGCACGATTGACGGTGGTACGCGCACATCAATGAAGGAGACTGTCGTGTCGGCGAACAGCTTCGACGCCCGCAGCACGCTGCAGGTGGGCGACGAGTCGTACGAGATCTTCCGGCTGGACAAGGTGGAGGGCGCGGCCCGCCTGCCGTACAGCCTCAAGGTCCTGCTGGAGAACCTGCTCCGCACGGAGGACGGCGCGAACATCACCGCCGACCACATCCGCGCCCTCGGCGGCTGGGACTCGCAGGCCCAGCCCAGCCAGGAGATCCAGTTCACGCCGGCCCGCGTGATCATGCAGGACTTCACCGGCGTGCCCTGTGTCGTCGACCTCGCCACCATGCGCGAGGCCGTGAAGGAACTCGGCGGCGACCCGGCGAAGATCAACCCGCTGGCCCCGGCCGAGCTGGTCATCGACCACTCCGTCATCGCCGACAAGTTCGGCACCAACGACGCCTTCAAGCAGAACGTCGAGCTGGAGTACGGCCGCAACAAGGAGCGCTACCAGTTCCTGCGCTGGGGCCAGACCGCCTTCGACGAGTTCAAGGTCGTCCCGCCGGGCACCGGCATCGTCCACCAGGTGAACATCGAGCACCTGGCCCGTGTCGTGATGGTCCGCGACGGCAAGGCCTACCCGGACACCCTGGTCGGCACCGACTCGCACACCACCATGGTCAACGGCCTCGGCGTCCTCGGCTGGGGCGTCGGCGGCATCGAGGCCGAGGCCGCCATGCTCGGCCAGCCGGTCTCCATGCTGATCCCGCGCGTCGTCGGCTTCAAGCTCACCGGCGAGCTGCAGGCCGGCACCACCGCCACCGACCTCGTGCTCACCATCACCGAGATGCTCCGCAAGCACGGCGTGGTCGGCAAGTTCGTCGAGTTCTACGGCGAGGGCGTCGCCGCCACCTCGCTGGCCAACCGCGCCACCATCGGCAACATGTCGCCGGAGTTCGGCTCCACCGCCGCGATCTTCCCGATCGACGACGAGACCCTGAACTACCTGCGCCTGACCGGCCGTTCCGACCAGCAGGTCGCCCTCGTCGAGGCGTACGCCAAGCAGCAGGGCCTCTGGCTGGACCCGGCGGCCGAGCCGGACTTCTCCGAGAAGCTCGAACTGGACCTGTCCACGGTCGTGCCGTCCATCGCCGGCCCGAAGCGCCCGCAGGACCGCATCGTCCTCGCCGAGGCCGCCCAGCAGTTCGCCAAGGACGTCCTCAACTACGTCGACGCCCCGGCCGTCCAGACGCCGGCCGCCGCGGCCTCCCCGGTCGACGAGGCGAGCGCCGAGTCCTTCCCGGCCTCCGACGCCCCGGCCTACGGCCACGAGGAGAACGGCGCGGGCGCCCCGCAGCACGGCCAGGGCACCGGCGCCGTCCCGTCCGACCCGGTCACCGTGACCGCCCCCGACGGCACGTCGTACGAGCTGGACCACGGTGCGGTGACGGTCGCGGCCATCACCTCCTGCACCAACACGTCCAACCCGTACGTCATGGTCGCCGCCGCGCTGGTGGCCAAGAAGGCGGTCGAGAAGGGCCTGACCCGCAAGCCGTGGGTCAAGACCACCCTCGCCCCGGGCTCCAAGGTCGTCACCGACTACTTCGAGAAGGCGGGCCTCACCCCGTACCTCGACAAGGTCGGCTTCAACCTCGTCGGTTACGGCTGCACCACCTGCATCGGCAACTCCGGCCCGCTGCCGGAGGAGGTCTCCCAGGCCGTCAACGACCACGACCTCGCGGTCACCTCGGTCCTCTCCGGCAACCGGAACTTCGAGGGCCGCATCAACCCCGACGTCAAGATGAACTACCTGGCGTCCCCGCCGCTGGTCGTCGCCTACGCCCTCGCGGGCTCCATGAAGGTGGACATCACCCGGGACGCCCTGGGCACCGACCAGGACGGCAACGAGGTCTTCCTGAAGGACATCTGGCCCTCCGAGGCCGAGGTCAACGAGGTCGTCGCCAACGCCATCGGCGAGGACATGTTCTCCAAGTCCTACAGCGACGTCTTCGCGGGCGACGCCCAGTGGCAGTCCCTCCCGGTCCCGACCGGCAACACCTTCGAGTGGGACGCCGAGTCGACCTACGTCCGCAAGCCCCCGTACTTCGAGGGCATGGAGATGGAGCCGGCCCCGGTCACCGACATCGCCGGCGCCCGCGTCCTGGCCAAGCTGGGCGACTCGGTCACCACCGACCACATCTCCCCGGCCGGCGCCATCAAGGCCGACACCCCGGCCGGCCAGTACCTCACCGAGCACGGTGTGCAGCGCCGCGACTTCAACAGCTACGGCTCCCGCCGCGGCAACCACGAGGTCATGATCCGCGGTACCTTCGCCAACATCCGCCTGCGCAACCAGATCGCGCCGGGCACCGAAGGCGGCTACACCCGCGACTTCACCCAGGCCGACGCGCCGGTGTCGTTCATCTACGACGCCTCCCGCAACTACATCGAGCAGGGCATCCCGCTGGTCGTCCTGGCCGGCAAGGAGTACGGCTCCGGTTCGTCCCGCGACTGGGCGGCCAAGGGCACCGCGCTGCTCGGCGTCAAGGCCGTCATCGCCGAGTCGTACGAGCGCATCCACCGCTCGAACCTCATCGGCATGGGCGTCCTGCCGCTCCAGTTCCCGGAGGGCCGGACGGCCGAGGACCTCGGTCTGACCGGTGAGGAGACGTTCTCGTTCTCCGGCGTCACCGAGCTGAACGAGGGCACCACGCCGCGCACGGTCAAGGTCACCACCGACACCGGTGTCGAGTTCGACGCGGTCGTCCGCATCGACACCCCCGGTGAGGCCGATTACTACCGCAACGGCGGCATCATGCAGTACGTGCTGCGCAGCCTGATCCGCAAGTAAGCGGCACAGGCGGGCGGTTCCGAGGGCCGCACCCCCGACCGGGGGTGCGGCCCTTCGCCGTACCCGGGCGGACACCCCGCGCCCCGCTCACCGGCCGGGGTACTCCGAGGCGACGGGGACGGCGGCGGCACCGGGGGGCTCCGCGGGGTCCGGGACGGCCGGTCCGGCCCAGATGACCATGCCGGGCGCAGGCGTCGCACAGCGGCTCCAGCCGCTCCGCACCGGGGTCTTCCGGCGCCGTCCGCCCCGGCAACGCCTCGGCGGCCGGGCGGACCCCGCGGCACGGGCCCGGCCGGCGCGCTGTCCTGCGTCGGTGGCGCGGTCCGTGCGTGTGCACCCTCGCCACGGACCGGGCCCGGCGCACGCGGAGGCGGCCCGTGCCCGGGACCCGGGCACGGGCCGCCTCCGCGGCCGGGCTCCGGTCAGGCCAGCAGCTCCACCTCCGCCAGGGTCGCCTCGCCGTCCAGGACCAACCGGTACCGCGCGTACGTGCCCGGTGCGGCGATGGTGAAGGCGCGGGTCTGGCGGTCCCAGGCGAACGCCTCACCGGAGCGGTGGTCCAGGGTGTGCCAGGCCGTGCCGTCGGCGGAGCCCTGGAGGGTCCAGCCGGCCGGCGCCCCGGTGTGGTCGGCCCCCGAGGTCAGGGTGTACTGGACGGGCCGTACGGCGCCCTCGACGGGCAGCTCGGCCGAGGTGACCTCCGCGGCGGTCGCCGACGTGTCGTCGAAGAGCGCGCCCGCGCCCCTCAGGACGTCCGCGCGGGGCGTCGGCACCCGGTCGTCCCGGGTGACGGATACCGGCGCCGCGTCCTCGCCGGAGCCCCAGGCCGAGGGCTGCGGCCCCATGCGGAAGTCCAGCACCCCGCCCCTGGACAGCAGCGAGTGCGGCAGGGACGTCGAGTTCCAGGGGCGCCCGTCGACCAGCACGCCCTGCACGTAGACGTTCCGCGCGCTGTTGTGCGGCGCCCGCACCACCAGGTCCCGGCCGTTCTCCAGGTGCACGGTCGCCTTCTTGAACAGCGGGGAGCCGATGGCGTACTCGCCGCTGCCCATGACCAGCGGGTAGAAGCCGAGCGCGGAGAAGAGGTACCAGGCAGACTGCTCGCCGTTGTCCTCGTCGCCGTGGTAGCCCTGCCCGATCTCGCTGCCGGTGTAGAGCCGGGAGAGCGCCTCGCGCACGTACGCCTGCGTCCGCCACGGCCGGCCGGCCGCGTCGTACATGTAGGCGACGTGGTGGGCGACCTGGTTGGAGTGGCCGTACTGGCCCATCCGGACGTCCCTGGCCTCGGTCATCTCGTGGATGACGCCGCCGTAGGAGCCCACCTGGTCCGGGGAGGCCGTCTCCGGGGTGGCGAAGTACGCGTCGAGCTTGTCGGCGAGGCCCCGCCGGCCGCCGTAGAGGTTGGCCAGGCCCCGGCTGTCCTGCGGGACGGTGAAGGCGTAGCCCCAGCCGTTGGTCTCCGTGTAGTCGTAGCCCCACACGCGCGGGTCGTACGCCGTGGAGTCCACCCGCCAGCGGCCCCGGGCGTCCCGTCCCTGGAAGAAGCCGGCCTCGGCGTCGAACAGGTGCACGTAGTCCCGCGCCCGGTCGAGGAAGTACGCCGACTCCTCCCGGTAGCGCTTCTCGCCGGTCTTCCGGTACAGGGCCTCGCCCATCTTCGCGATGCCGTAGTCGTTGACGTAGCCCTCCATCGCCCACGACAGGCCCTCGCCCGTGTCGGTACCGGTGTAGCCGAGGAACGGCGAGGTGCTCATGCCCTTGCGGCCGACACCGGGGGCGGGCGGGACGACGGTCGCGTTCTTCACGGCCGCCTCGTAGGCCGCCTTCGCGTCGAACCGCACGCCCTTGACGTAGGCGTCGGCGAAGGCCACGTCCGAGGAGGTGCCGGTCATCAGGTCGGCGTAGCCGGGGGAGGACCAGCGGGACGTCCAGCCGCCGTCCTCGTACTGCTGCACGAACCCGTCGACCAGCTCGCCCGCCTTGGTGGGGGTCAGGAAGGAGTACGCCGGCCACGTGGTCCGGTAGGTGTCCCAGAAGCCGTTGTTGACGTACACCCTGCCGTCGACGATCTTCGCGCCGGTACGGGTCGGGGTGTCCGGGCCCGGCATCGGGGAGAACGGCGAGGCGTACCGGTCCTTCCCGCCGGCCCGCTCGAAGCCGGAGTTGGGGTACAGGTACAGCCGGTACAGCCCGGAGTAGAGCGTCGTCAGCTGGTCCGGGGTCGCCCCCTCCACCTCGACCTTGCCGAGCAGCCCGTCCCAGGTCTGCCGGGCGCGCGCCTCGACGGCGGCGAAGGACGTGCCCCGCGGGATCTCCTGGCGCAGGTTGTCCCTCGCCTGGTCGGTGCCGATCAGCGAGGTGGCCAGCCGCAGGGTGACGGTGCGGTCGGCGCCCGCGTCGAAGCGCAGGTAGCCCTTCACCCCGCTCGACGCGCCGTCGGTGACCGGCCTGTCGAACTCGCCGTACACGAAGAGCCGGGTCGCGCCCGTGGACAGCCCCGACTTCACGTCCGAGTAGCCGGTGACGATGCCGTGCTCCTCGTCGAGCGTCAGGCCGGCCTGCTCGGTGACGTTGTCGAACAGGACGCTCGCGTCGTCGCCGGGGTAGGTGAAGCGGAGCACCGCCGCGTGGTCGGTCGGCGTCATCTCGGCCTTCAGGCCGTTCTCGAACCGCACCCCGTAGTAGTACGGCCGCGCGGTCTCGTTCTCGTGCCGGAAGGGCAGCTCACGCGCCGTGCGGCCGGTGTCCGGGGTGCCGGCCGCGGCCGACGGCATGAGCTGGAAGGTCTGCCTGTCGCCCATCCACGGACTCGGCTCGTGGCTCGCGCTGAACGCCTGGACCGTCGGCAGGTTGTCGGCGTTGTTCGCCCGGGCGTACTCGTAGAGCCAGCTCAGCGAGGACGCGTTGGTCACCGGCGTCCAGAAGTTGAAGCCGTGCGGCAGGGCCGTGGCCGGGAAGGTGTTGCCGCGCGAGAAACTGCCGCTGGAGTTGGTGCCCCGCGTGGTCAGCGCGTAGTCCGCGAGGTGCGCCTTCGGCCGCTCGGGCGCCACCGGCCGCAGCGAGACGTCGTCGAGCCAGCCGCGGAACTTCGCCGGGCCGCCCGGGGAGTCGTAGGCCAGCAGGATCCGGTCGACGGTCCGGCCGGCCGCCACCGGGCCGATCCGCGCGGCCACGTGGTTCCACTGGTTGACGTACAGCGCCTTCGACGCGCCCTGCCCGCGCGGGGAGAGCGGGAAGCCGTGCCGGTCCAGGGCGCCCAGGTCGCTCAGGTAGGTGCCGTCGGTGAACGCCAGGTCGACCGAGACGTTGGTGGCGTCGTAGTCGCGGTCGCCGTCGGCCATCGAGGGGAAGACGTCGTACGACAGCTCGGTGTCGCGGCCGACCGCCACGTTCACGTCGAAGACCTTGTCGGTCGAGTACGCGCGGCCGTCCGCGGTGTGCCGCCCGGCGTAGCGCAGCGCCCGCTTACCCGTGAACCCGGCGCGCGCCTTGGCCGTCGGGGAGCCGCTCGGCCCCTTGTCGACCAGGGTCAGCATGTCCTGCGGCACCGGACCGCCCCCGCCCCCGGTGGAGAACTGCACGTCGGCGAGTTGCAGGAGGCCCGGGGCGCCGTTGTTGCGCGTCACCTCCAGCCGGAAGTGCCGGTACTCGGCCGGTTCGGCGAGGTCGTACGTCGTCGTCTTGAACCGCTCGGAGAAGGTCTGGTCCGAGCGGGTGTCGACGGTCTTCCAGTCCTCGCCGTCGACGGAGCCGAGCAGGGTCCAGTCCGCGGGGTCGCGTTCGGCGTGGTCGTTGGCCGAGGTGAGCGCGTACGCCGCCGTCCTGACGGGCCGGTCGAGGTCGAACTCCACCCAGCCGGTGGGCTCGAACGCCAGCCACTTGGTGCCGGGCTCGCCGTCCACGAGGTTCTCCTTGACCTCGCCGGCGCCGGGGTTCTCCGCGCTCGCCCGCACTTCGGTGACGTGGTCGGTGGCGTTGCCCGGGATCCCGGTGCTGTAGCCGCCGTCGACGCCCGAGGCGCGCCGGTGGCCGTCCGGGCCGGTGTCGACGGTGTTCAGCCAGTCCGGCGCCGGCTCGCCCGCCTCGAACGAGGACGCGAACTCCCGGTCGGCCGCGGGGGCGCCGGCCGGCAGGGCGACCGCCGCGCCCGGTGCGCCGACGGCCATGACGAAGGCGGCCGTGAGCACGGCCGCCGGACCCCGTCTGTGCCGAGTTCTCCGCTGCATCTACGGATTCCCCTCCTGCGCCCGTCCGGACAACGTTGTCTGCTTCCGGGTGCGGAAACCAGTAGGTAGCCAAGTGTCCCGTGATGTCAAGGGTGTTGACTGCGCCATTCAGGGACTTATGCCGCCGAATCCTCCGGTACGGGCCTCTTCTCCGGCTCCTATTTCGGTGAGGTCTCAACTCGGAAAAGACCCATCGGGAACCTTGCATTCGATCTTGTCCGGTGACCGTAAGTGGACTATACCTGTCGGCGTTTCCCGCACGACCCTGCACTACCCGACAGCGGTGCCGGGGAGGATCCGGTTCACCGCCTGAGTCCTGGAGAAGGCGAGGACTTGAGCATGGGATCCACTGCGCACCACGGTTCTGAAGGCGTCGGCCGGCGTGATCTGATCAAGCGTTCGGCGGCACTCGGTCTGGTCGCCGTACCGGGGATGGGGCTGATGTCCGCCTGCGCGAGCAGCGGCGGCGACGGACAGGAGAAGGCCAAGGCGGGCAAGAAGACCGCCAAGAACCCGCTCGGTGTCAACGACGGCGCGGGCATGGAGTTCGTCCTCTTCGACGGCGGCTTCGGCAAGGAGTACGCCGAGGACGCGGTCAAGCTCTACCAGCACGACTTCCCCAAGGCCAAGGTGAAGTTCGCGGCCACCCAGAAGATCCAGTCCACGCTCCAGCCCCGGTTCAACCAGGGCAACCCGCCGGACCTCATCGACAACTCCGGTGCCGAGCAGATGGACATGGGCGTCCTCGTCGGCAAGAACCAGCTCGCCGACCTGACCCCGCTGCTGGACGCCCCGTCGTACGACGACCCGGGCAAGAAGGTCCGCGACACGCTGCGCCCCGGCATCGTGGAGATGGGCCAGTTCGACGGCGACCCGGTCTGGATCCTGTACTACGCCTACACGGTGTACGGCGTCTGGTACTCGCAGAAGGCCCTGGACTCGCTGGACGCGGCCTACCCCGAGACCTGGGACGAGATGCTCGCGCTGTGCGCGAAGGCGAAGAGGAAGGGCATCGCGGGCTGGACCTACGCGGGCAAGTACCCGTACTACATCCCCTTCTCGCTCTACCCGATGATCGGCAAGGTCGGCGGGCGCGAGGTGCTCGACGCCATCGACAACCTGGAGCCGAACGCCTGGAAGCACCCGGCGGTCAAGGCCTGTTTCGAGGCCTACTACGAGCTGTACAAGAAGGGCTACGTGCTCCAGGGCACCCCCGGTCTGGACCACATCCAGTCGCAGACCGCGTGGGCCAAGGGCAAGGCGCTGTTCCTCCCGAACGGCTCCTGGGTGGAGAACGAGTCGGCCAACGTCATCCCGCCCGACTTCGACCTCGCCGTCTCCGCGCCCTCCGGGCTCGACGGCTCCGACAAGCTGCCGTTCGGCACCATCTGGGCCTCGGGCGGTGAGCCCTTCGTCGTCCCGGCCAAGGCCAAGAACTCCGAGGGCGGGATGGAGCAGCTGCGCATCATGCTCTCCGAGGCGTCCTCGAAGAACTTCACCGCCAAGGTGAAGTCGCTGACCGCGTTCAACGGCGGCACCACCGGCATCGCCCTCACCCCGGGGCTGAAGTCGGGCGTGGCGGCCCTGGACAAGGCCGGGGACAACGTGGTGAACCCCCGGCTCCAGGACTGGTACGTGCAGCTCCAGAAGGAGAAGATCGGCGTCTCCGGTCTCGGCGAGATGATGGCCGGCCGGCTCACCCCGGCGGAGGCCATCAAGAAGATCCAGGGCTTCGCCGACGAGGCGGCCAAGGACAGCTCCATCAAGCACTACAAGCACCAGTAATCCAGCATTCTGACAGCACCGGAGTGGCGATGCAGCACGGCAAGTACCGGTTCATCGTGGGGTTTCTGGCACTGCCCCTGGGACTGTACGCGCTCTTCGTGGTATGGCCTTTCATCCAGTCCATCTACTACTCGTTCACGGACTGGACGGGCCTCAGCCCCGATTTCAAGATGGTCGGGTTCGACAACTACGAGAGGATGCTCGACGACGACATCTTCTGGAAGTCGTTGCAGCACAGTCTGCTGTTCGCCCTGGTGCTGCCGGTGCTGACGATCGGGCTGGCGCTGTTCTTCGCCTTCATGATCAATGTGGGCGGACGGCGGAGAAGGGGCGGCCCCGTGATCTCCGGGGTCCGGGGCTCGTCCTTCTACAAGATCGTTTATTTCTTCCCGCAGGTGCTCTCGATCGCGATCGTCTCGCTGTTGTTCGCCTTCGCGTACAACCCGGACAGCGGCGCGATCAACTCGCTCCTGCGCGGCATCGGTCTCGACGGCGTCCAGCCGCTGTGGCTGGGTGATCCGAACCTCGCCCTGTGGTGTGTGATGGCGGTGCTCGTGTGGTCCACGGTGGGCTTCTTCGTGGTGCTGTTCTCCGCGGGCATGGCCTCGATCCCGGCCGAGCTGTACGAGGCGGCGCTGCTGGACGGCGCGGGCCGCGCGACCACGTTCTTCCGGGTCACCCTGCCGCTGCTGTGGGACACCGTGCAGTCCGCCTGGGTCTACATGGGCATCCTCGCGCTCGGCGCGGAGTCGTTCGCGGTCGTGCAGATCATGACGACCGGGCCGGGCGGGCCCGACTACTCGACCACGGTGATGGTCCTGTACGTGTACCAGAAGGCGTTCCGGGACGGTCAGGCCGCCTACGCCACCACCATCGGCGTCGCCCTGCTGGTCGTCACCCTCGCGTTCGCGGCGATCGTGATGCGGCTGGGCCGTCGCGAGCGGCTGGAGTTCTGAATCGATGAAGACGACCGAGACCCCCGTCCCGCAGCCGGCCGAGTCCGGCGCGACCGTCTCCAAGGCGGACAGGCACCCGGCCGCCCGGCGGCCTCCCGGGCAGAAGAAGGAGGGCTCCGTCCTCAACGTCTTCTCCCACGGCGTCCTCGTGATCTGGGCGATCATGGTGGTGATGCCGCTGGTGTGGGCGGTGATGACGTCCTTCAAGGACGACGGCTCCATCTTCGGCTCGCCCTGGTCCCTGCCGGACAGGCTGCACTTCGACAACTGGGCGCGGGCTTGGACCGACGCCAACATGAGCGATTACTTCCTGAACACCGTCCTGGTGGTCGGCGGCTCGCTCGTCGGCACCCTGGTGCTCGGCTCGATGGCGGCCTACGTGCTGGCCCGGTTCGACTTCCCGGGCAACCGCTTCGTCTACTACCTGTTCGTCGGCGGCATGAGCTTCCCGATCATGCTGGCGCTGGTTCCGCTGTTCTACGTCGTGAACAACATGGGCATGCTCAACACGATCCACGGTCTGATCGTGGTCTACATCGCCTACTCGCTGCCGTTCACGGTCTTCTTCCTCACGGCGTTCTTCCGCACCCTGCCCGCCTCGGTGGCGGAGGCCGCCTTCGTGGACGGCGCTTCGCACACCCGTACGTTCTTCCAGATCATGCTGCCGATGGCCAAACCCGGCCTGATCAGCGTGGGCATCTTCAACTTCCTGGGCCAGTGGAACCAGTACATGCTGCCCACGGTGCTGAACACCGACCCGGACAAGAAGGTCCTCACCCAGGGCCTGGTCCAGCTCGCGGTGAGCCAGGGGTACAAGGGCGACTGGTCCGGCCTCTTCGCGGGGCTGGTCATGGCGATGCTGCCGGTGCTCGCGGCGTACATCGTCTTCCAGCGCCAGGTGGTGCAGGGACTGACCGCGGGGGCGCTGAAGTAACGGCCACCGGCGGGGACGACACCCCGCGACCCTGTGTGCGCACACCGCTGCCGGCCTCCGCAGCGGTGTGCGTCGCTGTGTCCGGGTACCCGGAAACGGTTCAACCTTTTGACGAAACGGCTCAACCTCTTGACGTAAGTCACCCCGAACGGCTCAGCTTAGAGTTCACTAGTTGGACATACACGGGGCCTCACTGAAGCGGCCCCGCGCTCAGGAGGTCGTCGTGGAGACTCCAGGGTCGCAGTCGTCACTGCACCGGGCCAACCTGGAGCGGGTCGTCCGGGCCGTACGCCTGGCCGGGTCCCTCACGCAGGCGGAGATCGCGCGGACGACCGGTCTGTCCGCCGCGACCGTCTCCAATATCGTGCGGGAGTTGAAGGACGGGGGGACCGTCGAGGTCACCCCGACGTCGGCGGGCGGGCGGCGGGCCCGCAGCGTCAGCCTCAGCGGGGACGCCGGCATCGTGATCGGCGTCGACTTCGGCCACACCCACCTGCGGGTCGCCGTCGGCAACCTCGCGCACCAGGTGCTGGCCGAGGAGGCGGAGCCGCTGGACGTCGACGCCTCCGCCGCCCAGGGCTTCGACCGGGCCGAACAACTGGTCGAGCGACTGATCGCGGCGACGGGGGTGGACCGGACCAAGGTGGCCGGCGTGGGGCTCGGCGTGCCGGGTCCGATCGACGTCGAGTCGGGGACCCTCGGCTCCACCGCGATCCTGCCCGGCTGGGGCGGCACGAGGCCCGCCGAGGAGATGCGCGGGCGGCTCGGCGTGCCCGTGCACGTGGACAACGACGCCAACCTCGGCGCCCTCGGCGAACTGGTCTGGGGCAGCGGGAAGGGCGTGCGCGACCTGGCCTACATCAAGGTCGCGAGCGGGGTCGGCGCGGGTCTGGTGATCGACGGGACCATCTACCGCGGCCCGGGCGGCACCGCCGGGGAGATCGGGCACATCACCCTGGACGAGTCCGGCCCGGTCTGCCGGTGCGGGAACCGCGGCTGCCTGGAGACCTTCGCGGCGGCGCGCTACGTGCTCCCGCTGCTCCAGCCCAGCCACGGCTCCGACCTGACGATGGAGGGTGTCGTGCGGCTGGCCAGGGAGGGCGACCCCGGGTGCCGCCGGGTGATCGCCGACGTCGGTCGGCACATCGGCAGCGGAGTGGCCAATCTCTGCAATCTGCTGAACCCGAGCCGGGTGGTCCTCGGCGGCGATCTCGCCGAGGCGGGCGAGCTGGTGCTCGGACCGATCAGGGAGTCCGTCGGCCGCTACGCCATCCCCAGCGCGGCGCGTCAACTGTCCGTTCTTCCGGGGGCACTTGGGGGTCGCGCCGAGGTGCTCGGGGCGCTCGCCCTCGCCCTCGGGGAGATGGGGGATTCAACCCTTTTGGACGGCGCGCTGCCGGTGGCCACCCCTGCCTTCACTTAGAGAACGGATGGCACCGTTGCCATCTCGTTAAGGATTTACTTCTTGACGTCGCACGTGTGGCCGAGTTGACTTCCAGCCACCTCGGCCGCAACGACGCGGCCTCGTCAGGGAGGTTTCCAGAGTGAACACGCGCATGCGTCGTGCCGCCTTTGCTTTCTGTGCCACCGCCATGGCCGTCTCGCTCGCCGCGTGCGGCAGCGCCAAGGAGTCCGGCGGCAGCGCCGACAGCGGGGAGACGAAGCCCGCCAAGGGCGACGACCTCACCGTCGGTCTGCTCCTGCCGGAGAACCAGACCGCCCGCTACGAGAAGTTCGACAAGCCGATCATCGAGAAGCAGATCTCGGAGCTGACGAACGGCAAGGGCAAGGTCGAGTACCTCAACGCCAAGCAGGACCCGACCCTCCAGTCGCAGCAGATCGACACGATGATCACCAAGAAGGTCGACGTGCTGATCCTGGACGCGGTCGACTTCAAGGCGGTCGCCCAGGGCGTCAAGAAGGCCAAGGACGCGGGCATCCCGGTCGTCGCCTACGACCGCCTGGCCGAGGGCCCGATCTCCGCGTACACCTCGTTCGACAACGTCGAGGTCGGCAAGACGCAGGGCGAGGCCCTGCTGAAGGCCCTGGGCGGCAAGGCCAAGTCCGGCAAGATCGTCATGATGAACGGCTCCGTGACCGACCCGAACGCCGCGCAGTTCAAGAAGGGCGCCCACGACGTCCTCGACGGCAAGGTGGACATCGGCAAGGAGTACGACACCAAGGAGTGGAAGCCGGAGAACGCCAACGCCAACATGGCGGGCGCCATCTCCTCCCTCGGCAAGGACAAGATCGTCGGCGTCTACTCCGCCAACGACGGCATGGCCGGCGGCATCATCACCGCGCTCAAGGGCGCGGGCCTCAAGACCCTTCCCCCGGTCACCGGCCAGGACGCCGAACTCGCGGGCGTGCAGCGCATCGTGACGGGCGAGCAGTACATGAGCGTCTTCAAGTCGTACCCGCAGGAGGCGGAGACCGTCGCCAAGATGGCCGTCTCGATCGCCAAGACCGGCAAGGTCGACGGCTCGCTCGGCGCGGGCACCGTCGACAGCGGCACCGAGAAGGGCATCCCGGCCGTCATCGTCCCGGTCGTCTCGCTGACGAAGGCCAACATCCAGGACACGGTCGTCAAGCAGGGCTACTACACGGTCGACGACATCTGCACGGCCAAGTACAAGGCCGCCTGCGCCAAGATCGGCCTGAAGTAACACCCCCGGGGGCCGCCTCGGCGGCCCCACCGGTCCGCACGGGAGCCGCGCGCCCACCGTTCGCGCGGACCGTGCCGGCGCGTCCGGCGCCCCGCCGCCGACAGCCCCGCAGCACAACGGCGGGGCGCCGGACGTCGCACCCCCCTCACTCTTCATGTTCAACCTCCCGCCGGGGCCAGGCCCGGGCGGCGAAGGAGATGGTTCACGTGTCCGCTACGCCCGTGCTGGCGTTGCGCGGGGTCTCCAAGCGATTCGGTGCCGTCCAGGCGCTCACCGACGTAGAGCTTGAGGTCCATGCCGGAGAGGTGGTCGCCCTCGTCGGCGACAACGGCGCCGGCAAGTCCACCCTCGTCAAGACGATCGCGGGCGTGCACCCCATCGATGACGGTGTCATCGAGTGGGAGGGCCGCCCCGTCACGGTCGGCCGGCCGCACGACGCCCAGCACCTGGGCATCGCCACGGTCTACCAGGACCTCGCCCTGTGCGACAACATCGACGTCGTCGGCAACCTGTTCCTCGGCCGTGAGATCAAGCGGTGGGGTGTCCTGGACGAGGTCGAGATGGAGCGCCGCTCCCGCGAACTGCTCCAGACCCTGTCCATCCGCATCCCCAGCGTGCGCATCCCGATCGCGTCGCTCTCCGGCGGCCAGCGCCAGGTCGTGGCCATCGCCCGCTCCATGCTCGGCGAGCCCAAGCTGGTCATCCTCGACGAGCCGACCGCCGCCCTCGGCGTCGAGCAGACCGCCCAGGTCCTGGACCTCGTCGAGCGGCTGCGCGAGCGCGGCCTCGCGGTCATCCTCATCAGCCACAACATGGCCGACGTGAAGGCCGTGGCCGACAAGGTCGCCGTCCTGCGGCTCGGCCGCAACAACGGGGTGTTCGAGGTCGAGACCACCTCGCAGGAAGAGATCATCTCCGCCATCACCGGTGCCACGGACAACGCCGTGACCCGTCGCGCGGCCCGCACCAACGCGGAGGCCCGGAAGTGAGTATCGACAAGTCCCAGGCAGCGCCCGTCGAGGCGCCCGCCGTCGCGGCCGACGCCGCGCCCGTCGTCGACCCCCGCCTGCTCGTGCGCGAGCAGGGCTTCGCCGGCTACGTCACGGAGTTCGGCCGCAAGATGCGCGCCGGCGACCTCGGCGCCCTGCCGGTCGTGGTCGGCCTCATCGTCATCTGCGTGATCTTCCAGAGCCTCGACTCGGCCTTCCTCGGGGCGGAGAACCTCAACAACATCTTCGTCGCCATGGTGGCCACCGGCATGATGTCGGTCGGCATCATCTTCGTGCTGCTGCTCGGCGAGATCGACCTCTCCGTCGGCTCCGTCTCCGGCGTCTCCTCGGCGATCACCGCCGTGATGAGCGTCACGCACGGCGTCAACGAGTGGCTCGCCGTCCTGGCCGCCCTCGCGGCCGGCGCGGTCATCGGCGCCCTGCACGGCTTCTTCTTCGCCCGGCTCGGCGCGCCCGCGTTCGCCGTGACCCTGGCGGGCCTGCTGTTCTGGAACGGCTTCATGCTCCAGATCCTGGGCTCGAACGGCACGATCAACCTCGACGGTGACGGCGTGGTCGGCAAGCTCACCACGTACTACTTCTCGGA
Organism: Streptomyces sp. NPDC025833; assembly: GCF_055558055.1. Taxonomy (NCBI): domain Bacteria; kingdom Bacillati; phylum Actinomycetota; class Actinomycetes; order Kitasatosporales; family Streptomycetaceae; genus Streptomyces; species Streptomyces sp. NPDC025833. Next base: position 235,047 of record NZ_JBVHNF010000014.1, read on the forward strand.
CGTGTCCGCCGCCTACCTGCTGGCCCTCGTCGCGGTCGCCGGGTACTTCCTGCCGGCCTTCCTCGGCAACCGCCGCCGCGCGGCCGCGGGCATCCCGTCCCGCCCGCTGGCCGACATCGTGCTGCGCACCGTGCTCCTGGCCGTCCCCGCGTTCGCCGTCGCGGTGATTTTCAACCAGTACAAGGGCCTGCCGCTCGCGGTGCTGCTCTTCGCGATCGTTCTGGTCGGCAGCGACTTCGTGCTGCGCCGCACCACGTACGGCCGCAAGGTCCTCGCGCTCGGCGGCAGCGTGGAGGCGTCCCGCCGCGCCGGCATCAACGTCACCCTGGTGCGCGTCTCGGTCTTCGCCGTCGCGGGCTTCTTCGCCTCGGTCGGCGGCCTGTTCTGGGCCTCCAAGATCGCCGCCGCCAACCAGAGCGCCGGCTCCGGCGACCTGCTGATGAACGTCATCGCCGCGGCCGTCATCGGCGGCACCAGCCTCTTCGGCGGCCGGGGCCGCACCTGGAACGCGCTGCTCGGCGTCCTCGTGATCACGTCGATCCAGTACGGCCTCGCCCTCCGGGGCATCGCCACCCCGATCCAGTACATGATCACCGGCGGTGTGCTCCTCGCCACGGTCGTCATCGACTCGGTCACCCGCAAGACCCAGAAGTCGGCCGGCCGCGCCTGAGCACGGCCGCCGCACCGCACGACCGCGCCCGGCACCGCCCCACGGTGCCGGGCACGGCCGTGTCCGAAGGCCGGCCGCGAGGGTACAGCCGTTCGCGTGGGCCGGGACCCGCCGCCCGGCCGCCGGGCGTGCGGGCGGAACATTAGACTCGTCCAAGCCCGGCAACAGCTCGATCAGCTCTACTGCAAGGAGGCACGGGTGCCGCTGCTGACCCGCATCACGGGACCGCGCGATCTGGACCGGCTCACCCTGGAGGAGCTGGACCGGCTGGCACAGGAGATCCGGACCTTCCTCGTCGAAGAGGTCGCCAAGACCGGCGGCCACCTCGGTCCCAACCTCGGTGTGGTGGAGCTGACCATCGCCCTGCACCGGGTCTTCCACTCGCCCAAGGACAAGGTGCTGTGGGACACGGGCCACCAGTCCTACGTCCACAAGCTGCTGACCGGCCGGCAGGACTTCTCCAGGCTGAAGATGAAGGGCGGCCTGTCCGGCTACCCCGCGCAGGGCGAGTCCGAGCACGACGTCATCGAGAACAGCCACGCCTCCACCGTCCTCGGCTGGGCCGACGGCATCGCCAAGGCCAACCAGCTCCTCGGCCGGGACAGCCACGTCGCCGCCGTCATCGGTGACGGCGCGCTGACCGGCGGGATGGCCTGGGAGGCGCTCAACAACATCGCCGAGGCGAAGGACCGCCCGCTCGTCATCGTCGTCAACGACAACGAGCGCTCCTACGCCCCGACCATCGGCGGCCTCGCCAACCACCTGGCGACCCTGCGCACCACCGACGGCTACGAGCGCTTCCTCGCCCGGACGAAGGACATCCTCGACCGCACCCCGGTCGTCGGCAGGCCGCTGTACGAGACGCTGCACGGCGCCAAGAAGGGGCTGAAGGACTTCATCGCCCCGCAGGGCATGTTCGAGGACCTCGGCCTGAAGTACGTCGGCCCGATCGACGGCCACGACATCGAGGCGCTGGAGTCGGCGCTGGCCCGGGCCAAGCGGTTCGGCGGCCCGGTCATCGTGCACTGCCTCACCGAGAAGGGCCGCGGCTACCAGCCCGCCCTCCAGGACGAGGCCGACCGGTTCCACGCCGTCGGCAGGATCCACCCGGACACCGGACTGCCCATCGCCTCCTCCGGCGCCGACTGGACCTCCGTGTTCGGCGAGGAGATGGTCCGGCTCGGCGAGGAGCGCGAGGACATCGTCGCGATCACCGCGGCCATGCTCCAGCCGGTCGGCCTGGACAAGTTCGCCAAGCGCTTCCCCGAACGCGTGTACGACGTCGGCATCGCCGAGCAGCACGGCGCCGTCTCGGCGGCGGGCCTCTCCCACGGCGGCCTGCACCCGGTCTTCGCCGTGTACGCCACCTTCCTCAACCGCGCCTTCGACCAGGTCCTCATGGACGTGGCCCTGCACAAGCGCGGCGTCACCTTCGTACTGGACCGGGCCGGCGTCACCGGCACCGACGGCGCCTCGCACAACGGCATGTGGGACATGTCGATCCTCCAGGTGGTGCCCGGACTCCGGCTCGCCGCGCCGCGCGACGCCGAGCAGGTGCGCGCACAGCTCCGGGAGGCCGTCGCCGTCGAGGACGCGCCGACCGTGGTGCGCTTCTCCAAGGGCGCCGTCGGCCCCGCCGTCCCGGCCGTGGGCCGCGTCGGCGGCATGGACGTGCTGCGGGAGCCCGGCACCGGCCGGCCGGACGTCCTGCTGGTCTCCGTGGGCGCCCTCGCCCCGATGTGCCTGGAGATCGCCGACCTGCTGGACCGGCAGGGCATCTCCACCACCGTCGTCGACCCGCGCTGGGTCAAGCCCGTCGACGAGGCCATGGCGCCCCTGGCCGAACGGCACCGGGTCGTCGTCACCGTCGAGGACAACAGCCGCGTCGGCGGCGTCGGCTCGGCCGTCGCCCAGGCGCTGCGCGACGCGGGCGTGGACGTGCCGCTGCGCGACTTCGGCATCCCGCCGCGCTTCCTCGACCACGCCTCCCGCGCCGAGGTCATGGCGGAGATCGGGCTGACCGCGCCCGACATCGCCCGCCAGGTCACCGGGCTCGTCTCCCGGCTCGACGGCCTCACCGGCCGGGACGCCGCCGTCGACGGCACGGCCGGTGCCGTGGACCCGGAGCCCGCGCGCGACTAGAAAACGCCCCCACGGGCCGGTTCCGCCGCTTCTCCCGGTGGCGGAACCGGCCCGTTTGCGTGAACCTGCCTGTGCCGGGGCATACGGACCCCGACCCTCTCGATCATGTCCATGACGACAAGCGTGGGAGGTCGGCGTGAGCAACGCGCTGTTCCGGACGAAGAACGTCGAGCAGTCCATCCAGGACACCGAGGAACCCGAGCACGCGCTCAGGAAGTCGCTGACCGCCCTGGACCTCACCGTCTTCGGCGTCGGCGTCATCATCGGCACCGGCATCTTCGTCCTCACCGGAACGGCGGCCAAGAACAACGCCGGCCCCGCCGTCTCCCTGTCGTTCGTCGTGGCCGGCGCCGTCTGCGCCCTCGCCGCGCTGTGCTACGCCGAGTTCGCCTCCACGGTCCCCGTGGCGGGCTCCGCGTACACCTTCTCCTACGCCTCGCTCGGCGAACTGCCCGCCTGGATCATCGGCTGGGACCTCGTCCTCGAACTCGCGCTCGGCACGGCGGTGGTGGCGGTCGGCTGGTCCGGCTACATCCACTCCCTGCTCGACAACGCGGGCTGGCACCTGCCCGCCGCGCTCGCCGGCAGGGACGGCGCCACGGGCTTCGGTTTCGACATCCTCGCCGCCGCCCTCGTCCTCGTGCTCACCGCCGTCCTCGTCATCGGCATGAAGCTGTCCGCGCGGGTCACCTCCGTGGTCGTCGCGATCAAGGTGGCCGTGGTCCTCGTCGTCATCGTCGCGGGCGCGTTCTTCGTGCACAGCGGCAACTACGACCCGTTCATCCCGAAGGCCCAGTCCGCGGCGGCGGGCGGGAACCTCAAGGCCCCCCTGATCCAGCTCATGATCGGCTGGGCGCCCTCCAACTTCGGCGTCATGGGCATCTTCACCGCGGCCTCCGTCGTCTTCTTCGCCTTCATCGGCTTCGACGTCGTCGCCACCGCGGCCGAGGAGACCCGCAACCCGCAGCGCGACGTCCCGCGCGGCATCCTGGGCTCCCTTATCATCTGCACCACCCTCTACGTCGCCGTCTCCATCGTCGTGACCGGCATGCAGAAGTACAGCTCGCTGTCCATCGACGCGCCGCTCGCCGACGCGTTCAAGTCCACCGGCCACCCCTGGTACGCGGGCCTGATCAGCTTCGGCGCCGCCATCGGACTCACCACGGTCTGCATGATCCTGCTGCTCGGCCAGTCCCGGGTCTTCTTCGCCATGAGCCGCGACGGGCTGCTGCCCCGGTTCTTCTCGCACACCCACCCGCGCTTCCGCACCCCGTACCGGTCGACCATCCTGCTGGGCGGGGTCATCGCGATCGTCGCGGGCTTCACCAGTCTGAGCGAACTCGCCGAACTGGTGAACATCGGCACGCTCTTCGCGTTCATCGTGGTCGCGATCAGCGTGGTCATCCTGCGCCGCACCCGCCCCGACCTGCCCCGCTCCTTCCGGACCCCGCTGGTCCCGCTGGTGCCGATCGTCTCGGTGCTCGCCTCGCTGTGGCTGATGCTGAACCTGCCCGCGGAGACCTGGCTGCGGTTCGCGATCTGGATGGTGATCGGCTTCGTCGTCTACTTCCTGTACGGCCGCACGCACAGCCGGCTCGCGGAGCGGGAGCGGGCCGCGGCGGGCGACGTCCCGCGGCCGCCGACCGGTAAATCCGTGTGACACCCCGCCGGCACCGCCGGCCCCGTATGTCCCGCTTCGGCAGGGGGTGCGGGGCCGGATAGCGTGCACCCCATGCTCGCCGCCCCGCTCGCCCCCGCACGGACCGCGGTCATCACCCGGACGGCGTACTGGACGCGCCTCGTCCCCCTCCTGGCGGCGCTGGCCTGCACCACCCGGATCCCGTCCTTCGTCCGGCCGCTGTGGAACCCGGACGAGGGCTTCCTCGCGGTCCAGGCGCGGCTCCTGGCCCAGGGCGGCGAGCTGTACGGCACGGTGGTGGACCGCAAGCCGCCGCTGCTGCCCTGGCTGTACCAGGCCGCGTTCGCGCTCTGCGGCTCCGGCTCGCTGGCCCCGCTGCGGGTGCTCGCCGTCCTCGCCCAGCTCGGCACCGCCGTCCTGCTGGCGTCCCTGGCCCGCCGCCGCTGGGGCGACCGGGCCGGCCGCACCGCCGGGGTGCTGTACCTGCTGATCTCCGTGGGGCTCAACCCCGAGGACGCGCAGGCCGCCACCTTCGAGGTGTTCATACTGCCGGGCACGGCCGCCGCCCTGTGGTGCGCGGACCGCGGGCGCCCCGGCGGGGCGGGGGCCGCCGTCGCCGCCGCCTTCCTGGCCAAGCAGACCGGGGGAGCGGTGCTGCTGCCGGTGCTCTGGCTGCTGCGCCGGCGGGGCGTCGCCGGGGCGGGCCTGCCGCGGCTGGTGGCCGGGTTCGCCGTGCCGGTGCTCGGCGCGGCCCTGGCGACGGACCCGGCCGGCTTCCTGTTCTGGACGGTGACCGGCTCCGCCGCGTACGCCTCCGTCACCGGCTCCGAACTGCACGTCGTGGCCCGGGCGCTGGCCAACGCCGGAGTCCTGGCGGTGGCCTCGGCGGGGCTGCTGCCCCCGGTCGTACGGGCCCTGCGCGGCGCCCGCACCCAGGTGCCCGAGGTGTGGCTGTGGCTGGCCTCCTCGGCCGCCGCCGTCGTCGTCGGCTGCCACTTCTTCGGCCACTACTACCTGCAGCTCATGCCGCCGCTCGCGCTGCTGGCCACCGCCGCGCTGGAGGTCCTGCCCGGGGAGCGGCGCCGGGCGGCCGTCCGCACGTCGGCCTGCTCCTGCGCCCTCTTCATCGCCTGGGGCCTGCTCGTCCCGCGCCCCGAACTCGCCCACGCCGAGCGGCTGGCGGACGCCCTCACCCGCCGCACGGCACCCGGCGACCGGGTCCTGGTGTGGGGCATGCACCCGGAGACGTACTGGCTGGCCGGCCGCACCCCCGCCACCCGCTACCTCACCGCGGGGCTGCTCACCAACTACAGCGGCGGCCGGGACGGCCCGCGGGTCGGCGAGGAGTACGCCGTCGCCGGCGCCTGGCCCGTCTTCCGCCGGGAGATGACCGAACACGCGCCCGCCCTGGTCGTCGACGACTCCCGCGGCGAGCCGTACGCCCCGGACCGCCTCCCGACCCTGCGCGGCCTGCTGGCGGCCGGCTACGCGGAGGTCGCCCGGATCGACGGCGCGATCCTCTACGCCCGCACCCCACCCCCGTGACCCCCCACGTGCCGCCCCGGGCCCAGATGTGCGACCCACCGCCCCCCGCCCGTCGGCTCCGGTCCGCCCCGGGCTCCGTCGCCCCCCGCCCGCCGTCACCGTCCGACCCGCCCGGCGGGCTCCGGCCCCTGCCCGCCGGTGCCGGGCCTCGCGGGCGGCCTGCCCTTGCACACCCGTGCCCAGGTGTGCCGGCCCACCGCCCCCCCGCCCGTCGGCTTCCGTCCGTCGTCGTCCGGCCCGCCCGGTGTGCTCCGGCCCGTGCCCGCCCGCGCCGGTCCTCGCGCGGGCGGGCCTGCCCCCGCACTCCGGGTTGGGGCAGACCCGTTCACAGACCCGCGTACACCGCACGGCCCCGTCCCGCACGCGTCGGGTCCCGTCTGCCCCAGGGCCTTTCGTCCGCCCCGGACGCCGTCGCCGTCCGGCGCCCGCTCCCGTGCGGCACCTGCCCGCCTGCTCCGTACCCCGCACGCGCCGCCCGGCCCGTCCCCCGCGCACCCGCCCGGCTTCCGAGCCGGAGCGGCGCCCGTCTCCGCACGCCCCGGCCTCCGGCGGGCCCGCAGCGTGCAGTCGGCTGGCCCCGGGGCGTGCCCGTGCCTGCGATCCGGCGCCGACCGGCACGGGCCGGCTCCGTCCGGCTTCCCGGCCGTCGCCGAGTGCGCCGTCGGGGCACCCCGGCCCCCTCCGCCGAGGGATGCACCGTGTGGTCCGTGCGCTCCGGCCCCTGCCAGCGAGCCCGCTGCCCGGCACCGACCCGTGCCGGCCTCGTGCGGCCCCGGCCGCGTCCGCCGTCCCGGCCGTCCGGCCGTCGTAGAGTCCGCCGGCCCGCAGGCCGGGCGCGACGGGGGCGGTCAGCCCCAGACGGCCCGTGGGCCCGTCACCTCCGCGCCCAGATTCGTGACGCGGTGGCGTAGTTCGCGGTCCGCGGTGATCACCAGGCGGGGGCGGTCCGGGCTGGCGGCGGTCAGTTCCACGATCCGGTCGTCCCCGCTGCCCGGCGCCTGCTCCACCCGCACGCCCGGCACCGACGTCACACCACGGGCCGCGCCCTCGACCACGAGCACGATCTCCACCGGCCCCGGACGCCCGGGCAGGCCCTCGGCCGCCAGCCGGTCCCGGAGCCGCTCGGCCGCCCCCCTGCGGTCCCGCCACCAGCCGTCCGGCCGGGCGCCGACGACGTTCGCGCCGTCCACGAGGACGAGCGGCGGACCGGGGGCGGAGGCGGGGGGAAACGGGTCGCTCATGCGGCAAGGGTGCCACGGGCGCCGGGCGGGGGCCGGGCCTCCCGGCGGGCGGCGGGCGGCTTAGAGTGAACCGGTGAACGGCGACTGGCTCCTCCGCGGCCGAGACGGCCGGCTCAGTGTGTACCGGCTGTCGGGCGACGCCGTGCTGTGCCGGGCGGAGCGCGGACCCGGCGGCCCGTGGTCCGACCCCCGCAGGGTGGGCGGCGAGCAGCGGCTGCACCCCGTTCTGGCGGCCGGTCAGGGCGCCGACGGCTACGCCCACCTGGTCTCCTGGCGGCCCACCGTCCCGGGCGAGTCCGGGCTGGTCCACTCCACGCACTACCGCCCGCACCTGGCGGCCCTCGACTGGCAACCGATCGGCCACCCGAACAGGAAGGGCGACCGCACCGGCACGCCCGCCGTCGCGGTGGACGCCCAGGGCCGCGCCCACGTCTTCGTGCCGAACCGCGGCGGCGGGGTGAGCATGATCATGCAGAAGGAGAAGGGCGGCTGGGACCCCTGGCGCGACCTCAAGGGCCGCGAGGTGCGGGACGGACTGGCCGCGGTCACCGCGGAGTCCGGCAGGGTCGAGCTGTACGCGGCCGTCCCGCGGGGCCTGCTGTACTGGCGTCAGGAGAAGCCGGGCGCCCAGCCCGTGCTCCAGGAGGCCCTCGAAGCGCCGGTCCGCCCGGGCACCCTGCGAGCCCTGGCCACCTCCGCCGACGGCACCACCGTCTTCTACACCGGCACCGACGGCGACGTGTGCGCCTGGCGGCCGGGCGGCAAGCCGGTCACCGTCCTGCCCGCGGCGGGCCCCGGCCCGGTGTCCGCGATCCGCTGCGAACTGGACGGCCACGACTGCACCTTGCTGGCCCAGCGCACGGAGAACCGCCGCGTGGCCTTCGCCGCGTACCCGACCGAGCGGGAGACGGCGGGCGCCTGGTGGACCGAGTCCGGCCCCGAACTGCCCCTGGACGCACTGGTGTCGCTGGCGGCGGACGAGACCGGCCGCGTGGTGGCGGCGACGCTGTCCCCGTCCACCGGCCGCTTCCTGCTCACCCGGCGCAAGGACGAGCAGGGGCTGGCGCTGGAGGCGTGGCGGGAGATCTGAGCCGGGCGCACGCCCCGGCGGAGGACGCTCGGGAGGGGGCGCGGTGCGGACGCGTGCACCGGGGTTCGGTCTCCACGCGGACGAGGAGCGGACGGCCCGGGCCGAGGGGATCGTCCGCCGGGCCGTGGCGGCCCACGGCGCCCGGACGCCGTGCCGGACCGTCTTCCCTACGGTCACCGGGGGCGGGACACCGGTCGCAGGCCCGCACGACCACCTCGTGGAGCAGCGGGCGACCGGGAACCCCGGCCGCGGCGGCGGCACGCGCCGGCCGGCCGGCCCGCGCGTCCGCCTGCTTGCCGCGGACCCGGCGCGCCCCCGCAAGGCGGTCATCGCGGCCCTGTGCCCGAAGGGCGAGGCCCCGCGCGCCGCCGGGTCCCTCGGAGCGCCTACCGACCCCGGGCCCGGAACGCCGGTGCCCGGCACCCCCTCCCAGGGGGTGCCGGGCACCGCGGAGCCGTGCGGACCGCCCTACGCGGGCACGCTCGCCACGCCGGGGGCGAGGAACCGCTTGCCGTTCACGCGCTCCGAGACGCCCTCACGGTCCAGGTACGGCGTGATGCCGCCCAGGTGGAAGGGCCAGCCGGCGCCCGTGATGAGGCACAGGTCGATGTCCTGGGCCTCGGCCACGACGCCCTCGTCGAGCATGAGCCCGATCTCCTGCGCCACCGCGTCCAGCACCCGGGCCCGTACCTGCTCCTCGGTGAGGACCACGTCGCCCTGCCGGAGCAGCGCGGCGACCTCCGGGTCCAGCTCCGGCTTGCCGCTGTCGTAGACGTAGAAGCCGCGCTTGCCCGCCTCGACGACCGCCTTGAGGTTCGGGGAGACCGTGAAGCGGTCCGGGAAGGCCCGGTTGAGGGTCTCGGAGACGTGCAGGCCGATCGCCGGGCCCACCAGCTCCAGGAGGACCAGCGGGGACATCGGCAGGCCGAGCGGCTCGATCGCCTTCTCGGCGGTCTCGACCGGGGTGCCCTCGTCGATGACGTTCTGGATCTCGCCCATGAAGCGGGTCAGGATGCGGTTCACGACGAACGCCGGGGCGTCCTTGGTGAGGACCGCGGTCTTCTTCAGCTTCCTGGCGACGGCGAACGCGGTGGCCAGCGAGGCGTCGTCGGTCTGCTCGCCGCGCACGATCTCCAGCAGCGGCAGGATCGCGACCGGGTTGAAGAAGTGGAAGCCGACCACGCGCTCCGGATGCCGCAGCTCGGCGGCCATCTCCGACACCGACAGCGAGGAGGTGTTGGTGGCGAGGATGGCGTGCGCCGGGGCGACCGCCTCGACCTCGGCGAACACCTTCTGCTTGACCGACATCTCCTCGAACACGGCCTCGATGACGAAGTCCGCGTCCGCGAAGCCCTCGGCCTTGTCCAGGACACCGGTCACCAGCGCCTTGAGGCGGTTGGCCTTGTCCTGGTCGACGCGGCCCTTGCCGAGCAGCTTGTCGATCTCGGCGTGGACGTAGCCCACGCCCTTGTCGACGCGCTCCTGGTCGATGTCGGTCAGCACGACCGGCACCTCCAGGCGGCGCAGGAAGAGCAGCGCGAGCTGGGAGGCCATCAGACCGGCGCCGACGACGCCGACCTTGGTGACCGGGCGGGCCAGGTTCTTGTCCGGTGCGCCCGCGGGACGCTTGGCCCGCTTCTGCACCAGGTTGAACGCGTAGATGCCGGACCGCAGTTCGCCGCCCATGATCAGGTCGGCGAGGGCCTGGTCCTCGGCGTCGTAGCCCGCCTGGAGGTCGCCGTCCTTGGCGGCGGCGATGATGTCGAGGGCGCGGTAGGCGGCCGGGGCCGCGCCGTGCACCTTGGAGTCCGCGACGAAGCGGCCCTTGGCGACGGCCTGGTCCCAGGCCTCACCGCGGTCGATCGCCGGGCGCTCGACCACGACGTCGCCCGTGAGCACCCGCGCGGTCCAGATCAGCGACTGCTCCAGGAAGTCGGCACCCTCGAAGAGGGCGTCGGCGATGCCCAGTTCGAAGACCTGCCGGCCCTTGAGCTGCCTGTTCTGGTTCAGCGAGTTCTCGATGACGACCGAGACGGCCTTCTCGGCGCCGATCAGGTTCGGCAGCAGGGTGCAGCCGCCCCAGCCGGGCACCAGGCCGAGGAAGACCTCGGGCAGGGAGAACGCCGGGATCGCCTGGGAGACGGTGCGGTAGGAGCAGTGCAGGCCGACCTCGACGCCGCCGCCCATCGCCGCGCCGTTGTAGTAGGCGAAGGTCGGGACCGCGAGGCCCCCGAGGCGCTTGAACACCTCGTGGCCGCCCTTGCCGATGGCGAGCGCGTGCTCGTGCTCCTTCAGCAGCTCGACGCCCTTGAGGTCGGCGCCGACCGCGAAGATGAACGGCTTGCCGGTGATGCCGACGCCGACGATGCCGCCGTCCGCGGCCTCCTTCTCGACCTGGTCGATCGCGGTGTCGAGGTTCGCGAGCGAGGCGGGCCCGAAGGTGGTCGGCTTGGTGTGGTCCAGGCCGTTGTCCAGCGTGATCAGCGCGAAGCGGCCGGCGCCGAACGGCAGGTCGAAGTGGCGCACGTGGGCGCTGGTGACGACCTCGTCGGGGAACAGGTCCGAGGCCTGCTTCAGAAGCTCGGCGGTGGTGCTCACTTGTCCCCCTCGAAGTGCGGGTTCTCCCAGATGACCGTCGCGCCCATGCCGAAGCCGACGCACATGGTGGTCAGGCCGTAGCGGACCTGCGGCTGCTCCTCGAACTGGCGGGCCAGCTGCGTCATCAGCCGGACGCCGGAGGAGGCCAGCGGGTGGCCGTAGGCGATGGCGCCGCCGTACTGGTTGACGCGCTCGTCGTCGTCGGCGATGCCGTAGTGGTCGAGGAAGGCCAGCACCTGGACCGCGAATGCCTCGTTGATCTCGAACAGGCCGATGTCGGAGATGGACAGCCCCGCCTGGGCGAGGGCCTTCTCCGTCGCCGGGATCGGGCCGTAGCCCATGACCTCCGGCTCGACGCCCGCGAAGGCGTACGACACCAGGCGCATCTTGACCGGCAGGCCGTTCTCGCGGGCGAAGTCCTCGCTCGCGATGATCGACGCGGTCGCGCCGTCGTTCAGACCGGCCGCGTTGCCCGCGGTGACCCGGCCGTGCACCCGGAACGGCGTCTTGAGACCCGCGAGGTTCTCCAGGGTGGTGCCCGGGCGCATCGGCTCGTCGGCGGTGACCAGGCCCCAGCCGGTCTCGCCGGCCTCGGCGTTCGTGCGGCGCACCGAGATCGGCACCAGGTCCTGCTGGATCTTGCCGTCGGCGTACGCCTTGGCGGCCTTCTCCTGCGAGCGCACCGCGTACTCGTCGGCGCGCAGCTTGGTGATCTGCGGGTAGCGGTCGTGCAGGTTCTCCGCGGTCATGCCCATGAACAGGGCGGACTCGTCGACCAGCTTCTCCGAGACGAACCGCGGGTTCGGGTCCACGCCCTCGCCCATCGGGTGGCGGCCCATGTGCTCGACACCACCGGCGATGACGGCGTCGTAGGCGCCGAAGGCGATCGAGCCGGCGGTGGTCGTCACGGCGGTGAGGGCGCCGGCGCACATGCGGTCGATGGAGTAGCCCGGGACGGACTGCGGCAGACCGGCCAGGATGCCGGCGGTGCGGCCGAGGGTCAGGCCCTGGTCGCCGATCTGCGTGGTCGCGGCGATGGCGACCTCGTCGATCTTCTTCAGGTCCAGACCGGGGTTGCGGCGCAGCAGCTCCCGGATCGCCTTCACGACGAGGTCGTCGGCGCGGGTCTCGTGGTAGACGCCCTTCGGGCCCGCCTTGCCGAACGGGGTGCGGACGCCGTCGACGAAGACGACGTCCCTGACGGTACGAGGCACGATGGCTCTCCTCCAGGTGCGGGATGGCACTGCTGCGTTGCGCTGAGCGCGCGCTCAGAACCCATGCTACTTATGAGTAACGTAGCTGCACAGTCCCGCCGGCCCAAGCGGTGAAGGTCACACGGACGCGCGGGGGCGCTCCGGCGGGACCCGGCCCCCTCGCGCGCCCCGCCGGTTCAGGATCTTGGCGCGATATCGACACCCCGCCACCCCCCGCCCGCGTGCCGCCGGCCGCCGTTTCGGGGGCGGCCGGCCGCGGCACCGGGCGCCCGGTCGGGCGCGCGGCCGTCAGGCGCCCTGCACGGTCAGGGCGTCCGCCAGCACCGGGGTCACCAGCTCCACCTGCCACGGGCGCGCCCCGTACCCGGCGAGGGCGTCCGCCACGGACTCGGCGCCACCGGGCCTGGGCGGCTCCCAGCAGATCCGCCGGACCGTGTCCGGGGAGATCACGTTCTCCTGGGGCATGCCGAGCCGCTCGGCGAGGGCGGTCACCGCGGCCCGGGCGGCGGAGAGGCGCGCCGCGGCGGCCGGGTCCTTGTCGGCCCAGGCCCGCGGCGGCGGCGGCCCGGTCACCGGCTGCCCCGGCTGCGGCAGCCCGGTGTCCGGCAGCGCCTTGGCCCGGTCGACCGCGGCCTGCCACTGCTCCAGCTGGCGCCGCCCCGTGCGGTGTCCGAAACCGTTCAGGGCGGCCAGGGCGTGCACGTTGGCCGGCAGCGCGAGCGCGGCCTCCACGATGGCCGCGTCGCTCAGCACCTTGCCGGGCGAGACGTCCCGGCGCTGGGCGATCCGGTCGCGCGTCTGCCACAGCTCCCGCACGACGGCGAGCTGCCGGCGCCGGCGCACCTTGTGCATCCCGGAGGTGCGGCGCCAGGGGTCCTTGCGCGGCTCGGCCGGGGGCGCCGTCGCGATCGCGTCGAACTCCTGGAGCGCCCACTCCAGCTTCCCCTGCCGGTCCAGCTCCTTCTCCAGGGCGTCCCGCAGGTCGACGAGGAGTTCGACGTCGAGCGCGGCGTACCGCAGCCACGGCTCCGGCAGCGGCCGGGTCGACCAGTCGACGGCCGAGTGCCCCTTCTCCAGGACGTAGCCGAGGACGCCCTCGACCATGGCGCCGAGGCCGACCCGGGGGAAGCCCGCGAGGCGGCCGGCCAGCTCGGTGTCGAACAGTCGGGTCGGGACCATGCCTATCTCGCGCAGGCAGGGCAGGTCCTGGGTGGCCGCGTGCAGCACCCACTCGACGCCGGACAGCGCCTGGCCGAGACCGGACAGGTCGGGGCAGGCGACCGGGTCGATCAGCGCGGTGCCGGCGCCCTCGCGGCGGAGCTGCACCAGGTAGGCGCGCTGGCCGTAGCGGTAGCCGGAGGCGCGCTCGGCGTCCACGGCGACCGGGCCGGAGCCGGCGGCGAAGGCGGCGGCCACCCGGGCGAGGGCCGCCTCGTCGGCGATCACGGGGGGAATGCCCTCGCGGGGTTCGAGCAACGGAGTCGGCGCCCCCGTCACAGAAGATCCGGCATCGTCCGGGGGAGTACTTCCGGTGGTGCGCAGGGAGCCGTCTGCTGTGGTGTCTTGGGCGTCGGTCACCTGTCAAGGGTATCCGTGTACGGACGGCGCCCGTCGACGGAACGTTCCGTCGACGGGCACGGGAGGGGCGTAAACCAGTCAGCTCGGGGGGCGGCTGGTCCACCCCGGCGGAGGGCGCGTTCCGCCGAAGGGGTGTCCGGTGCTCCTAGTGGATGATGCCGGTGCGCAGGGCCACGGCCACCATGCCGGCCCGGTCGCCCGTGCCGAGCTTGCGGGCGATGCGGGCCAGGTGGCTCTTGACGGTGAGGGCGGACAGGCCCATGGAGACGCCGATCGCCTTGTTCGACTGGCCCTCCGCGACCAGCCGGAGCACCTCGACCTCGCGTCCGGACAGCTCCCGGTAGCCGCCCGGGTGACTCGGGGCACCCGGGGGGCGGCGGTGCATGCGGGCGGCGGAGCCGAGGGGAGCGGCGCCCGGCCGGGTGGGGAGCCCGATGTTGGTGCGGGTGCCGGTGACGACGTAGCCCTTGACCCCGCCGGCCAGCGCGTTGCGGACCGCGCCGATGTCGTCGGCGGCGGACAGCGCGAGTCCGTTGGGCCAGCCCGCGGCGCGGGTCTCGGACAGCAGGGTGAGGCCGGAGCCGTCGGGCAGGTGGACGTCGGCGACGCAGATGTCGCGCGGGTTGCCGATGCGGGGACGAGCCTCCGCGACGGACGAGGCCTCGATCACGTCGCGTACGCCGAGCGCCCACAGGTGGCGGGTGACGGTGGAGCGGACGCGCGGGTCGGCCACGACCACCATGGCGGTCGGCTTGTTCGGGCGGTAGGCGACCAGGCTTGCGGGTTGCTCTAGGAGAACGGACACCAGGCCTCCTGGGTGGGGGACGGGGCCGGCTTGTGGGGAGGAAGCCGGGACGAACCGTGCTTTCAAGGTCACAGTCGTCTTCGGCAGCAAACTCGTCCGCCTTTAGAGAATGATCACGATCTAGTGAGTAACAATCTGTGCAATTCGGACACGCGATCGATCATCCGAAGATCGAGTCGGTTCGAGCCGGTGCGATTCGAGTGCGCAAAGTGGCCGTATCGACAAAGAGATGGTCAACGGGGCGTTTCGGGGTGATCGCCTCGGCGAGGTGATCACCCCGGCGTGGAGTGATCACCTTGGTGTGGCGTGTTCGCGTCAGCGGGAGTGCGGACCCCGGCGCTGCGGCAGGCTCACCACCGACGCGTCGCCCGGGCCGGCCGGCGGCAGACCCGCGACCTGCGCCAGCAGATCGCACCAGGAGAGCAGGTGGGCGGCGGTGTCCGGGACCCCGCCGAGGCCCTCGCGGGGCGTCCACGACGCCCGGATCTCGATCTGGGAGGCGGCCGGCCGCTCCGCCAGGCCGCCGAAGTAGTGCGAGCCGGCCCGGGTGATGGTGCCGCTCGGCTCGCCGTAGCCCAGTCCGCGCGCCTGCAACGCCCCGGTCAGCCACGACCAGCACACCTCGGGGAGCAGCGGATCGGCCGCCATCTCCGGCTCCAGCTCCGCGCGCACCAGGGTCACCAGCCGGAAGGTCCCCCGCCACGCCTCGTGCCCGGCCGGGTCGTGCAGCAGCACCAGCCGCCCGTCGGCCAGCTCCTGCTCGCCGTCGACCACCACCGCCTCCAACGCGTACGCGTACGGCGCGAGCCGTTGCGGGGCGGGGGTCGGCTCCACCTCGACCTGCGGCCGCAGCCGGCTGCCGCGCAGGGCCTCCACCGCGGCCCGGAAGGCCGGCGGCCCCGGCGTAGCGGAGCGCCGGTCCCCATCCTCGGTCTCCGTCACGTCACCCGTTCCATCAGCGCCGTCCGACATTCGTCCGTGAGCCGCAGCCATGCGGGGAAGAGTAAGGGGAACGGGGCCCGCGTGCAGGGCAAGACACCCGCCGCGCCGCACGCGGCCGACGCGGGCGGCGGTCCACCGGCCGCCCGCGGACGGCCTCTTGGCCCCGTGCGGCGCGCGGCCCCGCACCGCGGCCGGCCCCCGGCCCCGCCCACGCGCCGGGCGTCCCTCGTGCGGGCCGGCGCCGTGCCCCGGCCCGTACCGGGGCGGACGCCCCGCTCCCGCCGCCCCGGGGGCTCCGCCCCGAGCCGGACGGGCCGGCCGGCGGCCGACGAGCCGCAGGCCGCGTGCCCCCGCGGCGGCCGGGTACCGGGGCCGGTGCGGACCGGGTCCGGTGGGTGGTCACCGGGCGGGTGGTGATCCGGCGGCATGCGAAACTTGCCTCGTGACCGCCAAAGACACCACGCAGCCGACAGCGACGTACGACAGCGCCTTCCTCAAGGCGTGCAGGCGTGAACCGGTGCCGCACACCCCGGTGTGGTTCATGCGCCAGGCAGGCCGCTCCCTGCCCGAGTACCGCAAGGTGCGCGAGGGCGTCCCCATGCTGGAGTCCTGCATGCGGCCCGAGCTGGTCACCGAGATCACGCTCCAGCCGGTGCGCCGCCACGACGTGGACGCGGCGATCTACTTCAGCGACATCGTCGTCCCGCTGAAGGCGATCGGCATCGACCTCGACATCAAGCCCGGCGTCGGCCCGGTCGTCGAGCAGCCGGTCCGGACCCGCGCCGACCTGGCCCGGCTGCGCGACCTCACGCCCGAGGACGTGCCGTACGTCACTGAGGCCATCGGCATGCTCACCGGCGAGCTGGGCGCCACCCCGCTGATCGGTTTCGCGGGCGCGCCCTTCACCCTCGCCAGCTATCTGGTCGAGGGCGGCCCCTCGCGCACGTACGAGAACGCCAAGGCGATGATGTACGGCGATCCCGAACTCTGGGCCGACCTGCTGGACCGCCTCGCCGACATCACCTCCGCCTTCCTGAAGGTGCAGATCGAGGCGGGCGCGAGCGCCGTCCAGCTCTTCGACTCCTGGGCCGGCGCGCTCGCCCCGGCCGACTACCGCCGCTCGGTCATGCCCGCCTCCGTCAAGGTCTTCGAGGCCGTCGCCGGCTACGGCGTCCCGCGCATCCACTTCGGCGTCGGCACCGGTGAGCTGCTGAAGCCCATGGGCGAGGCCGGCGCGGACGTCGTCGGCGTCGACTGGCGCGTCCCGATGGACGAGGCCCGGCGCCGGGTGGGCCCCGGCAAGGCGCTCCAGGGCAACCTGGACCCGACCGTCCTGTTCACCGACAAGGACACCGTCGAGGCCAAGGCCCGCGAGGTGCTCGACGCCGCCGCCGGACTGGAGGGGCACGTCTTCAACCTCGGCCACGGCGTCATGCCGAACACCGACCCGGACGCCCTGACCCGGCTCGTGGAGTACGTCCACACGGCCACCGCCCGCTGACGCGCCGGCCGGCTCACCGGCTCACCAGGAGTAGTGGGGCCGCGCGCGCCTGCCGAACAGCAGGCCGGGCGGCTCCGGCGGCGGAGGCGTGCCCGCCTTGAGCGGCCAGGCGAGCAGCATGCCCGCGACGAAGCCGACCACGTGCGCCGCGTACGCCACCGTGCCGCTGCCGGACATCCCGTGCCCGGACGAGTACACCGCCTGGAGCCCGAACCAGAAGCCCAGCACCAGCCAGGCGGGCAGCCGGAGCGGCAGGAAGACCAGGAACGGCACCAGCACCCACACCCGGGCCTTCGGGAACAGCACCAGGTAGGCCCCGAGGACCCCGGCGATCGCGCCCGACGCCCCGATCAGCGGGTCGGTGGAGTCGGCGTTGAGCAACGCGAAGCCGTAGCTTGCCGCGTAACCGCAGACGACGTAGAAGAGGAAGTAGCGGATGTGGCCCATCCGGTCCTCGACGTTGTTGCCGAAGATCAGCAGGAAGAGCATGTTGCCCAGCAGGTGCAGCGTGCCGCCGTGCAGGAACATCGCCGTGAAGACCGACAGCGCGGGCGACTTGTCGTAGCCGGGCGGTCCCACGACGCAGCCCGGGCCGTGCGGGCCGAGGCCGACCTCGCCGGTCGGCACGAGCCGCGGGAGCCGCTGGTGGATCAGTTCCCGCGGCACCGCGGCGTAGTGGTCCATGAACGCCTGGAGGTGGCAGAGCTGCGCCAGGTGATCGGCGCCGGTCGCGGCGGCGGTCGCGCCGGGGGTGGTGAGGAACACCAGTACGTTGGCGGCGATGAGCGCGAACGTCACCCAGGGCGTGCCGCGCACCGGGGTCACGTCATGGACGGGGATGACCACACAGGAGTACTGCCCGCGAAACGGCGGGCGAACCGGCGCGCACCGCGGGGTGGCCGGGCGCGGGCCGGTGCCGCGGCCGGCCGCGCCCGGCGCGCGTCAGCCCGCCCGGCGCACCTGCGCCGCCGCCTTCCGCGCCGCCACCAGCACCGGGTCCCACACCGGCGAGAACGGCGGGGCGTACCCGAGGTCCAGGGCCGTCATCTGTTCCACCGTCATCCGCGCGGTCAGGGCCACCGCCGCGACGTCGACCCGCTTCGCCGCGCCCTCCCGGCCGACGATCTGCACGCCGAGCAGCCGGCCGGTGCGCGACTCGGCGAGCATCTTGACCGTCATGGGGGCGGCGCCGGGGTAGTAGCCGGCCCGGCTGGTCGACTCGACGGTGACCGACTCGAACCGCAGGCCCACCCGGCGGGCGTCCTTCTCCCGCAGACCGGTGCGGGCGATCTCCAGATCGCAGACCTTGCTCACCGCCGTGCCGACGACACCGGGGAACGTGGCGTACCCGCCACCGGCGTTGGTGCCGATCACCTGGCCGTGCTTGTTGGCGTGGGTGCCGAGCGGGACGTACTGCTCCTGCCCGGAGACCAGGTTCAGCACCTCCACGCAGTCACCGCCCGCCCAGATGCCGGCGTGGCCGCGCACCCGCATGGCGAGGTCGGTGAGCAGACCGCCGTGGGCGCCGAGCGGCAGGCCGGCCGCCCGGGCGAGGGCGGTCTCCGGGCGCACCCCGATGCCGAGGACCACCACGTCCGCGGGGTACTCGGCGTCCTCCACGGCCACCGCGCGGACCCGGCCGTCGTCACCGGTGAGGATCTTGGTGACCTCGGCGCCGTTCACCATGGTGATGCCGAGGCCCGTCATGGCCCGGCGCACCATCCGGCCCATGTCCGGATCGAGCGTCGACATCGGCTCCTCGCCGCGGTTGACGACCGTCACCTCGAAACCCCGGTTGATCAGCGCCTCGGCCATCTCGACGCCGATGTAGCCCGCGCCCACGACCACCGCCCTGCGGCCCCGCGCGCGGGACAGGGTGTCCAGCAGGGCCTGGCCGTCGTCCAGGGTCTGCACACCGTGCACACCGGGGGCGTCCGCGCCGGGCAGGTCCGGCCGGACCGGGCGGGCACCGGTGGCGATGACGAGCTTGTCGTACGGCGTCCAGGACTCGGCGCCGGAATCCAGGTCACGCGCGCGCACCCGCCGCCCGGCCGGGTCGATCTCCGTGACCTCCGTGCGCATCCGCAGGTCGATGTCGCGTGCGCGGTGCTCCTCGGGCGTGCGGGCGATCAGCCGGTCCCGCTCCTCGACCTCGCCGCCCACCCAGTACGGGATGCCGCACGCCGAGTAGGAGCTGAAGTGGCCCCGCTCGAAAGCCACGATCTCCAGTTCCCCGGGCCCCCGCAGCCGCCGCGCCTGGGACGCCGCGGACATGCCCGCGGCGTCGCCCCCGATCACGACCAGCCGTTCCCTGCCGCCGTCGCCCCGTCCACCGCTCATGCTCATGGGGACACGCTACGGGGCGCGGTCATGTCAGTCCCGGTGCCCCTCCCCGGTACCCGGGGTGTTCCCGGTCCCCCCGGCGGGGTCCGGCACCGGGCGGGCCGCGGGCAGCGGGCCGGGCACGGCCGCCGCGGGCACGGGTCCCGCCCGGCGCGGCAGCCGGGGGCGCACGACGCGCAGCCACAGCGCCACCAGGAGCGCGGCGAGGACGGCGAACGGCAGGGCGGCGCCGAGGGCGAGGGCGATCCAGCGCAGCACGGAGACGAACGCCCGC
Source organism: Streptomyces sp. NPDC025833 (assembly GCF_055558055.1). NCBI lineage: Bacteria > Bacillati > Actinomycetota > Actinomycetes > Kitasatosporales > Streptomycetaceae > Streptomyces > Streptomyces sp. NPDC025833. The sequence continues at coordinate 254,629 of NZ_JBVHNF010000014.1, forward strand.
CAGCCGCCCGCGAGCGCGTCGGCGAAGTCCGGGGAGCCGTCCGTGTGCCGCTCGGCGGGCTCGGCCAGCGACAGGGTGACGGTGGCCAGGCTCGTGCGGTCCTTCAGGGACGCCTGCCGGGCCAGCAGCGACTCCAGATCGGCCTGGCGGCCGCTCAGTTCACCCTCCAGCGCCACCACGTCGCTCAGCTTCGCCGCCTTGTCCATCAGCGCGCGGAGCCGGTCCACACCGGCCCGCTGCGACCTGATCCGGCTGTCGACGTCCACGACTTGGTCGGTGACGTCGACGGCCCTGGCGGTGCGGGCGGTCAGCCGGCCCGTGCCCTGGAGGGCGGTGAGCACCTCGTCGTACCGCTCGGCCGGCACGCGCAGCACGACCTCGGTGTGCTCGCGGCCGTCGGTGTCCCGGGCCGTGGTCTCCTCGCCGACGTAGCCGCCCGCGCCCTCGGCGACCGCCCGGGCCCGCTTCAGGGCCCTCGGCACGTCCTCGGCCTCGACGGTGAGGGACGCGGTGCGGATGATCGCGTCCGGGACGAGCCGGGGGTTGCCGGACGGGGCCGCGGCGTGCCGGGCCCCGGCGCCGGGGACCGCGGCCGGGCCGGCCGCGCCGTCCCCGGCGGACTTGGCGGAGCCGTCGCCCGAGTCGCCGCCCGCGCCGCCGCACCCGGCGAGCGTGAGGGCGGCGGCGAGCAGGGCCCCGGCCAGGGCCCGGCGGGATCCGGTGGGACGGGTGGGGCGTGGTGTGCGCATGGGCGGACCCCCGGTCGGTGTGGTCTGGACGGTCCTTCGACGGCCCGGCCGGCGGGAACGTTCGGCCCGCCGGTCCCGATGCGGTCACGGTCCGGACTCGGCGCGGCCACCCGCCTGACCGGCGGCCCGCCGGCGCGGTTTGAGAGAGTGGGGACATGAGCGCAACGGGTAGGGGCTTGCAGCACGTCGTCGTCATCGGGGCCGGCATCGCCGGGCTGGCCGCCGCCCACCGGCTGCTGGGGCGCGGCGCGCGGGTGACCGTGCTGGAGGCCGGCGACCGGGTCGGCGGCAAGCTGCTGCCCGGCGAGATCGCCGGCGTGCGGGTCGACCTGGGCGCCGAGTCCGTGCTCGCCCGGCGCCCGGAGGCGGTCGGCCTCGCGCGCGAGGCGGGTCTGGGCGAGGACCTCCGGGCGCCGGCCACCGCGACCGCCTCGATCTGGACCCGGGGCGCCCTGCGGCCCATGCCCAAGGGCCATGTGATGGGCGTGCCCGGCACCGCCGCCGCGCTCTCCGGCGTCCTCTCCGCGGAGGGCCTGGCCCGCATCGGGCGCGACGCCGACCTGCCCCGCACCGAGACCGGCGACGACGTGGCCGTGGGCGAGTACGTGGCGGCCCGGCTCGGCCGCGAGGTCGTGGACCGGCTGGTCGAACCCCTGCTCGGCGGGGTGTACGCGGGCGACGCGTACCGCATCTCGATGCGCTCGGCCGTCCCGCAGCTCTTCCAGGCCGCCCGCGCCCACACCTCCCTCACCGAGGGCGTCCGGGAGATCCAGGCGAAGGCCGCCGCGCAGCAGCAGACCGGGCCGGTGTTCATGGGCATCGCCGGCGGCGTCGGGCGGCTGCCGCTCGCGGTCGCCGGGTCGGTGCGCGCGCGGGGCGGCGAGATCCTGACCGGCACGCCCGCCCGCGCGCTGCGCCGTACCGGGGACGGCGGCTGGCGGATCACCGCCGGCGAGCGGGAACTGCACGCCGACGCCGTGGTCGTCGCCGTGCCCGCCCCGGCCGCCGCCGCACTGCTGCGGGCCGAGTCCCCGGGGGCCGCCGCCGAGCTGGCCGCCGTCGAGTACGCCTCGATGGCCCTGATCACGCTCGCCTACCGGCGGGCCGGCCTGGGCCTGCCCGAGGGCAGCGGCTTCCTGGTGCCGCCCGTCGACGGCCGCACCATCAAGGCGTCCACCTTCGCCTCCCAGAAGTGGGGCTGGATCGCCGACGAGGACCCGGACGTGGTCGTGCTGCGCACCTCGGTGGGCCGCCACGGCGAGACCGGGATCCTCGGCCGCGACGACACCGAGCTGGTGGAGGTGTCCCGGCACGACCTGCGCGAGGCCACCGGCCTGGACGCGGTGCCGCTGGAGACCCGGGTCACCCGCTGGACCGACGGCCTGCCGCAGTACCCGGTGGGGCACCACGCGCGCGTGGCCCGCGTCCGCGAGCAGATCGCGAGGCTCCCGGGCCTCGCGGTGTGCGGCGCGCAGTACGACGGCGTCGGCATCCCGGCCTGCGTCGCGAGCGCGTACGCGGCGGTGGACGGACTGGACGCCGGCCCCGCGGGGGCCGCGAGCTGACGGGACGACCCGGTGCGGAGCCCGCACGGTGGCGCGGGAGAATGGGGACCATGAGTGACGACGCCTCCACCACCGAGCCCGGCCGCATCCCGAACAAGGGCAAGCTGGCCAAGGACCTCAACGAGGTCATCCGCTACACGCTCTGGTCGGTCTTCAAGCTGAAGGACGTGCTGCCCGAGGACCGCGCGGGATACGCCGACGAGGTCCAGGAGCTGTTCGACCAGCTCGCCGCCAAGGACGTGACGATCCGCGGCACCTACGACCTCTCCGGCCTGCGCGCCGACGCCGACGTCATGATCTGGTGGCACGCCGAGACCAGCGACCAGCTCCAGGAGGCGTACAACCTCTTCCGCCGCACCAGGCTGGGGCGTGCGCTGGAGCCCGTCTGGTCGAACATGGCGCTGCACCGCCCCGCCGAGTTCAACCGCTCGCACATCCCGGCGTTCCTCGCCGACGAGACGCCCCGCGCCTACGTGAGCGTCTACCCGTTCGTGCGCTCCTACGACTGGTACCTGCTGCCCGACGAGGACCGCCGCCGCATGCTCGCCGACCACGGCAAGATGGCCCGCGGCTACCCGGACGTGCGCGCCAACACGGTCGCCTCGTTCTCCCTCGGCGACTACGAGTGGATCCTGGCCTTCGAGGCCGACGACCTGCACCGCATCGTCGACCTCATGCGGCACCTGCGCGGCTCCGAGGCCCGGATGCACGTCCGGGAGGAGATCCCGTTCTACACGGGCCGCCGCAAGAGCGTCGCCGACCTGGTGGCGGGCCTGGCGTAGGGCTCCCGCTCAGGGCCGCGGGGAACCGCCGCGGCCCTGGGCCGCGTCCCGGCGGGTCTCCTCGCCGGCCGGGGCGCCGGAGGCGACCGGTTCCGGGCGCGGCGCGCAGGACGCGTGCCGCGCCGGGAGGCGGCCCGCCGGCGGGTAGGCGTCCAGGTGCGCGTCGACGCGGCGGTCGGGGCCACCCCCGATGCCGTGCGTGCCCGCGTCCCGCTCTGTCACCAACACCGGGCCGGCAGGCCGCGGTACGTCCGCGGTGGAGCACGGGCCGAAGCCGATGCCGGCCGCCCGGGCGCGGGGCCGATGGCACGGCTGCCACGGCCCGGCGACGACAGGAGGGATATTTCCTCCGGCCGCGGGGGAAGGCCGGCACCGGCGCCATCGCCCCGTGTGCGCCCCTCGAAGCCGCCGTCCTCACTCCCGCCAGGGCTGGTCGCGGTGGGTGAAGGCGGCGCGCAACCGCGGCTCGCCGATCGCGCGGATGCCGCGGACCGCGACGGAGGTGAGGAACGACCGCTCGTCACCGGCCGGCTGCCCGGCCAGCGTGCTCAGCAGGTGCTGCCCGGCGGGGGAGGCCCAGCGCGAGTACGGGTGCACCTCGAAGCGGGCGATGGCCAGGCAGCTCAGCGCCAGGACGAGGGGCAGGGCGAACCAGAGGCCCATCAGCAGGCGCGGTGTCCCGGCCTGGCCGGGCAGCAGCAGCGCGGTGACGCCCAGCACGGCCACGGCCGCCGCGGCGGCCCGCACCTGGCGCACGGCCGACCCGACCGTCGCGCCCGTGCCGTCCTCGGGCACCGCGAGCCCCGCGCGCACCAGCCCGTCGGCCAGCCGGCGCACCGCCTCGGCGCCGGCCGCCCGGGCCCGTACCGGCGCGATCCGCGCCTGTCCCCCGGGGCCGATCGCCCCTATGACGGACCGCTCCATCTCGTCGCGCCCCTGGGGGTCCACGACCGTGGCCCAGCCGGTGTGGGCGAGCAGCAGCCGCCGCTGGCGGGCCATGGAGACCATGGTCACCTCGGCGACGCGGGCGGGACCGCCGGACAGGAAGGCCGCCTCGTACAGCGTCAGACCGTGCTCCCGGTCCACGGGCGCGCCGTGCGCCTCCGCGGCCGCCGCGCGTACGGCGGCCAGGCACAGCCGGGCACCGGCCGTACCGGCGAAGGCCCAGGCCAGGAGCAGGAGTGGCACCCAGAACATGACGTGTTTGTATGCCAGGGGCCCGGCCGGACGCCATGCCCTGTTCACGATCCGGACGGAGCGTCGGCGGTACGTGACGTTCCGTTCGCGGGGCGGGCGGTCTCAGGCCCGGCGGCGCACGGCCCGCACGGTCCGCATCGCCCGTGCGGCGAGGCCCGGGGTCCGGGGCGCCGGGCCCGCGCGGTCCAGCCACCACTCCCGCAGCTCCCGCCGGGCCCGCGCGTCCCCCGGCCGTCCCAGCTTCAGCAGGTGCCCGGCGAAGTCCAGCGCGTCCCGCCGGTAGCCGCCGCTCATCGGCCGCTGCCGGGCGTACTCCAGGAACATCCCGCGGTAGCCCGCCCCCAGGATCACCGGGAGCTCGGGGGCCACCCCGGCCACCACGCCCGCCCGCTTCGCCGCGAGTGCCCGCGCCTGCACCGCCATCCGGGCCCGGTCGAACCCCTCCGGCACCGGGGTGCCCGCCACCAGGGACGACAGCACGGCGGCCTGGGCCACTCCCAGCCGCCCGCGCACGTCCGCCCCCAGCCGCCCGCGTACCTCCGCCACCGGCCGGGCGAGCACACCGACGCCCCCGGCCGCCGCGCCGGCGCCGCCCCCCGCCGTCGTACCGCCCGGGGCCGTGGGGCGCGGCGCCGTGCCGCGCGCCGCGCGGGCCCGGCCGGCCGCCACGGCCGCCCGGATCGCGTCCAGTTCACCCGCCAGCTCGGCCGGTCCGGGGAAGTCCTCGTCCCGTTCCAGGAGCACCCCGGGCGGTGCGACCCGTGCGGCGAGGCCGGTCAGGATGTCGAGCACCGGGCGCGGCACGGGGTGCGCGTGGCTGTCGTGCCAGACGCCGTCCCGCTCGAAGCCGCCCGCGACATGGACGTAGGCGATGGCCTCCAGGGGCAGCCCGGCCAGCGCCTCGGCCGGGTCCTCGCCCTGGTTGACGTGGTTGGTGTGCAGGTTGGCCACGTCGATCAGCAGGCGTACGCCGGTCCGTTCGACCAGCTCGGACAGGAACTGCCCCTCGGTCAGCTCCTCGCCCGGCCAGGAGAACAGCGCCGCGATGTTCTCCAGCGCCAGCGGCACCGGCAGCGCGTCCTGGGCGATGCGCACGTTCTCGCAGAGCACGTCCAGCGCGTCCCGGGTGCGCGGCACCGGCAGCAGGTGGCCGGCCTCCAGGCGCGGGGACGCGGTCAGTTCGCCGCCGGCCCGGACGAAGGCGATGTGCTCGGTGACCAGCGGGGCCCCGAGCGCCTCCACCCGCTCGGCGAGGGCCGCCAGCCGCCCCTCGTCGGGGCGTTCGGCACCGCCGAGGCCGAGGGAGACCCCGTGCGGGACCACCGTCACACCGCGCTCGCGCAGCCGCAGCAGCGACTGCGGGAGGTGGCCGGGGCAGACGTTCTCCGCCACGACCTCCACCCAGTCGATGCCCGGCATACGCTCCACGGTGTCCGCGATCTCCGGCCGCCAGCCGATGCCCGTCCCCAGTCGCCGCATGGCGCTCCCCCTCCTCGGCCTGTGTCCCGCGCGTCGAGTGAGGGGGATATGGCCCCGGCGGACGGCGCCGAACCCCGCCGCGGCGCCTTCAGAGCAACATTTGAGGTTCGGCGCGGGCGCCGGTCACCGCTCGCGCACCGGGCCCGGGACGGTCAGCGCAGCGCCGGGTGGTCGGCGACGACCGTGCAGGAGCCCGGGGCGATCTCGGTGAAACCGGCGTCCCGCACCAGCGGCAGACCGCTGCCGGTGAGCCGGGCCCAGTCGGCGGGGGCCGCCGTGCGCACGGAGAGGGCGAAACCGGCGTCGCGCCACGCGGCGCGCTCTTCGCCGGACAGCGCCCACCAGGCGAGCTGGGCGCCGTGCCCGGCCTGCGCCATCGCCTTGCCGGCCGACATCCCCAGGTCCGGGTTGAGCCACAGCACGGGCTGCGCGGGGTTGGCGGCGGCGGGCGGCTCGGGGTCGTCCAGCTCGGTGCCCGACACCTGGAGCCTGGCCAGGTCCTTCGGCCAGCCGTCCAGCGGGATCGGCGGGAACACCCGCACCTGCGCGGACTTGCCGGTCACCGTGATCCCGGGCAGCGCCCCGGCGCGCCGCCACTCCGCTCCCCGGGCCCGTCGCACGACCTTGCGGATGCGGGCGTCCTCCCAGTCGCGCACCGCCTCGGCCCACTCCCCGTCGCCGTGCGCGCGCTCGTCACCGAGCAGCAGGAGCACGGCCCGTGCGGCCGTTTCCAGCGCGTCGGTGCGGGCGGGCGGCGCGCTCCGCTCGATCCGGACGACGAGCGGCAGCACGAACTGCGGCGCCTCGTCGCGCGGGTCGTGCCCGGGCTGGTCGGTGCTGTCACTGGCGGGTGCGGGAACGTGGCTCACGGGAGCCCAGCCTACGAAGCCGGGGCGGGACCCATCAACGCGCGGCCCGCGGCGCGAGCCCGGGAGACCAGGGTGGCGGGTGGGGGGAAGCGGCCGGCGGGTGGGGGGAAGCGGCCGGCGGGCGGGGCGGATGTGGGCGTCGGTCCCCGTCGGCCGGCCGGTGCTCAACCGGAGCAGGCGGTGCGCTGCGCCTCCTGCCACTCGCACCGGGGGCAGAGCGTGACGCCCTTGTACGACTCCGGGTACTCCGTCGGTTCCCGGCACAGCACGCACTCCGCGTAGGGCGGGCCATCGGCCCGGGCGGGCGGTACCGCGCCGGTGATCGTGCAGTAGTCCTCGTCGCTCATGCGTCCAGCGTAGGACGGGCGGTACCGGATCAGGCGTGTCCGCGGGTCTCGCCGATCAGCTCGGAGACCTTCACGAACCGGTAGCCGCGCTTGCGCAGCTCGGGCACGACCGCGCGGACGACCCGCTCGGTGGTCGGCGCGGCGCTGCGGGTGCAGTGCATGACCACCACCGAGCCGGGCCGTACGCCGTCGAGCACCTGCCGGGTCACCGCGTCGGCGTCCGTGGCGAACGCGTCACCGCTCACCACGTCCCACTGCACCGCGGTCACCCCGAGCCCGCCGAGTTCGCGCAGCGCCCGCTGGTCGTAGCAGCCGCCGGGGAAGCGGAAGTAGGGCATCGGGTGCGCCACCCCGGCGGCCCGGAGCGAGGTGTACGCCCGCTGGACCTCGGCCCGCATGGCGCCCTGGTCGACGGTCGGCAGGCCGTAGCAGTCGGCGGTGAACGCGTAGTGGCTCCAGGAGTGGTTGGCCACCTCGAACCGCGGGTCCCGGCCCAGGTCGCGGGCCTCGGCGGGGTACTGGTCGGCCCACGCGCCGGTCATGAAGACGGTCGCCGGCACCTTCAGCGTGCGCAGGGCGTCGATCAGCCCGGGATTGTCGAAGTGCTCGCCGGAGGCGGCGCGCGGCCCCTGGTCGGCGGTCATGTCGGCGTCGAAGGTGAACGCGACCGTCTTGCCCAGGGTGCGCGGGCCGTGTTCGAAGACCGGGGTGAGTCCGCCGGGGCCCGGCGTGAGCACGGGCGGACGCGTGGCGGACGGCGTGGCGGAGGGCGTGGCGGAGGGCGAGGGGGGCATGGGGGGCCCGGCGGCCCGGGGGGCGGGGCCGGCGGTCCCGCAGGCGGTGAGCGCCGCGCCCAGGGCGCAGACGGCGCAGACGGCGGTGATACGGCGTGCTGTTGGGATCACCCTGACACCGTAGGGCGATTAATATGCTTATCGGTAAATATGAACGACAGAGGGGTGATCTGTTCACCCGCGCGGCGGCTCTCCCGTCCCGCGGCCGGACGGGACCGCGCGCCCGCTCCGGCGCACCGGGGACCGTGCCCCCGCACGCCCCGTCCGTCAGTCCGGATCGCGCCGCTCCAGCGGTTCGACCGCCGGGCCCTGGATCACCTCGCCGTCGACAGTGAAGCGCGAGCCGTGGCACGGGCACTCCCAGGCGCGTTCGGCCCGGTTGAAGGCGACCAGGCAGCCCAGGTGGGTGCAGCGGGCGGACACGGCGTGCAGGACGCCCTCCTCGTCGCGGTGCACGGCGACCCGGTCGGTGCCGGACCGCACCAGCGCGCCGTCGCCGGGCGCCAGGTCGTCCGCCGAGGCCGGGGGCCGCAGCCGGTCGCCGACGAAGTGCCGGGCCACCTCCGCCTGTGTCTTCAGCAGCGAAGGCGCCTCGCGCAGCACCGACTTCAGCCGCCGCGGGTCGTACAGCTCGCGCCAGGCGCTGTCCCGGCCGGTGATCAGCGCGGTCAGCAGCAGCCCGGCCATGATGCCGCCGCTCAGGCCCCAGCCGCCGAAACCGGTCGCGACGTACGTGTGCCGGGCGCCGGGGTGGAACGGGCCGACCAGCGGCACGGTGTCGGTGGACTCGTTGTCCTGGGTGGCCCACGCGTGGTCCAGGGACACCCCGGGGAAGTGCGTCCCGGCCCAGGCGGCCAGCCGGTCGAGGCCGGCCCGCGGATCGCCGGTGCCGGGCGTGAAGTGCTCCCCGGTCACCACGAGCATCCGCCGCCCGTCCGGCCCGAGGGGCGCGGTGCGCACCGAGCGGGTGTTCTCCTCCGGCGTGATGTACATGCCGGACGGGTCGGGGCCGTCGCCCAGCGGGCCGGCGACGACAAGTTCCCGGCGGGGGGAGAGCCGGGTGAACAGCAGCGCCCGGTCGAACACCGGGTAGTGGGTGGCGAGCACGACGTCCCGGGCGGTCACCGTGGCGCCCGACGCGGTCGTCAGCCGGCACGGCCCGGCCTCGGCCAGACCGGTGACCCGGGTCCCCTCGTACACCTGCCCGCCGCGCGCGACCAGGTCGGCGGTGAGCGCCCGCAGGTACTTGACCGGGTGGAACTGCGCCTGCCCGGTCACCCGTACCGCGCCCGCCACCGGGAACGGCAGGCCGGTCTCCGTGGTGAACACCGCGGGCAGCCCCGCCTCCCGCGCGGCCTCCGCCTCCGCCCGGACCTCCTCGGCCCGGTCCCGGTCGCGGACGTAGGTGTAGGCGTCCCGGGTCTCCCACTCGCAGTCGATGCCCAGTTCCGCCACCAGCGCCGCCGCGTGCTCGATCGCCTCCGTCTGCGACCGGGCGTACAGCCGCGCGCCCCGTGGGCCCCGGGTGCGCCGCAGCCGGTCGTAGACGAGGGTGTGCTGGGCGGTCAGCTTCGCGGTGGTGTGGCCGGTGACGCCGGCCGCCACCCGGCCGGCCTCCAGCACCGCGACCCGCAGCCCGGCGCGGGCCAGCTCGTGGGCGGTGCTCAGCCCGGCGATGCCGGCGCCGACGACGGCCACGTCCACGTCGAGGTCCGTGTCCAGGGGCGGGTGGGCCGGTCCGGGGGCGGTCCGCAGCCAGTACGAATCGGTGACCTTCGGGTGCTCGGGCATGCCTGCCGGGTACCCAGGCCGGCGGGGCCCACGTGCGGCGGCCGCCCGGCCCCGCTCCGCCTCACGCCTGCTTCAGCAGCCGCTCGCGGCACTCCGCCAGGTCGAAGCCGGGCTCCGGGTACCGCGGGTCCAGCTCCCGCAGCGCCTCCAGCAGCAGCCGGCCGACGGCCCAGTTCCGGTACCACTTGCGGTCCGCCGGGATCACGTACCAGGGCGCGTACGGGGCGGAGCAGCGCTCCAGGGCGAGTTCGTACGCCTCCTGGTAGGCGGGCCACAGGGCCCGGTCGTCGATGTCGCCCGGGGTGAACTTCCACTGCTTGTCGGGCCGGTCGAGCCTGCGCAGCAGGCGGCGCTTCTGCTCCTCGGGGGAGATGTGCAGGAAGCACTTGACGAGGGTCACGCCGTCCTCGGCCAGCTCCCGTTCGAAGTCGTCGATCAGACCGTGGCGGCTGCCGATCTCGGCGGGCGGGGCGAGGTGGCGGACCCGGGCGATCAGGACGTCCTCGTAGTGGGAGCGGTCGAAGATGCCGATCTCGCCCGGCCCCGGCAGGGCCCGCCGCACCCGCCACAGGAAGTCGTGCTCCCGCTCTTCCTCGGTGGGCGCCTTGAAGGCGTGGACGCGGCAGCCGGACGGGTTGAGCCGGCCGATGACGTGCTTGACCGTGCCGCCCTTGCCGCTGGTGTCCATGCCCTGGAGGACGAGCAGGACCCGGCGGCGGTCGCCCGCGGTGCCCGCCGCCCACAGCCGCTCCTGGAGCCGGGCCAGCCGGCGGCCCGTGCGTTCGGTGTCCGCCAGGACCGCCGCCTTGCCGCCCGGGGCGCCGGGCGTGGCGCGGGCGTCGTGCCCGGCGAGATCGACCCGTCCGCCCGGCGGGAGGCGCAGCAGCTCCCCCAGTGGCGCGTCCTTCTTCCCGGCGGGGTGCTTCGGCACGGGCTCTCCTTCCGTCCGGCTCGGGCGTTGCTGCCGTACGGGTGCCCGGTGCGCTAACCGGGATGCGGACCGCCGTTGGTGTGCGGCTCGGGCTGCGGCCGCAGGTCGGGCTCCGGCGACTGCGCGCCGCGCTCCAGGAAGTGCAGCAGTTCCACCGGGATCGGCAGCACCAGGGTGGAGTTCTTCTCGGCCGCCACCGCCATCACCGTCTGGAGCAGCCGGAGCTGGAGCGCGGCCGGGGTGCCCGACATCTGCTGGGCGGCCTCGGCGAGCTTCCTGGACGCCTGGAGTTCGGCGTCGGCGTTGATGATCCGGGCCCGGCGCTCGCGGTCCGCCTCCGCCTGGCGGGCCATCGACCGCTTCATCGTGTCCGGCAGGGAGACGTCCTTGATCTCCACCCGGTCGACCTGGATGCCCCAGCCCACGGCCGGGCTGTCGATCATCAGCTCCAGGCCCTGGTTGAGCTTCTCGCGGTTGGACAGCAGGTCGTCGAGGTCGCTCTTGCCGATGATCGACCGCAGGGAGGTCTGCGCCATCTGCGACACCGCGAACTTGTAGTCCTCCACCTTCAGCAGGGCGCTCGCCGCGTCGATCACGCGGAAGTAGACCACCGCGTCCACCCGGACGGTGACGTTGTCGCGGGTGATGCCCTCCTGGGCCGGGATCGGCAGCGTCACGATCTGCATGTTGACCTTCTGCAACCGGTCCACGAAGGGAATGATCAGGTTGAAGCCCGGCGGCCGGGTGTCCCCGGCGACCCGGCCGAGCCGGAACAGCACACCCCGTTCGTACTGCTTGACCACGCGCGCGGCCGCCGCCAGGTACACCAGTCCCGCGGAGCCCGCCACCGCCACGGCCACCAGTAGGTTCTCGACCATGGTGACCTCCTCGTCCAGAGGTCCGTTATGTCCGCATCTGTAACGATAGGCCCGCGGGGCCGGGATTCCGAGAGGTCTCGGCGCCCCGGCCCCGCGGGAGGGGTGGTCAGGCGGCCGTGCGCAGCCGCACCGGCTCCGTGCCCGCCGCGCTGTGCCGCGCGGCCCAGTTCTCCAGTGCCGTCCGGCAGGCGTGGTCCAGGTGGTGCAGCCCCGACGCGTCGAGCCGGACCGGGCGGTCCCGGGGCAGCGACTCCAGGCCGTCCAGCATCTTCGGCAGGCGCAGGAAGGTCGCGTTGCCCGACAGGTGGGCCTCGATCGGGCCGGCGCCGCGGTCCACGACCTCCAGCCGCACGTGCGAGGCCTCCCAGGCGCTCTTCACCACCGCCAGCGCCAGACCGACGAGCACGCCCTCGAACATGCCGACGGCGACGATGGAGACGGCCGTCGCGGCGAGGACCAGCGCCTCCCCGCGGTGCTCGCGCCACAGCGCGGCCAGCGCCCGCACCGGGACGAGCTTGGCCCCGGCGTGGATCAGGACGCCGGCGAGGGCGGGGACCGGGAGGTGGGCGAGCGCGCCGGGCAGCAGGGCCGCGAACAGCAGCAGCCAGCCGCCGTGCAGCACCCGGGAGGCCCTCGTCCGGGCGCCGGCCTGGACGTTGGCCGCGCTGCGCACGATCACCGCGGTCATCGGCAGGGCGCCCAGCAGGCCGCACACCGTGTTGCCGGCGCCCTGCGCGATCAGCTCCTGGTTGTACCGGGTGCGCGGCCCGGAGTGCATCCGGTCCACGGCGGCCGCGCTGAACAGGGACTCGGCGGAGGCGATCAGGGTAAAGGCGGCCACCGTGCCCAGCAGGCCGATGCCGGCCTGCTCGGTGAAGGCGCTCAACGGCGGCGGCTGCACGGAGCCGAGCAGGCCCCGCACCTCCACCATCGCCACCGGCAGGTCCAGCACGAACGCGGCCAGCGCGGCGAGCCCGACCGCGGCGAGCGGTCCGGGCACCGCCCGTGCCCTCACCGGGGCGAGCCGCCACAGCAGCAGCACCGCGACCGTGCCCGCGCACACCGCGAGCGAGGCCAGGGCGGCGCTGTCGCCCAGGGCGTCCCGGAACGCGCCCGGCAGTCCGGCGATCTTGGCCGGACCGGAGCCGGGTGCCCGCGCCGCAAGAGCCGGGTAGAGCTGCCCGGCGATGATCACCAGGCCGATGCCGGCCAGCATGCCCTCCACGACGGAGATCGAGATGGCCCGGAAGTAGCGGCCGAGCCGCAGCAGGCCCATGGCCACCTGGAGGAGCCCGGTGAGGAGGACGATCACACCGAGCGCCGGCAGCCCGAACTCGTCCACCGCCTCGAAGACGAGCACGGTCAGGCCGGCGGCCGGCCCCGACACCTGGAGGCTGCTGCCGCGCATCAGCCCGGTGACGAGGCCGCCCACGATGCCGGTGACCAGGCCGAGTTCGGCCGGCACGCCGGAGGCGACGGCCACGCCCACACACAGCGGCAGCGCGACCAGGAAGACGACGAGGGAGGCGGCGAAGTCCTGCCGCAGGTACGGGAAACGGGATATGGGGGCGCGACCGCCGGCCGCCGGCGGGCTCACAGGGCCTCGAAGGTGTCGGTCCGCGGGCGGTGCGCCCGTACGGCACCCGTGTGCACCTCGTAGTACCAGGCGTGCAGGGCCAGCCGGCCCTCCGCCAGCCGCCGCTCGACACAGGGGTACGAGCGCAGCCGCAGCAGCTGGGTCAGGACGTGGCTGCGCACGCCCTCGGCGACCTCCGGGTCCTCCGCCGTACCGGACGGCCGCGGTGTGGCGTGCGCCAGCCAGTCGCGGACGGCGGGTACGGCGGTCAGGTCGTCGCCGCGCACCAGCGCGCCGACGGCGCCGCAGTGCGAGTGGCCGCAGACGACGACGTCGCGCACGCCGAGCACCTCCACGGCGTACTCGATGGTGGCGGCCTCTCCGGAGGGGTGTCCGGAGGCGTAGGGCGGGACGATGTTGCCCGCGGTGCGCAGCTCGAACAGCTCGCCGGGGCGGGCGCCCGTGATCAGGGCCGGGACGACCCGGGAATCGGAGCAGGTGATGAACAGCACCTGCGGTGACTGGCCCTCGGCGAGCCCGGCGAACCGCTCGGGGCGCTGTCCGAAGGCGCGGGCATGGTCGATGAGTGGCTGCATCGTGTGGTTCCTCCTGGCGCGCCTGCCCGGCGCGTCGGATGTGCACGGTGAGGGGTGGGAGGCGGGGGAGCGGTCCGGCGCTCAGCAGCGGAAGACCTGAAGTGCCGCCGGGGTGTGGGACCGTGACGGTCTCGGGGCGTGGCGGCGCGGGGCGCCGGCGGGTTCCGCCGGTCCGGCCCCGGCCGCCCGGCCGGATATCAGAGGGGAGCCCCCGGCCCCGTGGTGGGCCGGTCCGCGATGCCGGTCGCGGGCGTGCGGCACGCCCAGGGGCGCTCCCGTGCGGCCGGGGGCCCGTACCGTCTCCGACCCGTCGCGCGACGACAGCGCGGAGGGGGTGGTTCCGGTCTCGGTCTTGGCCATGGCCTGACCGAAAGTGTGCGCGGGTGCGAAGGTTCCCGTGGGAGCGAAGAGCTGGAGCGCGAGCAGGGCCGCGCCGAGGAGGGCGAGCAGGGTACGGGCCGTCTTACCTCGGAACATGGGCCCCCCTCCACTGTGCTCACGCGTCACGTACGCACCAAGCGATGGTCAACTGTTGGTCAAGAAACACGTTAGCGTCGCGCGGCCCTTTGCAGGGCCGACGGAGCCGCATGCGCGCAAGAGAGCGTGAAAAAAGCGGGTGGCGTGGCGCGAACCCGCCCTTGCCGGGGGTCGGCCGCCCGGCCTGTCGGCGGCCGGGCGAAAGCGTCCGGGCGGTTCCGTCCGGATCCGCGGGGCCGTCGGTGCGGGTGGGTAAGGGGGGTTGACGCGCACCTCCTCGTGCGGACGGCCGCTACGGCCCGCCGGTCGAGGAGCCGCGGGGGACCGTGTTCCGGCCCCGGCCCTCCACCGGCGGACCCGCCGTCCGGAAGTCCGCCTCCACGGTTCCCGTCGGCGGCCACCCCCCGGCGGGCGGACCGCGGACCACCGCCCGGCCGGTGCCGCGACGGCGACTTCCGGCCGAATTGATTTGGTCTCGACCATTGCTCTCCGGCCGAACCGTGCAGGAAGCTGCTCACCACACACCGGATCATCACTACCGGAGTGCTTGCCCCCGGATGAGGAAGGCAGCAACACACCCATGCGCAAACCCATTTCGACCCTGAGCCTGACCGGCCTGCTGGCCGCGGCCGCCCTGCTGCTCGCCCCGTCCGCCCAAGCCGCCGGGCTGGTCTACGTCGGCATGTACCCGAGCGCCGCCGCCTGCGACGCGGCCGGCAAGGACTACGTGGCCCGCGGCCAGGCGCTCGGCTACTTCTGTGACACCACCCCGACCGTCGCCCGCCTGTCCGTCTGGCGCTGACCCGCCGCACCGCCGGGCGCCGGCCCGTTTCGGCACCCGGCCGGCCCGGTAGACGTCCGGTCGGGCGGGCCGTCCGGGCCGGCCGTATCCGTCACGGTCCGGGCCGCGAGGAGCCGCCCGGTCCCGCGCCCTCCCCGCGGACGGGACCCGGCGGCGCCACGCCCGCGCGAGGTCCTACTGGCCGTGTCGCTCCAGGTAGATGGAGGTGAACACCGCGACCTTGGCGCGCAGGGCCCATGGGTCGAAGGGCTTGCTGATGTAGTCCACGGCGCCGGCGGCGTATCCGCGCGCCGAGTGCTCGGACTCGGTGCCCATGGCCGTGAGGAAGATGATGGGGACGTCCCGGGTCCTCGGACGGCGTTTGATGTGCGCGCAGGTCTCGTAGCCGTCCATCTCCGGCATCTGTACGTCCATGATGATGACGGCGAAGTCGTCGTGGTCGAGCAGCGCCTTGAGGGCCTCCCGGCCCGAGGAGACGGTGACGAGTTCCTGGTCCAGGGTGGCCAGGACCGCGGTCATGGCCAGGAGGTTGTCCGGCTGATCGTCGACGACGAGGATCCTGGGCATGCTCTGCTGTCCCGTCGGCAGCACGGCCGTGGGCGCCTTCTCGACCGCGTCCAACTGCCGTTCGAGCAGGTCGCAGCGGCCTTCCGCCGCGGCGCGCTGAGCCTGCGCCTCCCGCAGCGCCGCTCCCAGGCGCTCGACCTCCCGTTCGAGCGCGTCGCGTTCCTGGACGAGGCCGTAGATGTCCGGATGCGCCTCCGCGAGCTCGTCGGCTCGTCTCTGCTCCGCGAGGCGGTCGGCCTCCAGCTGGTTCAGGCGCGTCTCCAGGTCGGCGATGCGCTGGGTCCGGTCCAGGAGCGCGTCGCCCAGGACGTCACCGCGGACGCTGGACCGCCTGGAGACGTGGTCGGCATCGGCCAGTTGCCGCTCCAGGATCTCCACCGCGTGTTCGGGCGGCGAGGAGGCGTCCACAGCCGAGCCGTAGAGGCCTCGCACCAGCTCGATGGCCTCGGTGGTCACCGCGGTCCCGCGATGTTCGGCGACATCGGTGAACAGGTCGCTGATGACGTGCCACGGAGGTAACCGGGTGCCGTTCAGGTAGCGCGAGACCGCGCCCGGATCGAGCCGGCGCCGGGCGGCGTACCGGCGAACGGACACCTCAAGACTCTCGAACAACTCGCGCAACGCCATGGCCAGTGCGCGCGAGGCGCCGTTGAGGTCGTCGCCCAGCGGCCGCAGTTCACCCATTGCCCTCTCCCTCGGCCGTGCGGGCACCCGCGGACGCCGGCCGCTGAGCACCGGTGTCCTCGGAGGCGATGATGCCGTTGAAGAAGGGCACTGCCAGCCCCGTGGCGCCGAGGCCCGCCAGCAGGCTGTGCGCCACGCCTTCCCCGCCTACGGCCGCCAGCCCGCCCGCCCCCGCGCCGGCGAGCAGCGCCAGCAGAAGGACCAGGGCCGATCTCATTGACAGCAGAGGACGGTCCACCGGGCTCTCCCCTCATCCAACCCGCCACGGCAGGGCGGGACTTGTCCTTTGTCCGGCTGATTGCGGACGAGGGACCAGAATGGATGAGGCCGCAGGTGTTGCGGTCCGCGTTTCACAAGCGGAGCAGTACCGGCCGTCCGTTGCGGGGGTGTTGCGGCCGCGCCTGCCGGGAAACGGACTGGTCGAGGGCTCGGCGGGGCGGCGTACCGCTGAAACGTTGCTCTGCAACGCTGCCGACCCCCGGCAACGCCCGGCGTCCCGGCGGTCGGGACGGTCTGCCGGGCAGCACTCTCACGACATGCCGTAGGCGCCGACGAGGCCCTTCGCGTCGCGGGCCAGTGCGGTGAGCCGGGATATCGCGCGGAAGTACTTCTTGCGGTAGCCGCCGTTCAGCATCTCCTCGCTGAACAGCCGGTCGAACGGCAGCCCCGAGGCCAGGACCGGGACCTCGCGGTCGTAGAGCCGGTCGGCGAGGACCACCAGCCGCAGCGCCGTCGACTGGTCCGGCACGGGCCGCACGCCGGTCAGGCACACCGCCCGCACCCCGTCGGTCAGCGCCCCGTACCGGCTCGGGTGCACCTTGGCGAGGTGGTCCAGCAGGTGCGCGAAGTCGTCCAGGGAGGCGCCCTCGGTGGCGAACGCCGTCTTCATGACCTCCTCGTCGGAGAAGGGCGCCGGGGCCTCGGGCAGACCGCGGTGGCGGTAGTCCTCGCCGTCGATGCGCAGGGCGCGGAAGTGGGCGGACAGGCCCTGGATCTCGCGCAGGAAGTCGGCGGCGGCGAAGCGGCCCTCGCCCAGCTTGCCGGGCAGGGTGTTGGAGGTGGCGGCGAGCGCCACACCCGCCTCGACCAGCTTGCCGAGCAGCGTCGACACGAGGACCGTGTCGCCCGGGTCGTCCAGTTCGAACTCGTCGATGCACAGCAGGCGGTGGCCGCCGAGCGTCTGCACGGTCTGCTGGAAACCGAGCGCCCCGACCAGGTTGGTCAGCTCCACGAACGTGCCGAACGCCTTGAGCGAGGGCTCGGCCGGGGTGGCGTGCCACAGGGAGGCGAGCAGGTGGGTCTTGCCGACGCCGTAGCCGCCGTCGAGGTAGACGCCCCGGGGACCGGCCGGGGTCTTCGGGGCCTTGGGCCGGCCGAGGCCGAGGAAACCGCGTTTCCCGCCGCCGGCGGCGTGCGCGCCGCCGAGCCCGGCCGCGAAGCCGTCCAGCACCCGGACCGCCTCGGACTGGCTGGGCTGGTTCGGGTCCGGGATGTAGGTGGCGAAGCGGACCGAGTCGAAGCGGGGCGGCGGCACCATCTCGGCGACCAGCCGGTCCGCGGGGACGTGCGGCTCGCGGGCACACAGGGACAGGGGGCCCGCGTCCGGCACGGAGCCGGATCCGGGGGCGGCGGTGGAGGACGACACAGTTCTCCATGCTAAGCGCCGTGTCACACTGCACGGATGCGACGCCTCTTCCCTGTGACCGAAGAAACAGCAGCCCAGCCCCCCGCGGAGGCCGGACGGGGCGCCGGGGCCACGGCCGTCGAGGACCGGGAGTGGGACCTCGCCGAGCTGGCCGCCGCCTACGCCTACCCGGAGCCCGCGCCGGGCGCCCCCCGGCCGTGGCTGCGGGCCAACATGGTCTCCTCCCTCGACGGCGCCGCCCAGCACGAGGGCCGCTCGCAGCCCATCTCCAGCGCCGCCGACATGCGGATCTTCGGCACGCTGCGGGCGCTCGCGGACGTAATCGTGGTCGGCGCCGAGACGGTACGGCAGGAGGGGTACCGCCCGGCCCGGGTGCGCGCGGAGTTCGCCGGTGCGCGCGCGGCCGCCGACCAGGCGCCGGTCCCGGCGATCGCGATCGTCACCGCGAGCCTGGAGCTCGACTTCACGCTGCCCCTGTTCGCCTCGCCCGCGGTGCCGACGCTGGTCCTGACGGGGGCCGCCGCCGCCCCCGACCGGGTCGCCGCCGCCGAGAAGGCCGGCGCCCGGGTGGTGATCGCGGGGGAGGGCATGGGCGTGGAGCCCGCGCGCGCCGTCCAGGCCCTCGCCGACCTCGGCCACACGCGGCTGCTCACCGAGGGCGGACCCCGGCTGCTCGGGCAGCTGATCGCGGCCGAGGTGCTGGACGAGCTGTGCCTGACCGTGTCGCCGACACTCACCGCCGGGAGCGCGCAGCGCATCGCCGGGGGGCCGTCGGTCGCCGTTCCGCACCGGTTCTCCCTCGCGTCCCTGCTGGAGGAGGACGGATTCCTGTTCGGCCGTTACCGTCGGTCCTGAGCTGAGCGGAACATTCCGTTCCGTTCTGGTGTCCGGTGATCGGACCCGGTCCGGCAGTACCCGTGCGATCACGGGGAAGGATGGTTTCCGCAGGGGCCCGTCCGGGCCCTCTAAGGAGAAGAGGCGCCTGGTGTTCACAAGCGTTCTGATGATCGAGAAGGCCCTGACGTCGGCCGACGTGGAGTTCGTCACCACCTTGCACGGTGAGGAACCCGTCTTCTTCCACGTGCTGCTCCAGCCGCGCGGCAACCAGGCGGACCGGCTGCTGCGGGCCATCGACGACATCGCGCTCGGCGAACTCGACGAGGCGGTCCGCGAAGGGGAGACCCCGGAGGGCACCGAGGCGCGGACCGTGGGGGAGCAGGCCCTCGACGTCTCGCTCCAGGCGCTGCGCGCCGCGGGCAGCGAGGCCGAGGGACGGCTGATCGAGGACCACCCGCTGGACGCGCTGAAGGCGCTGGTGGGCGAGGTGGCCGCCGACGAGGTGATCGTGCTGACCGACCCGCACTACGTGGAGGAGTTCTTCCACCGCGACTGGGCCTCCCGGGCCCGGCACAAGGTGGGCGTACCGGTACTGAAGCTCTTCTCACACAGCAAGGAGTAGGAGGAGGACGACGGCACGCCCGGGCCGGGGCGGTGCGGGCCGGTGCGCACCGGATCGGGCCGGCGGATCGGGCCGGACCCGGGGGCGCCGACTCCGCGCCCCCGGCGTCCCCGTCCCGGCCACACCCCCCGGCGTTCCGTTCGTGGTCCCTGCGAGGAGGGCGGGGGGTGAGCGCATAGGCTAGGGGCCGCTCAGCCCCGTACCGGAGATCTTGGGAGAAATGCATGGCACCCGGCCTTCCTACCGCCATGGACCGACCGCACTTCATCGGCATCGGCGGCGCCGGGATGTCGGGTATCGCCAAGATCCTCGCCCAGCGCGGGGCGCGGGTCGCCGGCAGTGACGCCAAGGACTCGGCGACCGCCGAGGCGCTGCGGGCGCTCGGCGCCACCGTCCACATCGGGCACGCCGCCGGGCACCTCGCCGACGACGCGAGCTGTGTCGTGGTGTCCTCGGCGATCCGCGAGGACAACCCGGAGCTGGCCCGCGCCGGCGAGCTGGGCATCCCGGTCGTGCACCGCTCGGACGCGCTCGCCGCGCTGATGGAGGGGCTGCGCCCGATCGCCGTGGCCGGTACCCACGGCAAGACCACCACCACCTCCATGCTGGCGGTCTCCCTGGGCGAGCTGGGCCTGCGGCCGTCGTACGCCATCGGCGGCGACCTGGACGCGCCCGGCTCCAACGCGCTGCACGGCGAAGGCGAGATCTTCGTCGCGGAGGCCGACGAATCGGACCGCAGCTTCCACAAGTACGCGCCCGAGGTCGCCATCGTCCTCAACGTCGAACTCGACCACCACGCCAATTACGCCTCCATGGGCGAGATCTACGAGTCCTTCGAGACGTTCGTGGACCGCGTCACCGAGGGCGGCACCCTGGTCGTCTCCGCCGACCACGACGGCGCCCGGGAGCTGACCCGGCGCGTGCGCGCGTCGAGCGCGGTGCGGGTGGTCACCTACGGCGAGGCCGAGGACGCCGACGTCCGCGTCCTGTCGATCGTCCCGCAGGGGCTGCGCAGCCGGGTCACCGCCGTGCTGGACGGACGGGAGCTGTCCTTCGGGGTGTCCGTGCCCGGCCGGCACTACGCGCTCAACGCGGTCGCCGCGCTCACCGCCGGCGCCGCCCTCGGCATCCCGGCCGCGGAGCTGGCGCCCGCGCTCGCCGCCTACACCGGCGTCAAGCGCCGCCTCCAGCTCAAGGGCGAGGCCGCGGGCGTCCAGGTGATCGACTCCTACGCCCACCACCCCACCGAGATGACGGCCGACCTGGAGGCCATGCGCGCCGCCGCCGGTGACGCCCGCATCCTCGTCGTCTTCCAGCCGCACCTCTTCTCCCGCACCCAGGAGCTGGGCAAGGAGATGGGACAGGCGCTGGCCCTCGCCGACGCCTCGGTGGTCCTGGACATCTACCCGGCCCGTGAGGACCCGATCCCGGGCGTCACCAGCGAGCTGATCATCGAGGCCGCGCGCGCGGCCGGCGCCGACGTGACCGCCGTACCCGACCGGACGGAGATCCCGGAGGCCGTCGCGGGAATGGCGAAGCCCGGTGATCTCGTTCTCACCATGGGCGCGGGCGACGTGACCGACCTGGGCCCGCTGATCCTGGAACGCCTGTCGCAGTAAAGGGGCTGAGAACTGATGTCGTACGACGTCGAGAAGCCGGACGAGCAGTGGCGCGCGGAGCTGAACCCGGCCGAGTACGCCGTGCTGCGCCAGGCCGCCACCGAGCCGGCCTACACCGGTGAGTACACGGACACCAAGACCGAGGGCGTGTACTCCTGCCGCGCCTGCGGTGCCGACCTGTTCACCTCCACCACCAAGTTCGAGTCGCACTGCGGCTGGCCGTCCTTCTTCGACCCGAAGGACACGGACGCGGTGGAGCTGGTGGAGGACCGTTCCCACGGCATGGTCCGTACCGAGGTGCGGTGCGCCCGGTGCGGCTCCCACCTCGGGCACGTGTTCGCGGGGGAGGGGTACCCGACCCCGACCGACCAGCGGTACTGCATCAACTCCGTCTCCCTCCGGCTGACCCCAGCGGAGGGCTGACCCCGCGGACGGCCGACCCCCGCCGAGGACCGAGCCGACGGGCCGCTCCGGCCGCACGCCACCCGTGCGTGCCGCCGGCGCGGCCCCCGGGCGGTCGGGGGCGGGCCACGGTGCCCGGCCGCAGGGGCGGGCGCGCGGCGTGACGCTGCCTCCACGGCGCCGACACACTCCCGGTCTAGACTCTCGACGCAGCAGGCCAGGATCGGTCGGACCCGAAGGGCACGCGACGTTTTGATACGGATAGATGCAGTCACCAAGAGGTATCCGGACGGCACGGTCGCGGTCGACCGGCTGTCGCTGGAGATACCGGACCGCGCGATAACCGTCCTCGTCGGGCCCTCCGGCTGCGGCAAGACGACGACGCTGCGGATGATCAACCGGATGGTCGAGCCCAGCGAGGGGAGCATCCTCCTCGACGGCCGGGACATCCGGCAGCAGCCCGTCAACACCCTGCGCCGGTCGATGGGCTACGTCATCCAGAACGCCGGCCTCTTCCAGCACCGCACCATCCTCGACAACATCGCCACCGTGCCCCGCCTGCTCGGGACGCCCAAGCGCCAGGCCCGGGAGCGCGCCGCCGAGCTGATGGAACGGGTCGGGCTCGACTCCGCGCTCGCCAAGCGGTACCCGTACCAGCTATCCGGCGGCCAGCAGCAGCGCGTCGGCGTGGCCCGCGCACTCGCCGCCGACCCGCCGGTGCTGCTGATGGACGAGCCGTTCTCCGCCGTCGACCCCGTCGTGCGCAAGGGACTCCAGGTCGAACTCCTGCGCATCCAGGACGAGCTGGGCAAGACCATCGTCTTCGTCACGCACGACATCGACGAGGCGATCAAGCTGGGCACGAAGGTCGCCGTGCTGCGCACCGGCGGGCGGCTCGCCCAGTTCGCCCCGCCCGCCGACCTGCTCAGCGCCCCCGCCGACTCCTTCGTGGAGGACTTCCTCGGCGCGGACCGCGGCATCCGCAGGCTGTCCTTCTTCCCCGCCGACGGGCTGGAGTTGCAGACCGCGCCCGTGGTCCCGGCCGACGCGGACGCGAGCCGGATCGCCGCCGCGGCCCCGGCCCCCTACCTCCTCGTCACCGACCCCGACGGCAGACCGCTCGGCTGGAGCGAACCGGACCGGTTCACCGCGGGCGCCGTCGACCGGGACCGGCTCCTCGACCACGGGCGGCCCTTCGTGCCCGGCACCGATTCGCTGCGCACCGCGCTCGACGGCGCCGTGCTCTCGCCGACCGGCTGGGCGGTCGCGGTGGACGGCCAGGGGCGCGCGGTCGGCGTCGTCTCCCAGCAGGTCATCGGCGAGGCGATCCGGGACGCCCACGGCCGGGTGGCGGAGCAGGCGGACGCGAAGGCCGGGCGATGAACGGCTTCTTCGACCTGCCGAGCGACCTCCAGCACAGCTGGCTCGGCCTCGTCGGGCTGCATCTGCGCGAGGCGCTGATCCCGGTGCTGGCCGGGCTGCTCGTCTCGCTGCCGGTGGCCCAGCTGTGCGTGCGGTGGCGCTGGATCTACCCGCCCGTCCTCGGCATCACCACCGTGTTCTACGCCATCCCGTCGCTGGCCTTCTTCGTCGTCCTCATCGACTACTTCGGCCAGAGCGAGACGACCGTCATGATCCCGCTCGCGCTCTACAGCCTGGTGGTGCTGGTGCCGGCGATCGTGGACGGCGTCCGCTCGGTGCCGCCGGAGACCCTGGCCGCGGCCCAGGCCATGGGCTTCGGCGCGGTGCGCCGCTACTTCCAGGTCCAGTTGCCCATCGCCGTGCCGGCCATCATCGCCGGCCTGCGGGTCGCGACCGTGTCCAGCATCTCCCTGGTCAGCGTCGGCATGCTGATCGGCAACCAGGGGGCCCTCGGCAACATGCTCTACGACGCCCAGACCTACCACCGGCCCGCCCTGGCCGTGAACTCGGTGCTGACCATCGCGGTGCTGGGCATCCTCGCCGACGCCGCGCTGGTCCTCGTACGCCTGCTCCTCACCCCCTGGATGCCCCGGAAGGGGGCCCGCCGGTGAACGTCCTGGACTTCGCGCACGCCTTCTTCAGCGACAGCGCGCACTGGCACGGCTACGACGGCATCCCCACCCGGTTCGCCGAGCACGTCCGGTACTCGCTGGAGGCGCTGCTGATCGCCGCGGCGATCGGGCTGCCCGTGGGCCTGCTCACCGGGCACTACGGCCGCGGCGGCAACACCCTCGCCCTCCTCGCCACCGCCGGCCGGGCGCTGCCCAGCTTCGGGCTGCTGGTGCTGATGTTCCTCTGGATCGGCTTCGGCCTGCTGCCGGTGATGATCCCGCTGGTGGTGCTCGCCGTACCGCCGATCCTGGTCACCACCTACGAGGCGGTCCGCTCCGTCGACCCCTCCCCGGTGGACGCGGCCCGCGGCATGGGGATGCCCGAGGCGCGCGTGCTGTTCCAGGTGGAGGTGCCGGTCGCACTGCCGCTGATCCTCTCCGGCCTGCGCACGGCGGCCATCCAGATCGTCTCCACCGCCACCATCGCCGCCTACGTCAGCCTCGGCGGCCTCGGCCGGTACATCATCGACGGCCTCTACCAGAAGGACTACGAGAAGGTCGTCGGCGGCGCCACCCTGGTCGCCGGCCTGGCCCTCGCCACCCTGGCCCTGTTCTGGGCGGCGGCCCGGCTCACGGTCTCACCGGGCGTCCGGCGCGGCGGCTGAGGCCGTGGGCCGCCGCGGACCGGTGCCGGACCCCGGCCCGCGGCGGCGCCGTTCACGGGCGTACGGACGGGAGAGGACTGCTGCCTGTACGCAAGTGATCACAGATCGAAGCCGATTGGTGATCTCCTGCACTTGACTGACCGAGAAGCGGCTGGCTTGGATCGTCTGGTGACTTCAACGACCCACATCAGCAGGCACATCCGGAAGAGCCGCAGCGCGGCGGTGGTCGCCCTCGCGGCGGCGACGGCGCTGCTGGCGGGCTGTTCCTCCGACGACGGCACGTCCGGCAACCCCCTCACCGAGGGCAAGGCGAGCGGCGACAGCGTCGTCGTCGGGTCCAACAACTTCCCCGAGAGCACCCTGCTCGCCGACATCTACGGCGAGGCGCTCAAGGCCAAGGGGATCAAGGTCACGTACAAGCCGAACATCGGCAGCCGCGAGACCACCTACGGCCTGATCAAGAACGGCGCCATCTCGGTGATGCCCGAGTACAACGGCGCGCTGCTGGCCTACCTCGACCAGAAGGCCGCCCCGAAGACCCTCGACGAGACCACCAAGGCCGTCACCGCCAAGCTGGACCCCAAGCTCACGCTGCTGGACCCGTCGCAGGCCCAGTCCAAGGACTCGGTCACGGTCAACGCGGCGACCGCGAAGAAGTACCACCTCACGGAGAAGTCCTCCATCAGCGACCTGAAGGACATCGCGGGGGACCTGGTCATCGGCGCCTCCCCGGAGTTCCAGGCCCGGCGGCAGGGCCTGGAGGGCCTGAAGTCCGTCTACGGCCTGGAGTTCAAGTCGTTCAAGGCGCTCGACGCGGGCGGCCCGCTCACGCTGGCGGCGCTGAAGAAGGACGCGGTGCAGGTCGCGGACATCTTCACCACGGACTCGAACATCAAGACGGAGAAGTTCGTCGTCCTCCAGGACCCGGAGAACCTGTTCGGCTTCGAGAACGTCCAGCCGCTCGCCTACAAGGGCGCGCTGTCCGAGAAGGGCGTGGCCGCGCTGAACGCCGTGTCCGCCAAGCTCGACACCCAGACCCTGCTGGACCTGGACACCCAGGTGCAGGCGGAGAACAAGGACCCGCTGGACGTCGCCCAGGCCTGGCTGAAGTCCGCCGGTCTCGGCTGACGGACCGCCCGCGGGGGCGGCGCACCGGCCGGCGCGGGCGCCCCCGGGATCCGGGGGCGCCCCGTCCGCGTGCGCGAGGCGCGGACGGGGACACGGCCGGGACAGCCGGGCACGTCCCCGTCCCCGTTGCGCCCTAGCCTCCCCGTTTCGCTTCGCGTGGCTGAGCTGGTCGGATCGCGGTGAAGTGGTGGTTTCGGTTGCTCGTGGCCGGGTGGGCATGGCCGGGGC
>NZ_JBVHNF010000015.1:0-248256 GCF_055558055.1 Streptomyces sp. NPDC025833
GGTCCGGCAAGACCGCCCCTGACGTTCCAGCAGCCCACTACACTCCCGGCGATGCCTGTGACCAGGCAAGATAGCGAAACGCTGCTGGAGTACTAATCCGGGGCCTCATCGGACTGCTGGACGGAGCTGGTGAACAGCAGCGAAGCCCACGCGATGTCATGGCCGGATCTGGAACAGGCACTGCTGCAGGCTGGCACCCCGCGCCGAGCCGGAACGGCTCGCAACGGGCGGCTGGTGGGGGCCTTCGGGCGAGTGGCTGAATTGCCACGATCTGGAAGCAACTCCCCGAAGGCCCCGTCCGTTATCGTCCCGGCGTTGGCCCAGCAGGAGTCCCAGTCGCCGTCTACGTTCGTCCAGTGCCCGTAGACCTTCGCGAAGTCCTCCCTCGTACCGCAGGAGACGCGGTCGATCGCGGAGGCCTGCGGTACGGAGACGGCGGCGAGCGAGACCGCCGCTGCGGTGGCGGTCAGGGCGGACAGTGCCACCCGCTTGAGTACCCTCCCCGTCCCGCCCACGCCGCGGCCCGGCCCCTTCAGGCCCGGAACTGACCGCCTCCGAACAGCGCACTTTCTTCGCCGACATGCGCCGGACGCCGTCGACCACACGGTCCGATGGCCCCCCGTCAGCGGCTCCTTCCCCGGTTGTGGGTTCCCGTGGATCGCGGTGAGGGGGTGGGGGTTCGTGTGACGAGGAGGGCGATGTCGTCGGTGTGGTCGCTGCCCATGCCGGCGAGGAGTTCGTCGCAGAACGTGTCGGGGTCTTCGCGGGCGAGGGCGGCGGCGTGCTGTCGTAGGCGGGTCAGGCCGTGTTGGAGGTCTTCGCCGCGGCGTTCGATGAGCCCGTCGGTGTACATGAGCACGGTGGAGCGGGCGGGCAGGGTTTCCGTGGCGTGATGGCGCGGGAGGGTGGGGTCGACGCCGAGCAGGAGGCCGCGGCCGCCTTTGAGGTAGCGGGTGTCGCCTTCATGGGTGACCAGCAGGGGCGGTGGGTGCCCGGCGCTGGAGTAGGTGATCGTCCACCCTCCCCGGTCGTCCTCGTCGAGGAGGGCGTACAGACAGGTGGCCGTGGCTTGCGGATAGAGGGCGTCGTGCGCAAGATCGAGGCGGTGCAGGACTTGCCCCGGCGGCTCCTGGCGGTCGCAGCCGATCCCGCGGAGCATGTTGCGCAGCTGGCTCATGGTGATCGCGGCGCGCAGGTCATGCCCGGTGACGTCCCCCATGATCATGGTGGTGCTGCCGTCGGGCAGGAGGAAGCTGTCGTACCAGTCGCCGCCGACTTCTGCGGTCGTGGCGGCGGGTGCGTAGCGCGCGGCCATCCGCAGCGGACCGGTCTGGGGAAGGGTGGGCAGCAGGGAGCGCTGGAGGCGTTCGGCGATGTGCTGGGTCTCGCGGTGCAGCCGGGCGTTGTCCACGCCCAGGGCGATGCGGTGGGTCAGGTCCTCCACCATGGCGAGGTCGTCGTGGGTGAGTGGGTTGCGGTCGGCGGAGCGGGCGATGGTCAGGGCGCCGAGGACTTGCCGGCGGGCGCGTACGGGGGCGACCACGGCGGTGTGGGTGCCGAGCTGGTCGAACAGTTCGAGCTGACGGGCGTGCAACGGGTCGGCAGCCTTGTCGGGGCTGGGGATGTCGGCTTCGGTCACCAGCAGGGGGCCTGCGCCGGCGAGCGCGCGTGCGAGTGGGCCGACCGGTTCTTCGGGGACGTCGGGCAGCAGGCCGGTCAGACCGCCGACCGGCAGTATGTTCGGATTGCGGTGGACGACGCTGATCCTGCGGGGTCGGCCGTCGTCGTCGAGCAGGTCGACCGCACACCAGTCGGCCAGTTGCGGCACCAGGATGCGGCACACCCGGCGGACGGCAGCATAGGAATCGAGCGTGCTGGTCATGGCGGTGGTGGTCTCCGCCAGGAGTGTCAGCCGGTCCAGGGCCCGCTGAACCACCTGGTCCACCTCGAAATCGTCCATCCCCCCTTCCTTCCCTCCAGGCCCGCGACGAAGGGCCCGAGACGGCTGCGGCTTCCCCCGACGCCCCTGACGGTTTCCTCCACGGGGACCACACGGGGGCTACGCCGGCCACGGCTTGCGCCGGCCCTGCACGGCGATCTCGGGCCACTGGCCCGGCACCCCGGTTCGACCAGCAGCCGGCCGCTGCCGTCTGTCCGAGACCGAGCGGAATGCCGGGCGGCTCCCCGAGGGCGCCGGGCCGTCACCGTCACAAAGTGCTGTAGGTGCAGGAGCCCAGGGTCAACTTGCCTGCGCTGTCTTCGCTGATGGTGCCGCAGGTCGCTCTCACGTTGTACCAGAGGAGGATGCGGGGCTGGCCGAGGGGTTCGGGGGTCAGAACGCCGAGGACGTCGAAGTCGAAGGTGTATGGGCTTCCACTGTTGGTGTAGCCGGGACACGCACTGCGACTCGTCATGACAGTGGGGGCGGGAGGCAGCCCGGCAGCGAGGGTCAACGTGTTACCACTCGAGCAGTGCACGCTGGTTGCCGCACTGGCCTCGGGAGCCGCGACAGCGACAGCGGAGGCGGCCACGAGAGCGCAGACACCTGAGGCGGCCGCCTTGCGTAGAGCCTTCGTGATCATCAGTACTCCGTCCTTCGGGATTGTTGCACCGAACCCGAGATCCTCCTGTACACGTCAAAAATTCACCAGGTGACGCCCTCCGAATACGACAAAGTCATTACGGCGCGCACCGGAGGCCCGACGGCCGGACGCAGCCCTAGGGCGCGCCATGCGGCAGCCGGCCGGTGCGCGCGGCGCGGCCCCGGCCGGCTGGGAAGCCGGCCGGGGCCGCGGACGGGCACGTGGTCGTGGAGGGCGGTCGCCTACGCGGCGAAAGGCACTGCAGGGCTTCAGCCGGACGATCGTCCCTGCAGGCGATAGGTGAGGCCCGGGGACACTGTCCCCTCCACAACCACGCCCTGCACAACACGGGCCGCCCGGCAGATGTTCCCGCCTCCTCCAACATCACCCGCCGGAGTGCCGAACCGCGCGCCGAGACGCGCGGCCGGCGTCGTCGCGCCGGTCGAGCTGGGCCCCGGGCGGACGTCCAGCCTCCGCAATCGGGTGTCAGGTGCTCACCGGCGGCCAGGAGGCTGCACGGTCGGCGGCCAGGACCTCGATGGTCTCGGGTTCCAGGCCGGTCGGCGATGGCCCGCAGAGCAGGCATCTTGACGGCACTCGGGATGGCCGGCGGTGACGGCGGCCCGGTTTGCCGCCCGTGCCCGCGGTCAAGCCACCGTCCTCCGGCCGTCTACCGGAGCGGGCGTCCGGATACGGCGCCGTCGGGGTCGTCGAGGAGGGCGATGCGGGTGGTGATGCGTTTGCCGGCCGTCGCGCGTTGTACGTCGAAGTGCTGGACGACGGCCATGACGATCTCCAGGCCGTGCTGCCCGATACGGCCGGCGTCCGCGGCCCGGGCGACGGGCAGGTGCGGGCTGGAGTCCCACACCACGACCTCGACCATGTCGCCGAGGATCCGCAGATCCAGCAGCACCGGTCCCGGAGCGTACTTGCGGACGTTGGTGACCAGCTCGCTGACCACCAGCCGGGTCAGCTCGACGGCGCGCTCGGAGACGGGCAGGCCGTGCTCGGCCTGGACGCGGGTGAGGAAGCCGGCGGCCAGGTCGCGGGCCCGGGCGATGTCGCCGCCGCCCCCGGCCAGGGCGACCGAGGTCTGCGGAGACCGCTCGTAGGGGGCGATGTCGTCTTCGCCCACGGGCACGGTCTCCATGGTGGCCGCCTTCACTGTCCGTTCATCCCGCATCCGTTTACCCCGTCACGACCAGCTGACGCCTGATCCGCCCGCATCGGTTGCGTCACACCGGGGCATCACCCGGAAAAAGCAGGGCGGTGATCCGGAGGGGAATCCGGTTGTGCCAGGATCACCGACATGGCTGAGAGACACGTGGCGGACGACAAGAACACCGGGCGGACGGCCGGGCTGTCAGTCGTGGCCGCCACCGCCCCCGACGGCACCCATGTGCTGACCGTGGCCGGGGAGATCGACCACCACACCGGCGACACCCTCCGCCAGGCCCTGAACGTCGCCGGCACCCCCCACGTCGTGCTGGACCTGCACCAGGTCCCGTTCATGGACTCCAGCGGCATCAACATCCTCATCGCCGCCCACCGCACCCTGAGCGGGGCCGGCGGCTGGCTGCGCCTGGCCAGCCCGGCAGACCCGGTGAAGCGCGTCCTGCAACTCGTCGGGGTCGACACCGTCATCGACTGCCACGACACCCTCGACCACGCCCTCGGCAACTGAGCAGCCGCCGCTCCCGACCAGACCGTCCCGTCGCATGCCACCGAGCACAGTCCCGAGCTGCAAAAAGCCAGGGACGGGTGACCCCACAGGGCGAACCCTGGCCTCAGCGCCCTCCACGGACTTGCCCGGGCGCGCCAGGCGGTCCGGCTTTCACTTCTCTGCGGAAGCGGAATCCTCTTCGGTTCGGTGCTCCGGCGGTGGGGGGAACAAGCGGTTCTCGAAGAGGTCCAGGGCAAACATCATCAGTGCCAGTGTCACCGGCACCAACAGGGCAAGGGCGATCACGATGCCTCCTGACCGAGTGGTGGGAAAGCGTCGCCGCTGCACAGAAGCAGAGCTCCAGCATGGGCCGAACGGGGGAACCTCGCATCTGCGGCACCGGGCACGCCCGGAGCCTTGTGCGGGGCCGTGAGAGGCGTGGGTCACGCCAGTGCGGCCGCCGACGCGAGGAGCCCGGCGCGAACGAGATCGGGCTCGCGGGTGAACACCTCGGCCCAGCAGTAGGCGCCCGGGGTGGCCGTCGCCTCGAAGCCCTCGTGGACGCCCGCCTGTCACACCCCGCACACGACCCCGCCGAGCGCCCGGGCCAGGCACATCGTGGCGAGGTCGGCGACCCGCATCGGCTCCATCGGCACCTCGCCGCCGTTCTGCCGGATCCGCCGCGCGGTGGCCGCGGCGTCCGGCGAGGCGAAGTACAGCCGGGACCGGCCCTCCTGGGCGGGCGCGGGCGGGACGATGGCCGCGACGGCCCGGCCGCCCGCGTACGCCTGCGTGCGGTCGCCGTACTCCGGCGACGACTCGCCGAACGTCCGAACGTCCAGCCGAGGACCTCGCCGTAGAATCTCTCGGCTCCCTCGACGTCACCGAACATCGCGTCGGCCCAGCAGCGCGTTCCCTCGGGGGACACCGCCATGGTCGACGCCCTCTCGCTCGGCCGGACCGTCCCGCCACCTCACGCTAGCCAGCCCGGGCGCGGGCCGCGCGCCGCATCCGGACCGCCGTAAACCCGGCCGCCCTGGGGCGCGGAGGCGCGACACCGGCGTGCGCTCCCCGCGCCCTCCGTCGGACACCCTCATCGCGGTGTTTACGCGACGCGGTGATCGAAACCGCCCCCTTCACGCTGTACCCGGAGATCACACGCCCTGTTTGGCTGGTCCGAGCGCACCCGCACCGTGCGCACCGCCGACCGTTCCACACCACCCCCGTCCGCCTCTCCGCAGGAGGGAACGTGTCCACTCCGGACATCGCCACCGGTTCCGCAGTCCACGAACCGGAATCCGGACCCCCGGCAGACGCCGCGCTCACCAGCCTGAGCACCCGGGCGGCCCGTCAGCTCGCCACGACCACCAAGTCCGAACCGCAGATGCAGGCCATCAGCTCGCGCTGGCTGCTGAAGACCCTGCCGTGGGTGGACGTCCGGGGCGGCACCTACCGGGTCAACCGGCGCCGGCAACTGCGCACCGGCCGCGGCCGGGTGCACTTCGAGCAGAACGGTGCCGACGACGTCCGGGTGGTCCCGGAGACGCTGACCGAGCTGCCCGTCCTGCGCGGTTACAACGACGTCGACGTGCTGCGGGAACTCGCCTCCCGCTTCCGGCAGCGGGAGGTGCGCCCGGGCCAGGTGCTGTTCGAGGCGGGGCAGCCGGTCACCGAGGCGTACCTGGTGGCGCACGGGCGCTTCACCCGCTACGCCGTCGGGAAGTACGGCGAGGAGGAGGTCGTCGGCGTCGTCACGGGCGGGGACCAGCTCGGCGACGAGGCGGTCGGCCAGTCCGATCCGCTGTGGCTGACCTCCGTCCGGGCGGAGACCGCCGGGGTGCTGCTGGCGCTGCCCTGGGAGACCGTGCGGGAGTTCACCGACCGGGTGCCCTCCCTGGCGGCCCACCTCGCGGCCTACACCGAACGGCAGGGCCGGCCGGTGAACCGCAGGGGCGAGGCGGAGCTGCCCCTCCAGGCGGGCCACGTGGGCGAGCCCACCCTGCCCGGCGGCTTCGTCGACTACGAGTTCGCCCCGCGCGAGTACGAGCTCTCCCTCACCCAGACCGTGCTGCGGGTGCACACCCGGGTGGCCGACCTCTACAACGAGCCGATGGACCAGACCGCCCAGCAGCTCCGGCTGACCGTCGAGGAGATCCGCGAGCGGCAGGAGTGGGAGCTGGTCAACAACCGGGAGTTCGGGCTGCTGCACAACGTCGACTACGGCCAGCGGATCAGCACCTTCACCGGACCGCCGACCCCGGACGACATGGACGAGCTGCTGGCGATGCGGCGCGGTACGAAGGTCTTCCTCGCCCACCCCAAGGCGATCGCGGCCTTCTTCCGGCAGTGCAACAAGCGGGGCCTGGTGCCCGGCACCGCGAGCGTCGGCGGCCACGAGGTACCCGCCTGGCGGGGCGTGCCGATCTACCCGTGCGGCAAGATCCCGGTCACCGGGAACAACACCAGCAGCATCATCGCGCTGCGCACCGGGGAGGCCGACCAGGGCGTGATCGGGCTCTACCGGACCGGCATCCCCGAGGAGCACCAGCCGGGGCTGAACGTCCGCTTCATGGGCATCGACGGCGCCTCGATCGTCAAGTACCTGGTCACGGCCTACTACTCGCTGGCCATCCTGGTGCCCGACGCGGCGGGGATCCTGGAGAACGTCCAGCTCGGCCGGACCGCCGAGTGACGGCCGGGCACGTCATGAGCGCACCGACCCCCGCCTACCGGCTGCCCGGACCGCCCGACGTGGCCGGGAGCCTGCGCAGGGACCGGCGCACCGGGACGATCCCCGGGCTGCGCCACCGCCCGGCCGCACCCGCCGACCCTGCGAAGGCCGCGGAGGTCGACCGCCGGCTGGAGACCTGGGCCCGGGGCCTCGACCTGTTCCCCGAGGCCTGGAAGGGGGACTTCTCCGGCTTCCGGTTCGGCCGGGCCGTCGTCCTCCAGCACCCCGGCGCCCTCGATCTGGAGCGCCTGACCGTCGCGGGGAAACTGCTGCTCGCCGAGAACGTCGTCGACTCCTGCTACTGCGAGGAGGACGAGGGCCGGGGCGGTGCGCGCAGCGGTCTGGGCGGCCGGCTGATCCTGGCCCAGTCGGCGATCGACGCCTACCACGGCATCCCGGAACTGGAGGAGGAGTGGCGCCAGGGCGTACGCGCCGACGGCCCGCTGCGCTCGTACCACTTCGCCCTGGCCGACTACGCCGCGTTCGCCACCCCGAGCCAGACCGGCCGGTTCGTGCACGACATCGCCCGGCTGCACCTGGGCTACCTGGCCGAGGCCGCCTGGGCCGAGACCCGGCACACGCCGCGGGTGTGGGAGTACCTGGTGATGCGGCAGTTCAACAACTTCCGGCCCTGTCTGTCGATCGTCGACGCGGTGGACGGCTACGAACTGCCCGAGCAGGTCTACGCCCGGCCGGAGATCCAGCGGATCACGGCCCTGGCCTGCAACGCGACGACCGTCGTCAACGACCTCTACTCCTTCACCAAGGAGCTGGCCAGCGACCCCACCCACCTCAACCTGCCGCAGGTGGTCGCCGCCAACGACCGCTGCGGCCTCAAGACCGCCTACCTGAGGTCCGTCGAGATCCACAACCGGATCATGGAGGCGTTCGAGGAGGAGTCCGCCCTCCTGGCCGGCACCTCCCCCCTCGTGGAGCGCTACGCCCGGGGGCTCGCCGCCTGGGTGTCCGGCAACCACGAGTGGCACGCCACCAACACCCACCGCTACCACCTGCCCGACTACTGGTGACCGCAGCACCGCCCAGGAACGACACACCGTCACCCGCGCAAGGAGGAGTCACCGTTGACGACCGTGCCCGCCGCCCGTACCGCCACCGTTTCCGTACCGGCCCAGTCCACCTACCAGAACCGCGTGGCCGACTACTGGAACGCCGAGGAGAACCCGGTCAACCTCGAACTCGGCAGGATCGACGACCTCTACCACCACCACTACGGGGTAGGGGCGGCCGACCGGTCGGTGCTCGACGAACCGGACGGCGCACGGCGCCGCGAGCGCGTCACGGCCGAACTGCACCGGCTGGAGCACGCCCAGGCCGAACTGCTCGCCTCGCACCTGGGACCGCTCTCCCCCGCCGACCGGGTCTTCGACGCCGGCTGCGGCCGCGGTGGCGGCAGCGTCGTGGCGCACCTGCGGTACGGCTGCCACGCCGACGGCGTCACCCTCTCCACGAAGCAGGCGGACTTCGCCAACGAGCAGGCCCGCGCACGGGGCATCGACGACAAGGTCCGCTACCACCACCGCAACATGCTCGACACCGGGTTCGAGACCGGGGCGTACGCGGCGTCCTGGAACAACGAGTCCACCATGTACGTCGAGCTGGACCTGCTGTTCGCCGAGCACGCCCGGCTGCTGCGCCGGGGCGGGCGCTACGTGGTGATCACCGGCTGCTACAACGACACCTACGGGCGCGCCTCCCGCGAGGTGTCCCTGATCAACGCGCACTACATCTGCGACATCCACCCTCGCTCGGAGTACTTCCGCGCGATGGCCCGCAACCGGCTGGTGCCGGTCCACGTCGAGGACCTGACCGAGGCGGCCATCCCGTACTGGGACCTGCGCAGGGAGGCGGACCACCTGGTCACGGGCATCGAGGACACGTTCCTGTCCGCGTACCGCAACGGCAGTTTCCAGTACCTGCTCATCGTGGCCGACCGGGTCTGACCCGGCGCGGGCGGCACCGGCCGGGAGCCGGTGCCGTCCCGCTACGCGCCGGCGTACGCCTGTTCCAGCGCGGCGGCGTCCAGCTTGCCCATGCCCAGCATGGCCCGGGTGGCGCGCGCGGCCTTCTCCGGGTCGGGGTCGCCGACCATGTCGACGAACGGGGCGTAGACGACCTGCCACGAGACGCCGTACCGGTCCTTGAGCCAGCCGCAGGAGCCGCCCTCGCCGCCGTCCTCGGTGAGCCTCGTCCAGTAGTGGTCGATCTCCCGCTGGTCGGCGCAGAGGATCTGGAAGGAGACTGCCTCGTTGAACGAGAATTGCGGGCCGCCGTTGAGCGCGACGAACCGCTGGCCGTTTGCCGTGAAGTCCACGGTGAGCACGGAGCCGGCCGACCCGGGCCCGTCCTCGGGCCACCGGACGACGCGCCCGATCCGGGAGTTCTCGAAGACCGACACGTAGAAGTGCGCGGCCTCCTCGGCCCGGCCGTCGAACCAGAGGCACGTGGTGAATCCGTCGGTGGTCATGAACGCCTCCCGGGGCGTGGAGCAGCGGGTGGAACACGGTCGTGGATGTCGACCGGTCCCGGGCGCGAAACTCATCGGTCCGGTCACCTGACCCACCGGACGGCCCAACCCCCGCCCGTTCCGGGTGCGCGCACGGCGGGCGGCCGGCTCCCAGCGGGGAGCCGGCCACTCGCACCGCGGTATCCGCCGGGCGGGTCAGGCGGCCAGGCAGAGCCCCCGGTGGGGGCGGTGCGGCGCGGCGGCGGGCAGGCGCCGTCCGGCCGTCCGCCGGGTCAGCTCGCCGTTCGCCAGCGACAGCAGGTCCCCGAGGCCGAGGCCGAGTGCGCGCGCGGCGGCGGCGAGGACCTCCGAGGACGCCTCCTTGCGGCCCCGTTCGATCTCCGACAGGTAGGGCAGCGAGATGCGGGCCGCGTCGGCCACGTCCTTGAGCGTGCGCTCCTGCGCCCGGCGCTCGCGGCGCAGCACCTCGCCGACCAGATCGCGCCACAGGGGTTCCCTGGGCGCGGATTCGGGTTCCGGGGCCGCCGGCCGGGCGGTCGCGGGCCGCAGGGGGATCACTCGTGCTTCGTCGCTCACCGGGTCGGTCATCCCGTCAGCCTAGGAGCGCGACGGCGGACCCGGGCAGGGCCGCCGCGTTCGCCCTGAGGGAACTCCCCCGGCGCCCCGCCCTCGAACGGCTGTTTTACGCCACCCCGGTGACCTGGACGCATGCGCCACGTCACCGGGGGTACCCGCCGGGTGAACGGTTCTGAACAGAGGTGGCATGACTCGCCGGACGGCGGGTATGCGCGGGAACGCGTCCCGCACGGGGGCGCGGGCAGAGAGGCCGTAGAGGCACACGCCGAACCGCGACTTTGGTGAGAGAGGGCCGAGAGGGAATGGAAACCGCCGCCGGGATCCGGCCGGAAACCGAGGCCGCCGAGCAGACCGAGCAGGGGTGGACGACGGGCGGGGACGCACTGCCCGGCATCGCGGACCCGGCATCCGTCGCCCCTCGCGACGCGCGGGCCCTGTCCCGGCAGTTCTTCCGCCGGCTGGCCGAGCTGGAGGAGGGCACGCACGAGTTCCAGTACGCGCGCAACACGCTCATCGAGATGAACATGTCGCTGGTGCGGTTCGCGGCCGGACGGTTCCGCGGGCGCGGCGACGACATGGAGGACATCGTCCAGACCGGCATGGTCGGCCTGATCAAGGCCATCGACCGGTTCGAGCTGGCGCGCGAGGTCGAGTTCACCTCCTTCGCCCTGCCGTACATCGTCGGGGAGATCAAGCGTTTCTTCCGGGACTCCACCTGGGCCGTGCACGTGCCGCGCCGCCTCCAGGAGCTGCGGGTGGAGCTGGCCAGGGCGCGCGAGGAGCTGTCCAGCCGGCTGGACCGGGACCCGACCGTCGCCGAGCTGGCCACGCTGATGAACCTGACCGAGCACGAGGTGGTCGAGGGCCAGCTCGCCTCCAACGGCTACAACTCCGCCTCCCTGGACGCCGCGCTCACGGGTGACGGCGGCGAGGACGGCGAGGCGGTGCTCGCCGACTTCATCGGAGTGGAGGAGGAGGGGCTGCGGCTCGTCGAGGACTTCCACGCGCTGGCCCCGCTGATGGCGGAGCTGAGCGACCGCGACCGGCAGATCATCCACCTGCGGTTCGTGGAGGAGGCCACCCAGGCGGAGATCGGGGAGCGCCTCGGCTGCTCCCAGATGCACGTCTCCCGGCTGATCAAGCGGATCATCACCCGGCTGCGGCAGGGGATGCTGGGCGAACTCGGCTGCGCCTGATCCGGCGGGCGGTGGGGCCCGGCGCCGTCAGCGGCCCAGGGGGAAGAGCGCCCGCACCCGTTTGCCCACGGGCACGCGCTCCACGGTGACCTCCGCGGCGAGGGCGTGCACGATCTCCAGGCCGTGCCGCCCGACGCGCTCGGGATCCTTCGGGAACCTGCGGGGCAGGGCGGTGCTGCTGTCGTAGACGGACACGGCGACCTCGGTGGCCGTGCCCTCCAGCTCCAGGATGTACGGGCCGCTGCTGTGCCGGTCGGCGTTGGTCACCAGTTCGCTCACCATGAGCAGCAGTTCCCCGTCGGCGCCGCGGTCCGCGGCGGCACACCATTCGGTCCGCAGCTGCTGGAGGAACTCCGCCGCGAAGGCCCGCGCCTCGGCGATGCATCCGGGTGCGCCGGTGTAGTGAGCCGCGCGCCGCAGCGGCTCCACGGGTACGTCGAAACCAGCCGGTATCACTGCCCCGCCCAGGTGCTCGGTCATGCTGTCTCTCTCGGAAGGCCCGGTCCACCGGTCACTGTTGCACCTGTCCTCGTACCCCGGGCCCGGCCCGGCAGTCCACCGAATGCGTTCGCCGAGCGCGCACGGTGACGATACTCACGGGGACGGCCCACCCGGCGGGCGGGGCGGCCTGCCGGTGCCTAGCGTGGCAGGGGTGAGCCCTCCGTCCGACTTCGTGCGGCCCGCCGCCCGCCACGGCTGGCCCCAGGCCGTGGCCGCCGTGCTGACCGGGCTGGCCGTGATGGTCCTGGTGGCGGGGCTGGGGCTGTGGGCGGCCGGTGCCGCGGACCTGCCGTCCGGCGCCTTCCCCCGGGTGGTGGCCGCGACCGTGGTGGCGGCGATCGGCGGCAGTGTGCGGCTCTCCGGCGACGCGGGGGTGTTCGCCCGGACGCAGGCCGCCGTCACCGTGCTGCCGCTCTCCGTGACGCTCGCCGGCGCCCTGGTGATCGGTGCCGGGTTCCTGCGGCCGCTCAGGCACCGGGCGGTCGCCTCGGCCGGGGAGCTGGCAGGCTGGGCGGGCCGTGTCGCGGTGCCGTGGCTGGTGGTGCTGGTCGGTCTGGCCTTCGCCGCCCGGCAGACGTTCGCCGTGGACATGGGCAGCGGCACGCTCAGCGACCTCACCGGCCTGTTCGGCATCCGGCCCCGGGTCGGGTTCACCACGGACGTGCCCGCGACGGTCCTGTTCGGGCTGCTGTGGCTGGCGGGCGTCCTGGTGCTCGCGCTGCTGGTCGCGCGGGGCGCGCCGCTGCCGGGACGGCTGCTGTGCCACCAGGAGTCGGTGCGTCCGGCGGCGCACGCGATGATCGAGCTGCTGCTGGCCTACGTCGTCGTCGGGCTCGTCGCCGCCGTGGTCACGGCCGTCACCCGCGGACACGTCGCCGCGGTCTGCGCGCTGGTCCTGCTCGGCCTGCCCAACCTGGCCTGGCCCGCCTTCACCATCGGTACGGGGGCGACCTGGGACGGCCGCGTGCAGGGCCCGTTCGGCCTGCCGATGCCCCATGTCCTGGACGCGGTCCTGCGGACCCCGGACGTCTCCGCGGTCAACCTGCGCTCGCTCACCGAGCACGACGGCCGGATGTGGTGGCTGGTGGTCGTGGACGTCGTCCTGCTGCTCGCCGTCGCCTTCCGGGCGGCCGTCCGCTCGCCGGCCCGGACCCGGCCGTGGCGGCACGCCGTGCGCCTGGCCGTGGCGACGGCCGCGACGGTGCTGATGATCTGCCTGACGGGCCGGATCTCGGCGCACTACGGGCTGTCGCTGCTCGGCATCGGCGACCTGGGCGGCGGGCTGTCCGGCGAGGTGTTCCTGCGGCCCCGGCTGTGGCAGGCGCTGGGTCTGGGCGCGCTGTGGGGGCTGGTGGCCGGCTTCCTGACCGGCCTGCTGGCGGGACCGGTGCGCCGCGCCGGCCCCGTGGAGGCGTCCCGGCCCCGGCACGACCGAGCGGCAGGCGCATAGCAGGACGGACCGGGCTACCGCCGCATCACGGCGGGTTCCTGCCGGCGCAGCAGCCGGGCCACCACGACGCCGTAGAACGCGGCCAGCACCACGAGCATGGCCACGTCGAGCAGCCAGACGCCCGTCTCGTGCCGGAACAGGGGGTCGGCGGACTGCTTGCCGGGCGCGATCCGGGACAGTCCGACGGTGCCCGCCATGGCGCCGAGCGCCCAGCGGGAGGGCACGAGCCACGAGAACTGTTCCAGGCCGGGCACCCCGTGCAGGCTGAGCAGGGCTCCGCAGAAGACGACCTGGACGACGGCGAGCAGCACCAGCAGCGGCATCGTCACCTCCTCCTTGCGCACCAGGGCGGAGACCAGCAGGCCGAGCATCATCGCCGTGAACGCGAGCAGGGCCACGGCCAGCGTGATCTCGACGAGCGGCGGCAGCAAAACGCCCCGCCCGCCCGGGGCGTTGAGGTCGACGCCGAGCAGGGCGACCAGGGTGAGGACGACGGCCTGGGCCACCGTGATCGTGCCGAGCACCACGACCTTGGAGGTCAGGTAACCGGATCTGGGCAGGCCGACGGCCCGTTCCCGCTGGTAGACGGCTCTTTCCTTGACCAGTTCGCGCACCGCGTTGGCGGCGCCGGTGAGCACGGCGCCGACGCACAGGATGAGCAGCGCGTTCATCGCCGTGTTCTGGGTGAGCGTGTCGCCCGCCAGGGCGCGGGCCATGGCACCCATCACGAACGGCAAGGCCACCATGATCAGCATGAAGGTGCGGTCGGCGCTCAGCACGGCCGTGTAGCGGTGGACCAGCGTGGCGACCTGGGCGCCCCAGTGGCGCGGGCGGGGCGGCGGCACCGGGGGGACGGGGACCGGGCCGGGGTGGTGGGGCTGGGTGGTGGCCTCGGTGACGTAGCGCCGGTGCAGCGGTGAGTCCCGGTACTCCCTGGCCCAGTCGCGGTCGCGGTCCCGGTCGAACGCCTCGAAGGCCTCCGGCCAGGCGTCGAAGCCGAAGAAGGCGAGGGTGTCGCCGGGCGGCCCGTAGTAGGCGACCTTGCCGCCGGGGGCGAGGACGAGGAGCCGGTCGCAGACGTCGAGGCTGAGCACGCTGTGGGTGACCACGACGACCGTGTGGCCGTCGTCGGCGAGGCCGCGCAGCATGTGCATCACCGAGCGGTCCATGCCGGGGTCGAGGCCGGAGGTGGGCTCGTCCAGGAAGAGCAGCGAGGGCTTGGTGAGCAGTTCGAGGGCGACGCTGACGCGTTTGCGCTGGCCGCCGGAGAGGGTGTGCACGGTCTGCTCGACGCACTCCTCCAGGTTCAGCTCGTGGACGACCTCGGCCGCCCGGGCGCGCCGCTCGGCCGGGGCGGTGTCCTCGGGGAAGCGCAGCTCGGCGGCGTAGGCGAGGGCGGCCCGCACGGTGAGCTGGGGGTGCAGGATGTCGTCCTGCGGGACGAGACCGATGCGCTGGCGCAGTTCGGGGTAGTCCCGGTAGAGGTCACGGCCGTCGTACAGGACGGTGCCGCGGTCGGCGGGCCGCTGCCCGGTGAGGGCGTTGAGCAGCGTGGACTTGCCGGCGCCGCTCGGTCCGATCACCGCGAGCAGGCACTTCTCCCGCACCGGGAAGGAGATGTTGTCCAGCAGGACCGCCCGGCCGCGGTCGGCGGTGACGGTGAGGTCCTGCACGTCGAGGCGGACCTCGCCGGTGTCGACGTACTCCTGGAGTTCGTCGCCGACCAGGCAGAACGCGGAGTGCCCGATGCCGATGATGTCGCCGGGCCCGACGAGGCCGAGGGTGACGGGCAGGCCGTTGAGGTAGGTGCCGTTGTGGCTGCCGAGGTCGGCGATCTCGTAGGTGCCGTCCGCGTGGGCGCGCAGCTCGGCGTGTTCGCGGGAGACCAGCAGGTCGTCGACGACGAGGTCGTTGTCGGGGGCGCGGCCGATCCGGACGGTCCGCGCGGGCAGCGGGCGGACGCTCGCGGGCCGGCGGAAGGTGCCGGTCAGCTCGGGCTGGGACACGGCGGCGGGCCGGTCCGCGGCCGGTTCCGGGGCGTCGGCCAGGACGGCGCGGGGGCCGTCGGCGGGATCGCCGAAGCGGATCACACTGCCGGGGTGGACCGTGCACCGCCGGACGCGCCGGCCGTCGGCGTACGTGCCGTTGACGCTGTCCCGGTCCTCCACGGTCCAGTGGCCCTCGGGGCAGCTCAGCAGGGCGTGGTGCCAGGAGACCCGGGCGTCGTCGAGGACGATGTCGCTCAGCGGGTCGCGTCCGACCAGGTACTCGTGGCTCGGGGTCATCACCGTGGCGCCCGTCTCGGTCTCCAGGACGAGCTCGGGTGCAGTCGGTAGGACCGGCCGCTCAGCCATGCCGGAAATTCTACCGATTCGTCCACCTGTGTGCGCCGCCCGGGGGTGGGGCCGCGGCCGCCGGTCAGGCGACGGGCAGGGCGAGGCCCGGGACGGTCCGCTGCATGCGCAGCGCGTCGACGGACTCGGCGAGCAGCTCGTACTCGGTGGTGTCGTCACGGGTGGCGATCCGCACCAGTCTGCCGGCGGCCAACTCGTCCGCGACCCGTTCCTGCTGCGCGGGATCGCCGCACCAGGCGCGCAGTACGGCCGGGACGTCGGGGACGGTGGCCGCGACCGGGACGAGCGACCTGGGCGGGAGGTGCCCGGTCCCGGGCTGCGGATCGAGGCGGTTCGCGATCCAGCTCGCGCGGTCGCGCAGCCACCACAGGGCGAGGGGCAGGGTGGGCGCCCGGTAGGTGCCGAGGGGGACTCCGACGCGCCGTCCGCCGCAGGTGCCGTACGCGGTGACATGGCACAGGAATTCGTCGTGCATGACGCCCACTCCCCGTCGTGCTCGTTCGCTCGCCGGCCGGCCTCGCTCTCGGTGCGGCTCATGTGCGGTGCGTGACCGGAACCTCGCTGGAAGTGAAGGCCTCACAGTCGAGTATGTTCATGGCTGAATCACTGTCACCACGTTTTTCCGGCCAGTCTGTTGGCATATTCCGGCGGCCGGCTGGCCGAAAGACCGCGCTCCGGCCCATGACCTCGGGGGTAATCGACCGGCGCCGCCGCACGGGGCAAGGTGGTCGCACCGGGTCACCGAGGACCGGAACCCGGATCCCGACAGGCACCGACCCCTCGATGGAGGCCGATCACCCATGTCCGAGAGCACCGACCGTTACGAGACCGCCGTCCGCCGTTACTTCGACGCCTGGAACGCCGCCGGGCCCGAGGAGCTGGCGAAGGCGGTGGCCGCCGCCTGGACCGAGGGCGGCGGGTACACCGACCCGCTCGTCGACGTCAGCGGACACGAGGCCGTCGCCGCCGTGATCGGCGCCGCCCACGAGCAGTTCCCCGGGTTCGTCTTCCGGCCCACCGGTTCCGTCGACGGCCACCACGACACGGCCCGCTTCTCCTGGGAACTGGTCGCCGAGGCCGACGGGTCCGCCCCGGTCGCCGGCTCGGACGTGCTCACGCTGGACGCGGACGGCCGCATCCGCTCCGTGCTCGGCTTCCTCGACCGGGTGCCCGCGCAAGCGTGAGGGCGCCCGGCACGGGTCCCCGCACCCGCCGGGCGTGCGGCCGACCGGTCGCCCGGCCGACGGTACGCGAGACCGGCCGCGGGGACCGGCCGTACGCAGCCGTCACCCGTGGCCGCAAGGCCGCCATGCGCCCGACGGGAACGGGACGGCCGCCGAAGCCGCCGGACGGTCGTCGGGAGCGGGGGGCGTCCGTAGGCCTTCGGCCCGGCGCCGTCCGGCGCCCCACGGCCCCCCGGCGGCGCCGGACGCTCCCCCGCGGCCGCGTCGGCGGGTCGGGCCGTCAGGCGCTCCGGCCCGCGCGCTCGCCCCGGGGACCACGCGGGGAGTCCCCGGGGCCGGCGCGTGTCTACGGCCTGACGATCGCGTCGATCCGGGCCAGTTCACCGGCGTCGAAGTCCAGGTTGCGGACGGCCGCGACGCTGTCCTCGATCTGCCGCGCGCTGCTCGCTCCGACCAGGGCGGACGTCACCCGCCCGCCGCGCAGCACCCAGGCCAGCGCGAGCTGTGCCAGGGTCTGGCCGCGGGACTCGGCGATCTCGTCGAGCGCGCGCAGCCGGGCCACCAGGTCCTCGGTGACGGCGTCCGAGTTCAGGAACGGGCTGTCGCTCGCCGCCCGGGAGTCCTCCGGGATGCCGTCGAGGTAGCGGCCGGTGAGCAGGCCCTGCTCCAGCGGCGAGTAGACGATGGAGCCCACCTGGAGTTCGTCCAGGGCGTCGAGCAGGCCCTCGTCCTCGGGGCGCCGGTCGAGCATCGAGTAGCGCGGCTGGTGGATGAGGAGCGGGGTGCCGAGGCCGGCGAGGATGCGGGCGGCCTCCCGGGTCTGCTCCGCCGAGTAGTTGGAGAGCCCCACGTAGAGGGCCTTGCCCTGCTGCACCGCCGAGTGCAGGGCGCCCATCGTCTCCTCCAGCGGAGTGTCCGGGTCGGGGCGGTGCGAGTAGAAGATGTCGACGTGGTCCAGGCCCATCCGGGCGAGGCTCTGGTCGAGCGAGGACAGCACGTACTTGCGCGAGCCCCATTCGCCGTACGGGCCGGGCCACATCAGGTAGCCGGCCTTGGTGGAGATCACCAGCTCGTCGCGGTGGCGGGTGAAGTCCGCCTTCAGCGCCTCGCCGAACGCGGACTCGGCGGCGCCGGGCGGCGGGCCGTAGTTGTTCGCCAGGTCGAAGTGGGTCACGCCGAGGTCGAAGGCGCGGCGGAGGATGGCCCGCTGGGTGTCGACGGGCCGGTCGGGCCCGAAGTTGTGCCAGAGGCCGAGCGACAGGGCGGGCAGCTTCAGTCCGCTGCGGCCGGTGCGCCGGTAGGGCATGTCGGCGTAGCGGTCGGGGTGTGCGGTGTACAACGCGACTCCAGAGGGGTGGGCACACGGTCTGCCCGTCCACTCTTCCCCCGGCCGCGCACAGTGGTCCAACAGGAGAATCCGATGGAATTCAGCGGATAGGCTTCTGAATCATGGAACTGCGCCATCTCCAGCACTTCGTCGCGGTCGCCGAGGACCAGCATTTCACCCGGGCCGCCGAACGCCTGATGGTGTCCCAGTCGGGGCTGTCGGCGTCCATCCGCGCGCTGGAGCGCGAACTGCGGGCGCCGCTGTTCGTCCGGACCACCCGCCGGGTGACGCTCACCGAGGCCGGGCGGGCGCTGCTGGCGGAGGCCGAACGGATCCTCGCGCAGGTGCGGGCGGCGCACGAGGCCGTCGCCGCGGTGCAGGGGGTGCTGCGCGGCACGCTCTCGCTCGGCACCGAGCAGTGCATCGCCGGGGTGCACGTGGCCCGGCTGCTCGCGGCGTTCCGGGGGCGGCACCCGGACGTGGAGATCCGCCTGCGGCAGGCGGGGTCGGGGGCACTGGCGGAAGAGGTCGCGGCCGGACGTCTCGACCTGGCCTTCGCCTACCGCACCCAGGCCGACACCGACCAGCTCAGATCGGTGTCGCTGGCCGGCGAGCCGATGACGGTGCTGTGCCATCCGAGCCACCGCCTCGCCTCGGCCCCGGCGGTGCTCGGGCCCGGCGACCTCGCCGGGGAGGTCTTCGTCGACTTCCACCCCGACTGGGGTCCGCGCCGCACCACGGACGCCGCGTTCGCCGCGGCCGGGGTCCGGCGCACGGTCGCGCTGGAGGTGAACGACGTGCACAGCCTGCTGGACCTGGTGGACGAGAACCTCGGGATCGCCGTCGTACCCCGGCACTTCCGGCACAAGCGGCCCTCGCTCACGGCGCTGCCGCTGAAGGCGGCGGCCGCGGTGGAGTACGAGACCGTGGCCCTGCTGCCGCCGGACCGCGCCACCAGCCCCGCCGCCCGGGCGCTCGTCACGCTGCTGGAGACGGAGGGCGGGACCGGGAACCCGGTACCGCCCCCGCAGCGGCCCGGAACACTGTGAGCCGGGGCGGGCCGGCGGCGTGGGCCGGCCCCTCGGGAGCCGGATTCCGGACGCGTGAGCGGCGCCGGTTTGCGATGGTGGACGGTATGCATGCCAAGGACATCCTCATCGAAGGCTTCGGCCGCATCCGGGAAGAAGTCCAGGCCGCCCTCGACGGCCTCGGCCCGGACGGACTGCACCACCGCCCGGCACCCGACGCCAACTCCGTCGCCTGGCTGGTCTGGCACCTCACCCGCGTCCAGGACGACCACGTCGCCGACGCCTTCGGCCTCGACCAGGTGTGGCTCGCGCAGGACTGGGCGAAGCGGTTCGGCCTCGACCTGCCCCGGCAGGACACCGGCTACGGGCACAGTCCGGCGGAGGTCGCGAAGGTCCGGGTGGAGTCGGCGGACCTGCTGACCCGGTACTACGACGCCGTCCACGAGCAGACCCTGGAAGCCCTGCG
Organism: Streptomyces sp. NPDC025833; assembly: GCF_055558055.1. NCBI lineage: Bacteria > Bacillati > Actinomycetota > Actinomycetes > Kitasatosporales > Streptomycetaceae > Streptomyces > Streptomyces sp. NPDC025833. Next base: position 19,544 of record NZ_JBVHNF010000015.1, read on the forward strand.
CTCACTGGCCGCCAAGGACCTCGAACGGGTCGTGGACGAACGCTGGGACCCGCCGGTCACACTGGGGGTCCGCCTGGTGAGCGTCCTGTCCGACGACCTTCAGCACGCCGGACAGGCCGCCTACCTCAAGGGACTGGTTCAGAGCGCGGCCGCGTAGGCCGGCAGGACGACGTCCTCGATGAGGGCCTTGCGCTCGTCGAACGGGATGAACGCGCTCTTGAGGGCGTTCACCGTGACCGTGCGCAGGTCCTCGACGCCCCAGCCCGCCTCCTCGACCAGCAGGGACATCTCCCGGGTCATCGTCGTCCCCGACACCAGGCGGTTGTCGGTGTTGAGGGTGACCCGGAAGCCGAGGTCCTTCAGCGCGGTGATCGGGTGCTCGGCGATCGAGGTGGCGCAGCCGGTCTGGAGGTTGGAGGTGGGGCACATCTCCAGGGCGATCCGGCGGTCGCGCACCCAGGAGGCGAGACGGCCGAGCTTGCCGTCCACGATGTCCTCGGTCAGCCGCACGCCGTGGCCGATGCGCTGGGCCCCGCACACCTGGAGCGCCTGGTGGATGCTGGGCAGGCCGTGCGCCTCGCCGGCGTGGATGGTGAACGGCACGCTCTCGCGGCGCAGGTGCTCGAAGGCGTCGAGGTGGTCGGCGGGCGGGAAGCCGTCCTCGGCACCGGCGATGTCGAAGCCGACGACGCCGGCGTCCCGGAAGGCGACCGCCAGGTCGGCGGCCTCGCGGACCCGGTCGAACATGCGCATGCCGCACAGCAGGGTACCGACCTGGACCGGCGTGCCGGCGGCGGCCGCCTTCGCCATGCCGGCGGCCAGGCCCTCCTGCACGGTCGCCACGACCTCGCTCGGCGACAGGCCGCCGTTGGTGTTCAGCTCGGGGGCGTAGCGCACCTCGGCGTAGACGACGCCGTCGGCGGCGAGGTCGAGGACGTACTCCTCGGCGGTGCGCAGCAGGCCCTCGCGGGTCTGCATGACGGCGAGGGTGTGCTCGAAGGTGGCGATGTAGCGGACCAGGTCACCCGAGTTGGCGGCCTCGACGTACCAGGCGGCCAGTTCGCCGGGGTCGGTGGTGGGCAGCCGGTGACCGACCGCGGCCGCGAGCTCGACGACGGTGGCGGGGCGCAGGCCGCCGTCGAGGTGGTCGTGCAGGACGGCCTTGGGGAGCCGGCGGAGGGTCTCGGTGTCGATGCGGCGGGGCGCGGTCATGGCAGGGCGTTCCTCGGCGGGTGGGTCGGGACGGGTGGTCCGGAAGTGGTCAGGCGGCGGGCTGCAGCAGGTCCCAGCGGTTGCCGTACAGGTCCTGGAAGACGGCGACCGTGCCGTACGGCTCGTGGCGCGGCTCCTCCAGGAAGGTGACGCCCGCGGCGGTCATCCTGGCGTGGTCGCGGGCGAAGTCGTCGGTGTGCAGGAAGAAGCCGACGCGCCCGCCGGTCTGGTCGCCGGCCCGGGCCCGCTGCTCCTCGCCCTTGGCGCGGGCCAGGAGCAGACCGGTGCCGTGGCCGTCGCCGGGCTCGACGACGACCCAGCGGGAGCCGTCGGGCCGCGGGACGTCCTCGGTGAGACGGAACCCGAGGGCCTCGGTGTAGAAGCGGATGGCCTCGTCGTAGTCGTGGACCACGAGCGCGACCAGGGCGACACGACGCATGGCGACCTTCCGGTGGAGCTGGTTAGCCGGTGAGGTTATACGTAAAACTCTCCGGACGCCAGTCCCGTTCTACGCGCGTCACATACGGGTGGGGCGGAAGGCGGCACCGGCCGTGCGGACGGGCGGGACCCGCGGGGGACGGCAGGCCTTTACGCGCCTTTCGCGCGGCCGACGGCGGCTCGGGAACAGGGGCGCGCGCACACCGCCGCTCCCCTGCGGCGAAAGGGGTCCGGTCCGGGTTTCGGGGGGACGCGATACTCCGCCGCCCCTCCCCCGTCAGCCCTTACGGCGCGGGCGGGCCCGCTCGCGCCTCACGGCCCGGCGTCGCCCTGCGCGACCTCGACGCGGTGGTGGGCGTCCACCGTCCCGGTGATCGCAGGACAGGGCGGCGCAGGCGACGAGGAGCAGGGCGGCCGGCGCGGGCGGCCCGCGGGGCGGCCAGCAGGGCCTGGACACGCTGCGGGACGGGGCCGGTGGTCGCCCCGGGCGCGAAGCCGGGGCGCGCGGAGCGGGCGTCCCGTCCGGCGAGGGCCGCGCGGGCGACGGCCCGGGCGGCCAGCCGCCGGTCGCCGCGAGCCGGATCGTCTCGCGGACCCGGCGCAGCGCGGGGTGGCAGTGGGCCGCGAGTTCGGCGGCGGCGAGGGCGTAGTGATGGCCGCCCGCGTTGTGCGCGCGCTCGTGGGCGAGCAGCACCCGCCGCTCGGGGCCGTCCAGGGCGCGGAGCATCGCGGTGGTCACGACGACCCGGTGCGGGCGGCCCGGCAGGGCGTACGCGTCGGGGCGCGGCGACTCCACCACGCACAGGTCACCGGCGGCGGGCCCGCGCCGAGCCTCCGCGCGGGCCGCGCGGAAGACGCGGGTCTGGTCCGCGACCGAGCGGACGAGGGTCCCCCCGCACACGGCGAGCGCACTGGCCGACGCGGCGGCGGCCGGGACCACGAAGAGGTCGGAGGCGGTGCGCAGCGGGTGGATCAGCTCGCCGAAGGCGGCGAAGAACGGCAGCTTCAGCAGACCGAGCAGCAGGAACACGCCGAGCGCGGTGGCCGAGCAGCCGGCGAGCAGCACCGTGCAGACGGTGACGGACCACAGGGCGACGACCGGGGTCAGCCGGTCCAGGGCCCGGCGGGCCAGGGACGGCAGCGCGAACGGCAGCAGCAGGGGGAGCAGGAGGAGCGCGGTCATCAGCCGTCGGTTTCGAGCAGGTGCCGCAGGACGCGCTCGTCGTCGGGGTTGAGCTGGGCGACGAAGCGGGCCAGAACCGTCTCGCGGTCGCTGTCCCGGTCCAGCTCGGTGTGCATCCGGCGGGCGGTGAGACCGTGGGCGTCCTGGACCTCCCGGACGGGGAAGTAGGCGTATCCCCGGCCCTGGCGGCGCCGGTCGACCACACCCTTGTCGTGCAGGCGGGTGAGGATGGTCGTCACCGTGGTGCGGGCGAGTTCCGTGCCGAGGCTCAGCTGGACCTGGCCGGGGGTCTGGGGCTCGGCGGCGGCCCAGAGCGCGGCCAGGACGCTCGCTTCGAGCTCACCGGCCGGCCGGCGTTCGTCCTTGGCGTCCGTCATGGGGACGTCCCTCACCCCGTCTCGTCTGCTGTCCGGGAGTACCCCGTCTACAGGATTGTAGTTGGCCGGGTGGGGAGGTACGGGCGGGGTGGGTACGGACGCCTGGCGGACCCGTCCGGGCGGGGTGGCTACGGACGCCTGGCGGACCCGTCCGGGCGGGCCCGAGCGCCGCACACCGAAGCCGCGCGGGCGGACCGGCGCTCACCGGCTCGGCGGAAGAACCGCGAGAATCCGCGGTATGACCCTCACCCCGCACCCGCTCGTCGCCACCGCCCGCCGGCTCGCCGCGGACCTGCTCGCCCCCGAGGCCGAACGGGTCGACCGGGAAGGCGTGCCCGCGAGCCACATCGAGGCGGTGAAGCGGTCGGGGCTGCTCGGGGTGGCCGCACCGGCGGACCACGGCGGCGCGGGCGCGCCGCCCGCCGTGCAGCGTGTCACCGCGGAGATCCTGGCCGGGGCGTGCTGCGCGACCTGGTTCGTGCAGACCCAGCACCACACGCCGGTGCAGACCCTGGCGCGGGGGGACGGCCCGGTGCGGGAGCGGCTGCTCGGCCCGCTGTCCCGCGGTGAGCTGCTGGCCGGGGTGGCGTACGCGCACCTGCGGTCGTACCCTCGCCGCCCGGTCCGGGTCAGCCGGGAGGGCGGCGGCCTGCGGTTCGACGGAACCGTCCCCTGGTACACCGGCTGGGGGCTGAACGACGTACTGCTGCTGGCCGGCGCGACCGACGCCGGCGAGGTGGTGTTCGCCTTCGTGGAGGCCCGCGAGCAGCCGGGGCTGCGGGCGTCGGAGCCCCTGCGGCTGGCGGCCCTCACCGCGTCGCGCACGGTGTCGCTGGAGCTGGACGGTCTGCGGGTGCCCGAGGAGGCGGTGGCGCTGCGCGCGCCGTACGAGCGGTGGGCCGCGGGCGACCGGGCCAGGACGGTGGGCACCGGCCCGGCGGTGTTCGGCGTGGCGGAGGCCGCCCTGTCCCTGCTGGACGGCGAGCCGGCCGACTCGCTGCGCGCCCGCCTCGCCGACGTCCGCAACCGGGCGTACGCCTTGGCCGACGAACCGGCACCGGACGGCGCCGGGGCGGGGCCGGAGTCGTTCGACGCGTGGGCGCGGGTACGGCTCGGCGTGCGCGCGGAGGCGTTCGAGGTGCTGCGCGCGGCCACCACGGCGGCGGTGGTGGCCGGCGGCGGCCGTGCGCTTGCCCTGACGAGCCGCGCCCAGCGGCTGGCCCGCGAGGCGCTGTTCCTGCTGGTGCAGGGCCAGACGGCCGAGTCACGCGCCGCCCACCTGGGGGTGCTGGCCGGGGCACAGACCGGTACGGGAGGACGCCACGGGTGAGACCGGTGGGACCGGCGGGCCCCAGGCGACGGCCCCGGTCACGCGGTCGGCGCACTCCGGGCGGGCGGCCGTGCCCCGGCCGGCCCGGGCGGCGACCGGTCGGGCCGGCGTCCAGCACGGGTGAGCACGAGCACGGACGGGTACGGCGCCCGCGTGACGCTCCGGGACGCGACGGCCGGGCTCAGGCGCGGCCGTCCTCCTCCTGGCCCTCGACCACCACCAGGAACGCGTCCGACGCCAGGTCCATCACCACGGTCGCCCGTTCCCCCTCGGCACGCCGGGCCGCCGCGAACTCCTCGGCAGGCCACGACCCGCGCGGGGCCCCGGCGGGAAAACGCTCCAACACCTTCGCACTCATGGCGGCGGCCACCTCCTGTGTCCCGGAACGCGGACGGAATGACGGAATGTACGTGTTGTGCTGATCCTGCTGCCCCCGATCGGCGCAGACATGTCACCGTCCGGGCCCCCGCTCCGCCGCCGTTCCGGTGAGGAGCGCATCCGGGGGCGCGTCCCGGCGGGAAGTCCTCCCCGAGGGGGGCCACCGACACGAAGGACCTGTTCTGCGATGAACCACGACGACTCGGCGGGCGGGCTCCGCTGCCTGGTGACCGGCGCCACCGGCTACATCGGCGGCCGGCTGGTGCCGGAGCTGCTGGAGGCCGGGCACCGGGTGCGCTGCCTCGCCCGCTCCCCCGGCAAGCTGCGCGACCACCCGTGGGCCGGGGACGTGGAGGTGGTGCGGGGCGACGTCACCGACGCCGGCTCGCTCGCCGATGCCATGCGGGACGTCGACGTGGCCTACTACCTGGTGCACGCGCTCGGCAGCGGCGGTGACTTCGAGGAGACGGACCGCCGGGCGGCCCGCGTCTTCGGGGAGCAGGCGAAGGCGGCCGGGGTGCGGCGCATCGTGTACCTCGGCGGTCTCGCGCCGGCAGCGCTGCCCGAGGAGCGGCTCTCCCCGCACCTCAGGTCCCGGGCGGAGGTCGGCCGCATCCTGCTGGCCTCGGGCGTGCCGACGGCCGTGCTGCGGGCCGCCGTCATCATCGGTTCCGGCTCGGCGTCCTTCGAGATGCTGCGGTACCTCACCGAACGCCTGCCGGTGATGGTCACCCCGAGCTGGGTGCGCACCCGCATCCAGCCCATCGCGGTGCGCGACGTACTGCGCCTCCTCGTCGGCAGCGCCGGTCTGCCGGACGACGTCAACCGCTCCTTCGACATCGGCGGGCCGGACATCCTGACGTACCGGGACATGATGGCCCGGTACGCGCGCGCGGCGGGCCTCCCCCGGCGGCTGATCGTGCCGGTGCCGGTCCTCACCCCGGGTCTCTCCAGCCACTGGGTGGGGCTCGTCACGCCCGTCCCGGCGTCCATCGCCCGGCCGCTGACGGAGTCGCTGCGGTACGAGGTGGTGTGCCGGGAGCACGACATCGCCCGGTACCTGCCCGATCCGCCGGGCCACCCGCTCGGTTTCGACCAGGCGGTACGGCTGGCCCTGCGCCGGGTGCGGGAGGCGACGGTGAGCACGCGCTGGTCGTCCGCGTCCGTGCCGGGCGCGCCCAGCGAGCCGTTGCCGACCGACCCCGACTGGGCGGGCGGCAGCCTGTACACCGACCTGCGCGAGACGACGGTGGACGCTCCCGTGCCCGCGCTGTGGCGGGTGATCGAGGGGGTCGGCGGGGAGCACGGCTGGTACTCCTTCCCGCTGGCCTGGAGCCTGCGCGGCTGGCTGGACCGGCTCGCCGGCGGGGTCGGCCTGCGCCGGGGCCGCCGGGACGCGGAGCGGCTGCGGGTGGGCGACTCGCTCGACTTCTGGCGGGTGGAGGAGATCGAGCCCGGCCGGCTGCTTCGGCTGCGGGCGGAGATGCGGCTGCCCGGTCTGGCCTGGCTGGAGATGTACGCCGAGCCGGACGGCGAGGGGCGCAGCCGGTACCGGCAGCGGGCCCTGTTCCACCCGCACGGGCTGCTCGGCCACGCGTACTGGTGGGCGGTGTCGCCCTTCCACGCGGTGGTCTTCGGCGGTATGGCCCGCAACATCGCCCGGGCGGCGGCCCGGGAGGCACCCGCGTCCGGCGGCTGAGCCGCAGGTCCCCGAACCGACCGCACCGCGGTCCCGGCGGACGCGCGCCCGCCGGGCCTGAACCGCCCGCAGCGGGCTCCCCACGGCACCGGCCCGCCGGAGCACGCCCGCCCGACCGACTCACCCGTCCGGCCCGCATCCGCCGCGCCCGTCGCGCCGGAACCGGTCAGCGTCCGCACCTCTCGCTCCGGAGCCACGCCATGTCCGTCTCGGTCGTCCTGTTCACCGCCGACCTGCGTCTGCACGACCACCCGCCGCTGCGGGCCGCACTGGAGGGCCGGCGCCAGGCCGTCCCGCTGTTCGTCCGCGACCGGGCGGTGGACGCCGCCGGCTTCGCGGTGCCCAACCGGCTGGCGTTCCTCGCCGACTGCCTGCGGGACCTGGACGCCGGGCTGCGCGAGCGCGGCGGGCGCCTGGTGGTGCGCCACGGCGGCCTCGTCGAGGAGGTGTGCAAGGTGGCCGCCGAGGCCGACGCCGACGAGGTGCACATGGCGGCCGACGCGAGCGGCTACGCCCACCTGCGGGAGCGGCGGCTGCGGCGCGCGCTGGAGGCCGACGGACGGCGGCTGTACGTCCACGACTCGGTCACGGCCGCGGTGGGCCCCGGCGTGGTGACCCCGGCCTCCTCGGACCACTTCGCCGTGTTCACGCCGTACTTCCGGCACTGGTCGGGGCAGCGGCTGCGGGACGTCCTCGACGCGCCCCGGTCGGTGCGGGTGCCGCCGGGCGTCGGGTCGGAGGCGCTGCCGTCCCGGGCCGGGCTGCCCGGCGTCTCGCCGGGGCTGGCGGAGGGCGGCGAGCGGGCGGGCCGGCGGCGGCTCACCGCGTGGCTCCGCTCCGGCCTCGCCGCGTACGAGGACCGGCACGACGACCTGGCCGGTGACGCGACCTCCCGGCTCTCGCCGCACCTGCACTTCGGCACGCTGTCCCCGGTCGAGCTGGTCCACCGGGCGCGCGGGGCGGACGGCCCGGGGGCGGAGGCGTTCGTACGGCAGATCGCCTGGCGGGACTTCCACCGGCAGGTGCTGGCCGCCCGGCCCGGCGCGGCGTGGACCGACTACCGCACCAAGCACGACCGCTGGCGGTCCGAACGCACGGCCCGGGACGACATCGAGGCGTGGCGGGCGGGCCGCACCGGCTACCCGGTGGTCGACGCCGGGATGCGCCAACTGCTGCACGAGGGCTGGATGCACAACCGGGCCCGCCTGCTCACGGCGAGCTTCCTGGCCAAGACGCTGTACGTGGACTGGCGGATCGGGGCCCGGCACTTCCTGGAACTGCTCGTCGACGGCGACCTGGCCAACAACCAGCTGAACTGGCAGTGGGTCGCGGGCACCGGCACCGACACCCGCCCCAACCGGGTGCTCAACCCGGTCACCCAGGGCAGGCGGCACGACCCCGAGGGCGCGTACGTCCGGCGCTGGGTGCCCGAACTGGCGGAGGTCGCCGGGGTCGCGGTGCACGAGCCGTGGCGGCTCGGAGCGGCGGACCGGGCGCGGGCCGGCGCGTACCCGGACCCGGTCGTCGACCTGGCCGAGGGGCTGGCCCGTTTCAAGCGGGCCCGCGACCGCGGCTGAACCGGCCCCGCCGTCAGCGGGGCCCGGCGGGCGGCGCGGCGCCGTGGGCGGCCGCCAGGAGGTCGACGGCCTCGGCGAGGGTGGCCGGGCGGAGCATGCCGGGGGCGGGCCGGCCCGACCAGCCGGGGCCGCCGAGCAGCATCAGCGGCCTGGCCCGGGCGCCCTTGACGCCCCACTCCACGGCGGTGACGTGCTCGGCGAGGGGCAGGCAGGCGGTGGAGCGGGCCTGCGACCACAGCACCACGGCGGCCGGGCCGAGCCGCCGTACCGCCGCGAGGAGCGCGTCGGCCGGGACGGCGGCGCCGAACATGCGGGCCGGGACGCCGAGCCGGCTCAGCGCGGCGTTGAGCGCCTCCAGCGGCAGGGTGTGCTGCTCGCCGGGGACGCAGGCCAGCAGCACGGGCGGGGCCCCCGGGGCCGCGGCGGGCGCGGGCGGCCGGGTGTGCCGGCGTAGCGCGGTGGACACGTGCCAGGACAGCAGGTGCTCCACCTCCACGTACCGGTCCTCGGACGAGGCCCACTTGCGGCCCACGGCGTGCAGGGTCGGCGCCATCACCTCCTGCCAGGCGACCACGAGCCCGTAGCGGGTCACGGCGGCCTCCAGCCGCTCCTCCAGTGCCACGGCGTCGAGCCGGACGGCCGCGCGGCCCAGCCCCCGGCCCTCCTGCCGGGCGGCTCCGAGGGACGGGGCGCCCGGGCCGCCCGGTGCCGGGCCGCCGACCGGTGCGGGACCGCCGGCTGGCGCGGGACCGCCGACCGGTGCGGGTCCGGCCGCCGGGCGGACCGGCACGGGCGCCGCCGCGGGCGCGTCCGACCACGTCACCGGGTACGCCCGCGCGGTCCGGGCGGCCTCGGCCGGCGGCACCCCGGACGCGGTCAGCCGGCACATCGTCTCCAGCACCGTCACGTCCTCGGGGGTCCAGCGCCGGTGCCGGCCGTCGGTGCGCGCGGCGGGGCCGATGCCGTAACGGCGGTCCCAGGAGCGGAGGGTGGTGGGCGAGACGCCCAGCCGGCGGGCCAGCCCACCGGTCGTCAACGCCGGTTCGGTCGGTCCGGGCCGGTGCTGCCCGGGAGCTTCGCGCACGTCCATGGAACGACAATACGACGCAGAAACGGTGCGAGTTGTCGCCGAGATGCCGTGGATCACACGATCGGAAGGACCGGGGCGAGGCCCGGCGGGCAGCGGTCCACCGGCCGGGCGGCCCGGGAAGGCGCCCGGGCGGGTCCCGGTCCGCCCGAGCGGCGGGCCCGACGGGGATGGCCGGCCCGCCGCGAGGGACGGGGTCCGCCGCGCCGGTGGGATCCGCGCCGCCCGGCCGGAGCCGCCCGTAGCGAAGGAGCCGCCGCGATGAGCCCGAACCCAACCGCCGTCGTCGAGACCCGCGCCGCGCTCCCGGCGAGCCGGTCCGGCGGGGCGCCGTCCCGGCCCGGCGCGGGGGAGCCGCCCACCGACGAGTACCTCATGCGGGAACTGGCGGCCGGCGACGACGCCTGCCTCGCCGCCGTCCACCGCCGCTGGTCCCGCATGGTGCACGGCCTGGCCTGGCGCACGCTGGGCGACGCCGCGGAGGCGGAGGACGTCACCCAGCAGGTGTTCCTCGGCGTCTGGCGCGGTTGCGGCGGCTACCGCTCCGAGCGCGGGACCGTGGCCGGATGGATCGCCGGCATCACCCGCCGCAGGATCGCCGACGCCCTCTCCGCCCGGACCCGCCGGGGCGAACTGGTCACCGCCGCCGGGGCGGTCCTGCCCCGGGAGGAGACGTCCCCCGGCCGCCCGGAGGCCGTCCTCGACCGGGTCCTCGTGCACCAGGCGCTGTCCCGGCTCCCCGCGCCCCAGCAGCGCGTGCTGCGCCTGGCCTACTACGAGGACCTGACGCAGACCCAGATCGCGGAGCGCACGGGGTGGCCGCTGGGCACGGTCAAGAGCCACGCGCGCCGGGGCCTGCGCCAGTTGCGCCACGACCTGGAACGGCAGACCGGAGCGTCCCCGCTCTACACATAAAGGTGAAATAAGAGCAAACTGGACTGTGCGGCGCTCACCGCGCACCGAAACCGGACGCGGTCCGATCCGCTCAGCCGAAGGAGACGACTCATGGCCAACCTGCACAGGGGTGACATAGCGAGCCACCCCGATGTCTCCGAAATGCGGGACCGGTACGCCCGCATGCTCGGCGGTCGCGACGTGGCGCTCGTGGACGGGCCGGTGTTCCTGCTCGGCCTGTACTGCGCCGCCTCCCCGTGGATCGTGCACTACTCGGCCGCCCAGCCCTCGCTCGCGGTCCACAACCTGATCATGGGCATCGCGATCGGTCTGCTGGCACTCGGCTTCACCCGGGCACCGGAGCGGATGTACGGCCTGAGCTGGGCCATGTGCGCCCTGGGCATCTGGATGATCATCGCTCCGTGGATCGTGGGCAGCGCGCCCGGCACGGGCGTGATCATCAACAACATCGTCATCGGCGCCCTGGCGCTGGTACTCGGGCTGGTCTGCGTTGGCACGGCGGCCAAGGCCGCCCCCCGGTCGTAGCGGCCGCGCCCCGGACCGCGGGGCGGCACCCAGGTCATGCGAGAGGAGACCGAGGAAGGGAAACAGGAGACGGCGGGCCGGTCCGTGCGGACCGGCCCGCCTCCCGCCCGCCGCGGCCCGGCGGCCGAACCGCCGGCGCACACAGCCTCACAGGGCCGACCGAGCCACCGGGTGACGGCGTGACCGGCCGACGCCGCCCCGAACGGCCGCGCACAGGTCAGGGAAGCCCGCCGCCCCGGCTCGGCTCCAGGAGCGGCGCGGCCGGACCGTACTCCTCGCTGACCTCCTTGGCGCCGAAGGGCCACACGCGCTCCCGCCGCGCCCAGACCAGGAACGCCACGCAGCCGAGGGCCAGCCAGGCCAGGGACCACTCGACGGGACGGCGGCCCGGGGAGTTCTCGTCGGCGTACCCGTAGATCACGCACCAGCCGGCGAAGGCGACGACGCTCGGCAGCGGGTAGAGCCACATGCGGTACGGGCGGGGCATCGTCGGCCGGCGGGCGCGCAGGACGGTGAGCGCGACGATCTGGGCGAGGGCCTGGACGAGGACCATCACCGTGGTGAGCAGCTGGATCAGTGTCGCGAGGTCGGTGTGGCGGCCGATCAGGAAGCCCACGGCGGTGATCACCCCCATGGTCGCCAGGCCCAGCACGGGGAAGCGGTGCCGGGGGTGCAGTCTCCCGTACGGCCGGAAGAAAACCCCGTCGCGGGCGGCGTCGCAGGGCACCCGGGAGCCGCCGAGCAGCCCGGCGAAGACCGAGGCGAAGGCGGTGACCAGGATCAGCACCGTCACCGTGGCGGCCCAGCCGCCGCCCCAGGTCTCCGCCAGCACCGCCGAGGCCACCGAGGTGGCGGCGATGTCCCCCGGGTCGGTCATCCGGTGCCAGTCGACGACCCCGAGGGTGCCGATCTGGAGCAGCAGGTAGATCGCCATGATGCCCAGGATCGAGAGGACGACGGAGCGCGGGAGGGTGCGGCCCGGGTCCTTGATCTCGGCACCCATGTAGGCGGTGGTGTTGTAGCCGAGGTAGTCGTAGACGCCGATCGTCAGGCCCGCGGCGAAGCCCTGCCAGAAGTGGCCGCTCGTCGGATCGAAGGCGTGCGCCGGGTAGGAGAAGGCCCGGTGGGGGCTGAAGCCGGTGGCCGCGGCGGCGATCACGAGCAGCACGGAGGCGATCATCACCGTCCACATCACGGCGGTGATCCGGGCGATGTGCTCGATGCCGCGCCGCAGCAGGAACACCACCAGCGCGATGACGCCGAGACCGGTCAGGTCGCCCGCGGTCCGCCCCAGGCCGGGCGCGAGGTAACCCAGGTACTGCACGAAGCCGACCACCCCCGTGGACATGATCAGCGGGATGAAGAGCATCGCCGTCCAGACGAACAGGAACGGCATCAGGCGGCCGGTGCGGTACTGGAAGGCCTGGCGGAGGTAGACGTAGCTGCCGCCGGAGCCGGGCATGGCGGCGCCCAGCTCGGCCCAGACCAGCCCGTCGCACAGCGCCAGCACCGCGCCCGCGACGAACCCGGCGACCGCCTGCGGGCCGCCGAACGCGGTGACCATCAGCGGGATCGTGACGAACGGGCCGATGCCGCACATCTGGCTCATGTTGATCGCGGTGGCCTGGAACAGGCCGACGCGGCGGACGAAACCACCCGCGGGTGGCGGACTTGCGGACATGGGGACTCCTGACGCGACGCTCCGCGGCACCGGACGGGGCCGGCAAGGCCGACCAGGCCAAGGAGCATTACCAGGGGCGTCAAGCATGCGCCGGCGACGCACGGGAATGGCGGAACACTCGCGAACGACGCCACCGAGCGGCCCGGCCGGCCCCGGAGCCGACGGCGGCCGCGCGGCGCCGACGAGCGGCTCCGCCGGACCGGCTGCGCGGTCCCGGCGCCGCCTCGCGCCCCCGACCGGCCCGGGACACGGGCCCGCCGAAGCCCACGGTCTCCAACGCCCTGGCCTCGACGGCGGCGGCCGGTCCGGTGCGCGAGGCCGGCACGGACCTCGTGGTGCTCGGCGGCGGGGCCGGGCAGGGCGTCGGCCCGCCGCCGCGGCCGGTGCGCGAGCACGTGCGCGCACCGGCCTCGCCGCGCCCCCCGGACAGCGCCGGGCCGACTGGGCGAGGACGCCGTCCCGCCGGGCGCGGTGGCCACCGTGCCGGACACGGCCCGCGACCTCGTGTTCGAGCGCCGGACGGCCGCAATCTGACGGACCGACAGGTCGGCCCGGCCACGGTCGTTGACACCGCATACGGCGGTCTCTAGCGTGACCGAATTGGTAAGGTTTCCTAACGTATCGCGGCTGGAGACCCCGTGTTCCCTCGCCCCCTCGCCCGCCGGTACACCACCACGGCCCTCGTCCTCGGCCTGATCATCACGCTGACCTCCGGCGCCTGGACCGGGGAACGGCGGCCGGCCGCGCCGGACGGGGTCACCGAGGCCACCCGCGTCCCCGGCACCCCGGGCGCGCGCACCCCGCTGGCCGGCTTCGCCGTCCGCTCCACGGCCGAGGTGGGCGACTCCGCGGCGGCGGTCTCCTCCCCCGGCTACCCGACGGCCGGCTGGCACCCGGCGGGCCCGCGGTCCACGGTCCTCGCCGCGCTGCTCGCCGACGGCGTCCACGCCGACCCGTTCCACTCCACGAACCTGCTGCGGATCCCGCGGAAGGACTTCGAGGTGCCCTGGTGGTACCGCTCGGACTTCACCGTGGAGGACACCGCCCGGCGCACCTTCCTCGACTTCAGCGGTGTGGTGTCGGCGGCGGACGTCTACGTCGACGGGCGGCGGGTCGCGTCCGCCGCGGACGTCAGGGGCGCATACACCCGCCACGAGCTGGACATCACCTCCCTGGTCCGGCCGGGCAGGAACACCGTGGCCTTCCGGATCCACCCCAACGACCCGGACCGGGACCTCACGATGGGCTGGCTCGACTGGCTCCAGCCGCCGCCCGACCGGAACATGGGCCTCGTCCGCGACGTGGTGGTCCGCCGGTCCGGTCCGGTCTCGCTGCACGACGCGCACGTGGTGACCGCGCTGGCCGTGCCCTCGCTCGCCACGGCGGACCTGACCGTGAAGGCCCGGGTCCGCAACGACACGGGCAAGCCGGTCACGGCGACCGTCGGCGGCGGCATCGGCGCGACACGGTTCCGCACGACCGTGCCGCTGGCCGCCCACGAGACGAGGACCGTCGCCTTCTCCCCCGCCGGCACCCCCGGCCTGCGGCTCACCGGGCCGAAGGTGTGGTGGCCGGCCGGGATGGGCGGACAGCCGCTGTACGGCCTCGACCTCACCGCCACGGTCGCCGGCGCCACCTCGGACACCGCGCACCGGACGTTCGGCATCCGCGACGTCCGGGCCCCGCTGAACTCCGACGGCGCCCGCCGGTACCAGGTCAACGGCCGCCCGCTGCTGGTCAAGGGCGGCGGCTGGTCACCCGACGAGTTCCTGCGCTGGGACCGCGGCTACGCCGAGGACCGCCTGCGGTACGCCGCCGACCTGGGCCTGAACACCCTCCGCCTGGAGGGCCACCTGGAGCCGGACGAGTTCTTCGACCTGGCCGACCGGTACGGCGTGCTCACGATGCCGGGCTGGGAGTGCTGCGACAAGTGGGAGGGCGAGGTCAACCCCAGCGGCTCCGGGAAGAAGTGGGACGCCGCCGACCACGCCGTGGCGCGCGCGTCCATGGCCGCCGAGGCCGCCCGGCTGCGCGACCACCCGAGCGTGCTGTCCTTCCTGATCGGCAGCGACGCCGCCCCCGACGCGGCGATCGAGAAGGGCTACCTGGACGCCCTTGACGCCGCCGACTGGCCCGCCCCCGTGCTCCCCGCCGCGTCCGACGCCTCCTCGCCGCGGCTCGGCGCCTCCGGCATGAAGATGACCGGCCCCTACGACTGGGTGCCGCCCGGCTACTGGTACGCCAAGCGCGAGGGCGGCGCCACCGGCTTCAACTCCGAGACCAGCGCGGGTCCGAGCATCCCCACCCTCGACACGCTGCGCCGCATGATGACCCCGGCCGAGCTGGACACCCTCTGGAAGGACCCGGACGCGCGGCAGTACCACCGCTCGCCGTCCGCCACCTTCGGCACGCTGCGGATCTACGACCGGGCCCTCGCCGCACGCTACGGTCCCCCGACGGGCCTCACCGACTACGTGCGCAAGGCGCAGCTCGCCCAGTACGAGAACGTGCGCGCCCAGTTCGAGGCGTACGGCCGCAACGCCACCGACCGGGACCGGCCCGCCACCGGGGTGGTCCACTGGATGTTCAACAGCGGCTGGACCTCCCTGCACTGGCAGCTCACGGACCGCTACCTGGACCAGAACGGCGCCTACTTCGGCGCCAAGAAGGCCAACGAGCCGCTGCACGTCCAGTACTCCTACGACGACCGCTCGGTCGTCGTGGTGAACAACCGGTCAGGCCCCGCGCGGGGCCTGACCGCACGGGCCACGCTGTTCGACCCCGACGGCACGCGGCGGTACGACCGGACCGTCACGGGCATGACGGTCGCGGGCGGCGGCGCCCACGGCCCGGCGCTCACCCTGCCGTCCTCGGTGGCCGGGCCGGCGCGCACCCACCTGCTCCGGCTGGTGCTGACGGACGCGGACGGCCGGGAGGTGAGCCGGAACGTGTACTGGCTCTCCACCGTCCCCGACACCCTCGACTGGAACGGCACCACCTGGTACTACACGCCGACGACCGGGTACGCCGACCTCACGGGTCTCGCCTCGATGGCCCGGACCCCGGTGTCGGCGGCCGCCGTCACCCGCTCGTCGGGCGGCACCTCCACGACGACGGTGACCCTGCGGCACGCCGGCCGCGGCAGGACCCCGGCGCTGCTCACCGACGTCCACCTCGTGGACACCCACGGCAGGCCCGTGCTGCCGGTGCGCTGGTCGGACAACGAGGTGAGCCTGTGGTCGGGCGAGTCGGTGACGCTGACGGCGACCTGGCGGACGGCCGACCTGCACGGCGGGGCGCCGGGGGTGCGGGTCTCCGGCTGGAACACACCGGAGCGGACGGTGCCGGCGGCCTGACCCGCCGTACGGCTGCGGGGGCGGGCCGGTGCGGCCCGCCCCCTCGGGGTTCGGCCGACGTCGGGCACCGTGTCGTCGAGTCGCCGCCCCGGTCCGCGGCCGCCGGTTCCCGCCGTGTGTCAGTTCCCGTACAGGTAGGGCGTCGTGGTGCCGAGCGCGTGGAAGCCGAGGCGCTCCAGGACGGGACGGCTCGTGGGCAGCGCGTCCACCTGGAGGTAGCGGTGGCCGTGGGCGGCGGCGACCCGGGCGCGATGGGCGACCAGGGCCCGGTAGACACCCCGGCCCCGCCAGGCGGGCACGATGCCGCCGCCCCACAGCCCGGCGAACGGGGTGCCGGGCACCAGTTCGACGCGGGCGGCACCGACCGGTTCGGTGCCGGCGAGCGCTACGACGGCGACGACCGTGCCGGGGGCGTCCGCCAGGCGGGCGAGCAGCCGGTGCCGCAGCGCGGTGCCGTCGGTGCCGAAGACCGTCTCGTGCACGCCCACGGCGAGGTCGACACCGGCCGGGTCGGCCGCCTGGACGAGGCGGACGCCGGGCGGGGGCCCGGTGCCGGACGCGATGCCGGCCGCCTCCGCGACCATCAGCGTCTCCGGCGGCTCGGCCCGGAAACCGGCGGCGCGCAGCCGGGCGCCGAGGTCCCCCGGCTCGTCGTGGGAGTGGAGCTTCCACTCGAACTCCCGCCCCAGGCCCGTGAAGTGGGCGATCTGCTCCTTGATCGCCCGGTCCGCGTCCCGCGCGTCCAGGGCGGACCAGAGCACCCCGTTCCAGCCCGGTGGGTCCGCGACCTGGCGCACCACGGCACCGGCCCGCTCGACCCGGGCGCCGGGGCCGTCGGGGCGGGCGCCTTCGCGCATCTCGCGGTCGTACAGGGCGAGGACGGTCGCGTGATCCATGGCTCCACTCCAGCACGGCCGGCCACGCGGGCCAAGGGGATTACGGCCGCGTCCGGTGGGGCCGGCCGGGGCCAGGCGGTCCGGGCGGCGGCGTCGGCACCCCTCGGGTCACGGCGGTCGCGGATGCCGGCCGCGGTTGCCGGACGAGCGGCGGTGCGGGTCCGGGAGCGGTCAGCGCCGCGGCAGCCCGGCGGGCCGCGACCCCCCTGGACCCGGGCCGGCGGCACGCCGTTGCCTCAGGGGCAAATCCGCTGGCCGAGTGGGGCCCGGTGGCCGTAACCTGCCCGGCCGGAGATCATGAAGCGCGGAGGTGGACCGATGGTACGGGACGACGAGCTGCGGTATCTGCGGCGCTGTGTGGAACTGGCGCAGGAGGCACTGGACGCCGGGGACGAGCCCTTCGGGTCCGTGCTCGTCTCGGGGGACGGCACGGTGCTGGCGGAGGACCGGAACCGGGTGGCGGACGGGGACCACACCCGGCACCCCGAGTTCGAGCTGGCCCGCTGGTCGGCCGGGCACCTCACACCCGAGGAGCGGGCGGCGGCCACCGTCTACACCTCCGGCGAGCACTGCCCGATGTGCGCGGCGGCGCACGCCTGGGTGGGGCTCGGCCGGATCGCGTACGCCGCCTCCTCGGAGCAGCTCACCGGCTGGCTGGCCGAGTGGGGCGTGCCCGCCCCGCCCGTGCGCACGCTGCCCGTACGGGAGGTCGCCCCGGGTGTGGCCGTGGCCGGACCGGTACCGGACCTTGCGGACGAGGTGCGGGAACTGTTCCGCCGCTGCTACGCGGGGCGTGCCGACCGGGCCTGAGCGTCAGCCGAGCTCCAGCGTGGTGACGCCGAAGACCCGTTCCCGGGCGTACGCGCGCACCGGGCCGGTGTACATGCGGGCGGTCTCGAACGAGGGCCGCAGGCCCGCCGCCTCGGCGATGGCGGTCGCGGCCTCGTTCGGCTCGGGCACGTCGATCGCGATCTCGCGGCCGGCCACGTCGGCGGTGAGCGCGGCGAAGAGGGCCCGGGCGTCCTCGGCGGTGTCCGCGAAGAGGGGGCCGATGCGCAGGGTGTCGTGTCCGGGGCGGATCACGCCGTAGCCGGTCACGCGCCCGCCGTCCTCGCGGACGACGGCGCGGTGGCCGGGTCCGGTGAGCCACTCGGCGAGGAACCGGGGGCGGTCGGCGGGGTGGCAGGCGCTGTCGTAGGCGGTGAGCGCGGTCAGATCGGCGGGCCCGGCCGGCCGGACACCGGCGGGTTTCCCGGTCGCGGGGGCGGCGCCGGTGAACCGGACGGTGCGGTGGGCGAGCCGGAAGCCGGACTGGCGGTAGTTGTCCTGCTGGGCGACGACGCCGTCCAGGCCGACGGTCCGGCTCCCGGCGTGGGCCAGGCCGGCCTTCCAGGTGGTGAGGCCGTGCCCGTGGCCGCGCAGGTCGGGGCGGACGAGGTAGCAGCCCAGGAAGGCGAAGTGGGAGCCGTGGTTGACGACCGAGACGGCCGAGACGGGTTCTCCGCCGATCCGGCCGAGGAAGAACCCGTCGGGGTCCTCGGCGAAGAACGCGGGCCCGTCGGACAGCCCGGGGTTCCAGCCCTCCGCCGCCGCCCATCCGCTGATCACCGGCCAGTCGGCGAGGGTGGCCCGGGTGACGACCAGGTCGTGGGGGGCAGCAGGGGTCATCGGTGCGCTCCGTTTCCGTCGGCTTCACTCGGGGTCGTGCCGTCGTGCCGTCGTGCCGTCGCACGGCCCCTGCGGCATCCTCGCGGATCGACGGGGGCCGTGCGAAGCCCGTAAGGCCGCAGGAGTACCGCGAAGTCCGTTCCCGGCCAGGTGAGTTCAGCACACCTTCGTGCCGACCGACCGCCCGCCCCGCACACACGGTTCCGCCGCCGGAACGGGCGTGCGTGGCCAGGCGGGCGGCTCGCGACGGGGGTGGCCGCAAGGAGGCGGCAGGCAGTCCTCCACGCCGGAGAATCCTGCGCGGGCCATCTCCCCGGCGCCCGTGGCCCAGTCCGGGAGGTTCTCCTGGCCGGGCCGGTGGCTGTGCACCCGCTCGGCGCCTGCGCGGGGTACGAGGTGTCGGCGCCGGTCCGTCGTACGGCGGGTCGGCCGGGCGCCGGCAGGCCGGGCGATGCGCCGGGCGGGGGTCGCCGGTGGGGCCGTCGTGCCGGACGATGCGCCAGGCGGGAATCGTGCCGACGGGACCGCCGGGACGACGGAGTGACGACCCCCGTGGAATGGCATCCCCGCCCGGTGGCCCGGCCCCTCCGGGTGACGGTCCGGTGGGGCCGGGCGGGGCCGGGTCAGTAGGTGCGGCCCGGGCGGACGCGGCGGTACAGCACCGCGCCCGTGAGCAGCAGCGCCGCGCTGCCGGCGAGGGCGGGGGCCGTGAGGCCGGCCCCGGTGTGGGCGAGTGTCGCCGTGGCCGGGTGTACGGCTTGGGGCCGGGGTCGCGGGTGGGAACGGGGGTGCTCCGGGGGCTTCGGGGCGCGGGGCTCCGTCACCGGGGTGCGCGGCGGCACGCGCGGGTGGTCCCGCGGCCCGTTGACCGACTGGTTGCCGAAGACCGGGTTTCCGACGCCCACCACGTTGACGCTGTTCCCGGTGACGTTCACCGGCACGTGCACCGGGGCCTGGACGGTGTTGCCCGAGAGCACCCCGGGCGAGCCCACCGCGCTGCCGTGGGCGTGGGCGCCGCTCTGCGCGGACGGTCCGCCGTTCTGCGCCGCGGCCTCCGCCCCGGCCCCGCCGGTGTTGGCGCAGGCGTTGCCCATGGCCGGGTTGAGCAGTCCGACGACGTCCACGGTGTTGCCGCAGACGTTCACCGGCACGTGCACCGGGACCTGGACGGTGTTGCCGGAGGCCACTCCGGGCGAGCCGGCCGCCACTCCCTCGGCACCGGCCCCGTCGGCCGCGAAGGCGGCGGACACCGGGAGCGCCACGACCATCGCGCCGGACGCCGCGGCGACGGCGATCACACCGTTTCGGGTAGCCCGTCTCATAGGTTCCCTGCCTTCCTCACTTCGTCGCGAGCATGTGCCCGCCACACGTAGAACGCGGGCGAACCGTGAGAGTTATGGCCTGTCGGGCCTTCACCCCATCGAGCGCATCGGGGTCGAACTGACTGTGAAGTCGTCGGATGATCACCATGGTTCCGGCGGCGGATGGTACGGCAGGCGGTGCCGGGCCGCTCGCCCGCGGGCGGGCCGTCCGGAGGCCGCTTATGGTGAGCCGAGGGCGCCGTCCCCGGTCCACGGCGGGCGTCCCGGGAGGCGATCGATGCTGACCATGCTGTCCACGCGGTCCGCCGTGCGGCGCTGCGCGGGTGTGTCGGCCCTGGCCCTGGCCCTGCTCGGCGCCGGGCTGCCCGCAGCCGCCGCCGACCGGCCGCAGCCGGAGCTGTCCCGCTTCTACCGGCAGCAGCCGGTCTGGGGTGCCTGCGCGGGGCCGGACATGCCGGAGGACCTCCAGTGCGCGAAGGTCACCGTCCCGCTCGACTACGCGCGGCCGGGCGCGGGCACCCTCGACCTCGCACTGGCCCGCTACCGTGCCACCGGCCCGTCCCGGGGTTCGGTCCTGCTGAACTTCGGCGGCCCGGGCGGCGCCGGCATACCCGGGCTGGCCGCCGAGGGCAGACGCTTCATGGACCTGACCAAAAGCTACGACGTGGTCACCTTCGACCCGCGCGGCGTCGGCCGCTCCTCCCCCGTGACCTGCGGTGAGGGCGACGACGCCGGGGCCACGGGCACACAGGCGCACGCCGACCTCGGCCACCCGCAGGAACTGCTCCGGCAGTTCCGCCGGGCCGCGGACCAGTGCGCCCGCCACTCCGGCCCGGTGCTGCCCCACATCGGCACCGTCAACGCCTCCCGCGACATGGACGTCATCCGCCAGGCGCTCGGCGACGACAAGCTGAACTACCTGGGCTTCTCCTACGGCACCCGGCTCGGGGCGGTGTACGCGGCGCAGTTCCCGGGCAAGGTCGGGCGGGTCGTCCTCGACGGCGTGGACACCCTGACCGAGTCCACGGCCGAGCAGGGGCTGGCGGGCGCCGAGGGGCAGCAGGCGGCGCTGGACGACTTCCTGGACTGGTGTACGACCGACCTCGGCTGCCCGTTCGGGCAGGACCGGCGCGCGGCCGGGGACGAGGTCGTACGGCTGGTGCGCGCGCTCG
This sequence comes from Streptomyces sp. NPDC025833, assembly GCF_055558055.1. Taxonomy (NCBI): domain Bacteria; kingdom Bacillati; phylum Actinomycetota; class Actinomycetes; order Kitasatosporales; family Streptomycetaceae; genus Streptomyces; species Streptomyces sp. NPDC025833. The sequence continues at coordinate 40,360 of NZ_JBVHNF010000015.1, forward strand.
ACGAGCACCCGCTGCCCACAGGCCTCGGCGGCTCGTTCACCGGTCAGGACCTGGTGGGCGCGATCGGGCAGGCCCTGTACGGCAGGGAGCTGTGGCCCTCGCTGGCACGCGCGCTCGGCTCGCTCGTCGAGGACGGTGACGCCCGGCGCGCCCTGGCCTTCGCCACGGGCGGCGTCGGTCTGCCCCGCGGCCGGCACCGGACGGACGGCGGGCTGGTCGACGCCGAGGACGTCCCGTCGGACAACCTGCCGGCCGCCCTGATGGCGATCAACTGCGCGGACGACCCGGACCGGCCCGACGCGGCACGGCTGTCCGGGGACCTGAAGGACCTGCGGGCCGCGTACGACCGGGCGTCACCGGTCTTCGGCCGCTACCGGCTCACCCAGTTGCCGAGTTGCTACGGCCGGCCCCGGGGCACCGACTTCATCCGCGACCGGGTGAAGGACGTGCACTCGGCGAAGATGCTCCTCGTGGGCACGCGCGGCGACCCGGCGACCCCCTACCGGTGGACCGTCGAGACCGCCGCCCGGCTCGGCCCGTCGGCGGTGGTGCTCGACAACAGGGGTGAGGGCCACACCGGTTACACCTCGTCCAGGTGCGTGCACCGCAAGGTCGACGACTTCCTGCTCTACGGCTCGCTGCCGCCGAACGGCAGCTCCTGCCCGGCGGACACGGACCGTGCGGGCCTCGCCCCGGACGGCGCCGGATGACCGTCCCGCCGCGTTTCCGCCCCACGGCGCGGACCGGTGCCGCGGTCCCGCCGGCCGGCCGCCCCGCGGCGTGCACCGCGCCGCGCACCGGTGATCCAAGTGGCGCGAACCGGATGACAGCCGCGAAACAGGGCAACCTCCCAGGCGTGCCGCCCGTCGCATCGGGCAGGCGCCCCGACGCAGCCGTAACCGTACGCGACCTCGACAGGGGGACACCCTCATGCGTTTCCGCGCCGCCATCGCCGTACCCACCGCCTCGGCCGCCGCGGCGGCCCTGCTGCTGACCGCGTCGCAGGGGCAGGCCGCCACCGGCCAGGCCCGCACCGCCCGCTGCGCCGAGCAGGCGCTCACGATGCGGGCGAAAGCCGCGGCCGGCGACCCCACGGTGCTGCGGGTCTCCGTCACCAACCGCGGCGCCCACGCCTGTACCGTCGACCGCGCGCCCACGGTGACCTTCGGGAACCTGGACGGGGCCGCGCTGCCCGTACCGCAGGGCACGGGCACCCACCGGCTGGCGGCGGGCGGCACCGCCCACGCCGACGTCCGGACCATCGCCGACCCGGCCGACCCCGAGGCCCGCCGGGTCGGCGCGGTCACGGTGGCGGCCTCGACCACGCACTGGGGCCGCTCCTTCACCGCCCGGCAGCTCGGCACCGGACGGCAGGTGTCCGTCTGGGAGCCGGTGACCACCAGGTGGCAGCCGTCGGCGGCGGCCGCGGACCGGGCCGCCGGCCTCGGCTGACACCCGGGCCGGGCGGGGCGGTTCAGCCGAGCGCCAGCTCGGGCGCGTACAGGTCCAGCCACCGGGCCAGGTCCAGGGTCCGTTCCAGGTCGCGCCGGGCCGCCTGCGTACTGACCGGCTCGGCGCGTTCGGCGGCCGCCCGGACCCGGTCCCGGTCGACCAGTTCGAAGACGGGGTGGTCGGGCCGCGTGAGCACCTCCTTGACCTGCGCCTGAAGGGCAAGGGCGTACCGCGGGTCCTGCGTGGACGGGTACGGGCTCTTCACCCGGTCGTACACCGACCGCGGCAGGACGTCCGCCGTCGCCTCCCTGAGCAGGCTCTTCTCCCGGCCGTCGAAGGACTTCAGGGCCCAGGGCGTGTTGTAGACGTACTCGACCAGCCGGTGGTCGCAGAACGGCACCCGGACCTCCAGGCCGACGGCCATGCTCATCCGGTCCTTGCGGTCGAGCAGCATGCGCACGAAGCGGGTCAGGTGCAGGTGGCTGATCTGCCGCATCCGGAACTCGAAGTCGCTCTCGCCGTCCAGCCGTTCGATGCCGGCGACGGCGGCGCGGTACCCCTCGGCGACGTAGCCCGCCAGGTCGAGGGACTTGGCGACGTCGGCGCGCAGCACGCCGGCGTCCTCGCCGAAGTGCCGGCCCATGGTCGTCAGCCAGGGGAAGGTGTCGGCGCGGCGCGCCTCCTCGTCGAAGAACTGGAGGTAGCCGCCGAACACCTCGTCGGCGGACTCGCCGGAGAGTGCCACCGTCGACTTCTCCCGGATGGCACGGAAGAGCAGCAGCAGCGAGGCGTCCATGTCGCCGAGGCCGGAGGGCAGGTCCCGGGCCCGGATAACCCGGTCGCGTACGGCGGGGTCGGCGAGCGCTTCGGAGTCGAGCACGATGTCCTGGTGGTCGGTGTGCGCGAGCCGGGCCACGTCGTGCACGAAGGGCGTGTCGGGGGTGCCGCGCAGCTCGTCGGCGACGAAGTGCTCGGCCTGGTCGGCGAAGTCGACGGCGAAGCTGCGCACCCGCTCGCCCTGTTCGGCGAGTTGGCGGGCGGCGATCGCGGTCATCGCGGAGGAGTCGAGCCCGCCGGAGAGCAGGGTGCAGCGCGGCACGTCGGCGACGAGCTGGCGGCGCACGATGTCGTCGAGGAGCGAGCGCACGGTGGCGATCGTGGTGTCGCGGTCGTCGGTGTGCGGGCGGGTCTCCAGCCGCCAGTACACACGGCTGGACAGGCCGGTGCGGTCGACGGTGACGACGGTGCCGGGCTCCACCTCGCGCATGCCGTCCCAGATGGCGTGCCCCGGAGTCTTGATCATGACGAACAGCTCGCGCAGGCCGTCCCGGGTGACGCGGGGCCGGACCAAGGGGTTGGCGAGGATCGCCTTGGGTTCGGAACCGAACAGGACGCCGTCGGGGGTCGGGTGGTAGTAGAACGGCTTGATGCCCATGCGGTCGCGGATCATCACCAGCTTGCCGTGCCGGCCGTCCCAGACGGCGAACGCGTACATGCCGTTGAGCCGCTCGGCGACCGCGTCACCCCACTCCAGGTAGCCGTGCAGCACGACCTCGGTGTCCGAGTCGGTGGTGAACCGGTGACCGCGGTCGGTCAGTTCCCGGCGCAGTTCGGTGAAGTTGTACGCCTCGCCCGAGTAGACCAGGGCGATGCTGCCCTCGGGGGTGGCCACGGACATCGGCTGCCGGCCGCCGGGGAGGTCGATGATCGCGAGCCGGCGGTGGCCGAGGGCCGCGGGGCCCTCGGTCCAGGTGCCGCGGTCGTCCGGGCCCCGGCAGGCCATCGTCTCGGTCATCGCGTGCAGGGCGGTGGTCTCGGCCGAGAGATCGCGGTCGAAGGAGACCCATCCGGTGATGCCGCACATGCGCTGCCTCCCGCCTCCGGCTGCCGACGGGTCCCCCGCCCACCTGCGGTTTCCCGATGGGCGGACGACCGGCCGCAAACCAGTTGTATCGAGCACCTATATGTCGAGCGTCCGCCAGGCACCCGGCCGAGTCAACGCGGCGGTGCCCCGGAAGGGCCGTACGCCCCACGGTTTCGGCCGTGTTTTGCCTCGGCGAAAGCCGTGGAGCGGCCCGCCACCGCGGCACCGGCGGCGGGAACCGGTCACGGGCAAAAACTTCGCCAAGCGGACCGTGTCCCACGGCACCGCGATCCGAAACGCGCCGGGCGCGCGGGCCGGCCCGGCCGCCACCTCGCGGCGCGTACGCGGCGACGGCACGCGAGCGCCCCGCCCGCCAGGCACACGCCAGCCTGGGGGAGGTGGCCGACGGCCCGAGTGCGCGCACCCGGGACGCCCCGGCCCGTGGGCCCCCGGGGCCCGCGCCCCGCACCCCGGCCGCGTCACGCTCCCAGCCCTCACGACCGGCCGACCGGCCGACCGGTCCCCGGTCCCCCATTCGGCCGACCCGCAGCCCTCGCACCCGGCCGCCCGCGGACTTCGCGCCCGACCGGCACGCGGGCCGGCACCCGCCGGACCCGACGGTCGGCGCGCCCTCCTGCCGGCCAGGGCGGATACGGCCGGACCAGCCCGCACCTCGCGGCGCGGAGCACCGTCCGGCAGGGGAGCGCGGCGGCCGGGACGAGAGGTCCGGATTACCCCGAATGCCGTAGTGGTGATTCCGCCCTATCGTTCTGTCATGGAGCACGCACTGAGTCCCGCGACCCTCGCCGAACTGCGGCGCCCGCGCCCTTACCCGGCGGTCTCCGTACTGACCCCGACGCACCGTCGGGAACGGGGAAACGGCCAGGATCCGGTCCGGCTGCGCAACGTGGTCACCGAGGCGCGCAGACGCCTGGAAGCCGACCCCGCCGTCACCCGCGAGCGGCGTACCGAGGTCGCCGCCCAACTCGACCGGGCGCTGGCCGAGGTGGACCTGACGCACGCCGAGGACGGCCTGGTGATCTTCGCCGCGCCGGGTGAGCACCAGGTGTGGTCCCTGGCCCGGACCGTCCCCGAGCGAGTGGTCCTGTCGGACACCTTCCTCACCCGCAACCTGGTCGCCGCGCAGGCCGCGGAGCGGCCGTTCTGGGTGCTGTCCGTCTCCGCGGACCGGGTCACCCTGTGGAGCGGCGGCGACGACCGCGTGGTGGAGGACCGTGCGGGCGGGTTCCCGCTGGAGCGCAGACAGGAGAACTTCGACGCGGAGCGCCAGATGCGGGTCGGCGACCAGCCGAGCACCTTCCGCGACGAGGGCACCCGCCAGTTCCTGCGCGAGGCGGACACCATGCTGAGCACGGTCCTGCGCGACCATCCCCGGCCCCTGTACGTGACCGGTGAACAGGCCGCGCTGTCCCTGCTGGACGAGGCCGGCACCGCGGCCAGGACCGCCGTCCAGGTCCCGCACGGCGGACTCGCCCACGCCGGTCCCGAGGCGGTCTGGCAGGCGCTGCGGCCCGTGCTGGAGGCCGAGTCCCGCAAGGACACCACGGCCGTGGTCGGGGAGCTGACCTCGGCGCGCGGTCACCGCACCTTCGCGGCCGGGCTGGACGAGCTGTGGCAGAACGCGCGCGAGGGCCGGGTGCGGCTGCTGGCGGTGGAGGAGAACTTCCGGGCCACCGTGCGCGACTTCGGCGAGCACCTCGTACCGGCCGACCCCGGCGACCTGGACGCCCGCGACGACATCGTGGACGAGATCGTCGAGCAGTGCCTGGAGACCGGCGCCGAGGTGCGCTTCGTGCCCGACGGCGCGCTGGGCGACGCGGACGGCATCGCCGGGGTGCTGCGCTACTGACCGTGACCAGGCTCCGGGTCCGGGCCCGGAGCCGGCCCGCGGTGCCGAGGCGGGCACCCGGGGCTCGGCCTCCCCCGGCGGCGTACGCTACGGCGTGATCGTCACCGGGCGGGAGCACGGCCGTGGGTGATCAGCTGGGTGTGGCGGTACTGGGTGCCGGGCACATGGGCGCCGACCACATACGGCGCCTCGGCCAGGTGGTGAGCGGCGCCCGGGTGGCCGCCGTGGCCGACCCCGACGTCGAGCGCGCGAAGGAGGCGGCGGCCGGGCTCGACGGCGTCCTCGTGCACACCGATCCCCCCGCCGCGCTCGACGCGCCCGGCGTCGCGGCGGTCCTGGTCGCCTCCCCCGGCCCGCCCACGAGGAGGCGCTCCTCGCGGCATTCCGCCGGGGCCTGCCCGTCCTGTGCGAGAAGCCCATGGTGCCGGACCCCGCCGGTGCGCTGCGGGTCGTGGAGGCGGAGGCGCGGCTCGGCCGCCGGCTGGTCCAGGTCGGCTTCATGCGCCGCTTCGACGCCGAGTACCGGCGGCTGAAGACCCTGCTCGACGGGGGCGGTCCGGGCCGGCCCCTGATGCTGCACCGCACCCACCGCAACGTCCCCTCGCCCCGCGACTTCACCAGCGCCATGCTGATCAGCAGTTCCGTCTCGCACGAGATCGACACGGCCCGCCGGCTGCTCGGGCAGGAGCTGACGGCGGTCACCGTGCTGCGCCCCGCGCCGTCCGCGGGCGCCCCCGACGGCCTGCTCGACCCGCAGTTCGTGCTGTTCGAGACCGCGGGCGGCGCGCTGGTCGACGTGGAGTCCTTCGTGAACTGCGGCTTCGGCTACCAGGTGCGCTGCGAGGCCGTGTGCGAGCGGGGCGGCGCGCGGATCGGCGACGGGCACACCATGGTGGTCACCACGGCGGGCCGGACCGGCGAGGAGGTGGCGCGCGACCATCTCGTCCGCTTCGCCGACGCCTACGACCGGGAGGTGCGGGCGTGGGTCGACGCGACCCGGCGGGGCGAGGTCACCGGCCCGGACGCCTGGGACGGGTACGCGGCCTCCGCCGTCGCCGAGGCGGGCCTCCGCGCGCTGGAGAGCGGCGTCCGGACGACGGTGGACCTCGCCCCGCGCCCGCGGCTGTACGCCGCGGCCGGCCGCTGACCCCGGCGCCCCGCCGGGCTCCCGCCCGCTCACACCCCGCCGAACAGGGCGCTCAGTCCGCGCTCCACCACCGCCGACACGTCCTCCTGGCCGCAGGGCACCGCTTCGTACGTGCGCACCAGGAAGCGGCCCAGCGTCGCGGTGCGGAACAGCAGCAGCGCCATGCCCTGCGGCGAATGGAACTCCAGTACCGTCCGCGTGCGTCCGTACGGCCATATCTGCACGTCCCCGTGCCCGGCCGGGGCCCGCAGTCCCTGGTCGAGCAGGGACCGCGCGAACGTCCAGGTGACCTCCTCGCCGTGCAGGGCCGCCTCGGCCGGGAAGTCCAGGAACACGGCCAGGGGGTCGCCCCCGGTGTAGCGCAGCGTCGCCTGCACCGGGACCTCCCGGGCCCCGGCACTGATCAGCCTGGCCAGAGTGGGTTGTTCGATGGTGATGTCCATGCTCATAAGGAGTGCGCGGGCACCTTTCGCATGCCGCGAATTCCGGTCAGAGTTGGGCAGGTACCGGCCGCTCCGCCGCACCATGGCACAGACATGCGTCGAACGTACGCCTGAACGCCCGGGCGGAGCGGGCCCGGACGCACCAACTCGTGTACTGCGCCTACGACTTGGCGGCACGTCCGGCTACGTCGTTCGTACCCCCGGATCACCCCGGGAAGACTCTGGCATATGCCCGAAGCACCACCGTATCGTGTGTTGCCAAATCCCTTACAGAGCGTCGCGGGCTGTGCAAGAGTCGTCACGGTCCCCCGCCGGTCCCGCCGTACCCACCCCCCCGTTTCGGAGTGCGTCATGCCGTCCCCAGTCTCCGCGGGCCGCCCGGCCGCCCAGCCGTCCGGACGCGGCTCGGTCGAGGCGCTGATCACGCAGACGCGGCGGCTCAAGGGCGACGTGGACGCCGTGCGGCGGGACGCGCGGAGCGACGCCGCGGACCCCCGGGAACGCTGGCAGCGCGCCCTGTGCGACCTCGCGCTCCACCAACTGGACGACATCGACGCCCACTTGGCCCAGTTACGGGACGGCCCGCCGCCCGCCCCGGCCGAGCCCGCGCCACCGGACGACCGCTCCGGACCGGCGGATGCCGCGGACGGCTCGCTCCTCAGCCGCGTCGGCAGCGCGGAGTGGAACCTGCTGACGGACGAGGCCACCTGGTCCTCGGAGCTGTACCGGATCCTGGGCCTAGACCCGGACGGCCCCGCCCTCACCCTGGACGAACTGCCCACCGTCGTCCTCGAGCAGGACCGGCCGGGACTCACCGCGATGGTGACGGACTGCCTGGTGGACGCCAAGCCGATCGACGGCGAGTTCCGCGTCGTGCGGCCGGACGGCGGCTCGCCGCGGACCGTGCACATGATGGGCGAACCGGTGCTCGGCGCCGACGGCGGCACGATCTCCATGTGGGCCGTGCTGCGCGACGTCAGCGAACTGCGCCGCAGCCAGCGGATGGTACGCGAGACCCGTGACTCGCTGCACCACCACCGCCGGCGGGAACAGACCGAGCACCGGATCGCGGCAGAGCTGCGGGAAGCCGTGCTACCGCCCTGGCACGGCTCCCTGCGGCTCCCGCACGAGGGGCCGGCGGCCCTGGAACTGGCCGCCCACCGCCTCCCGGCCACGAGCACCACCCCGATCGGCGGGGACTGGTACGACGCGCTCGAACTGGCCGACGGACACACCCTGCTCAGCGTGGGCGACCTCACCGGAGAGGGCATGGCCGTCGCGACCGCCACGGCGATGCTGCTGGGCGCCGTACGCGGCATGGCGATGGCCGGCCAGGAACCCGGTCAACTGCTCACCCTGCTCAACCGGTTGCTCGACAACGCCGTGCAGCCCGCGCTCGGCAGCGCCGTCTGCTGCCGCTACAGGCCCGACACCCGCGCCCTCGTCTGGGCGCAGGCGGGACACCCCGCCCCGCTGCTGTACCGCGACGGGACGGGGCACGTACTGGGCACCCCGGACGGCGTCCTCCTCGGCGCCTCCTCCGGTGCCGTCTACGCACAGTCCGCCGTCACCCTGCGACCGGGCGACCTGGTCCTGCTGCACACTGACGGACTCCACACGGACGGACCGCACATGGACGGACCGCACATGGACGAACCGCACACGGGCGGATGGCACATGGAGGGACCGCACACCGGCACACCCCCGGCGGGCCGCGACCGGACGGCGGCCGTGGACCTGCTGCTCGGCCTCGCCCCGCGGTTCGACACGTCGAGCACCGCCCGGGACTGCGCACGGACGGTCGTCGAGGAGCTGGGCGCGAGGGGGCGCGCGAACGACGCGTGCCTGCTCGTCGCCAAGGTAACCGCCTGACCCCGCCGGCCCGGAACAGCACGTGTCCGGACCCTCCGCAGCCATGCCCGGGCGAGCCCGCCCGACCGGAGTGCGCACGGACCCCTCAGGTCTGCGCGCTGTCGCCGCCCCCCTTGCCCCTCGGCCTCGGCAGCGCGAGCATGATCTCCTCCCGCAGCTCGTGGATCTTCGGGTACCCGGCGTACTCGGCGGTGAGCCGGTACATCTGCCGCAGCCGGTCCCAGGTACGGCGCGAGGAGTTCGAACCCATCGACATCAACGCCAGCCGGGCGTAGCGGTCGGCCTGTTCGGGATCGTCGGCGATGAAGCAGGCCGAGGCCATCGACAGGTGGTCGAAGATCTTCGACCGCTCCCGCCCGTCGACGCGCAGGGCGAGCGCCTTCTGAGCGTAGTGCTGGGCGTGCGCCGCCGCGGCCGGGTCGGACTCCGCCAGCGTGCGGTAGGCGAGCGCCTGCATGCCGTACAGGTCCTCGTCCTTGAAGGTCTGCATCCAGTCCGGCGGTTCCACGTCCTGCCGGTCGGAGACGAAGAGGTCCTCCGCCCGGCCGAGCGTGCGGCGCATCGCCTGGCCCTTGCCCATCGACGCCTGTGCCCAGGCCTCGATGGTGTGGAACATCGCCTTGGTGCGCGGCTGGAGCCGGTCGCCGGAACCGGACTGGGCGAGCTTCATCAGGTCCAGGGCGTCGTCCGGCCGGCCGAGGTGCACCATCTGGCGGGCCGCCCGGGACAGCGCCTCACCGGCGCGCGGCCGGTCACCGCCCTCTCTCGCGGCGTGGGCGGCGATGACGAAGTACTTCTGCGCCGTGGGCTCCAGGCCGACGTCGTGCGACATCCAGCCCGCGAGGACGGCGAGGTTGGCGGCGACGCCCCACAGGCGCCGCTGGAGGTGGGGTGGATGGTGGTAGGCGAGCATGCCGCCCACCTCGTTGAGCTGGCCCACGACCGCCTTGCGCTGCAGGCCGCCGCCACGGGCGGCGTCCCAGGCGCGGAACACCTCGACCGAGCGCTCCAGCTCCTCGATCTCCTGGGATCCGACGGGGGCGGCCTCGTACCGGTCGAAGCCGGCCGGGTCGGCGCGCAGGGGGTCGTCGAGGACAGGGGCGTCGGCCCGCAGGGCCGGGTCGGTGTGCAGCCAGTCGTGCATGGAGCTGCTGAGTGTGGATCCCGCGGCGAGCACGGCACCCGCGCCCACCAAGCCGCGTCGGTTGAGCATGAGGTCCATTCCCGTGAATTCGGTGAGGACCGCGGCGGTCCGCTCGGGCGGCCACGGCACGCCGTCGGGATGTTCCTCGATCCCGTCGCCCTGCCGTTTCCCCGCACGCCCGTGCCGCACCAGACCGAGGTCCTCCATGGTCACGACACGGCCGAGACGCTCGGTGAACAGAGCCGCCAGCACCCGCGGCACCGGATCGCGCGGGATCTCTCCCATGTCGATCCACCGCCGCACCCGGGAGGTGTCGGTCGAGAGCTGGGGGTGGCCCATGGCCGCCGCCTGCCGGTTGACCAGCCTCGCGAGTTCGCCCTTCGACCAGCCGGCCAGGCCGAACAGGTCCGCAAGGCGGGTGTTGGGTTGTCCGCTCACGTCAAGCCCCCAGGTTCTCGGCTGAGTTGACAGTAGCCCCGTGCAGGTTGCCGGGCGACTATTCGCCAGGGTTCGCCAGGGTCCGCCAGATGGTGTGCCACCGGCCATCGGGTGTCAGGTAGGAACGAGCCACCCCGACCCGGGCGCCGGCTCCATATGGCGGCCCCATAGCGGCATATGACGGGCACATTCCCCAGGGTGTGTCCGGGCGACCGGGCCGGGTGGGCGCACGCTCCGGAACCACGCCCGCGGGTCACGCACCCGCGAGCACGGGTTCGGAACGCGGACGTACAGGCAGGCACAGCAGGCACACGAAGGGATCTGTATCTCCCATGTACGCAGCATCATCCTCCGTGTCCGCCCCGCCCCGGCCGCTGCTCCCCCGCCCCGCGGGCGGTGGGCCGTACCTCGACCCGGCGGCGCGCCCGGGCGGTACCGTGCTCGGCGCGGGCCGGCCCCGGCGGATCCCCGGCCAGCCCGGGGCGCAACCGCTCAGCGGACGGCTCGACCTCTCCGGTCCCCAGGGCGCGCAGCTGCGCGCCGCGCTCGCCTCGGTGCACCGGATCTGCCCGGAGTTCGCCCCGGTCCAGGTCCTGCGGCGCAGCGGGCGGTCCGTCCTCCTGGTCGGGACGACGGGGCGCAGCACGGCCGTCGCGAAGTGTCTCCTGGACCACTCGGCGGTCCGGGCGGAGCGGAGCCGCCAGGAAATAGCCGCATACCGCTCGTTCGTCCGGCACCGGCCGCCGGTCCGGGTGCCGAGGCTGATCGCGGCGGACCCGGACAACTGCACCCTGGTGATCGAGCGGATGGCCGGCCGTACGGCTTCGTTCCAGCGGCACCCCACGGAGGCGCCGCCGCGCGCCGACATCCGGGCCGCGCTCGGCGCGGTCTGCCGGGTCAACGCCTGGCGGCCCCCGGCGGGCACCTTCGGCATGCCGCTGGACTACGCGGTCCGGATCTCCCGGTACCACGAGCTGGGCCTGCTCACCGACCGGGACCTCGGGGACCTGCGGAAGCTGCTGCACGGCATCGCCCACGAGGTGGGCCGGCAGGGGATGCTCCAGTTCTGCCACGGCGACGCACTGCTCTCGAACTTCCTGCTCTCACCGGCCGGTCCGGTGCTGGTGGACTGGGAGCACGCGGGCTGGTACCTGCCGGGGTACGACCTGGCGACGCTGTGGCTCGTCCTCGGGGACGCGCCGGTGGCCCGGCGGCAGATCAGCCAGATCGCCCAGTCGGCGGGCCCGGCCTCCCGGGACGCCTTCCTGGTGAACCTGATGCTCCTGCTGACCCGCGAGATCCGCACCTACGAGACGGCGGTGCAGCGGTCGATGCACGACACGGCCTCGGCGGCACCGGGGACGGCCCACCCGGGTGCCGTGCCGTCCGGCGAGGAACAGCGGCTGTTGCTTAGGCGGTTGCACGACGACTGCCAGATGGCCCGCAAGGCCGTCCGCGCGGCGGTCGGCACCCGCTGACGGGGACCACGGCCCGCGGTACGCCCCGGAGCGGCGGCGCACCGCGGGCCCCCGGGTGTCCGGGCCCCTTCCACCGGTGTCCGGCGAGGTCACTGGTGTACGCCTGTGACGCCGCGCAGGCCCGCGCGCCGGCGGCGCGAAACCCGCCGTGAAACCCTCCCTGACGTGGCAAATCCCTTTCGCGACAGCATCATTGACGGATCGTCGGCGAGCCGGTACCACTGACCCAGCTCCGCGCCGCACGCCCCGCCACGCTCCGCCCGTCACAGGAGGCCGCATTGCGAGGACCCGCCACCGACCCCACGTCCGCCACCGGCCCCGGACGACTGCGGCGCACCGCCGTGCCGCTCGCCTCCGCGGCCCTGCTGCTCCCCCTGCTCGGCACGACGCCGGCCCACCCCGCCCCGGACGCCTCCGCGCACCGCCTGCAGGACGCCTTCGCCACCGCGGCGGCCGACTACCACGTGCCGCAGAGTGTTCTGCTGGCCGTCTCCTACCTCCAGTCCCGCTGGGACCGGCACGCCGGCGCCCCGAGTGTGACCGGCGGCTACGGCCCGATGCACCTCACCGACGCCCGTACGGCCATCGCCGCGTCGGAGCACTTCGCCGACGGGACGGAGGACGCCCGCGGTGACACCGCCCGCCCCGCGCCGCGCCCCACCGCCGGGGTGCCGGCCGAGTCGGCGGTCCCGGCCCGGCTGCGGACCCTGCCGAGGGCCGCGGATCTGACCGGTCTCCCGGCCGACGCGCTGCGCACCGACCCGGCGGCGAACGTGGCGGGTGGCGCGGCGCTGCTCGCCGCCACCCAGAAGGAGCTGGGCGAGCCGCTGAGCACCGACCCGGCCGCCTGGTACGGCGCGGTGGCCCGGTTCTCCGGCGCCGACGACACGGCGACCGCCGCCGCGTACGCGAACGACGTGTACGAGGTGCTGCGCACCGGCGAGGAGCGCACCACGGACGACGGCCAGCGGGTGACCCTGGACGCCCGGCCGGGGCTCGCCGCCGACACCGGCACGCTGGGGCGGGCCGGGCTGCGCACCCTGCCCGCGGACGGCACCGAGTGCCCGAAGTCGGTCTCCTGCGAGTCCGTCCCGGCGCCCTACGCCGAGTTCGGGACCGACGACTACGGCAACCACGACCTCAGCGACCGTCCGGCGTCGCAGCGCATCAAGTACATCGTCATCCATGACACGGAGGGCGCCTGGGACGGGGTCATGAACCTGATCCAGGACCCCACCTATGTGTCGTGGAACTACACGATTCGCTCGACCGACGGTCTCATCGCCCAGCACGTCAAGGCGAAGGACGTGGCCTGGCACGCCGGCAACTGGGACGTCAACGCACGGTCCGTCGGCATCGAGCACGAGGGGTTCCTCGCCTCACCGGACGCCTGGTACACGGAGGCGATGTACCGCTCCTCGGCACGCCTGGTGAGGTACCTGGCCCGTACGTACGGCATCCCGCTGGACCGCCAGCACGTCCTGGGCCATGACAACGTCCCCGGCCCGACCGCGTCCACCGTCCCGGGCATGCACACGGACCCCGGCCCGTACTGGGACTGGCGGCACTACTTCCAGCTCCTCGGCCACCCGTTCCATCGGGCCGGCGGCAAGCACGCCGGGATGGTGACGGTCCTGCCGGACTACGCCGCGAACCGGCCGGTGTACACGGGCTGCGTCACCAAGGGGCGGCCGTGCGCGGAGCACGGCTCCGGCGAGGTGCGGCTGTACACGGACCACGACGTGACCGCGCCGCTGGTCAAGGACATCGGTCTGCGGACGGAACCGACCGACGGGGTGAACGACCTGTCCTCGCGGGTCTCGACCGGCCAGCAGTACGCGGTCGCCGGCCGCTGGGGGGACTGGACCGCCATCTGGTACCTCGGGCAGAAGGCGTGGTTCCGCAACCCGGCCGAGGAGCCGACGGCGGTGCCGGCGAAGGGCGTCCTGGTGACCCCGCGGCACGGTCTGGCGAGCATCCCGGTGTACGGCAGGGCCTACCCGGAGAAGGACGCCTACCCGGCGGGGGTGCCGGTCCAATCGGTGGTGCCGCTGCCGTACACGATCCCGGCCGGGCAGCGGTACGTGGCCGGTGACCTGATGCCGGGCGAGTACTACTACGCGGTCACCTTCACCCCCGACTCGCACCGGGTCGTGGTGGGCAAGGACCTGTACTACGAGATCCAGTACGGTCACCGGGTCGCCTTCGTCCGGGCGGCGGACGTGTCGTTCGGGGGCTCCGCCGGCTAGCGCGTCCCGGGGCTCAGCCCTGCTGGAAAAGCTCCGCCGGGAGCGGCTTCAGCAGGGCGTACAGGTCGTCGGTGATGGGGCGGTCCCAGGCCGCGATGGTCACGAGGACGCCGTCGCTGCGGTCGAACTGCACGCAGGAGATCCGGCTCTCGGAGAGCTTCAGCCGCCGCACGATCAGGAGGTTGTCGCCCTGGAGCACCGGCGTGTCCTCGGCGCCGACGACGGTGATCTCCTCGTCGTTCTCCAGTGCCAGCAGCAGCTGGCCCACCTCGAAGGGGATCTCACCCTCGGCGACCTCCCGGGCCGGGGAGCCCTCGGGGAGGTTGCCGATGATCATGGCGGGGCCGCGTCCGCCGAACAGGTCGTAGCGCAGGAAGACACCCTGGCAGGTGCCGTCGGGGGCGGGCAGCAGGCCCGCGCCGAGATTGCCCGGCCAGTCGCCCGGGTCCATGGCCAGCACGTCGAAGTCGGGTCCGGCAGGGGTCGCGCTGCGGCGGCGGAGGAACGACATGCGGCCATGGTACGTGCCCGTGCCCCGGTGGGTGACCTGCGGGCGACCGCTCAGCCCAGCGGGCAGTCGGCGAGCAGGGCCGCCGGGTCGGCGCCGGCCGGACGTGCCACCGTACGGTCCGCGGGCGGGCGGCCCGCCCCGGAGATCCAGCGTTCCAGGGCCGTGAACGCGGAGCGGTGGCAGGGCACCATCGGGCGGAGCCGGGCGGGGAAGACGTCCGCCAGGGAGTCGGTGTGGGTGCCGTCCTCGATGCGGTAGTGGCGCAGCAGGGAGCCGCGGCCGGCCCGGTGGACCATGCGGGCGTAGACGTCGGAGTCCTCGCCGATCGGCAGCAGCACGTCGAGGGTGCCCTGGAGGGTGATCAGGGGCTTGCCGATGCGTCCGGTGAGGCCGATGCGCTCGACCGCGCGGTGCACCGCGGCCGGACGGGCCGCGTAGTCGTAGTCGGCGTCGCAGGCGGGTGTGCCGGAGGCGCAGTACGGGGTGCCCGCCTCGGTCGCGCCGTCGTAGCCGGGGTCGACCTCCTCCCGGTAGATGCGCTGGGTGAGGTCCCAGTAGACCTGGTGGTGGTACGGCCACAGGAACTCGGATCCGGCCGGGAAGCCCGCCCGGTGCATGGCCGCCGCGGCCTCGGCGGCTCCCGGGCCGCCGGCGGCGTAGGCGGGGTAGTGGCGCAGGGCGGCCGGCAGGGGGGTCAGGAGGTTGGGGCCGTCGGCGCGCCAGAGGGTGCCCTCCCAGTCGACTCCGCCGTCGTACAGCTCCGGGTGGTGCTCCAGCTGCCAGCGCACCAGGTAGCCGCCGTTGGACATGCCGGTGGCGAGGGTGCGGGCCGGGGCACGGTGGTAGCGCTGGGTGACGACGGTGCGGGCGGCGCGGGTGAGCTGGGTGAGGCGGGTGTTCCATTCGGCGATGGCGTCGCCGGGCCGCCGGCCGTCACGGAAGAAGGCGGTGCCGGTGTTGCCCTTGTCGGTGGCGGCGTAGGCGTAGCCGCGGGCGAGCACCCAGTCGGCGATGGCCCGGTCGTTGGCGTACTGCTCGCGGTTGCCCGGGGTGCCTGCGACCACCAGGCCGCCGTTCCAGTGGTCGGGCAGCCGGATCACGAACTGGGAGTCGTGTTGCCAGCCGTGGTCGGTGTTGGTGGTGGAGGTGTCCGGGAAGTAGCCGTCGATCTGGATGCCGGGGACTCCGCTGGGCGTGGCCAGGTCCCTGGGGGTGAGTCCCGCGAAGTCGGCCGGGTCGGTGTGCCCGGAGGCCACGGTGCCGGCGGTGGTCAGTTCGTCCAGGCAGTCGGCCTGCTGGTGGGCGGCGCCCGGTACCCGCAGGCGCGCCTGTCCGGCGCAGTGGGCGTCCGGTGTCCCCGGGGCGGCGGGTGCCGCGGTGGCCGGGGTGACCAGGAGCGTGCACACGGTGGCGAGCGACAGCGCGCCGAGGGCGGCGCGCCGGGCCGGCCGGCCGGGCGGTGACGAGGGGCGGGGCGGGCGGTGGGACGGCATGCGGTTCCTCCGGCGGGTTGGGGACGCGCTGGAGGCTAGGGCGGATGTGGTAGCTCAGAACATGTGTGGGGCCGCCATGATGACGGCCCGTTAGTGGGTGTCGGCCACCATGGCGACCTGGTCCGGTGCCGATTCCGCGCCGTCCGCGCCGTCGGCGTCATCCGCGTCAGGGGCAGCTCGCGTCCGCGAGGGTGTAGTAGCCCGTGGGTGCTTCCTTGAGGGTGTGGGTGACGAACGTGTTGTACAGGCCCATGTTCTGGCCGGAGCCCTTGGCGTAGGTGTAGCCGCCGCTGGTGGTGGCCCGGCCCGCCTGCACATGGGCGTAGTTGTCGGCCGTCCAGCAGGCGGCGGTGCCGCCGCCCGGGCCGGGACCGCCCGGGTCGGTGGTGTCCAGGCCGAGGAACCGGGCGATCCAGCGGCTGGAGCAGATCGAGTCGAGGAAGTAGGGCGCGCCGGTGGCGCCGCAGTTCTCGCCGCCGGTGCCGGGGTCGACCGGGGTGCCGTGGCCGATGCCGGGAACGCGGTCGACCTCGACGGCGACCGTGCCGTCGGGGGCCAGGTACTGGTCCTGGCGGGTGGCGTCGGGCCCGATGGTGCGCGTGCGCGTGGGGGTCTGGGACAGGCCGTGCAGCGCCGTCCACTGGTCCCGCAGTTCGGTGGCGGCGCGCGGCACGACGGTGGTGTCCTGGTCGCCGTACCAGACGGCCGTCCGCGGCCACGGCCCGGTGTACGACGGGTAGGCGTCCCGCACCCGGCGGGCCCAGTCGGCCGGAGCCAGGTCGACGCCGGGGTTCATGCAGACGTAGGGGCTGTTGTCCCGGGTGCAGTCGTAGGGCAGGCCGGCGACGACCGCGCCCGCGGAGAAGACGTCGGGGTAGGCGGCGAGCACGACCGCGGTCATCGCGCCCCCGGCGGACAGACCGGTGACGTACACGCGCCGCGGATCGGCGCCGTAGGCGGTGACGGCGTGGTCCGCCATCTGCCGCACGGACAGCGCCTCACCCTGCCCGCGCCGGTTGTCGCCGGCCTGGAACCAGTTGAAGCACCTGCTCGCGTTGTTGGCGGTGCCGGTCTCGGCGAGCACCAGCAGGAAGCCGTCCTCGTCGGCCAGTTGCGGCAGCCCCGAGTTGTCGGCGTAGACCTGGGCGCTCTGGGTGCAGCCGTGCAGGGCCACCACCACCGCCGGGTGGGCCGGCAGGGTGGCGGGGCGGTACACGTACATGGTGAGGGCGCCCGGGTTGGTGCCGAAGTCGCCCACTCGGGTCAGCGCCGTGGCGGCACGGGCCGCCGGTACGGGGCCGGCGAGCACGGTGCCGAGGAGCACGGCGACGAGGGCGAGCAGGCGGGGCAGGAGACGGGGCCGGGGCGCCGGGCGGCGCGGCGGACCGGTGGGGGGCGGGGCTGCGGGTTGCTCGCTGGACGGCGGCTGCGGCATGGCGGCTCCTCGGATGGACACACGGGTCCCGGCCGCTCCGGAGACATGGCGCCGGGAGTGGCGGAACCTTAGGTTCGGGTGTGTCCGGGCACCATGGCGCGGCGCACCACAACCGACGGGGCGTCAGTCGGTCCCCGACGGATTGCGGAGTGCCGCGCGAGCTGCTAGCCGGCGTCGCCTTGGTCCTCCGCCGCGGCCGGCGGCACCACGGCGACCGGGCAGGCGGAGTGCAGCAGCACGGCCTGGGTGACCGAGCCCATCATGCGCGCCGGGGACAGCAGCCGCCGCCGGTGCCGGCCGACGACGACCAGTTCCGCCCCGCCGGAGGCGGCGACCAGGTGCCCGGCCGCGTCCCCGGGCAGCGCCTCGGCGTCGGCGCGGACGTCCGGGTGCCGCTCGCGGTGGGGGGCGAGGAAGCCGTCGGCGAGGGCGCGGGTCTCGTCGGCCACGGCGTCCTGGTCGACGGCGGGCGGCATCGGCTGGCCCAGCACGGACCAGGTCTGCACCGGCCACGGGTAGGCGGCGATCACCTGGAGCCGGGCGCCGCGCCGGGCTGCCTCGTCGAAGGCGAAGGCGAGGACGTCCTCGTCGGGGCTGTCGGCGTGCAGGCCGGCGACCACCCGCGGTCCGGGCTCGGCGGGCCCGTCCCCGTGGACCTCCCGGCCGGGCCGGGGCACGACCACGACCGGGCACTCGGCGTCCCGGGCGGCGGCGAGGCCGTTGGAGCCGAGCAGCAGGCTGGCGAAGCCGCCGCGGCCCCGGGAGCCCAGCACCAGCAGCCGGGCGTCGCGCCCCAGTTCGGGCAGGACGGCGCCCGGTACGCCCTCCAGGGCGACGTACTCCACGGCCGCTTCCCCGGTGCGCTCGCCGATCCGGGCCCGGGCCTCGTCGAGCACCGGGTCGCCCTCCGCCTCGGGCGGCGCGGCGACCAGCACGTCGGCCTGTCCCCAGGCGGCGTACTGCCGTACGTGCACGACGCGCAGCGGTGCCGCGCGGCGGCGGGCGGCGTCCACGGCCCAGTCCAGGGCGCGCAGGCTGTCCTCGGAACCGTCGACCGCGGCGATGACCGGCTCAGCGCTCATCCTTCTCACCTCCGGAACACGTTCTTCCCCTTGCCGGGGCCAGCCTCTCCCGGGCCCGGCCCCGGCAGGGCGCTGTCGATCTCGTGTCCGGAAATCCGCCCGCGACACCCCCGGTGCGGACGAGCCGGGTGCGGCCGGAGCACCCTAGGTGAGGTCGAACTCGCCCTCGCGCGCGCCGGAGACGAAGGCGCCCCATTCGGCGGGGGTGAAGATCAGGGAGGGGCTCTCCGGGCGGTCGCTGTTGCGCATCGCGATGAAGCCCTCGACGAAGGCGATCTGGACATCGCCCAGACCACGGCTGCTGGACTGCCACTCGGCCCTGCTGAGGTCCAGCTCGGGCTTGCCCCAGCCCATGAGCGGCTGCTGCTGGATGGTGCTCTCGGCCACGTCCGTGCTCCTCCCGGTTCGTCGTGCGCGGGCCAGCCTAGCGACCGGTTCCCACGGCGGACAGGGCACGCGGGGGGCGATCCTTCCGGCGGTCCGGCCGCCGCGTCCTCGGGCCGTCCGTCAGGCGCCTGGGGGTTCGCGGCCCGCGAGCCACATGGAGTGGAACCGCGAGCCGCCGCCGTGGGCGTGCCCGAGGACCCCGCGAGCCCGCTCCGGCCGGTGTTCCCCGGCCCGGCCCCGCACCCGGAGGGCGGCCCGGCGAAACGGATCACACCGGAGGCGCCGGTGGAGTCGGCGGACAGCACCCCGCCGGACCTGTCGACCGGCAGGTCACCGTCGAGTCGGGTCGCCCCGGATTCGGTTGCCCCGGTTTCTCCTGATGGGCGTGGGCCGGCAGCGCGACCTGGGACAGCGGGATGGCCAGTCTGGCGCCACGGCCGGCGCACGCGAAGACGAACAAACAGTCTCCACAAGACAAGCGGAGGGCATCGTCGCAGCCCGGCGGCGGACCGGCCAACGTGTTTCCCACCCGCCGCGCGACGCCTTGCCGGCGCCGACGGTGTCGGTGTCGGCCCCCGTCAACTCGGCGTGCCGGGGGGCCTACCGGTCGAGGAAGGCGAGCGTGCGGCCGACGAACCGTTCCGGATCGTCCAGCCAGGGGTAGTGGCCGGCGCCGGGCTGGACGGCCGGCTCGGCGTTCGGGAAGACCTCGGCGGTGCGGCGGGCGAGGGCGGGGGCCGGCTGGATGTCGAGGGCGCCCGCGTACACGAGGACCGGCGCACCGAACCCGGCGAGCGCCCGCCGGGTCTCCTCCGGGCGGAAGGCCCCCGCGGCGAAGTACCGCTCCCCCGCCGCCTCGTTGGTCTGTTCAAGCTCGGCGCGGGAGTGCGCACGGGCGGTGTCGTCCCAGCGGCCGTGGAAGAACGGCAGGAACACGTCGTCGAACTCCGCCTCGCCCGCCGCCCAGGCCCGGAAGGCGGGGAACGCCCCGGCGAACCAGGGCTCGTCCGCGCGCAGACGGGCCGCGGCCAGCCGGTCCTCGGCCGTGGCCCGCAGCCCCAGAGCGGCCGGGTTGGGGGTGATCAGCAGCAGCCGCCGTATCCGGTGGGGATGACGGGTGGCGTAGAGCATCGCCAGGGCGGCGCCCGCCGAGTGGGCGAGCAGATCCATGTGCTCCAGCCCCATGTGGGCCCGCCATGTCTCCACGTCCTCGACCATGCGGTCGCAGCGGTACGTCGCCGGGTCCGCGGGAACCTCCGATTCCCCGGTGCCCCGGAGGTCGAGCAGGGCCAGCCGGCGGTGCGCGGTCAGCCCGCCGAGGTCCCCGAGGTAGGCGGAGGCGCGCATGGGCCCGCCCGGCAGGACGGCGAGGGGCTCCCCGGTTCCACGCAGGTGGTAGGCGAGCCGGGTCCCGTCGGTCGCGGTGAAGGTCGGCATGCGGTGATCATCGCGGGCCGCGCCGCCGGGCCGCAACGGCTCTCGCACCGCTCCCGGGAAAATCCCGCACACCCCTTGCCCAGGGGCTCCACCGCCTGCGTTACTGGCCCTGAGCACGTCGACCGAATGATCGGTCGCCCGTAATGTAGGGATCGTAAGGAGGACGCCCCGATGGCGGACGCGACGGACCTGCTCGACGCGGGCGAACGGCTCGGGCCCGAGGAACTGCGGACCCTCCAGCTCGAACGGCTGCGCGCCTCGCTGCGGCGGGCGTACGAGCACGTGCCGTTCTACCGCGAGTCCTTCGACAAGGCCGGCGTGCGCCCCGAGGACTGCCGTTCGCTCGCCGACCTGGCCCGTTTCCCCTTCACGGTCAAGGCCGACCTCCGGGCGAACTACCCGTACGGCATGTTCGCCGTGCCCCGGGAGCGGATCCGCCGGCTGCACGCCTCCAGCGGCACCACGGGACACCCCACGGTGGTCGGCTATACGGACAACGACCTTTCCATGTGGTCCGACATGGTGGCGCGGTCGATCCGGGCGGCCGGCGGCCGGCCCGGCGACGTCGTACATGTGGCCTACGGGTACGGGCTGTTCACCGGCGGCCTGGGCGCCCACTACGGCGCCGAGCGGCTGGGCTGCACGGTCGTCCCGGCGTCCGGCGGCATGACCGCCCGGCAGGTCCGGCTGATCCAGGACCTGGGGCCGTCCGTCATCATGGTGACCCCCTCGTACATGCTCACGCTGCTGGACGAGTTCGAGCGGCAGGGCGTGGACCCGCGGGCCACCTCGCTGCGGGTGGGGGTGTTCGGCGCCGAGCCCTGGACCGAGCGGATGCGGCGGGAGATCGAGGAGCGGTTCGCGATCGACGCCGTCGACATCTACGGGCTGTCCGAGGTGATCGGCCCCGGTGTCGCCCAGGAGTGTGTGGAGGCCAAGGACGGCCTCCATGTGTGGGAGGACCACTTCTACCCGGAGATCGTGGACCCCGTCACGGGCGAGGTGCTGCCGGAGGGTGAGCGGGGCGAGCTGGTGTTCACCTCGCTGACCAAGGAGGCCATGCCGGTGGTGCGGTACCGGACGCGGGACCTCACGCGGCTGCTGCCGGGCACGGCCCGGGTGTTCCGGCGGATGGAGAAGATCACCGGGCGCAGCGACGACATGGTGATCCTGCGCGGGGTCAACCTCTTCCCCACCCAGATCGAGGAGATCGTGCTGCGCACGCCCGGGGTGGCGCCGCACTTCCAGCTGCGCCTCACCCGGCAGGGCCGCCTGGACGCGCTGACCGTCCGGGCCGAGGCCCGCCCGGACGCGCCGCCGGAGGTGCGTGAGGCCGCGGCCCGCGCCATCGTCGCCGGGGTCAGGGACGGCATCGGGGTGTCGGTGGAGGCGGAGATCGTGGAGCCGGAGTCGCTGGAGCGCTCGGTGGGCAAGATCCGCCGGATCGTGGACCTCCGCCCGCGGGAGGCCGGATAAGCCTCCGGGCAGGACCCCGGCAGGAGTGCCCCCGGCAGGGGCACCCGGCTACAGGCGGGTACGGCGCGGACACGCGAGAGCGGCGCGGACACGGACACCTTGATCCGAGGGCGAGCCATGGGGGCCACGCGGAGCCCGGGAGCCGAGTCCCCGAGCCGGGGCGGTGTGCCCGGCCGCACCAAGCACGCCCCACGCCTTACTTCACACGTGCCGCACGCCGTGACCGCCGACCCGATGCCGTCGTACACCCCGGCTGTCCCGCTCGGCCGAGCCCCGCCCCGCCTGCGGGTCGCTCAGCGTGGGACTGCCTCCGCCGCGGCGTCCGGCCGGGCGCCGAACCGGTCGCGCAACTCGCGCTTGAGGATCTTGCCGCTGGCGTTGCGCGGCAGCGCGGGCACGAACAGCACCCGCTTGGGCGCCTTGAACGGTGCCAGTCTCTCCCGCACGTGCGCGACGAGCTGTTCCTCCGTGACCTCCCCGCGCGCGACGACCACCGCCGTGACGGCCTCGATCCACCGGTCGTCGGGCAGGCCGATCACAGCGGCCTCGGCGACCGCCTCGTGGGTGTACAGGGCGTCCTCGACCTGGCGGGAAGCCACCAGCACGCCACCGGAGTTGATGACGTCCTTCACCCGGTCCACGATCGTGAAGTAGCCCTCGGTGTCCCGCACCGCGAGGTCGCCGGAGCGGAACCAGCCGTCGCGGAACGCCTGCGCGGTCTCCTCGGGCTTGTCCCAATAGCCCTCGCACAGCTGCGGTGAGCGGTAGACGATCTCGCCGGGGGTGCCGTCGGGCACCTCCTCGCCCTCCTCGTCCACCACCCGCGCCTCGACGAACAGGACGGGACGGCCGCAGGAGTCCATCCGGCCGTCATGTTCGCCGGGGGCGAGGACGGTGGCCAGCGGGCCGATCTCGCTCTGCCCGAAGCAGTTGTAGAAGCCGAGCCGCGGCAGCCGTTCGCGCAGCCGCCGGAGGACCGGCACCGGCATGACCGACGCGCCGTAGTACGCCTTGCGCAGCCCGGACAGGTCCCGGGTGGCGAGGTCGGGGCGGCCCGCCAGGGCGATCCAGACCGTCGGCGGGGCGAACAGGCTGTCCACGCGGCCCGCTTCGACCAGGTCGAGGAGCCGGTCGCCGTCGGGTCCGTCGAGGATCAGGTTGGTGGCGCCGACGGCCAGGTAGGGCAGCAGGAAGACGTGCAGCTGTGCGGAGTGGTACAGCGGCAGGGAGTGCGCGGGCCGGTCCTCCGCGGCGAGATCCAGTGCGGTGATCGCGCTCAGGTACTCGTGGACCAGTGCGCGGTGCGTCATCATCGCGCCCTTGGGAAGGGCGGTGGTTCCCGACGTGTAGAGGAGCTGCACCAGGTCCTCGGCGCGGGGCTCGGGGCCGTCGTGCACCGGCGCGGTCGCCAGCCGGGCCAGCAGGGAGTCCGCGGCGTCGCGCAGGGGAAGGGTGCGTACGTCAGCGGGGAGCCGGTCCGCCAGGCCGGGGTCGGTGAGGACCAGGGAGCTGCCGGACTGGCCGACGAGGTAGGCGAGGTCGTCGCCGGTCAGGTTGTGGTTGACCGGCACGTGCACGAGGCCGGCCCGGGCACAGGCCAGGAAGCCGATCAGACAGGCGTCCGAGTTGTGGCCGTAGGAAGCGACCCGGTCGCCGGCGGCGAGCCCCTGTGCGAGCAGGACGCTCGCCGCCCGGGATACGGCGTCGTCGAGTTCCGCGTACGTCCACACGCGGTCGGCGTACTCGACCGCGATCCGTGCCGGGGTGCGCCGGGCGCTGCGCCGCAGCATCCCGTCCACCGTGCTGCCCTGTCCGTGCGTCATGCCCCATGATCCTGGGCCCGTCGCCGGAACAGGTCAAGCGTCCGGACACCCCGGTCGCCCCATGCTTCCTCGTCCCAGCCGTCGTGGGGCATCGGACAGGAGGCCGAGGTGGTCCAGGAGCGCGCGCCGACCGCTCTCGGTGAGAGCGACGGCGCGGCCGGTGCCGATCCGAGTGATCCAACCGGAGCTGAAGGCGTGGTGGCACATGGCCGCACCGACGGCGCCGGCCAGGTGAGGGCGGCGTTCGGTCCAGTCCAGGCACGACCGGACGGGCGGACGCCGTGTGGCGGGTGGCAGCGCGATGCCGAGGTCGGCCAGCCAGGCGATCCCGTCGCCGGTGAGCGTCGGCGCCTGCTCCCAGTCCAGCAGCCCCCGGTCGGTCATCGCCTCGGTGATGGCGACCCCGAGAGCACCCGCGAGGTGGTCGTAGCACGTCCGGGCGCGGGCCAGCGCCCGGCTCCGGCTGACGGCGGGCAGTGAGCGTGGCGGAGTGACGCGGCGGGGCGCCATGGCGGCAAGGGTCTCGATCAGTCGGGCCGTCTCGGGATCGGCGAGGCGGACGTAACGATGCCGACCCTGACGCTCCTGGGCGAGCAAGCCTCCGCCGACCAGGAGGTTCAGGTGTTCGGTCGCGGTCGAGGCGGCCACCCCGGCATGGCGTGCCAGCTCGGTCGCGGTCCATGCCCGACCGTCCAGGAGGGCCAGGCAGAAGCTCGCGCGGGTGCCGTCCGCCAGGAGTCCGGCCAGAGCGGCCAGGTCCGGGCCTTCCGGGCACACATCATCGTTTCTCATCGTCGTCCATCATCCACCGACGATCCTTCGGCGACGGCCGAAGTGTCCTCACTCTACGGTCGGCTCTCATGAACACCGCGACACCCGGCATCACGCCCAGCAACACGTCGGCCGCCCATGTGGCCATCGAGCCCAGCGTCCTGTACTTCGGCACGCCGGTCGTGTTGCTCTCGACGGAGAACGACAACGGCTCCTTCAACCTGGCGCCGATGTCGTCGGCCTGGGCACTCGGCCAGGTCATCGTCCTCGGTCTGGGCACCGGGGGACAGACCGCGCGCAATCTCCTCAGCCGGCCCGATCTCGTGGTCAGCCTCCCCGCGCCTGCCCAGTGGCCGGCGGTTGAGCGGCTGGCGCCGCTGACCGGACGCACCCCGATACCCTTGGACAAGCGCGGCACCCACCGTTTCGAGCCGGACAAGTTCGCCGCTGCCGGCCTGCGGCCTGAACCCTCCGAGCTGGTCCGCCCACCCAGGGCCGCCGAATGCCCCATCCAGTTGGAGGCCCGCGCCGCACGGGTTCAACCCGATGCCTCCGGGGCGTTCCTCATCGTCGAAGCCCATGTGCTCAAGGTCCACGCCGACCCGCGTATCGTCGTCCCTGGCTCCCAGCACATCGACCCAGCCGCGTGGAGCCCGCTGATCTACAACTTCCGCCACTACTACGGACTGGGCCCTGAACTCGGCCACAGCTTCCGCTCCCAGACACCCCGGCAGAGCCACTGACCGGCCTCGCGGCCGGTAAACGGTCAGGACCCGCACCAGGTCCTGCTGCTGCCGCCGTCACCGGACGATTGGCCACCCGAAGATCACCTGGCCCGCCTCGTCGCCGACCTGGTGGACCAGGCGCTCGACCTCTCGCCGATCCTGGCGGGCCACACCGAGAAGCGCGACTTCCCGCCCTACGACCCGTGGCTGATGGTGCGCCGGGCTGATCCACGGCTACACCACCGGCGTCCGAGGCCAAGGTGCGGACCGCCGACGAGGCACCGGCACCAGGAGCAGCACCCCCGACCGCAGGGCTCCGCTTCTCTGTCCGTGACCCTCACACACCGACACCCGCCGTCTTCGACAGCTCCAGATGCTCGCCCCGGAACCGCCTGCGGAGTGCTCGGTCATGTGTGACCAGGATGACCGCGCCGGGGAACGCCGTCAGCGCCTCTTCGAGTTCTTCGACGAGCGCCGGTGACAGGTGGTTCGTCGGCTCGTCGAGCAGCAGGAGGTCGGCGGGCTCCGCGACCAGACGGGCCAGGTCCACGCGGCGGCGCTGGCCGTACGACAGCTCGCCCATGCGCAGTCCCAGTTGGGCGGGTCGGTAGAGCCCGAGGGCGAGCAGCGCGTCCGCGTGCTCGTCGGCGGACCCCACCCGGCCCGACCCGAACGCCTCGGCCACGGTCAGGTGCGGCGGCCACAGCGTCTGGTCCTGACGCAGATGCCCCACGCGGCCCTGCACCCGCACCGAGCCCTCGTCGGGCCGCAGTTCACCGGCGATCAGCTTCAGCAGCGTCGTCTTGCCGGCGCCGTTGGGGCCGGTGACGAGCAGTCGGCCGCCGCGACCGAGGACCAGGGAGGCCAGGTGCAGGCGGTCACCGACGCGGACGTCCGTCAGCTGCAGGGCGCACGGCGGTGCGGGAGTGGTCTCGGCGCTGTCCGCGACAGTTGCCGATGTCCCCAGTCGTGCCGTGAACGTCAACGGGGCCGGCGGTGGTGTCACCGGCTTCGCCGTCAGCCGTTCAACGCGCTCGCGGGCGTTGCGGATGCGGGCCATCGCGCCGTGCGCCCGGCCCCGGGCGCGGAAGCCGCCGTGGCCGAAGTTGGCCAGCGACGCCTTGCGCGGGATGGCGTCGAGACGGGCGGCGTGGCCGGCGGCCAGCCGCGCGTTCCGAGCCAGCTCGGACCTCCACTCCTCGTACTCCTGAAGCCGGCGGCGGCGCTGCGCCGCCTTCGCGATGCGGTAGCCGGTGTAGCCGTCGCCGTAACGGGTGACCTGCCCGGCCTCGACCTCCAGGACCGTGTCCGTCAGACGTTCCAGGAAGACTCGGTCGTGGGTGACCGCGAGCACCGTGCCGCGGTGCGCCCGCAGTTGCTCCTCAAGCCATTCGAGGGCCTGATCGTCCAGGTCGTTCGTGGGCTCGTCCAGGAGCAGCAGCTCCGGTCGGCCTGCGAGCACCCCGGCCAGGGCGAGGCGTGAGCGCTCGCCGCCGGAGAGTGCGCCCAGCCTGCGCTCGCGAGGGAGCGCGGGCAGGCCGAGGTGGTGCAGTGCGACGTCCACCCGGTGGTCGGCGTCGTAACCGCCACGGGCCTCGAAGCGCGCCAGAAGCGTCCCGTAGCGGGCAAGAGCCTCCGGATCCTCGTTGTCACCGAGCGCCTGCTCCGCCCGGTGCAACTCGGCCTCCAGAGCACGTAGATCGGCGAGGGCCAGGTCGACGGCGTCCTGGACGGAAGCGGTCGCAGGCAGGGGAAGGACCTGGGGCAAGTAGCCGACGCCGCCGGCCGCGGTCACGGCAACTTCACCGCTGTCCGGTCGCTCCTGCCCTGCGACGAGCCTGAGGAGCGTGGACTTGCCCGCACCGTTGTCCCCGATCAGTCCGGCCTTCTCGCCCGGCTTCAGCGTGAAGGAGACGTGGTCGAGAAGGACGCGTCCGGGGTAGCGCTTGGTGACGTGACTGAGGGTGATTTGTGAGGTGTGCATGATCAGGGTCCTCCTGGCCGTACAGGCATGAGCCCGGGCCGGATCGGGATGTACGGACGCACGGCTGGGCGCGGGGACGGCGGAGCGGTGCTCTACGCGGTCGGCGCCGGTGATGTCACAGGGAACCCATGGGCAGGACAGTACGCCGGCA
Organism: Streptomyces sp. NPDC025833; assembly: GCF_055558055.1. Taxonomy (NCBI): domain Bacteria; kingdom Bacillati; phylum Actinomycetota; class Actinomycetes; order Kitasatosporales; family Streptomycetaceae; genus Streptomyces; species Streptomyces sp. NPDC025833. The sequence continues at coordinate 67,592 of NZ_JBVHNF010000015.1, forward strand.
TGGGCACGATGACAAGACGATACGTCTCGCCTTGTTAAATGGGCGCGGTCCGTTGTCCTTCCGAAGATCCGTTGTCCTTTCGACGTGGTCCAGGCCCGTCGACGGCCATGACGTAGGACCAGCCTCGACCCTCCAGTGCGAGCCGAAAGGAGACACTGCGGCCGCAGCCGGCATCGGCCACGGTCACCGGCACCGCCAAGCCCTGTCCGGCCGGGCGATGCACCAGTCCCAGCGCTAGACGCGTCTTGGACACATGCCCGGCCTTCTTGGGGACCCCGGCCCGCAGGCGTCGACCGTCGCCGTGCGCCCATTCCCCGAGCAGAAACGGCTCCCACTCCAGCGGGCACGATGCCGTGTGGTGGCGGCCTGAAAGCTGACCACGGCCTGGCAGTAGTTGGCGGAGTTCGCCGGGCGACCGCCGCCCTGCATGCCGCCGGCGCACTGACCGGCTCCGGCGTCTCGGACGGACCGATGCCTTGGCGTCCCAGCGCGGCCAGGCCCCGCCGGGCCGGGCACAAAAGCGAGCCGGGCGGGAGCCGGGCCGGGGCTCCCGTGCAGAGTCGGGCGCGCTGCTCACGCCTTCCAGAGCGCCCCGGGCCGGACTCACGGGCGAGTCGGCCCCGATCCCGGTGGGGCTTCAGGTAGCAGTAGCAGTGAGAGAGGCTCGGCATGCATGTATTGCATCGCTCGATCCAAAACGGCTAGGGTGGCGCCATGGCCCGACCGCGGATGTTCAACGAGGACCGGGCCCTGGACGCGGCGATGCGTACGTTCTGGGAGAAGGGCTACGAGGCCACTTCCACCCAGGATCTGTGCGAAGCCACCGGGCTGGGGCGCAGCAGCATCTACAACACGTTCAAGAGCAAGCGCGACCTGTTCGAACGTGCGCTGGCCCACTACATCGACACCACGACCACCGCCCAGATGGTCCTCCTGGAGGACACTCGCCACAGTGCGGCCGATCGCATCCGCGCCCTGTTCGCCGTGATCATCGACGGCGAGACCGAGGGCCGGGCCGGCGGCCGCAGTCTGGGCTGCCTGACCGTGAACACCACGGTCGAACTGGCCGCCCACGACAGCCGGACGGCGGGACTGCTGGAGCGCGACACGGCCCGCAGGCTCTCGATGCTGCGCGCGGTGATCGAGGAGGGCCGCAGGGACGGCAGTATCACCTCCCGGCGGGACGCCGGAGCGCTCGCCCGCTTCATCAACGCGGCGATCGGCGGCATGCGCATCTCGAGCCAGGGCGGCGCCGACCGGACCGCGCTGGAGTCGATCGCCGAAGTCGCTCTCGACGCCCTGACCCACTGACCCGCCCTTCGCCCCACCCGGACGAAGCCTGTCCATGCCCACGTTTTGAACTGATCAATACATAACTCGTCGTCATCACGTCATCCGGCGCCCACGCCGGTCGGCGTCGACCCTCAAGGAGACGGAACCGTGCCTCGCGCCGTATACGTCCTGGCACTCGGCATCTTCGCCTTGGTGACCAGCGAGTTCGTGGTCGCCGGACTGATGCCCCAGATGGCCGACGGCCTGAACGCCACCGTTCCGCAGATCGGATACCTCATCACCGCGTTCGCGGTAGCCATGGCGGCCGGGGGGCCCGTCCTCGCCATGGCGCTCATGAGACTTCCGCCACGGACGGCGCTGATGGTGCTGTTCGCCATCTTCCTGGCGGGCAACGTCCTGGCTGCCACCGCGACCGGCTACGCCACGATGCTGGCCGCGCGGATCATCACCGGCATCGCCTCCCAGGCCTTCTTCGGCGTGGGCATCTCCCTGTGCGTCCAGATCACCCGCCCCGAGATCCGCGGCCGCGCGATCGCCGTCGCGATGAACGGCCTGATGCTCGGCACCCTTCTCGGACTGCCCCTCTCGACCCTGGTCGGCGAGCGGTACGGCTGGCGCGCGGCGTTCTGGACCATCACCGCCATCACCGCGATCGCCGCCGCGACCACCCTGTTCGGCGTGCCCCGCATCGAGGGCGCCGAGGGCGGCGGCGGCTTCCGGCAGGAGGCCGGCGTCTTCAGGAAGCCCAAGCTGTGGTTGGTTCTGTCGACCAGCACGCTCATCATCGGCGCCACCTTCTCCGCCTTCAGCTACCTCAACCCGATACTCACCGACCTCAGCGGCTTCTCGAGCGGCACCGTCCCCGTCCTGCTGATCGCGTACGGCGCCGCCACGGTCGTCGGCAACAACGTCGTCGGCCGCTTCGCCGACCGCCGCACCGTCCCGGTCCTCGCCATCGGCCTCGTCCTCAACACCGTGTTCCTGGCCGGCCTCGCCCTCCTCGCCGACCTGCCCGGACCGGCCGTCATCTGCATGATGGGCATCGGCCTGGTCGGCGTCACCATGAACCCGGCCATGGCGACCCGCGTCCAGCGCACCGGCAATGCCGGCCCGCTGGTCAACACGGTCCACTCCTCCTTCATCACACTCGGCGTCATCATCGGCTCCTCCGTCGGCGCCGTCGTGATCGACACCTGGGGCCTGCGCGCCCCGCTGTGGCTCGGTGCGGCCATGGCCGTGGCCGGCCTGGCCACCGTCCTGCCCGACCTCGGCCGCCGTTCCACCCCTCACGGCGTTGCCTCCGGAGGCTGCCCGAGCAAGGCGATGGTGAGGCCGGACAGGTGACGCAGGGGGCGGTTCACCCAGTAGGTGCTCGGGCAGGGCGGCTGGGACATGCGCGGCCGGTACGGAGAGGCCGACCGCGTACGGCCGCCGTACGATCACCGGTGTCTTCCCCGCAACCGGGTCATGTCAAGGGTTGGAGCTCCCGGGCACCCCGGCCGCGCCTTGCTCAGGGCTGAGCCCTTCCACAGCGAGGCGGAAGAGGCGGTCGGCCTGGGTGCCGGGGTCCTTGTGATGCTCGGTGGCCAGGGCGATGCCGACGGCGAGGGTCAGCAGGTCGTGAAAGGTGACGTGCGGTGCGACCGCCTTGTCGCGGATGGCCCGCTGGAGCAGAGGAGTTCCGGCCGCTTCGATTCTGCTGCCACAACTGTTCGGGGAGGGTTCTTCGGTGGGGGGCTCGTAGCTGAGGACATGGGCGAAACCGCGGGCCGAGACGGCGTAGCGGACGAAGGCGTGGAACCACTCCAGGAGTGCGGTGCGGCCGTCCTCGGCCGCACTCAGCCGGTGGGCGCGCTCGCACAGGCCCTCGATGCGCGCCTGGAAGACGGCTTCGAGCAGGGCCTGACGGGTGGGGAAGTGACGGCGCACGGTCGCGGAGCCGACGCCTGCGGTGCGGGCGATCTGCTCCTGGGATGCCTCGGCGCCGTGCGCGGCGACCTCGGCTTCGGCGACGGCGAGGATGCGCTGGTAGTTGCGTCGGGCGTCCGAGCGCTGACCGGTCATGATCTCCTCATTGCTAAACGGCGGGCCCCGCCATATCTTAGCGGCATACCAAAACGGCGGGCCCCGCCGTTTTGTCTCTCCGGTCTTCAGAGGAGCAGCAACCATGCCCGGCAGCAGCGATATCGTCCTGGTCACCGGCGCCACCGGCCGGCAAGGCGGGGCCACGGCTCGCGCGCTTCTGGCCGCCGGAGTGCCCGTACGTGCGCTCGTACGCGATCCGTGGTCGAAGCCCGCACGGGCGATCGAGGCGCTGGGCGCCGAACTGGTGCGGGCGGATCTTTCCGACCGGGCCTCCCTCGGCCCGGCGGTCGAGGGGGTCCGCGCGGTGTTCTCGGTGCAGATGCCGCCCATGACCGAGACCAGTGTGGACTTCGCGAGCGAACTCGCCCAGGCCACCAACCTGATGGAGGCGGCGAAGGCCGGAGGGGTACGGCAGTTCGTACAGTCCTCGACCAGTGGAGTCGGTGAACACACCCGGGTCGCCGGCTGGGCCGAGGGCCGCTGGGCGGCGATGGCGGACTACTTCCACACGAAGCAGGCGATCATGGAGGCGGTGCGTGGTGCGGGTTTCGCCCGCTGGACGGTGATCAAGCCCGCCTTCTTCATGGAGAACCTGCCCATGCTGGCGCCCAAGGGGCCCCGCGGGGGACTGCTGACAGTGCTGAAGCCGCGCACCGAACTGGCACTGGTGGCCGTGCGGGACATCGGCACGGCCGCGGCGCACGCCCTGCGAGATCCCGACCGGTTCCACCAGGTGGAGCTGGAACTGGCCGGTGACCTGCGCACGATGGAGCAGATCGTGCAGACCTTGTCCGCCGCCTGGCGCGTGCCCGTGACCGCGCCTTCCATGAACGTGGCAGAGGCCCTCGACGCGGGGATGCCGAAGTGGGCAGCCGGACACGAGTGGAACAACGTGGTCCTGCAGCCCGCCAGGCCCGAGTTCGCCCGGGAGTTGGGCATCCCGCTCACCACCTTCGCCGAGTGGGCGGATGAGCAGTTGACACCTGTGTCCGGCTAGGGGTGTCCGGCGCTGTCACCTTCGCCCGCGCCCGCCGGGGCCCGCGCCGTGGACGACCGGTTCCGGCTGGAGGTGAGGGGGCAGGAGCGGCGCCGGGCGGACCTGGACGACGACGCCACTCGGAACAGGACCGGAGCGGCACACAGCGGGTACCGGCCCGGGCACCCACCGGGGCGGCCGGCGGTGCGCCGGGCTCCGCGCGGTGGCGTCCGGGGACACCCACCCGGTACGGCTTTCGCACGGGCTGGTGGGCCGACCGGCCCAGTGCGGATCGTGGCCGCGCGGATCCCGGCGCACCATGGTGACCGAATTCCGGTGTGCCGCAGAAGGTGATCGTGTGACGACTTCCCCAGAGCCCGACCCGGGGTCCCGCTCCGGCTCGCACGTGATGGTGCGGCGGGGCCCGGGCTCGACGTGCTCGCGGACGGAGATGGCATGGATCGTGCTGGTGCTGCTCGCGACGGCGCTGCCGGTGGCCTGGTGCGGCTTCACGGACTTCCAGGAGGCCCTGACCTTTCCCGGCTGCGTCACCGGAGCGGCCCTCATGCTGGCGGCCCTCATCATGGTCGTGGGCGCCGCCGCGGTGGTGGACTGCTTCGTCCGGGGGCCGGTCTCCAACTTCGGCGTGGTCGCGCTGATCAGCACCGGCGTGGCCTTGCTGACGAACGTCCTGCTCGCTCTGCAGATCTGGAACGACGGCGAATTCCTGGTCTTCAAGATCCTGACCATCGTGCTCAGCGTCGCCTCGGCACTGACTGTCTTCCAGGTGTGGCGACGACTGGACGAGCTTCCCGCTCCCAAGCGGGTGGCCGCGGCACTCATCGTCTCCACGGTCGTGGCGGTCGGCAATTTCGGCTACCAGTACCTCTTCCAGCCGTACCGGCGGGATGCCGCCCCACTCGTGCAGCTGAACGTGGGGAAGGCGGTGCTCAGCGCGGACCGCAAGGCGTTCTCCGTGCCGGTGGACATCAAGCTCGTGAACCACAGCGACGTCAGCTTCTACGTGCTGGGCGCCGAATTCCATGCCATGGGCGAGGACGTGACGGTCCGCGGCACCGACGTGTCCCAGTCGAAGTGGCGGCAGGAGGTCGAGCAGTGGACCAAGTACCGGGAGAAACACCCGCTGACCCGCCGGGAGGTCTACCAGCCCGGCAAGCTGGTGGTGGCGCAGCCGTGGGTTCCCGCCGGCAACTGGGTGGAGGCGGGCGACGAGTCGCTCACGCGAACCGCTGTCCAGCTCCCCGTGAACACGGAGTTCGACAAGCTGACGTTCTACGCCACCCTGAGTCTCGCGCGCAAGGACCGGCTGGTCATGGGGACTTTCGGCAATCCGCAGTACTCCTGGCGTGGTGCCAGGCTTCCCGAGTGGGTGAGGAAGAACAAGAACGGATACGACACCATCGTCCAGCAGGCCGAGATGAAGGAGAACAATTCCGTCGACCGTTTCACGCGGAAGACACGCCGTGTCACCACCTATTGGCGCTTCGGTCCGCACGGTGTGGACGCGGCGCCGGTCATCGCGCCGGTGGGCGAGGAGGACCGCACGTTCTCCGAGGAGACGAACCGGGAGGTGCGCGGCCGCTACGGTCTCATCGACGTCCTGGCCGGCCCGGTCGAACAGACACTGGACGAGATCAGGAGCCGGCGCTGACCGGTCGCTCCAGCCGCACCACCAGGGCGAGGGAGCCGTTCACACGCTCCCGGGAGTACGGGTCGCCCAGGCCGGGCCGCCCCTCCCGCACGGCCCGGGCACAGCGGTGCGATCTGCCACCGAGGGCAGTAGGAGGTCAGACACGTCCTTGCCTCCAGCGCTTGGCGTGGCGCGGCTGGGAGTGGGTGCCGCGGGTGAAGGCGCAGGCCAGACCGAGGAATTGGAGCGCGGCGCAGACGATGATCGTCATGTGCAGGGTGTCGGGGCGCATGGTGGCCATGAGGATGCCGGCGACCGGGTAGGGCATGAGCAGGATCAGCACGGTGACGGACAGGGTGCTGCCGAACACCTCGGCGGGGATGAGGTGGGAGCGCAGGGTGCGCAGTACGACGGCCAGCACGCTGTCGCCGGCCATGAAGACGGCGATGAGGACGAGGTAGGCCGGGTAGGAGTCGGCGTACGCGACGAGGAAGCACGACACGATGGTCACGGCGGCGGCGCAGCGGCCCACTCCGGGCAGTCCCCAGCGGTCGATCGCTGCGCGGCTGGCGGCGACCGCCAGCAGTGAGGCCGCGGCCGCGCAGGACCACACCATGCCGACCGAGGCGCTGGACCGGCCGAGTCGCTGCACGACGATCACCGGGGTCGCCGCTTCCAGCAGGCCGAGCGCCAGGTTGGACAGGGCCAGTCCCGTCACCAGCCATGCGAGTGCCGGAAGTGTGCGCAGGGTCGTCCAGCCGGTGTGCCATCCCCGGGCGGCGGGCGTGGTCGACTCCCACGCCTGCGCGGGCGGTTGGCGCACGCGCGGGGTGATGGCGGCCGACAGCACCGACAGCGCGCCGATCGCGGTGAGCATGCCGCCGGCGCCGCCCCATTGCAGCAGGAGACCGCCTGCCGCGGGGCCGGCGAGGGTGGCTGTCTGGTCGACGCCCAGCAGGACGGACTGGACGCGGTGTGCCGCACGGCCGGCGTCCCGGCTGGCGACCGCGCCGGTGCTCTCGGCGGCGATGTAGCTGAACTGGGTCAGGCATCCCGCGCACGCCGCCAGGAGCATGACCAGGCCCGGGGTGGTCCTGTCGTCCGCCGCCGCCAAGGCGGGTACGGCGAGGGCGCAGACGAGGGCCCGCGCCGCGGCAGCCAGCCGGAAGACCCGAACGGGCCCGAATCGGTCGACGGCCAGGCCGGCCAGGGCGAACGTGCACAGCCGCGGCGCCCACGCCATGACGAAGGCGATTCCGGTCAGGGACGACGAGTGGGTCGCACCCAGTACCAGCAAGGGGATGCCGTAGGTGGCCATGGACGAGGCGAGGGCGTCTGCGAGGCGCGGCAGATAGACACCGCGGACCCGGCCGTGGGTCACGGTGCGGGCGTGCCGGGGCCCGACGGGCCGGACTTTCGTGGATGGCAAAGGAACGTGCTGTTTCTGTGAACCGTGGCGGCGGTCATGGCGACCCGGGCGGGAGGTGGCGCACGTGCCGACCGGGTAGGTCGGCCTGGATGAACTCCGTCCTGGGGAGACTGGGGTGGCGGGATGCCGTACGGAGGCGGCGGGCGGGGTCCGCACTCCGTTGGGTGGAAGCGGACCACCCGGCGCCAGGTGGTCCGCAACCAGCAAGCGGACCCGTCGCCTGACGCCGCGCCACCGGTCGGCACACTCCGATCAGCGTGATCGACTCACCAAACGTTACTCCGAGTAAGACGTGGTCACGTACGCCGAGTGGAAGGCGCCGGTGAAAGAAGCCACTGCGGGATGATTCCTCCCGCAGTGGCACCGGACCCGAGCCGCACCGCCCCGCTCCCGCACTCCCCCACACCGGCCAACCGCCGGGCACGACCGGCAGGCCGGTGAAGATCCCTTCGCCGGCCAACACCGTCGTACCGGCGGAAGTGGGCATCAACCATCGGCCAGCTGCTGGATGGCCTTCCGTGTCCGACCGGCTCCGTCCTCGGCCATCATGTGTTTCGCCGCCCTTGCGGCGGCTCGGCCGTGTGCCCGCTGCCTCACCACTCGGTCGATCTGACGCGGGAGCAGTTCCGGCGTGGTCAGACCGTCACCGCGGCCCGTGTCGTCGAGCGCCCGCCGGGCCCTCTGCCCCGTCGTCGGGAGGAGTACCTCCTGCTGCGTGAGCGCGTCGTCAGGCACCTCGGTCACCTTCCGGAGCCCTCCTGAGGGGGCTGGGACCGGCCCGGGGTGGCTCGGTGCGCCTGCCGCCGGGTCGTCGACCGTGTCGCCGAGGTCGGTCAGGTGCGCGGTGTCGCGGGCGTCGGCTCGCCGTCCGAGCGGGTGCTGGACGGCCTGCCGCACGCCCGCCGAGCTGGTCGAGGCGGTGCGTGCGGCCCACGCGGCCGGTGCCCGGGTGGCCTCGCTGTGCACGGGCGCCTTCATCCTGGGCGCGGCAGGACTGCTCGACGGGATGCGTGCCACCACGCACTGGGCCCACACGCGGGAACTGGCCCGGCGCCACCCGGCGGCCGCAGTCGATCCGGACGTCCTCTACGTCGACAACGGCGACGTCCTCACCTCCGCGGGCAAGGCCGCCGCCATGGATCTGTGCCTGCACCTGGTCCGCCTCGACCACGGCTCGGCCAACGCCAACAAGATCGCCCGGCGCCTGGTCGTCCCGCCCCACCGCGACGGCGGCCAGGCCCAGTTCATCGCCACCCCCCTCCCCGCCCCGGGCAACCACCCCCTGGGCGACCTCCTCCCCCTGGGCGCTGGAGCGGCTGGACCAGCCGCTGACCGTGGAGGACCTGGCCCGCCAGGCCCGCATGAGCTCACGTCACCTCGGCCGCCACTTCAAGCACCTCACCGGCACCACGCCCCTGCAATGGCTCCACGCCCAGCGCATTCGCCACGCCCAGGAGCTGCTGGAGACCACCGACGCCACCGTGGACACCATCGCCGCGGCCACCGGCATGGGAACCGCCACCACCCTGCGCCGCCACTTCCACCGCAGCGTCGGCGTCCCACCCGACACCTACCGCCGCACCTTCCGTCCCTGACGGAGTACCAGGGCCCCGGGGGCCGGTCGGACAGCGCCACGGCAGGTGCCGTACGAAGCGGTGGACGAACGCGGCCCGAACCCGGTTCGCACGCGGATGACGGCGCCGGCGAGCACGCCCGGCAAGCTCCGCCGGGCCCGCGTGTTCGGCCGTCGGCTCGGTGTCACCGGGGCAGTCGGTCCGGTGTGGTGACGAGGTCGTCCCAGTGCAGTGTGCGCTCGCACCAGCGTCGCAGGAGCACCTGGTCGTGGCCGACGGCGAGCAGTCCGGCGCCGGTGGCGGCGCGGTAGTCCTCGACGGCCGCCACCAGGGCGGCGGTGGTGGAGGCGTCCAGCATCGCGGTCATCTCGTCGCAGATCAGCCAGCGCGGGCGCAGGACCAGGGCGCGGGCCAGGCAGGCGCGTTGGAGCTGGCCGTCGCTGACCTCATGGGGGCGGCGGCCGAGGAGGTCCGGTGTGAGGCCGACGGCTGGGCCCAGCTCGGCCAGGCGCCGCGGTATCTCGTCCCGGCGACCGGTGGCACGCAGGGGCTCGGCAATCAGGTCGGTGAGCCGCAGCCGCGGGTCGGCGGAGAGGCGGGGCTGCTGGAAGACCACGCCGACGGCGGTGCGCTGAGCGCGTGGGGCGCGGTAGCGCCAGCCGCGTACGGGTTCGCCGTCGAGGGTCACGGTGCCGGCCTCGGGACGGTGGAGCAGGGCCGCGACCCGGGCGAGGGTGGACTTGCCGCAGCCGCTGGGGCCCAGCAGCCCGGCGCTCTCGCCAGGGTTGATGGCCAGGGTGGCGTTGCGGACGACGGGGGCTCCCCTGTCGTATCCGGCGGTGATGTCGTGCAGTTCAAGCACGGAGGTCCTCCGGTACATGCGGGTGGTGGCAGGCGATGCCGTCGGCCGGCCGGGGAAGTGCGGTGCAGGCGGCGGTGGCCCGCTCGCAGCGTGGGGCGAAGGCGCAGCCGTCGGGGAGGTCGCCGAGTTCGGGCGGCATGCCGGGGATCGGGGTGAAGGCGCGGTCGGGGAGGGCTTGCAGGAGGCCGCGGCTGTAGGGGTGGCGGGGGCCGGACGAGCCGAAGAAAGCTTTCGCTTCGGTGAGTTCGACGATCCGGCCCGCGTACATCACGGCCACGCGGTCCGCGATGCGCTCGGCGGCGGCCAGGTCGTGGGTGATGACGAGCAGGGCCCGGTGGCCGGTGTCGACGTGGCGGCGTAGTTCGTCGACGGTGTGGTCGACCAGGTCGCGGTCGAGGCCGGTGGTGGGCTCGTCGGCCAGGAGCAGAGGCGCGTCGCCGACGAGGGCGAGGGCGGTGGCGGCGCGCTGCGCCAGGCCGCCGGAGAGTTCGTGCGGGTGGCGGTCGAGGTGGCCGACGGGGAAGGCGGCGCGTGCGGCGGCTGCCTCGGCCGCGGAACGTACGGCTGCCCGGCCTCGCGCACCGGTCAACGCGGCGACGGTCTCCTCCAGTTGGGAGCGGACGGTGCGCACGGGGGTGAGGTGCGCGGCGGGGCTCTGCGGGATGAGGCCGATCAGGCGGCCCCGTACCGTCCGCGCCAGTGTCCGTTCGCCGGCGGCGAGCAGGTCGAGGTCGCCGAGCCGGGCCCGGCCCGCGACCTGGGCGTTGGCGGGCAGCAGGCCGAGCAGGGCGGAGGCGAGGACGGACTTGCCGCAGCCGCTCTCGCCGATCAGGGCGAGACACTCGCCGGCCGCCACGTCGAAGTGCGCGTCGGTGACGGCGGCGATCCGCCGGCCGCCCGGCATGAGGAAGCGTGCGGACAGCCCGCGTACCGAGAGGACCGGGGTTCGGTCGGTCACAGCATCAGCTCCGATCGGCGGCGGGGGTTGATCCGCTCCCGCCAGGCTCCGGCGAGGCCGGCGATGGCGAGCGTGGGGACGATGACGAACAGGCCCGGGAAGAGGGTCGGCCACCACTGCCCGGCGAGCAGCGAGCCGCGCGCGCCTTGGATGAGGTTGCCGAGGCTGGCCATGTGGGTGGGCAGGCCGAGCCCGAGGAAGGACAGTGCGGATTCGTGCCACATGGCGTGCGGCACCATCAGCACGGCGGCCAGCGCGGCCTGGGGCAGCACGGCGGGCAGCAGGTGCCGTACCGCCACCCGCCACCGGGACGCGCCCCCGGAGACGGCGGCGTCGAGGTGGGGGCGCGAGCGCAGGGACAGCACCTCGGCGCGGACGATCCGGGCGGTGGACAGCCAGTGGGTGAGCGCGACGGACACGATCACCGGCCACACCCCGGGCCGGAACATGGCCACGATGAAGATGCCCAGCAACAGGTGCGGCACGGACGAGAACAAGTCGACGACCCGCATGAGACCGCGTTCGGCCCAGCCGCCCAGCGCCCCGGCGACCGCCCCGACGGCCGTGCCGATCACGGTCGCCGTGAGGGCCGCAGCGACCCCGACCAGCAGGGACACGCGCAGCCCGTAGACGCAGCGCAGGAGGAGATCGCGGCCGAGGTCGTCGGTGCCGAAGGGATGCTGCCAACTCGGTGCCAGCAGTTTCGAGGACAGGTCGACGGCCTGCTGGTCGAGCTGCACCAGCGGTGGCACGAGGAGCACGGCCAGGACGGTGGCGGCGGTCAGGGCCGCCGAGACGCGGATGCGTACGGTCCTGGTGGAGCGGCGGCTCGTGCCGTACGACCTCCAGCCGGGCCGGGCCGTCGATTCACCTGTCACGTCACCGGTGGCTTCACATGTCATCGAACTTCACCCTTGGGTCGAACAGGCCGTAGAGCAGGTCGGCGAGGAGGTTGCCGACGAGGACCGCGGCGGTGGCGAGCGTGGTGAGCGCGGCGAGTAGCGGGAAGTCGACGGCGGTGGCCGACTCCACGGTGGCCGCCGCGATACCGGGCCAGCTGAAGACGCTCTCCACCAGCAGGGCTCCGGTGATGAGTTCGGGGACGCGGGAGCCGATCAGGGTGAGGACGGGCAGCAGGCCGGAGCGCAGGGCGTGGTCGAGCAGGACCGTTCGCTCACTCAGACCCCGTGCGCGGGCTCCGCGTACCGGGTCCTCGGCGAGGGCGTCGCCGACGCCCTGGCGGACGTACAGGATGAACCAGGGCAGTTGGGAGACGGCGAGCACTGCGGCCGGCAGTACGAGGTGACCGGCGACCTGAGCGGCCGTGACCTGCTCGCTCGCGGTGTCGGTGAGACCGCCGGCCGGAAGCACGCGCAACTGCAGGGCGAACAGCCAGACGGCCAGCAGGGCCAGCCAGAAGACGGGCGCCGCCTCCAGCGAGTAGGCCAGCGAGGTCACGGCCCGGTCCAGTACCGATCCCGGGCGCCGGGCCGCCAGCACCCCCAGCACCGTGCCCGCCAGTACGGCCACCGCGAACGCGACCGCGCACAAGAGCGTTGTCCAGGCGAGGCGTTCGCCGATGACCTGGGCGACCGGCTGCCGCATCACGCTGGACCGGCCGAGGTCGCCGCCGAGCGCGGTTGTCAGCCAGTGCCACCAGCGGGAGGTGAACGGCTGGTCCACGCCCAGGTTCTCCCGTAGCCGCGCCAGCGTCTCGGCGTCCGCGCCGAGGGCGGCCGTGCCGGCGTACGCCTTGACCGGGTCGAAGGGTGAGGCGGCGGCGATCGCGAAGACGCCCAGGGTCACGACGAGCAGGATCGGGGCGGCGAACAGCAGCCGCCGCCCCGCCAGTCGTGCCATCGCCGTCCAGGGAAGGGAGGGGCTCACTTCTTCGGCTGCCAGGCTTCGAGGTTCCACCACGGGCCGGAGGCGAAGCCGTGCTCATGCGGCTCGGTCTGCGTGGTCAGGCCCTCCCAGCGGTCGGCGAGGACGTACACGTGGTCGATGTGGGTGAGGAAGGTGTAGCCGGGGTTCTTCACCAGTTCGCGCTGGAGGGTGTCGTAGGCGGCCTTGCGGGTCGCGGTGTCCGGGCTGCGGCGGCCGGTGTCGAGGGCCTTGTCCACGACCGGGTCGTCGTAGCGGGCCATGTTGTTGAAGCCGTTTCCGGCGAGGGAGGAGTGCAGGATGGTGTAGAGGGCGTAGTCGGGGTCGCCGCTGCTGCCGAACCCGGCCAGGACCGCGTCCGTCTTCATGCGCGGCTCGATGACCTCCCAGGTGGCGCTCTCCACCGTCACCTCGATACCGGCCTTCTTGGCGTCGGAGGCGTAGGCGAGGGCGTGGTCCTGGCGGACCTTGTCGCCGGAGGGGTAGAGGAGGGTGAACGAAGCCCGCTGCCCGTCCTTGGCCCGGATGCCGCCCTCGCCGCTCTTCCAGCCGGCCTCGTCCAGGATGCGCCTGGCCCCGGTGAGGTCCTGCCTGCGCTCGATGCCCTGGGCGAACCAGGGGTCGTCGACGGGCAGCGGCCCGTACGCCGGATGCCCGGCGCCGTCGAGGATCTTGTCGACCATGGCCTGCCGGTCCACGGCCGCGTCCAGGGCCCGGCGGACGGCGCGGTCGCCGGTGACCTCGTTCTCCTGGGGGAGGGCGACCGCGCGGAGGTCGTACGTCCTCGCGTCGTAGGTCTTCTTCGCCTTGTCGTTCTTGTAGGCGGCGGCGAGGTTGGGCGGCAGGACCGCGCCGTCGAGGTCGCCGGACCGCAGTCGGGTGGCCCGCACGTCGTCGTCCTTGACGATCGCCATGGTCACCTTCTTGACCTTCGGCGCACCGCCCCAGTAGTCCGGGTTGGCCTTGAAGGTGAGCTTCTCGCCCTTGCTCCAGGAGGCGAGCAGGTAGGGGCCGGTGCCGATCGGCTCGGTGTTGAAGGCGCCGGTGTTGGGGTCCTGCCCGCCCGCGACGTGTTCGGGGACGATGGGCAGCACCGTGCGCCCGGCGAAGGGCGCGTACGGGTACTTGAGGGTGAAGACCACCTTGTCACTGCCGTCCGCCCGCACGTCCTTGATGGCGTCCAGCTCGCTGCGGTTGGTGTTGTTGGTCTTCGGGTCGAGGATCGTGTCGTACGTGAAGACGACGTCGGCCGAGGTCAACGGCTCCCCGTCGCTGAACTTCACGCCCTCGCGCAGGGTGTAGGTGTAGGTCAGGCCGTCGGCGGTGACCTCGGGCAGGGCCTTCGCCAGCGCCGGTCTCAGCCTCAGGTCGCTGTCGCGGGCGAGCAGGCCGTCGAAGACCTTCGAGTTGCCGTCCTTGCCGTATCCGAGCAGCGGACTGAACGTGTCCGGCTCGGTGGCCACCGCGATCACGACGGAGATGGCCCCGTTGCCGCCGCCTGTGCTGCTGCCGGGGGCCGAGCAGGCGGCGACACCCGTGAGCATCGCCGCCGTGGCGGCGGCTGTCCGTATCCGTCGAACCATCATGAACCTCACGCTCTTACTGCCACAGGATAGCTGTTGCATACTACTTGCAGTAAAGCTTCCCGGATTCGCTGAGCGGCCGTTGACGACTCCGGCAACCGATCGCTTGCCAGGGCAGTGCGCCCACGGCAGCCAGACTTCTGGGCGGACTTCCACGCCAACCCCCCACTCGAGATCCTCCGCTGCCGCGCCTGACGTCAACCGACCACACAGCGCGCCGGCCCGGCCTCTGGCACCAGCCCGGACAGGGATCGGGCACGCACCCGGTGCGCGAAGGTGAGCAGGCGGACGTGACGGCGTCCGTGGGCCGGCGGTTCGTCGACCGCGGCCCGCTGGTCGACCTGAGCGCGCACCCGGGCCACGGAGTGCTGCGGGTGCGGTAGCTCGGGTTCGAGATGCCCGCGTGTCTTCGGTGGTGGTGCCGCAGGTCACCGCAGGTTGCACCGAAGGCCCGTCAGGCCCTGGCGCGCACGGGTCGCGCACACGGGACGGTGCCCTGACAACTTCCTACAACTCCCTGTAACAATAAGGGAGTTGACTTGGTCGGGGCGGGGCTGGAATGAGACGGCACTGTGCCGGGCCGGTGAGGGCGGGGGACCCGATGAGCGAGCTGCACGTCTACTGGATGCTGTGCGCGGTGCTGGCGGTCGGCGCGGTGCTCTCCCCTGTGCTGCGCCCCCACGGCCGGGTCAGACCCTCCCTTGCCGTGGCTGTCGCCGTGCTGGGCGCGTCCACCATGCCCCAGTTCCTGGACGCCGGACACGTGTGGGCGATCGCCGGCTGGGCGGTGCTGAGCTGGTGGCTGTTGCGGGTCGTCGTACCCGTGGTCGGGAACATCCTGGCCGATCTGCTGCTGGTACCGCTGATCGGCCGGCGCCTGACACCCGAACAGCTACGGCAGTCCGCGGCCGCTTCACTGCCCAAGGCCGACGGGGTGCTGCTGGGCGTGTGGCCGAACCGGATGATCATTCTGACGTTCCTCGCACCGGCCCTGCCCCGCCACCGGCGGCCGGTGCTGCTGCGCTCCGGCTGCCAGCTCTGCTTCGTGGAGTGGATGCTGCACACCGCACTGGACGAGACGGACGCGGCACAGACGGTCCGCGCCTACCGCGAGACCCTCGCGGCGGGCGTCAACCGCCTGCTGGTCCTGACCCACGAGGTCACCAGCGGCCGTTGGAGCGCCTCACTGGAACCCGTCAGCGGCGTACAGGCGGCACCGAAGGTCGACTGCCCGGCACACCAGGTCGAACCGGTCACCTAGACGGCCCGTTGCCCGGAGGGCCGGTGGTCATAGCGGGTCGCGGGCCGCCGCCACTGCCTGCCGGACGTCTGGGTGACGGCGGGCGAGGCAGGCGTCCCGGCGGGCCCGCCGACCGCCCCCGGCAGCGGCTCGCGGTGGTCACGGCGGAAGCGCCAGGAGACGGGCCCGGCCGGGCCGTGTTCGCGTAGCTCCCCCTTACGCGTTTCCCAGGTTGAACAGCACGGTCGCGGCGGCCGGTGCGGCCCGGCGAGCCAAGTGGCGCATGCCGGAATCCCGTTACCGTTTCAGCACCCTCCTGGCCGGAGAGGTGAACCGCGGTCCGCTCTCGCGGGCGGCGGCGGACACCACCCCATCCCTGGATGCCCGGCCCGGCCGGTCGCGGAGCTCTCGTAGCCGGGCTGCACGGTCCCGCTCCACCGTCACGACGGCAGTGAGCCGGACGGCATCGTTCGAGGCGCCGACGGTCACAAGGCGGCGGTGGGCCGACCGGGCGGAAGGCGAACCGATTCGGCAATCCCTTTCGGAGGACAAAGCGCCTACTCCCCTCCCCAGCGGGGCATCACCGGCACTGACCTCAACCGTGACTCGACCGCGAGAAAGGTATCTCCGTGTCTCTTCGCTCCGCCACGGCGGCCATCGGTGCCGCCTGCAGTGCTCTCGCTCTGCTCCTGGCCGCACCCGGCTCGGCCTCCGCGGCAACCGGCCAGTTCCGCTACACCTACACCACCACCGAGGGGTACGAAGCCGTCGGCTTCCTGAACAGCCCTCCCAGTGGCAAGTGCGTCAACCTGCGGGGTCCGGCCTCCGAACCCGGTTCGGTCAGCCGGGCCCCCAAGAACCGCACCGACGCCACCGCCACGGTCTTCCTCGGCGCCGACTGCGAAGGCGACACCTTCTACACCCTGCCCCCGGGCGCGGGGGCATCCGACCGCCTGCTGCTGCGCTCCGTCGTCTTCTCCTGACCCCCCTCGCCACATGGCTCCGATCACCGCCTGAACGATCCGAGCCCGGCGCGGCGACCAGGCGACAGCTCGGCTCGCCGCGGTCGGGCCGGAGCGGCCCAGGCCTGGAGCGTCAACTTCGCTGGTGGCTGATTCACTCTGCACGAGGGCGAGCGAGGGAGCCGTGGCGGGGCCATTCGGCCATGCCGCGTCGGGTGGGAGTAACGCGCGGAGACGGATGTGGCATGGGCGGCACGCCGGTCCGGTGCGGGCAAAGGCATGCCGGGGCAAACCTGCTCCACGGGATTGACCGGTCCCAGGCCTCCGGCACTTTCCCGGTTCTCGCGCACGCGCTTTGCTACTGCCGTTCACGGCTCCGCCACGGCGCGCCTTACCGCGGCCTGTCGGCGGTGCGTTCCGGCGATGTCGACGCGAGGACGAACCATGGCCACACCTCCTGTTGTCCCGCTCAGGGTTGCCCTGGTCAACGGCGACTTCGAGCAGCCCGTCGTCAGCAACTGGGAGCTCCTGCCCGATGCCTCACAGACGCAGGCGCCCAGACGGGTTCCGGGCTGGCTCACCACGGCCCCCGACCACATCATCGAGCTGTGGCGGTCGGGCACCAACGGTGTGCCGGCAGCCGAGGGCGCCCAGTTCGCCGAGCTGAACGCCAACCACTTCTCCACGCTCTACCAGGACCTGCCGACCACGCCCGGAACCAAGGTGTACTGGCGGCTCCACCATCGCGGTGTCAGCGGGGAGGACACCATGGCGCTGGACATCGGCGCTCCGGGATCCGTGGTGGAGCAGAGGCGCTTCACGGACGGCCGCACCGCCTGGGGTCACTACACCGGCGCCTACACCGTCCCGGCAGGCCAGACACTGACGCGCTTCGCGTTCCGTTCCGTCTCGGCCGCCGGCGGCAGCCGCTTCACCGGCAACCTGCTGGACGGGGTCTTCCTCGACACAGCTCCCCACGTGCTGCTCGCCAAGACCGCGATCCCGGCGGGGCCGCTGGAGGTGGGCGACGTCCTCACCTACCGCATCACCGCGAAGAACGAAGGCGGCGGCGCGGCCGAGAACCTCGTACTGACCGACACCGTCCCGGAAGGTACGACGTTCCTGCCCGGTTCCCTGCGTATCGTCGACGGCCCGAACGCCGGACCGAAGAGTGACGCGAGAGGTGATGACCAGGCGTACTACGACGCCGCGGCGAACCGGGTCGTGTTCCACCTCGGCAACCGCGCCACCGCCGCGGCAGGCGGAAGCCTGCCCAGCACTCAGACCCAGCCCGCGGGGACCACGGTGGAGTACCGGGTCACCATCGACCGGGCCGGCGGCGGCAAGCAGATCAGCAACACCGCCACCGCCTCCTACGAGAACCGGCTCGGCGCCACGCCGGAGCCCGTCACGTCCACCTCGAACGAGCAGGTCACACAGGTGAGACCGGCTGCTGACCTGACCGTGGCGAAGGCAGCCGACACCACCACCGTCACCGTCGGCCAGACCGTGACCTACCGCATCACCGTCCTCAACACCGGCCCGAACGACGCCACCGGCGTCACCCTCACCGACCGGCTCCCCGACGGCCTCGTCTTCGTGTCCGCCGAGGGCACAGCCGGAAGTTACGACCCGGCCACCGGGCAGTGGGCCGTGGGCGACCTGGCCGCCGGCACCGCCGGCACCCTCGTGCTGCGGGCCAAGGCCACCACGGCCGGCCGGATCAGCAACACCGCCACCGCCACCGGCAACGAAAAGGACCCCGACACCGCCGACAACACCGACGCCGTCACCGTCTGCGTCGAGCCGGCCCCCTCGTGCTGCGACCCCTGCTCCACCGAGAAACAGCCCCCGGGTTCGTGCGACCCGCGCGTCGGACGCCCCTGACCGAGCTGGAGGACCACCGACGATCCCGGATCGCGCACCGATGAGTTTCCCGCACCGCGCCGGTCCATACGCCGGACGCCCACCGACGGAAGGCTGAGCCATGCGGAAACTGATCTACGGCATGAACCTGACCCTGGACGGCTACATCGCCGCGGCCGGCGACGACATCGGCTGGAGCGGACCGCCGAGCAGCGAGCTGTTCCAGTGGTGGCTCGCCCACGAGCGGGCGAGTGGCCTGTCGCTGTACGGGCGCAAGCTCTGGGAGGCGATGAGCTCCTACTGGCCGACAGGCGACCAGCAGCCCGACGCCACCCCTGCGGAGATCGAGTTCGCGCGGAACTGGCGGGCCACGCCGAAGGTGGTGTTCTCCTCGACGATCGACAAGGTCGACTGGAACGCCCGCCTGGTCACCGGCGACGCGGTCGCCGAGATCACCCGGCTCAAGGCCGAGGACGGCGGCCCGATGAACATCGGCGGCGCAACGCTCGCCGGGGCGGCCGTGCGCGCCGGGCTGATCGACGAGTACGTGATCGTCGCCCACCCGGTCCTGGTGGGCGGCGGCACGCCGTTCTTCACCGCGCTGGACGGCTGGGTGAACCTGCACCTGGTGGAGACGCGGACGTTTCCCGGCGGCGTGGTCATGACCAGGTACGAGACGAGGCGCTGAGCGGCTTCCCACCGTCTCATGGCCTGGATGGGTGTCTCCTCCCACCGCCGACGGCGGCCACCGGTGGCCCGGCTGAAGAGCCGAGCCGGCTTGGATCGGACAGATCTCGGGTAAGGACGGGGCGCCGAGGGCGAGCCCGGGGTCAGGGCGTCGCCGGTGCACGGCAGGTACCCGGGTGCAGGGTGTCCGAGTATCGACTGCGCTGTTCCTACGGCTCGTACGCGGTGGTGAGGAAGTCCCGGACGAGGGGGCCGGCCTGGGCGCGGAACTCCTCGAAGTAGGCGTGCCGGGCTCCGGGGATCAGATGGAGTCGGGCGTTGGGGATGCGGTCGGCGAGCAGGTGTGCGTTGGCGGTGGGGTTGAGCAGGTCGTCGCTTCCGTGGACGACCAGGGTGGGTGCGCTGATGTCCGGCAGGACGTCCCAGGCATCGTGCCGGTTGCTGGCCGCGAGGTGCTGGCGCCGGGCGTGGGCAGGCATATCGGGGTCGCCCAGGGTCTGGTGCGGGCCGGGATGGGAGGCGAGCCATCGGGGGGTGTACATCAGGTCCAGCAGGGCCTGTCGCGCGGCTCCGGGCTCGGGTCGCGCCAGTGCCTGGCGGACGTCGCTGCCCCGTTCGACGCTGTGCGGGCCGCCGGGTGAGGTGCAGCCGAGAACCAGGGCGCCCACCCGGTGGGGGTGGCGGGCCGCGAGCTGCTGGGCTACCCGTCCGCCCATGGACGTGCCGTAGACGTCGGCCCGGTCGATGCCGAGGTCGTCGAGAACGGCGATGACGTCCTGGGCGAACAGGACGGTGCTGTAGGGGGTGTCGGGCTTGTCGCTGTCGCCGGTGCCGCGGTAGTCGAGCGTGAGGGTGCTGCGAGCGGGATGGAAGTCGGCGCGAGACGCGTCCCACCAATGGTGGTTGTTGGCCTGGCCCGCCAGCAGGACCAGCGGCGTCCCCTGGCCCCGGAGCTGGTAGACGATGCAGGTTCCGTCCGGTGTCAGCACGTGTGTCATCGGCTTGCTCCCTCCCGCGTGGGAGCGGTGCGGTCTGGTGGGATCGTACCTCCGGGTGCCACCAGCGTCCGGTTTCCTCGATCAGCCGGAGAACGGACTGCATCACCGGTATCGGGTCCGGACGGTCTGTTGCCCGGAGGGCCGGTGGTCATAGCGGGTCGCTGCCACTGCCTGCCGGACGTGCCCGCCCTGTCCGTGACCGGCCGCCCGGACGCCGGATACGCCGCGCGTTCGCCGCCGAGGTCACATGCACGGACATCGCCATGGCACGGGATGCTGAATGACACCCCGTAGGCGGTCGTTGGGGTGCGCCGGCCTGGTCCGCCGGGGGGGGCGGCCACCCGGGCCGGTGCGGGATGAGCGCAGGGGTATCGCGACAGCCGCCGCCCAGTCACCCGGAGCGGTGAGCGTACCCGGTGCGTGCTCGTGAAGATGGAACACGGGCGCGGGATGCCTGAGTGGGCCGGCCGGACGACGGGAGACCCCGCGCTGATGCTCCGTCGGATCGCGCCCCGTTGACACGCCCCCCGTCCGACAGGAAAGTTTCACCCGCAGGGCAAGCCCCGAAAGATACTTTCAGGCGGGAGGCCGCGCATGACGGACGACCTGGCAGGCAGACGAGCGACCGGACCGACCCGCCGCCGGCTCGTGGTGGGCTCGCTGGCCGCGGGCGGCGCGCTCGCCCTCGGCGCGCTCCCGGCGGGACCGGCCGCCGCCGCGCCCACCGCCGGCCACCGCACCACGCTGCGGCACGGCTCGCCCGAGAGCGCCGGGCTGCTCCCCGGACAGCTGCGGCAACTCGTCGCGGACGCCGAGGCGTTCCTCGGCCCCTCCCCGAAGCACCCCTGGTACGCGGGTGCCGTCCTGCTCGCCGGGCGCGGCGGCACGGTGGCGCTGCACGAGCCGATCGGCATGGCGGTGCGCTACTCCGCGTACGACGAGAAGACCGACACCGCGGTGGAGTTCTCGCCCGGCCGGCAGCTCCCGGCCACCCGGGACACCGTCTTCGACCTGGCCTCGGTCTCCAAGCTGTTCACCTCGGTCCTCGCCGTGCAGCAGATCGAGCGGGGCGCGCTGGACCTCTCCGGGAGGGTCTGCGCGTACCTGCCGGACTTCGGCCGCGCGGGCAAGCAGGAGGTGACGGCCCGCCAGCTCCTGACGCACACGTCGGGGTTCCGGTCCTGGATCCCGCTGTACGACGCGCCGACGTACGAGGGGAAACTGGAACTCGTCTGGAACGAGCCGCCGCTGCACCCGCCGGGCACCGCCTACCTCTACTCCGACCTGAACCTGATCACCCTCCAGCTCCTGCTGGAGAAGATCACCGGCCGCGGGCTGGACACCCTGCTGCACGACGAGATCACCGGGCCGCTCGGCCTGGACAGCACCCGCTACAACCCGCCCGCCTCCTGGCAGCCGCGCATCGCGGCCACCGAGGACGCCCGGCGGCCCTGGTCGGGGCTGGACCGCGGGCTGGTGTGGGGCGAGGTGCACGACGAGAACGCCTACAGCCTGGGCGGTGTCGCGGGCCACGCCGGGGTGTTCTCCAGCGCCTGGGACCTGGCCGTGCTCGGCCGCACGCTGCTCAACGGCGGCGCCTACGGCCGGGCCCGGATCCTGCGGCCCGAGTCGGTGGAGCTCATGTTCACCGACTTCAACACGGCCTTCCCGGGCGACGAGCACGGTCTCGGCTTCGAGCTCTACCAGCACTGGTACATGGGCGCGATGGCCACCCCGCGCACGGCCGGCCACACCGGCTTCACCGGCACCTCGCTGGTGCTCGACCCCACGACCGACTCCTTCCTCGTCGTCCTCGGCAACTCGGTGCACCCGGTGCGCACCTGGCGATCCGGTTCGGCGCCCCGGGTCGCGGCCGGCAACCGTCTCGCCCGGGCCGTACCGGTCCGCCCGGCGCGCGGCCGTACGGCCTGGTTCGCGGGCATGGCCAATGCCACGGCCGGCACGCTCACCCTCCCGGCGCTGGACACCTCCCGCGGTCCGGCGCGCCTGCGCTGCGCGCTGTGGTGGGACACCGAGCCGGGGTCCGACCTGGTGGCCCTGGAGTCCTCGGCGGACGACGGCACCACCTGGCAGCCGGTGCCGTTCAGCACCGTCCGCGCCGGCGAGCACCCCGAGGACCGTCCGGCGGGGACGGTGACGGGCTGGTCGGGCCGGGTCTGGTACCGGGTCTCCGCCGCCCTGCCGGCCGCCCCCGGGCTGCTCCTGCGCTGGCGGTACGGCACCGACAAGCTGTACGTCGGCCGGGGCGCGTACGTCGACGCCCTGCGCGTCGAGGCGGGCGGTGCGGTGCTGTTCGACGGGGCACGCCCGGCGGACACGGCACGCGTCACGGCGGCGGGCTGGCAGCCCTCGGCCGACTGAGCCGGCGGGGGCGGCGGTCAGGTGTCCCGTTCCAGGACCGCCATCGCCGCGTTGTGCCCCGGCACCCCGCTCACCCCGCCCCCGCGCACCGCGCCCGCCCCGCACAGCAGGACCCGGGCGTGCCGCGTCTCCACCCCCCACGGGCCGTCGCCGGGCTCCGCGTACGGCCAGGACAGGGCCCGGTGGAAGATGTGGCCGCCGGGCAGCCGCAGGTCGCGTTCGAGGTCGAGCGGGGTCCTGGCCTCGATGCAGGGGCGGCCGTCGGCGTCGGTGGCCAGGCAGTCCGCGAGGGGCTCGGCGAGGTGGGTGTCGAGCTGGGCGAGGGTCGACTCCAGCAGCGTCTCGCGCACGCCGTCGTTGTCCCGGTCGAAGAGCCGGGCCGGGGTGTGCAGGCCGAAGAGGGTGAGCGTCTGGCAGCCGCGCCCGGCGAGTTCGGGGCCGAGGACGGTGGGGTCGGTCAGGGTGTGGCAGTAGATCTCCGACGGCGGCACGGCGGGGAGCCGGCCGGCGGCGGCCTGGGCGTGCGCGGTGGCCAGTTCCTGGTAGCCCTCGGCGATGTGGAAGGTGCCGGCGAACGCCTCGCGCGGGTCGGTGCCGGTGTCGCGCAGCCGGGGCAGCCGCTCCAGCAGCATGTTGACCTTGAACTGCGCGCCCTCGGCGGGTTCGGGCGCAGGGTCGCCGGTGAGGGCGGCCAGTTCGTGCGGGGAGGCGTTCACCAGGACGTACGGGGCGGCGGCGACGCCCTCGCCGTCGCGCGTGCGGTAGGCGACCTCGGCGTGGTGCCCGTCGGTGTCGATGCGGACGGCCTCGTGCCCGGTCGCGAGGACCGCCCCGGCCGCGCGGGCCGCCGCGGCCAGCGCGTCGGTCAGCGCGCCCATGCCGCCGACGGGCACGTCCCAGGCGCCGGTCCCGCCGCCGATGACGTGGTAGAGGAAGCAGCGGTTCTGCACCAGCGTGGGGTCGTGGGCGTCGGCGAAGGTGCCGATGAGCGCGTCGGTGAGGACGACGCCGCGGACCAGGTCGTCGGTGAACGCCTGCTCGACCGCGACGCCGAGGGGCTCCTCGAACAGCGCCCGCCAGGCGGCCTCGTCGTCGATGCGGCGGCGCAGTACGTCCCGGGTGGGCAGCGGTTCGGTGAGCGTCGGGAAGACGCGCTGCGCGATCCGGCCCGTCATGGCGTGGAAGCGCTGCCAGGCCGCGTACTCGCGGTCGCCGCCGGTCAGCCGGGCGAAGGCCTCCCGGGTCCGCCGCTCGCCGCCGCCGACCAGCAGCCCGGTGGCCCGGCCGCCCCGCTCGACCGGTGTGTACGAGGAGACGGTGCGGGAGCGGACCCGGAAGTCCAGCCCGAGATCGCGCACGATCTTCCGGGGCAGCAGGCTGACCAGGTAGGAGTACCGGGACAGGCGCGCGTCCAGTCCGGCGAAGGGGCGGGTGGAGACGGCGGCGCCGCCGGTGTGGTCCAGGCGCTCCAGCACCAGCACGGAGCGTCCGGCGCGGGCCAGGTAGGCGGCGGCGACCAGCCCGTTGTGGCCCCCGCCGACGATGACGGCGTCGTACCTTCGGGTTCCCTCGGTGGCAGACATGGTTCTTCGTAACACGTGCGGATGGGCCTGGGAAGCAGGGCGTCCGCAGGGTGCTCCGCCGGCCCTCCGGCGCGATCGGAGAGGCGGGTGTGCCGTGGGCGCCGCGCGCTACCGCGCCGGTCCCGGTGGTGCCGGCCGCGTGTCCGGGCCGAGCCGCGCCATCGCGCGCAGGATGTGTTTCGGCGGGAGCTGCCAGCGCAGCCGGGCCGGTACCGCGCGCAGCAGGGTGCCCGTGGCGCGCAGTCTCCGGGTGACGGCGGCCGGCGCGGGGGCGGGCCTGCCGTACAGCTCGTGGGCGTACGGCGGCAAGGCGGCGTACGCGAGCCGGGCCACCCGGCGCCACAGCAGGGCGCGCGCCGGCAGCAGGAGGGGGTGCGTGGGCGGGCGGAGCAGGAAGTCGTCCACCGTGCGGGCCCCGGCGCCCGCGGCCAGGTCCGGCCGGACGCGCTCGAAGTACGCGGCGAGCGCGGCGCGGTCCGCGGGCACGGCCCCGGGGTCGAGACCCACGAGCCGGGCGCTGACGCGGTGTTCGGCCACGTACCGGTCGGCCTGGGCGTCGGTGAGCGGGTAGCCGGAGCGGCGCACGACGTGCAGGTAGGAGTCGATCTCCGCGCAGTGCACCCACAGCAGCAGGCCGGGCTCGTCGACGCCGTAGCGTTCGCCGGTGTCCGGGTCGGTGGCGCCGAGCATGCTGTGGATCTTCCGGACCCGGGCGCCGGCGCGCTCGGCGGCCTCCGCCGTGCCGTACGTGGTCGTGCCGACGAAGTCCGCGGTGCGCAGCAGCCGCCCCCAGGCGTCGCGCCGGAAGTCGGAGTTCTGCAGCACCCCGCCGACCGCCCTCGGGTGCAGTGCCTGGAGGTACAGCGCGCGGATGCCGGCGACCCACATCATCGGGTCGCCGTGCATCTGCCACGTCACCGAGCCGGGGCCGAAGAGCCCCGGGTCACCACGCGTGCCCCTGTCGTCCACACCGGCAGTGTGGGCGGCCTCCCCGCCCACGGGCAAGGCCCGGGCCGCGCCGGCCGGTCAGCGGCGTGCCCGTGGCATGCCCGGGCCGAGCAGACCCCCACGAGTACGTCCGCACCCTCGGCACGGCACCCTCACCGCGCGGGCCTCATTCGAGCACCTCCAGGAAGAGCGCGCAGGCGCCGGCGCAGTCCCGGCAGGTGGCCGCGGCGGACTCCGCGCCCGGGTGCCCGTCGAAGGCGCGGGCGCACTCCAGGCAGACCGAGCGGCACCATTCCACCCGGACCCGCATCTGCTCCTCGTCCTGCCGGCTCTCCTCGCACAGCGACCGGCAGGTGGCGTCGCACACCTCGGCGCACATGATGCCGAGCCGGCGCACGCGCTCCTGGTGCTCGGTGCCGTCCGGGTCGACGAGGCTCGCCCGCACGGCGCAGGTCCGGGCGCACTCCGTGCACGCCTGGGCGCAGGCGAAGCGGTCTTCCAGGAACCGGTACAGCTCCTGCTGCGATGTCGGCGGTGTCACACCGTGCGGGTAGCCGGGGCGGGCGGGCACAAACCCGTCACCGTACCGCACATCCGACGAATCGTAATGTCCGGATTGGTACGATTTTAGAAGGGTATATCTGTTCTATGGACACCGCATCGATGCAGCTGGCCGCGGCGAGCGGCCTGATGAGCCTCGTTCTGTTCATCGTGGCCGTCGGCCTCCTCGCGCTGCTCGCCGGCGGCTTCTGGATGAACTCCCGCGTCAAGTACCGCGAGTCCCCCCGGCCCAAGCCCGAGGAGCAGACCAAGATGCCGCCGGGCGGCCCGGTCCGCGAGGTCCGGGAGAACAGGGAGTCCGCGGACGTACCGCAGGTGGAGAAGGGCGAACGCCCCCTGACCCCCTACGACCTGTCCAACATGGACTCCAGGCCGAGCGAGTCGACCGAGCGCCCGCGCTGGAGCAAGGGCTCCAGCGGCTCGTTCGGCGGCGGCGGACTCGGCGCCCACTGATCCCTCCCCGACCCCATCCGGCACCCCGGCCCGCGCCGGACCGCCGCACGCCCCTAGGAGATCTTCCGGGCGGCGTCCAGGCGGCCGACGCGGGCCACGTTCTGCCGGTCCTCGGGGTCCTGGCTGGGCCCGGCCGCGAACCATGCGTCGAGGATCTCCCGCAGCACCGGCTCGGAGGTCAGCCGCAGGCCCAGCGCGAGGACGTTGGCGTCGTTCCAGCGGCGCGCGCCGTCGGCCGTGACGGCGTCCGTGCACAGGGCCGCCCGCACGCCCGGCACCTTGTTGGCGGCGATGGACGCGCCGGTGCCGGTCCAGCAGCAGACCACCGCCTGGTCGGCCGCGCCCTCGGCCACCTCGCGGGCGGCGGCCTCGGAGCACACCGCCCACCGGGCGTCGGCCCCGGGGCACAGCGCGCCGTGCTCGCGGACCTCGTGGCCGAGGCGCCGCAGTTCCGCCACCAGCAGGCGGGCGACGGGTTCGTCCATGTCGGAGGAGACGGAGATCCGCATGCCCGGAGCGTAACCCCTGGCCGCCGGCGCGGGCAGACCACCCGGGCTTGCCGGACGGCCCCCGCGGGGACCGTCCGGCAGCGGCGATCACGACGGGACGGGGTCAGGGGTGGTCGGGCTGCTGTGCCGGAGGCACCCCGCCGCCCTCTCCCCCGCCCTTGGCGCCCTTGTCCGAGCCGTGCGGACGGGCACCGGCGCCCCGGCCGGGCGACTGGCGGGCCTTCAGCTCGCCGCTGTCCTGCGGGGTGGCGCCTCCCTTGTCACTGCGCCGCTGTTCGGGCTGCTGCGGATTGGACATGCGCCGGACTCCCTCCGGGTGGTGCGTGTTCCGTGCGGGGTCCGGGTTCCCAGGGCGGCGCGGGTGACGCACGCCGCGGCCGGTGCCCGCCCGCGGCACGGCCCGGCGGCCGGGTCAGCGCTCGCCGCGGGTCAGCGCCCGGTGCAGGTGCTCCAGGGCGTCCAGCAGCACCGAGCGGTGGTACCAGCTCAGCCAGGCCGCCGTGTCCGACGCCAGCCGGGCGAACGCCTCCGTCTGCGCCGCGCCCGGCCGGCGGCCCGCGTCGGGCCAGTGCAGGCTGATCACCCCGGTGCAGGAGCCGGCCGAGGAGACCACCGGGACGCTGTGCACGGCCCGGGCGCCGACGGTCAGCAGGGCCCGGCGGCACTCGTCGGAGAGCAGCGGGTCCGTGGCCACGTCGGCGACGCTCACCTGACGGCCCCGGGTGCGGGCCGCCGCGTCGGCGGTGCCCTCGCCCCGGCCGCGCACGAGGTGGTCGAGGAAGGTGTCGTCGCAGCCGTGGTGGGTCTCCAGCGTCAGCACGTTCACGGCCGGGTCCACGAACTGCGCGTACCCGGCGGGCGCCCGGCCGACGGCCAGCGCCTCGTACAGGACGGCGTCGAGCATCTGCCGCCGGCAGCGCGGGTCGCGGCCGGCACGGGCCAGGATCCCGAGCTGCGGCACGGGCAGGGTCCGGCGGCCCGGGAACCACACCTCGCCGCTCGGGGGCCGGGCCACCACCACGGCCGAGACCAGGACCCGCAGCGGCACGTTGAACCGCTGCGACGCCTCGCGCAGCACCCGGAACGCGCTGCCGGGGTCCGCCAGGCCGTAGCGGACCATGAGCGCGCCCTGCGCCATGCCGATCACCGGCGCGGTGCGCACCCGGGCCCGCAGGGCGAGGACCTCCTTGTGCAGGTCCTCGTACGTGGGGCGCAGCGGGTCCGCCATCTGCGAGCGCCAGGCGGGCAGTTCCTCGGCCCGGGAGGCGGCGCGGGCCAGCTCGCGCAGCGCCTCGTCCAGGGTGGCGTACAGGCGGACGCCGGACAGGCGGGCCAGGTGTACCGCCTCGCGGACCCCGGGCCGGGCGCGGACGATGATCAGGTCGGGGCGTCCGGTGCGGGCCCGGGTCGTCTCGCTGAGGGTGCGGAGCACGGCGGCGCCGCCGAGCTGCACGTGGGCCATGTCCAGCACGGGGTGCAGTCCGGCGCTGTCGGCCCGGGCCAGGTGGCCGCGGAGCTCCTCCGACCAGGCCTCGGCACCGTGCGCGTCGAGGCTGCCGGACATGCGCAGCAGCAGCGCGCCTTCGGCGGGCAGCCCCTCGACGACGGAGGACTCGATGAGGAGGGGAGCCGGTGCGGCCGGCCGGCCAGAGGAAGGTTTCATCGCATCACCAGACAGGACGTCCCGAAGAAGCGGCTCGGCCTCTTGCTGGCCTGTGCACCACCTTGCACGGTAGGCGCCCCGCCCTCAACCGCACCGTCCGCCGCGCGGGGTCGGACCGCCGGGATCCGCGGGCGCCGGTCCGGAGGCCGGCGCGGCGCGCAGGGCGGCCGCCAGGGAGGGGTGGACCTCGATGCCCGGCAGCGCGGCCGCGGCCAGGGCCTCCCGCACGTGCGGCCGGGGCTGTACGACGGCCAGTGCGCGGCCGCAGCCGGCGAGGCCGCCGGCGACCCGGCCGAGGAGGTCGGCGGCGGGGCAGGCGAGGTAGACCTCGGTGAGATCCAGCAGGGGGTGGGCGCCGGCTTCGGCGGCGTCCGCGAGGTGTGCGGCGAGGGCCTCGGTGAACCGCCCGGCGTTGGAGGCGTCGACGGTGCCGCGGGCCGTCAGGACGCTGGCGGCGCCGGACCCGGTGCGGTCCTCGCGCCGGGTCCGCAGGAGCAGGGGCGGCGGGCCGCCGGGGTGGTCGCGGGCAGGGGACGGCTGACCGGTTTCCATGGCGGAACGGCTTCCTGGGCGGTGGCGGGGGGATCGGCCGGCCGCTGCTCGACCGGGATGTCACTGTGCCTCCGGACGGTTGCCGGACGCAACGACGTGCCCGGGGCGTGTCGTACCGCCCGGTGGTCAGCCGACGTACCGCCGGGCGGGTGAGTCACGGCGGGCCCGTTCCAGCGCGGCGAGCCGGCGCTCCAGTTCGCGCGGGACCGGATCGCGCTGGCGCAGTACCCACGGGAGCCCGGCGGTGGCGTGCGCGAACGCGCGTGCCGAGGCGGCGTCCCGGGGCACGGTGCGGATGAGGTGCCCGGTGCGGCGCAGCGCCGGCAGCAGCGGGCGGCGCAGCCAGGTGAACCACAGCGTGTTGCGCAGGCCGAGGACGCGGCGGGCGGTGCTGTCGCGCAGCCGGGAGGCGTGGTGGTGGACGGTGAGGTCCTCCGCGTAGGCGAGCCACCAGCCCTGGCGCAGCAGGTCGCAGGCGAGCAGTTCCTCCTCGCCGCCGAGCCACAGGCCGGCGTGGAAGCCGCCGCCGGCCCGGAACGCCTCGGTGCGCAGCACCGTGGCGGCGGCGAGGAAGGAGCCGAGGGCCGGTCCGGGCAGCCAGCCGGGGCGGGGCAGGGGGGACTCGCGCAGTTCGCGGACGACCGGGTCCTCGGTGCCGCCGGGTTCGACGAGGATCCGCGCGGTGACGCCCGCCAGCCGGGGCCGGGTGTCCAGCAGGTCGGCGGCCCGGCCGAGGCTCCCGGGCGCCCACCAGGTGTCGTCGTCGCAGAAGGCGACATAGGGCGTGCGGACCCGCCGGACGGCGAGGTTGCGGCCGACGGCGCCCAGGTTGCGGCCCGGGCGCAGCAGGGTCATCTCGGGGAAGTCCCGGGCGACCGCCTCGGCGGTGCCGTCGGTGGAGGCGTTGTCCGTGACGATCACCGCGGGGCGTTCGGGCAGCCGGTGCAGCAGGGCGAGGGTGCGCAGCAGTTCGGCGCGGCGGTTGTGGGTGATCAGGACGACGGTCGTGCGCTCGTCGGGGCCGGTGCGGGTCGTCGTACGGGTCATCGTGCGGTGCCTCCTGGCGGGGGTGCGGCCGTCTCCCGGTCGAGCAGCCGGGCGGCGTGTTCGACGCGCGGGGGCAGTGTCCGGCGGTGGGCCAGGGCGGCCGGGAACCGCGCGACGGTCTCCCTGAGGGCGCGGCGCGCGCCGGGGCGGCCGGCCGCGGCGGCCCGTACGAGGCCGGCGCTGGCGCGCAGGACGACCGGCCAGGGGCGGCGCAGGCAGACGGTGAGGACGTGGTTGCGCCGGACGAGGAAGGAGCGGCCGCCGCGGCCGCGGTCCTCGGGGTGGTGGCGGGCGCTGAGGGCGGGTTCGTAGGCGACGCCCCAGCCGGCGGCGGCCAGGTCGTAGGCGAGGAGGGTCTCCTCGCCGCCGAAGAAGAGCAGCGGGTGGTAGCCGCCGGCGTCGAGGAAGGCCTCGCGGCGGACCACGCAGGCGCAGCCGAGGAAGCCGAGCACCGGGCGCCCGGGCAGGTCCGGTTCGCGGGGCAGGGGCGAGGCGGCGAGCACCGCGTTGAGGGGGTCCTCGGCCGCGTCGTCGCCGACCAGGGTGCGGGCGGCGAGCAGCCCGAGCCGGGGGTGCCGGTCGAGGAGGTCGGCGGCGCGGGCGAGGCTGCCGGGGTCCCACCAGGAGTCGTCGTCGCTGAAGGCCACGTAGGGGGTGCGGGCGTGCCGCACGGCCAGGTTGCGGCCGAGGGCCCCGGTGTTGCCGGCGGGCCGCAGCAGGCAGGTGAGCGCGGGGTGGCCGGCCACGGCGCGGCGGGTGGTGTCGTGGCGGGAGTTGTCGACCACGACGACCGGGGGCCGTTCGGGCAGCGCGGCCAGCGCGTCGAGGGTACGCAGCAGGCTGGCGCTGCGGTCGCGGGTGATGACGGCGACGGTGACCCGGGGGTCGCCCGGGGCGGTGGGCCTGCGGGTGCGGCCGGGCGCCTGCTCAGTGGGCATGCGCCACCTCCGGTCCGGCCGGCCGGCGGTGGCCGCGGTGGGTGCGCAGGAGCATCAGGCAGGCGGCGGCGACCTCGCCGGTGCGCAGGCGCAGCAGACGGGCGTCGGGGGTGCGGCCGTGCGGGTCGCCGGGCGGGCCGGGCTTCCACAGGGCCAGGTGGTCCGGGCCCGGGGGCGGCCCCCACAGGCGCGGGGAGACGGGCCCGAACAGGGTGACGGAGGGGGCGCCGTGGGCCACGGCGAGGTGGGCGATGCCGGTGTCGCCGCTGAGCACCAGGGACGCGTCGGCGACCAGCGCGGACAGCCGGGCGAGCGGCAGACCGCCGGTGAGCACGTCGCGGCCGGGCTGGCCGCTGTGTTCGGCGACCGAGCGGACCAGGGCGTCCTCGCCGGGGCCGCCGGTGAGGACCACGTGGTGGCCGGCGGCGCGCAGGCAGCGGACGACGGCGGCGAACCGCCGGACCGGCCAGCGGCGGGCGCCCGAGGCCGCGCCGGGGTGCACCACGACCGCGCCCGGAGCCGGGGACGGCGTGGCGGGCCGGGGCAGCCGCAGGTCCCGGGGGTCGGCCGGGATGCCGTAGGCCGCCAGGAAGGCGCACCAGCGGTCGCGTTCGTTGGCGTGGGCGGGCCAGGGCGGGCCGTCCGGGCAGGCGTGGGCGAGGAGCCGGCGCGGCCCCAGGACGGCCAGCGCGTCGCGGCTCTCGGGGCCGTTGCCGTGCAGGTCGACGGCGACGTCGGGCGGCGGCCCGGTCCAGTGGCCGAGGTCCGGCACCGCGCGGCCCGGCGCCTCGGCCGCGAGGACCGCGTCGACGGCGCCGGTGGCCAGGGCGGGTTCGGTGAGGCCGGGCGGCTGGGCGAGGACGATCCGGTGACCGGGGAACGCCCGGCGGATACCGCGCAGCGCGGGCACCCCGGCCAGCAGGTCGCCCAGCCCCAGGGCGCGCAGGACCAGGACGCACGGGGGGTCCGCGGACCGCCCCTCGGTCGCCGCGGGGGTCCCGCGGTGGGCCGGACGCGTGCGGGTCGGCGGCGAGCGGTGAGCACCGGCCGGACCGGAGGCGGCCCCGAGAGGCCGGGGGCGGGGCGTGCCGGGTGCCTTGTGCGGGGGGTCGGGGGTGCCGGTTGCGTGCGGGGCGAGTGGGGCGGGTGGGGTCGGTGGGGGCGTTGCGTGGGGGGCGGGTGGGGGCGCGAGCGGGACGGCCGGCACACACGAAGCGTGTGCGGGCGTAGGGCACGGGGCGAGTGCGGGCGTCGGGCCCGGGGCGAGTGCGGCTGCCGCATACCGGACAGGGACGGCCGTCGCATGCGGGACGGGTACGGCCGTCGCACACGAAGCCGGCGCGGGCGTCACGCACGCCACCGGTACGGCCGTCACGCACATAGCGGGCGCGGCCATCGGGTGCGAGGCGGATGTGGTCGTCGCACACATGGCAGGCGCGGGCGTCGTGCACCAAGCGGGCGCGGGCGTCACGCACGAAGCATGTGCGGGTGTCGAGCGCGAGGCGGGTGCAGCCACCGGGCGCGGGACGGGTGCGGCCGTCACGCACGCCACCGGTACGGCCGTCACGCACATAGCGGGTGCGGCCATCGGGCGCGAGGCGGATGTGGTCGTCGCACACATGACAGGCGCGGCCGTCGTGCACGTGCACGAAGCGGGTGCCGGCGTCGGGCGCGGGACGGGCGCTGGGGTGGTCTTCATTTCCGGCGTCCCGTGGCGGGGGCCGATGCCGCGCGCCGGGCGAGGTTGGTGGTGGAGCGGCCGTCGAGGTAGGGCAGCAGCAGGACCTGTCCGCCCCAGCTCTCCACCAGGGACTGTTCGGGCAGCCGGGTGCGGGCGTAGTCGCCGCCCTTGGCCCAGATGTGCGGCCGGAGTTCGCCGAGGATGCGTTCGGGGGTGTCCTCGGCGAAGACGGCGACCGCGTCGACGCATTCCAGGGCGCGCAGCACCCGCACCCGGTCGGCGGCCGGGACCAGGGGCCGTCCGCCGCCCTTGCGGCGGCGCACGGAGTCGTCGGAGTTGACGCAGACGACGAGGCAGTCGCCGGCCCGGCGGGCGGCCTGGAGCAGGGCGACGTGCCCGGCGTGCAGCAGGTCGAAGCAGCCGCCGGCCGCGACGACGGTGCCGCCGGCGGCCCGGACCCGGGCGGCGGTGCGCACGGCGTCGCCTGTGGTGTCGCCGCCATGAGCCGGCTCGGCGGCGGTCTCCGGCCGCTCGGCGACGGCGACGGCGCGGGCGCCGCCCTCGGCGACGTACCGGGTGGCGGCGTGCACGGCGGCCTGGACGGCGGCCTCGGTGAGGCCGCCGTCGGCGAGCAGACCGGCGGCTGCCGCGGCGAACCGGTCGCCGGCGCCGCAGGGGTCGCCCGTGGCGGCGGCCGGGGTCGGCACGAGCAGCGGTGTCTCGCCGTGCGAGAGCAGCGCGCCGCGGGCGCCGAGGGTGACCGCGACGGCCTGGGCCCGCCAGGCGCCGACGAGGGCGCGCGCGTCGCGGGCGGCGGTCCGCAGCCCGGCCGGGTCGCGCGTCTCGCCGCCGTCCTCCAGATAGCGGGCGAAGGCGCGGGCCTCCTGGGCCGAGGGGGTGGCCAGGCGGACGCCGGGGACCGGTGGCAGGCCGCGGACGTGGGGGTCCCAGACGACGGGGGCCGCGGTGTGGGCGAGCGCGTCGCGCAGGACGTCGGCGGTGCCCCGGCCGTAGTCGGCGACGAGCACGCCCGCCGCCGCCGCGACGGCGGCCACGGCCCGCGCGGTGGCCTCGCGGGCGCGGCCCTCGCCGTCGTCCAGGCGCAGCAGCGGGCGGTCCCCGGCCATGACCCGGGTCTTGCTGCTCAGGGTGCCCTCCAGCGGCACCTCGACCAGGCCGACCCGGCCGTCCAGCAGTTCCCTGAGGGTGTCGCTGGCGGCGTCGGCGCCGAGCGCGGTGACCAGGGTGACGGGACGTCCGTCGGCGGCCGCCAGGCAGGCGGTGAGTGCCGCGCCGCCGGGGCGGGAGCTGCGCCGGGTGCCGTGGACGACGGGGACCGGGGCGTCGGGGGCCAGTCGTTCGGCCCGGCCGCACAGGTCGTGGTCGAGCAGGGCGTCGCCCACCACGACCAGGGGTGTACGGGAGGCGGTCATGCGTGTCCCTTCCTCGGGGCGGTGGGCGTGCCGGGTGCGGCCCGGCCGACGGTGCGGGCACGGCCGACGAGCCGGCCGACGACACCGGGCCCGCCGTCGGCGGCCGGTCCACCACCGGCCGGTCCGCCGTCCGCTCGTCCACCGTCGGCCGATCCAGCGTCGGCCGGTCCGCCGTCGCCGGCCGGCGTGCCGTCGGCCCGGTGGCCGGCCGCACCGCGCGCCACGGCCCGGTCGAAGGCCTCGCACAGCATGTGCACGGCGACCAGGTGCAGTTCCTGGACGGTGGCGGCGACCGGGGCGTCCGCGCACAGCGCCTCGTCGGCGCCGAGCTGGAGCGGGTTGGGGGACCGTCCGGTCAGCGCCCAGACCGTCATACCGAGCCGGTGCGCACGGTCGGCGGCGGCCAGCAGGTTGGCGCTGGCGCCGCTCGTGGACAGCAGCAGGAGCACGTCCCCGGCGCGGCCGTGGGCGGCGGTCTGGCGTGCGAACACCTCCTGCACGCCGTAGTCGTTGGCGATCGCGGTGGTGGAGGAGGTGTCGGCGTGCAGGGCGACCGCGGAGAACGGCGGCCGGTCGTCGCGGTAGCGGCCGACGAGTTCGGCGGTGAGGTGCTGGGCCTGGGCGGCGCTGCCGCCGTTGCCCGCGACGAGCAGCCGGGCGCCCGAGCCGAGCCGCCGGGCGAGTTCGGCGCCCCAGCGCTCGACGAGCGGTCCGCTGTCCCGGAAGGTCTCCAGGGCCCGCACCAGGTCGTCGCAGTGGGTGGTGCCGGTGCCGGTGGTCGTGCGGCCGGTGCCGGTGACGGTCTTCATCGGACGACTCCCGAGAGCGAGCGGATCGAGGACACGCCGCCGTACACCCCGGCCACGCCGTCGGCCACCCGGTCCCAGGTGTAGTGGGTGAGGACCCGGGCGCGCCCGGCGGCTCCGTACCGGGCCAGCCGGCCGGGGTCGGCGAGCAGGGCCCGGACGGCCGCGCCGAGGTCGTAATCGTCGTCGTCGGCCGGGACCAGCAGGCCCGTGCTGCCGTCCACGACGGTGTCGAGCTGGCCGCCGACCGCGGTGGCGACGACCGGGGTGGCGCAGGCCATGGCCTCCAGCGGGACGATGCCGAAGGGCTCGTACCGGGGCAGCGACAGCACCAGGTCGGCGCTGGACATCAGCCGGGGCATGCGGGCCCGGCCGACCCCGCCGAGCAGGGTGACGCGGTCGCAGACGCCGTACTCGGCGGCGACGGCGTACAGGCGGGCCGCCTCGGGTTCGGCGCCGAGCAGGTCGGCCTCGGGGCCGCCGGCGATGAGGAGTTCGGCGTCGGGGACACCGGCCAGGGCCCGGATGGCGCGGTCGAAGCCCTTGCGCGGCACGAGCCGGCCGACGGCCAGCAGCCGTCTGCGGGCGCCGGGCGGGCGGACCGGGGCGACCGGCGCGAACTGGTCGGGGTCGACACCGCAGGGCACGACGCCGATCCGGTCCTCCGGCAGCCCCATCGCCTTCAGCTCGGCCACCTCGTCGCGGCAGGTGGCGATGATCCGGGCGCACTCGTGCCCGATGGCCTCCTCGACGGCGAGGCGCTGCGGCGGACTGGTGTCGGCGCCGCCCTGGTAGCGCCGCTTCACCGTGCCGAGGGCGTGGTAGGTCTGCACGACGGGGATGCCGAGGTCGCGGGCGCCGGACAGGGCGGCCAGTCCCGACATCCAGAAGTGGGCGTGCACCACGTCGGGCGGGACCGCCGCCCACTGCCGGGCCAGGAACTCGCCGAACTCCACCATGTGCGGCAGGAGTTCGTCCTTGGGGACGGGTTCGGGCGGGCCGGCGGGCACGTGCACCACCTGCACGCCGTCGATGAGGGTCACCCGGTCCGGCAGCCCCGCCGAGTCCCGCCGGGTGTACACCGTGACCCGGTACCCCGTTCTGGCGAGCTGCCGGGCGACCTGCGCCACGTACACGTTCTGGCCGCCCGCGTCCGGGCCGCCGAGCGCGGCCAGCGGGCTGGCGTGCTCGGAGACCATGGCGACGCGGCCGGCCGTGTGCGGAATGCGGCTCATCGGGTGACCTCCTTGATCAGGCGCTCCCAGTCGTCGAGGAAGCGCCGCTCTCCGTAGCGCGCCCGGGCGGCGGCCCGGGCCGCCGCGCCGGTGCGGCGAGCGAGCTCCGGCTCGGCGAGGAAGGCCCGTACGGCGTCCTCCAGCGCGTCGAGCCGGTTGGTGACCACGCCCGCGCCGTCGGGTACCGCCTCCCGGACCTCCGTGGTGTCCAGGGCGACCACGGGCATCCCGAGGAACATGGCCTCCAGCAGGGACAGGCCGAGCGAGGTCCAGCGCACGGGGTGCAGGTAGAGGCGGCAGCGGGCCATCTCGCGGTGCAGCTCGTGCTGCGGCAGGTCCCGGGAGCGGCAGCGTCCGGGCGGCAGGCCGAGGTGCTCGGCGAGGCCCTCGGTGCGCATCCCGAAGACGTCCAGGGGCGCGCACCGGGCGAATCGGGGCAGCAGGTCGGTGCCGGTGGTACGGCCCCTGCGCACGGGCTCGTTGACCACGACGGCCGCGCGCCGTTCGGTGCCGGTCCACAGCGGGCCGGGGTCGACGATGCCGTGCTCGACGACCTCGGCCGGGGCCCGGCCGGTGTCCCACATCAGCCGGTTGAAGTGGGTGACGTGCACGACCGGGATCGCCGACTGGTCCGCCAGCGGGTGCGGCTGGCGTTCGGGCGACCGGTCGGGGCTGTTGTGCTCGACGTACACGGCGGGCACGTCCACGCCGGGCCGGCGGCCGGTCCAGCGCAGGGCGAGACCGGGTTCGTGGGGACGCTGGAGGACCATGAGGTCGATGTCGGCGTGGCGCAGTTCCGCGGGCGTCAGTTCCCGGACGGACCGCGGCCAGTCCCAGGTCACCGCGCGGCCGAGGCCGTCGGGGCCGCGGTCGGCGGTGACCGGGACGAGGTAGGTGTGCGAGCCCCGCACGAAGGCGGTGAGCCAGGATCCGTGCACGTGCCAGACGAGGATGTTCATGACTGCCGCTCCCGGATGAGCTTGTGCACCGCGCGCACCACGTCCTGTCCGGTGACCTCGTCCAGGCAGGGGTGGCCGGGCACCGGACAGGTACGGGCCCGGGTGTCCGCGCACGGCGCCGACTGGTCGCCGAGCAGGATGACGGGGACGCCGTAGGGAGCCCAGCGGCCGGCCGGGACCACGGGCGCGAACAGCGACACGACCGGGGTGCCGACGGCGGCGGCGAGGTGGGCGGGGCCGGTGTTGGCGCTGATCACCACGTCGGCCATGCGCAGCACCCCGGCGAGGACGCGGGGGCTGGTCCGGCCGCCGAGGTCCACGGCCGTGTCCCCGCTGACCTGCCGGGTCAGCGCCGTCTCGCCGGGGCCGCCGGTGACGACCACGCGGTGCCCGGCGTCGGCGAGCAGGGTGACGGCCTCGGCGCAGCGGTGCG
The DNA here is from genome assembly GCF_055558055.1 of Streptomyces sp. NPDC025833. Taxonomy (NCBI): domain Bacteria; kingdom Bacillati; phylum Actinomycetota; class Actinomycetes; order Kitasatosporales; family Streptomycetaceae; genus Streptomyces; species Streptomyces sp. NPDC025833. The sequence goes on from NZ_JBVHNF010000015.1 coordinate 104,823, forward strand.
GGCTCCAGGCGCGGGCCGGGGCGCTGGCCCCCGGGTGCAGGACCACGTAGGGGCCGTTGCCGGTCAGGCCGCCGGTGTCGGGGGGCGGCAGGACGCGCAGGCGTCCGTCGTCGCCCGGGGGCGGCGGGAAGCCCAGGGCCGCGGCCGTGTCGAGGGCGGCCCGTGCCTCGTGCCGGCCGGCCGCGCGCCGGTGGCGCACGTCGAGGAGCCGGCCGGGGTGGTCGGCGCTGTCGGCGCCGATCCGGCCGATGCCGGCGAGCCGCAGCAGCAGGGCGGTGGGCAGCGGGCTCTGGTGGAAGGAGGTGAGCACGAGGGCGGTGTCGTAGGCCCCGGCGCGCAGCCGTCCGAGCAGGGCGCCGATGTCCGCCTCGGTGACGGGGGGCGGATCGAAGCCCTCCCAGGGCGCCTCCCACACCAGCACCTCGTCGACGCCGGGCAGCAGCCGGGCGGCGTCCGCGCCGCGGGGGCCGCAGAGCAGGGCGACGTGCGCGCTGCGGGCGGCGACGGCGCGTACGGCGGGGCCGGCGAGCAGCACGTCACCGAAGCTGTCGAGCCGGACGACGAGGCTCCTCACGGCGCCGCCCTCCCCGTCGCCCCGCCATCCGCGGGACCGCCTCCCTTGGGGTCACCGGGCGCGGGGCCACCGTTCGGGGGGACACCGGGCCCGGGGCCGCCGGCCGGGAGGCCGCCGGCCGGCGGGCCTTCGGGCGCGGGCAGGTTTCGCGCGGAGAGGTCTCGCGCGGAGAGGTTTCGCGCGGGCGGGCCGAGAGCGGTCCGTACGGCGGTGAGCACATCGGGGGCGCTCACACTGGAGAAACGTTCCGCCTCCACCGGCGCCGTGGCCGCGTTCGGCACGAGGACGCCCCGGGCGCCCGCGGCGCGGGCGGCCAGCACGTCGGCGGCGATGTCCCCGATCACCAGGCAGGCGGCGGCCGGCACGCCCAGCCGGGCGGCGGCGGCGCGGACCAGCCCGGGCCGGGGCTTGCGGCAGGGGCACCCGGCGTCCGGGGCGTGCGGGCAGAACACCCAGGTGTCCAGGCCGCCCAGCAGCGCGTCGGCGCGCGCGTCGACGGCGAGCACCTGCTCGACGGTGAGCAGTCCGCGCCCGATGCCGGACTGGTTGCTGACCACCCCGGTGGCCAGGCCGTGCGAGCGGGCCAGCGCGACCGCCTCCGCCGCGCCCGGCAGCAGCCGGACCCGGCCGGGATCGCCGTTGTACGGCACGTCCGCCACGAGGGTGCCGTCGCGGTCGAAGAGGACCGCCGCCACGCCGGTCATCCGGCACCTCCCAGCGGCCGGGCGTCGCGGTGGCGGACGACTCCGCGCACCCAGTGGCGCACCGCGAGCGGCGGGATGAGCACGCTGGTGCCGAGCATCCCGGCGATCTCCCGGCCGGTGCGCGGGCCGGGCAGGATGCGGGCGAGGGCGAACTCGGCGGTGCCGAGCGTCCACAGGGCCGCGCAGGCGGTCGCGGCCCGGCGCCGTCCGGCCAGGGCGCACAAGGCGGCGGCGAGGGCCGCGCCGGTGACCGCCAGGTGGCGGGGCAGCCGGCCGCGGGGCGCCTGCGCGCGGTCCCACCAGCCGCGGCCGTGCAGCCGGTTCATCAGGGCGTCGTCGGCGTTGCCGCGCTGCGCGGGCAGCGAGGCCCACCAGTGGGCCGGGCGGACCGGGTGCCGGGTGACCCGCGCGCCCCGGACCAGGGACCAGCCGGCCCGCCGCACGCGCAGGGCGAGGTCGGCGTCCTCGCGGAAGGCGCGGGGGAAGCGTTCGTCGAAGCCGCCGGTCCGCCGGAGCGCCTCGGTGCGGTAGGCCATGTCGGCGGTGGCCCAGGCCGCGTTCTCCAGGCCCTTGGTGGCACGTTCCCAGTCGGTGGGGCGGCGGTCCGGGGGCAGGGGGACGCGCAGCCGCCCCTGGACGCCGCCGACGCCGGGGCCGGCCCCGGCGAGGTCCTCGGCGAGCCGCCGGGACCAGTCCGGCAGCACCTGGACGTCGTCGTCCAGGAAGACCGTCCAGGGGGTGCGGACGGTCCGCCAGCCCGCGTTCCGGGCGGCGGCCGGTCCCCTGCCGCCGGTGCCCAGGGTGCGCACCCGGTCGAGCAGGTGCCCGGCCGCCCCCAGCGGCAGGCGGCCCTCGGGCGCGGGACGGTCGTCCACCACGATCACCTCGTGCGGCGGATGGCCGTCGGCCGCGGCCAGCGCGCGCAGGCACGCGGCGAGGCAGGGGCGGCCGATCGTCGGGACGACGACGGTGTAGCCGGGCGCGGCGCTCATGCGAACGCCTTCCCGCGGCGGACCGCGAACGGGCCCAGCACCAGCAGGTCCACGGGGGCCGAGCCGAAGCACTCCAGGGCGTCCCGGGGGTCGTCGACCATGGGCCGGCCGGCCGTGTTCAGGCTGGTGTTGACCACCACGGGCAGCCCGGTGCGCCGCTCGAAGCCTTCGATCAGCCGCGCCACCAGGGGCTCCTCGGCCCGGTCCACGGTCTGGACGCGGGCGGTGCCGTCGACGTGGACCACGGCCGGGATGCGCGCCCTCCATTCGGCGGCCACGTCGTGCACGAACAGCATGTGCGGGCTGGGCAGCGGGCCGTCGAAGATCTCGGCCGCGCGCTCGGCGAGCACCATCGGCGCCACCGGCCGGAACTCCTCGCGTCCCTTGACCGCGTTGAGCCGCTCCAGGTTGCCGGCGCGCCCGGGGTGGGCGAGCAGCGAGCGGTGGCCGAGGGCGCGCGGCCCGTACTCGCTGCGCCCCTGGAACCAGGCCACGATCCCGTCGGCGGCCAGCGCCTCGGCGGCCGTCTCGGCGATGTCGGCGGGCTCCTCGTACGGTACGGCGGCCCGGTCCAGCCAGGCGCGCAGTTCCTCGTCGCGCCAGCCGCGGCCGAGCGCGGCCGTGGGCATCGGCTCCAGGGCGTCCTTCTGGCCTGCCACGTGCGCCGCCGCGCCGAGGGCGGTGCCGGCGTCCCCGGCGGCGGGCTGCACCCAGATGTGCCGGAACCCGCTCTCCCGCCACAGCCTGGTGTTCGCGACGCAGTTGAGGGCGACGCCGCCGGCCAGGGTGAGCGCGTCCTCGCCGGTGCGTGCGCGCAGCCACCGCGCGAGGGCCAGCAGCGCCTCCTCCAGGCAGAGTTGGGCGCTGGCGGCGAGGTCGGCGTGGTCCTGGTTCCAGGCGCCGCCCGGCGGGCGCGGCGGGACGAGGTCGGCCCAGGGCACGGGCCGGGCCCGGAAGGAGCCCGCCTCGTCGGCGCGGACGTACGCGCGCAGCCGTTCGGCGAAGCGCGGGGTGCCGTAGGAGGCGAGCGCCATGACCTTGAACTCGTCGCTGCTGCGCAGGAAGCCGAGGTGCTGGGTGAGGTCCTCGTAGAACAGGCCGAGGGAGTCGGGCAGTTCCTGGGTGCCGAGGACGGTCAGCTCCCGGTCGGTGTACCGGCCGGCCAGGTGGGAGCCGCACTCGCCGCGGCCGTCCAGGACGAGGACGGCGCAGTCGGGGTACGGCGAGACGGGCCCGGCGGAGGCGGCGTGCGCGACGTGGTGCGGGACGAACCGCACCTTGGCGGGGTCGAGTCCGGGCAGCGCCTCGGCGAGGAACTCCGGGGCCCGGCGGGCGTACTCCTGGCGCAGGTGGTCCCAGGGGTCGTGCAGGCCCATCCGGTCCGCGGGGCGGGCCAGCGCGGGGTCGTAGGAGTAGGCGACGGCGTCCAGGCCGGACGGGGTGAGGCCCGCCTGTTCCAGGCACCAGCGGGCCGCCTGCTCGGGCAGTTCCCAGGCGGAGAAGGGCAGGGGCCGCTTGCCGTGCTTGCGGCGCGAGAACCGCTCCTCCTCCGCCGCCGCCACGGTCCGGCCATCGGTGATCAGGGCGGCCGCGGGGTCGTGGAAGAGTGCGTTGATACCGAGGACGTGCATGCGCTGTCTCCAGGGCCGGGGACGGGCGGGCGGACGGAAGGTCAGGGGCGCGGGGCCGGATCCGGCGGGTCCGGGGGCAGGGCCGAGAAGTGGGCGATGGTCTGCTTCAGGCCCTCCTCCCACGGGATCTGCGGGGTCCAGCCGAGCAGTTCGCGGGCGAGGGTGGTGTCGGGGCGGCGCCGCCCGGGGTCGTCGACGGGCCGGTCGACGAACGCGATCGGGGAGCGCGAGCCGGTGAGGGCGACCACCCGGCGGGCCAGGTCGGCGACCGTGATCTCGTCGCTGCCGCCGATGTTCACCGGCCGTACGGATCTGCTCGCGGCCACCCGCAGGATGCCGTCGACCGTGTCGTCCACGTAGCACAGCGAGCGGGTCTGACTGCCGTCACCGGCCACCGTGAGCGGCTCGCCGGCCAGGGCCTGGCAGATGAAGGTGGGCACGGCGCGGCCGTCGTGGGCCCGCATCCGCGGACCGTAGGTGTTGAACAGCCGCACGATCCCCGCGTCCGTCCCCCGGGTGCCGGCGTGCGCGGTGGTCAGGGCCTCCGCGAACCGCTTGGACTCGTCGTACACGCTGCGCGGTCCGACCGGGTTGACGTTGCCCCAGTAGCCCTCGTGCTGCGGGTGCACCTGCGGGTCGCCGTACACCTCGGAGGTGGAGGCGAGCAGGAAGCGGGCGCCGTCGCGGGCGGCGACCGAGAGGGCGTTGCGGGTGCCGAGGCTGCCCGCGTCCAGGGTCTCCAGCGGCATGCGGAGGTAGTCGGCGGGCGAGGCCGGGCAGGCGAAGTGCAGGACCAGGTCGTACGGGCCCGGCAGCCGGCCGGGGCAGTCGGGGGCGCAGACGTCGCAGCGCACGTACCGGAAGCCGGGCCGGTCCTCCAGGTGCGCGACGTTCTCGCGCCGCCCGCAGGCCAGGTTGTCGGCGCAGTCGACTTCGACGTCCGAATCCAGCAGCCGTTCGCACAGGTGGGAGCCGAGGAAGCCGGCACCGCCCGTCACGAGGGCGCGCCGCCAGGGAAACGGTGTGTCACCAGTCATGGGGGGCTCATCCCTTCGTCGTCCCTCGTCCACGCCGCCCGCGTCCGGGAAGGGGCCGCCCCCGTGCGCGGCAGGGCCGTGCGGTGGGCGTTCGACGCGTGGCGCGCCCGCGGTGCCGAGGGTGTCGGACCGCAGGGGGAGGAAGAGGACAGGGTTCGGGGTCCCGCTCGTCCGGAGGACCACCCGGTTGGGCCGCCACTGGCTGGACGGCACTGGCTGGCAGGGTTCCCGTGCCAGTTGGTTTCACACGTTGCATGCTTATTGTCCGGAATGCCGGGTGCTCGCGCGACCCGGCGGCTCTCTTACCACGGCGGGGGCATCCATGCACGACGACGTCTCGGCGGCCGTGCTGCACGAGCTGGCGGCGCCCGGCGGGCCCCCCGGCCGGTTGCTGCTGACCGGCTGGTTCAGCTTCCTGCACGGCGAGGCGACGGCCGGGGACGTGCTCGCCCAGCAGCGGATGTCCGCCGTGCTGACCGGGGCGGGCATCCCGCACGACACCGCGTGGAGCCCTGGGTTCCGGCCCGGGGCGCTGTCCCTGGAGACGGCCGACCCGGCGGGGTACGGGACGCTGCTCTTCGTGTGCGGACCGGTGCACGGGCCCCAAGTCGCCGCGCTGCATGAACGGTTCAGGTCCTGCAGACGACTGGCGGCCGGGGTCTCGGTGGTCGACCCGGCGGATCCGGCGGTCACCGGCTTCCACGCGGTCGTCGCCCGCGACGGCACCGCCGCCCCGGCCCGGCACGATCTTTCCGCGTCCGCACCGGTGGGTCCGCTGCCGCCGGTGGCCGGGGTGGCGCTCTCCCACGGGCAGGGGGAGTACGGGACGCGCCGGCGGCACGCGGAGGTGAACGAGCGGATCACCGGCTGGCTGGCCGGGAAGGACTGCGCGCGCGTACCGGTCGAGACCCGGCTGGCCACCGGCGACTGGCGGCTTTGCGCCACCGCCGAGCAGTTCCTGGCGCTCGTCGCCCGCCTCGACGTGGTCGTCACCACCCGGCTGCACGGCCTGGTGCTCGCGCTGCGCAGCGGCGTCCCGGTGATCGCCGTCGACCCGGTCGCGGGCGGCGCCAAGGTGAGCGCCCAGGCGCGTGCCGTGGGCTGGCCGGCCCTGGTGGCGGCGGACGCCGCGGCCCCGGAGCTGCTGGACCGCTGGTGGGAGTGGGCGCTGTCCGGGCGGGGCCGAACGGCCGCGGCCCGTCACTCGTTCCGCTGAACCGGGTGCGGCGGGCCGTGTGGCGCGCGGTGCCGGGGGCACTCGGCGGCGCGACGGCCGGCCGTGCACGGCTGCTGCCGCGTTCCACGCAGGAGGTAACACGATGGGTCATGGCGGAAACGTCGTCCAGGAGCTGACCACGGACCACCGCGAGGTCGAGGAGATCTTCGGCCGCATCGAGGCGCTGCCGCCCGGCTCCAGGGAACGCAAGGACCTCTGCGACCAGGCCACGATCGAGCTGGTCCGGCACTCGGTCGCCGAGGAGCAGTACCTCTACCCCGCGGTCCGCGAGCACGTCGCCGGCGGGGACGCCCTCGCCGACAAGGAGATCGAGGACCACTCCAAGGCCGAGCAGATCATGAAGGACCTGGAGGGCTGCCAGGCGGACGACCCGCGGTTCGACATCCTCATGACGCAGTTGATGAGCGAGATCCGGTCCCACGTGGCCGACGAGGAGCAGAACCTCTTCCCGCGGCTGGAGTCGGCCTGTTCCGCCGACGCCCTGATGGAGCTGGGTGACAAGGTCCGCAAGGCGAAGAAGACGGCGCCGACCCGTCCGCACCCGTCGGCTCCGGACACTCCCCCGGCCAACAAGATCATGGACATGGGGGCCGGACTCGTCGACCGGATGCGCGACGCGCTGACGGGGCGGGGCAAGGAGGGCTGACCTACAAGTAGGGCTGTCAGGAGATTCGCGAGGAGATCCGCGAGGAGTGTTCACCGACACGGCGGACGCCGCCCGGCTGTGCGGAGCGGGCGGCGTCCGCCGTGTCCGCCGTGTCTGCGTCCGAGCCGACGTGTCGGCCGGGCCCTGTGTGGCCGAACGCCGTGTGACCGGACCCTGTGTGGCCGGACCCTGGGTAGCCAGATGCTATGTGGCCGGACCCTGTATGGCCGAACGCCGTGTGGCCGGACCCTGTGTGGACGGACGCTGTGTCGGCGGGGCGCCGGGCGGAGGCCGGGGGCGCGGACGGGGTCGCGGGGCGCAGGTGGAGGGGCGGGGGTGCCGGACAGGCGGCGCGGGGCGTGGTCACACTTCGCCGCGCGCCGCCCGCGCCCGGTGCCGGTCGCCGGTCACAGCCAGGGGGCGACCTGGGCGCCGGGACGGGGCCGGGGGCGCGGCGCGCGGACCGCGCGGCACAGCAGCCGGAACGCCTGGAAGAGGGTGAGCGGCCACAGCGCCGCGAAGCACCAGAGCAGCGCCGGCTCCGAGGTACGGATGCCCATGACGGCGACGAACACCGACGCGACCGCCAGCAGCAGCACCGCCGCGGGCAGCCACACCCCGTGCCGTGAGTCGCCCATGTGGCGCGCGAACCGCCGGTCCTGGCGGAGGTTCGCCTCGATCTGCAGCAGCGCCAGCCGCTCCCGCGCCGACAGCCGTACCTCGTCGTGCATGTTCCACATCTCCCAGTCGTCCGCGACGGCGCCACCGCCACCGCCGGTACCCTCCCGGCTCCGGGCCACCGGGTTCCCCGGACGCCGCGGCCGATGCGACGCCGGACGCCGCGGAACGGCCGGTCCGGCCGAGGACGACGTACCGGGAAGTCCCCGCCCGCGGGCGGGCGAGGTGGGCGGGCCCGATGGCCGATGACCGATGGCCGATGACCGGGCAGCCGGTGGGCCGTGGGCCGGTGGGCGGGCAGCCGGTGACCCCGGACCGGTGGGCGGAGGGGCCCGGAGTCCGCCGGCGGCCCGGCCGGCAGGCGCGGGATCCGGCGGCGGTCCGTGGCGCCCGCGCCCTCTCCCCGGGGTGGCCGCGGTACGGATGACCTTCACTGCGGCAGGACTGATACTGAGGGGCAAGACTCCGTCCACGCGCCCCGCGGCGCGCCCAGGGGGAACCGATGACGCATCGGCCAAGTCGGCGTACGGTCGGCACCAGCACCGTCGCACCCCGTTGCGGGCCATCACGGACCGCTCCGGCGGACAACCGGCCGCCCATGGCCTGAACAGGAACGACACCGGTCAGGGACTCACCTGCTCATCCTGCTGGGAGATAGGCATGAAGATGCTGATCAACGTACCGGAGACGGTCGTGGCGGACGCGCTGCGCGGCATGGCGGCCGCGTATCCCGATCTGAACGTGGATGTGGAGAACCGGGTGATCGTCCGCCGGGACGCTCCCGTGGCCGGTCAGGTAGCGCTCGTGTCGGGCGGCGGCTCCGGGCACGAGCCGCTGCACGGCGGGTTCGTGGGGCCGGGCATGCTCGCCGCCGCCTGCCCCGGAGAGGTCTTCACCTCGCCGGTGCCGGACCAGATGGCGCGCGCCGCGGCGGCCGTGGACAGCGGCGCGGGCGTCCTGTTCGTCGTGAAGAACTACACCGGTGACGTGCTGAACTTCGACATGGCGGCCGAGCTGGCCGAGGACGAGGGCATCCAGGTCGCCAAGGTGCTCGTCGACGACGACGTGGCGGTCACCGACAGCCTCTACACGGCCGGCCGGCGGGGCACCGGCGCGACCCTCTTCGTGGAGAAGATCGCGGGCGCCGCCGCGGCCGAGGGGCGGCCCCTGGAGCAGGTGGAGGCGGTCGGCCGCCGGGTCAACGAGAACTCCCGCAGCTTCGGCGTGGCCCTCAGCCCCTGTACCACCCCGGCCAAGGGCAGCCCGACCTTCGACCTGCCCGAGGGAGAGCTGGAGTTGGGCGTCGGCATCCACGGCGAGCCGGGCCGCGAGCGGCGGCCGATGATGACCTCCGGGGAGATCGCGGACGTCGCGGTCGACGCCGTCCTGACGGACATGCCACCGCGCAGCCCCGTCCTGGTACTGGTCAACGGAATGGGCGCCACGCCGTTGCTGGAGTTGTTCGGGTTCAACGCGGAGGTGCAGCGAGTGCTGCGCGAACGCGGGGTCGCCGTGGCCCGCACGCTCGTCGGCAACTACGTCACCTCCCTGGACATGGCGGGCGCGTCCGTGACCCTGTGCCAGGCGGACGAGGAGCTGCTGCGGCTGTGGGACGCGCCGGTGAAGACCCCGGCCCTGCGCTGGGGCATGTGACCCCGGCCGGAGACGACCGATCCGGCCGCCAGGCCGACAGCCCTATCACGCGAGGAGATCCAGTGCTCGAAGCCGACTTCTTCCGCCGTTGGATGACGGCGACCGCCGCGTCCGTCGACCGCGAGGCGGACCGGCTCACCGCCCTCGACTCGGCCATCGGCGATGCCGACCACGGCAGCAATCTGCAGCGCGGGTTCCGGGCCGTGGCCGCCGCCCTCCAGGAGGAGGCGCCGGACACCCCGGGTGCCGTCCTGACACTGGCCGGACGGCAGTTGATCTCGAAGGTGGGGGGCGCGTCCGGGCCGTTGTACGGGACCCTGCTGCGCCAGGCCGGCAAGACGCTCGGCGACGCCGCCGAGGTCGACGAGAAGCAGCTCGCGGCGGCCCTGCGCGCGGGCGTGGACGGGGTGACGAGGCTCGGTGGGGCGGCCCCGGGCGACAAGACGATGATCGACGCCCTGGTGCCGGCCGTGGACGCGCTCGGGGCGGGGTTCGCCGCCGCGCGGACCGCGGCGGAGGAGGGCGCGCGGGCCACCACGCCGTTGCAGGCGCGCAAGGGCCGGGCGAGCTACCTGGGCGAGCGCAGCATCGGGCACCAGGACCCGGGGGCCACCTCGTCGGCGCTGCTGATCGCCGCGCTGGCCGACACTGCGGAGGCGGACGGTGCCTGAGGAGAAGCTGGTCGGAATCGTGCTGGTGTCGCACAGCGCCGAGGTGGCCGCCTCGGTCGCCGAGCTGGCGAAGGCCCTGGCGGGAGGGGCGGCCACGGTGCCGGTGGCCCCGGCGGGCGGCACCGAGGGCGGCGGGCTCGGCACCAGCGCCGAGCTGATCTCCGCGGCGGCGGCCTCGGTGGACCGGGGGGCCGGGGTGGCGGTCCTCACCGACCTGGGCAGCGCGGTGCTGACGGTGAAGGCGCTCCTCGCCGAGGGCGACGAACTGCCGGACGACACCCGCCTGGTGGACGCGCCCTTCCTCGAAGGGACGGTGGCGGCCGTGGTCACCGCCGCCGCCGGCGGGGACCTGGCCGCGGTTGAGGCCGCGGCGGCGGAGGCGTACGCCTACCGGAAGGTGTGACCCCGCGGACGGAGGCCCGGGGGGCGCCGGTGGCCCGCGAGCTGAGGCGTGCGAGGGCACAGACGTTCCGGGACCGGTGTTCCGGGACCGGTGTTCCGGGGGCGCGGACGGTGATGCGGTGCGATGCCCGGGGCGGCGGCGCGGACGGTGACGCGCCCTGGTGACCCGCGACGGCGGCGGCCGACGGTCCGTCGCGGGTCACCGGTCGTACGGCGCCGGCCACCGCTCCCTCGGCGCCGTACGGCTCGGGCGGTGAGCGGGTCCACGGGTAATGGTTCCGGGCGGCAGTCCGGGACGACACCGCGACCGCCCCCGGCGCAGCCGCTGATCCGGTCGGGGCCCCGGCGTTCGGGCGGCCGCCCGGCGCCGTCTCCGGGCCGTCACCGGTCCCGCCACGCGGACCGGGCCACCGGTCGCCTCCCGGCCGACCGCAGAACCCGTCGTACCGCCCCGCCGTACCGCTTTGGCGGGGTCACCTCTCCTGGAGGAACTTCCTGGCCAGCCGTTCGCCCTCGGCCACCGCCGCGTCGCGGTCCTGGATCCGGTGGAGGTGCGAGTCGCGGAAGACGATGTAGGTCACGCCGGAGGCCACCCCGCCGTCGCGCGGGTCGGGCCGGATGCCGAGGCGGCGGGCGGTGGCGTAGGACGCCTCGCCGATGATGTCGCGCGGTCCGGTGTCGCCGACGACCGCGTACTGCACCCGGCCGCGGTAGACGACGGCGGCCACGGAACCCCCGCGTACGCCGGACGCGCGGTAGTTCCAGCGGCGGCTCGGCGCCGGAACCACGATGTACGGGAGCTTCTCCGCGCTGAGGTGGCGTCCGTCGGACTGCTGGAACGCGGTGGCGGCGGCGAACACCGGGTCGGTGCGGTCGTTGCAGCGGGCGCTGGGCCGGCCGTCGCAGTCGACGTCCAGGTCGGCCTTCCAGAAGACGGCGCCGTGGGTCCCGCAGACGCGGACGGTCGCCGGGCTGTCGGCGTCGGTGCGGTACCGGCCCCGGGAGACCTGGGTGCAGTCGGCGGCCCGGGCCAGCAGGCCCGCGGCGACGACCGCGGCCTTCTCACGGGCCACGGGCCGCACGGGAGGCGGGACGAGCGCGGTGGCCGGTGCGGGCAGAGCCGCCGGAGCGACCAGGGCGGCGCCGGCCGCGGCCAGCGTCAGCGTGGGGACACGCACGATTGGCAAACCTCTCATAGGGGACAAGGAGAACAATCCAGGCCACTGTGCTGCCGGGTCGGGCACACGGGCACGGACCCGCCGCGAAGGGGCCGGATGGAGCACGCTCCTGACACCCCATGAGGGGAATTCGAGCGGGGGCCATCACCGGGGCGACAGGGGGCCGGTGATCCGGACCCGTCACGGATCGGATCCCCGGCCCCCGCGCCGGCGCGGGTTCGGCGACGACAGCGTGTCCGCGCCACCGGTCCGAACTCCCTTGCATACGTACGAAGTTCGACCGTAGGAAGGATCAGCATACGTAGCTGCGCGGCGGATCACCCAGGCGACCCCCTTGATGTGAGCACACCAGTCAGGCCATATTGGTCCGGACCTTTGCCGGATACCGAGGCCGTCCTGGAGGGCAGTGCCGTGCGACGCGTTCCGTTTGCGCTCGTGGTCGTGCTGGTCTGTGCGCCACTGCTGCTCGTCGCCTCCTGCGGCTGGGGCCGGACCGACGAAGACGAGGGCCGGATGCCGGGCGCGCCGGTCGGCGTCACCGCGGCGGCGGGCAGTGCCACCAGCGTGCACGTGATGTGGAACGCGGCGCCGGACGGTTCCGGTGTCCGCTCGTACGAGGTCTATCGCGGCACCACGAAGGTGGCCGATGTCCCGGGTGAGCAGCACATGGTGGACGTCACCAGGCTCAGGCCGTCCACTCCGTACTCCTTCACCGTGCGGGCCCGGGACACCGCGGGCCGGCTGAGTCCGCCGAGCCGGGTCGTGTCGGCGCGGACACCGGCCGTGGCACCGGCCGACCACTCGGCCCCGACCCGGCCGGCGGACGCCACCGGGCGGGCCGTGGGCAGCCGCGCCGTCCAGCTCTCCTGGGGAGCGTCCCGGGACGACCGGGGTGTGGTGTCGTACGACGTCTACCAGGCCGGAGTGAAGATCCACAGTGTCGGCGGGAACCAGACCGCCGCCGTCCTCACCGGTCTGCGCCCGGGCAGCCGGTACGTCTTCACGGTGCGGGCCCGGGACGCCGCCGACAACCTCTCCCCCGCCGGTACGCCGGTCCGCCTCACCACGCCGGGCAGCGACGACGGCCGGAACACGGCGCCCACCGGGTTCACCGCCGCCACCCACCGCACGGACGGCGCCTACTACGTCGACCTCGCCTGGGACCCGCCGAGCGTGGACGGCGTGGTCACCGAGTACCAGATCCGGCTGGACGGCTCCGCGGCCACCTCCCTCGTATGGGGCGACACACCACCGCGCGGCCGGACGCACCACTCCTTCTACGTGGGCACCACCGAGGGCGAACGGCACCGGGTGCGGCTGCGGCCCCGGCTGCCCGACGGCACCTGGGGCGGCTGGACGGCCGAGCGGACGGTGACCACGGGCGGCTGACCACCGGCCCGCCCGTGCCACGACTCCCCGGCGCCGGCCGGGGACCCGTCACCTGACCGGTCCCCTCCCGGGTGCGCGTCTGCCCCGCGCGGCGTTGGCTGCGGTTGAGGCAGCACGGACGCTTCCCGACCCCCGGCGGCGCATGGGACGTACCGCCAACCGTGCCGCCGGAGGGCCAAGTCCATGCAGAACTCGCGACTTCCGCTCCGCTCCGGTCTGACCCTGGCGGTCGCCGCCGCACTCCCTACCACGCTCGCCTGGCCGTCCGCCGCGGTCTCGGGCATCTCGGTCAGCACCATCGGCTCCACGGTCTCGGTGGTCACCAGCGCGTGCACCCGGATCAACGGCAGTTGGGGGACGGCGGCCCTGCTCACCAGCCGGCAGGCGAGCTTCACCCAGGGCAGGCAGACGGCCCTGGCCGGCACCACCGTCAGCCAGTCCGCGGCCTGGACCGGGGTGAGCCCCGGTACGTACACGGTGGTGGTGGTCTGCTCCAGCGGCGGCACCGCGGGCAGCCAGTCGGTGATCGTGTCCGCGTCGTCGGCCAGCAGCAGACCGACGATCTCGGCGACGTCCACCGCCGCGGCGGTGGCCCCGTCCCGGGGTGTGATGGGCGGCCTCGGCGGCGCCGCCCGCGACTACGGCCCGCTGACCCTGGGCGTCGGCGCGGCGCTGGTCGGCACCGGGGTCGTCGCCGCCGGCTGGGCCCTGTGCCGCCGGTCCCGGCCCTACCGGCTCTGACGACCGGCGCCCCGGACCGGCTCGACCGGCGTGACCGACCGGCTCGACCGGCGCCACGGACGGCTGGGAAGCCGGCCCCGAGCGGCCCGTCCGGGCGGCGGCCGCCGTGACGACAGCCGCCGCGACGACAGCTCTGGTGTCGGCGACCGTCGAGGCCACGGCCCTGACGACAGCCGGAGCATCGGCGGCCGCCGCAACAGCGGTCGTCACCTCGGCGGCCGGGCCGGACGGCGGCGCACGCGGTCAGTCCCCTTCCCGCCCCTCCCCCGGCAGCTCGCCGAACCCGGACAGGGCGTGGGTGAGCCACTCGGTCCAGAACGTCTCCAGGTCGATGCCCGCCCGCAGCACCAGGTGGCGCAGCCGGTCCTCGGGGGCGTCCCGGCCGGGCGGGAAGTCCCGTTCCTCGATCGCCCGGTACTCCGTCAACTGCCGCCGGTGCAGCTCCAGGTGGCGGCGCAGGTCGGCCTCCAGGCCCGCGGTGCCGACCACGGCCGCCGCGCGCAGCCGCAGCAGGAGCGGGTCCCGCTGCGGCTTGGGGTCCTGGGGTGCGGCGGTCCAGCGGGCCAGTTCGGCACGGCCCGCCGGCAGGACCTCGTAGCTCTTCTTCTGGCCGCGGGCCGGCTGCTCGGCGGGCAGCGTGCGGATGAGGCCCTCGGTCTCCAGCCGTCCCAGCTCGCGGTAGATCTGCTGGTGCGTCGCGGACCAGAAGTAGCCGATCGACTTGTCGAACCGCCGGGTCAGCTCCAGCCCCGAGGACGGCCTTTCCAGCAGGGCGGTGAGGATCGCGTGCGGGAGTGACATGGGCTCATCCTAGGGACGGACCCCGGCCGGGGTGCCGGGCGGTCCTACAGTGCCGCCGCCAGTTCGGTGCCCTGCTTGATCGCCCGCTTGGCGTCCAGTTCGGCCGCGACGTCCGCGCCGCCGATGAGGTGCGCCTGGTGCCCGGCGGCGAGCAGCGCCTCGTACAGGTCGCGGCGCGGTTCCTGGCCGGTGCAGAGCACCACCGTGTCCACCTCCAGCACCGTGCTCTCCTCGCCGACGGTGATGTGCAGGCCGGCGTCGTCGATGCGGTCGTAGCGCACGCCCGGCACCATGGTCACGCCCCGGTGCTTCAGCTCGGTGCGGTGGATCCAGCCGGTGGTCCTGCCGAGTCCGGCGCCGACCTTGGAGGTCTTGCGCTGGAGCAGGTGGACGGTGCGCGGCGGGGCCGGCCGCCGGGGCGCGGTGAGGCCGCCGGGCTCCTGGTAGTCCGTGTCGACGCCCCAGTGGCGGAAGTAGGTCCGCGGGTCCTCGTGCGCCTTGTCGCCGCTGTCGGTGAGGTATTCGGCGACGTCGAAGCCGATGCCCCCGGCGCCGAGGACGGCGACCCGGTCGCCGACGGGGGCGCCGTCACGCAGCACGTCGAGGTAGCCGAGGACGCTGGGGTGGTCGACGCCCGGGATGTCCGGGGTGCGCGGGGTGACGCCGGTGGCGACGACGACCTCGTCGTAGCCGGCCACGGTCTCGGGGGTGACCCGGGTGTCCAGGCGTACGTCGACGCCGTGCGCGTCGAGCTGGTGGCGGAAGTAGCGCAGGGTCTCGTCGAACTCCTGCTTGCCGGGGACCCTGCGGGCGACGTTGAGCTGGCCGCCGATCTCGCCCGCCGCGTCGAACAGGGTGACGCTGTGGCCGCGCTCGGCGGCGGACACGGCGCAGGCCAGGCCGGCCGGTCCGGCGCCGACGACGGCGACGCGCTTGGCGCGCCGGGTCGGGGACAGCACCAGCTCGGTCTCGTGGCAGGCGCGCGGGTTGACCAGGCAGGAGGTGATCCGGCCGCTGAAGGTGTGGTCGAGGCAGGCCTGGTTGCAGCCGATGCAGGTGTTGATGGCCTCCGGGGTGCCGGCGGCGGCCTTGGCGACGAAGTCGGGGTCGGCGAGCATCGGGCGGGCCAGGGAGACCATGTCCGCGCAGCCGTCGGCGAGCAGTTCCTCGGCGAGTTCGGGGGTGTTGATGCGGTTGGTCGTCACCAGGGGCACGGAGACCTCGCCCATGAGCTTCTTGGTGACCCAGGTGTAGGCGCCGCGCGGCACGGAGGTGGCGATGGTGGGGATGCGGGCCTCGTGCCAGCCGATGCCGGTGTTGATGATCGTGGCCCCGGCCGACTCGACGGCCTTGCCGAGGGCGATCACCTCCGCGAGCGAGGAGCCGCCCGGGACCAGGTCCAGCATGGACAGCCGGTAGACGATGATGAAGTCGTCGCCTACGGCTGCCCGGACCCGCTTGACGATCTCCACGGGGAACCGCGTCCGGTTCTCGTACGAGCCGCCCCAGCGGTCCGTGCGCCGGTTGGTCCGCTCGGCGGTGAACTCGTTGATCAGGTACCCCTCGGAGCCCATGATCTCGACCCCGTCGTAGCCGGCGGCGCGGGCGAGGCGGGCGGCGCGGGCGTAGTCGTCGATGGTCCGCTCGACGTCGGCGTCGGCCAGTTCGCGGGGTGTGAAGGGGCTGATCGGCGCCTGGAGCGGGCTCGGCGCGACCAGGTCCCGGTGGTAGGCGTAGCGGCCGAAGTGCAGGATCTGCATCGCGATCCGGCCGCCCTCGCGGTGTACGGCGTCGGTGACGACGCGGTGCCGTTCGGCCTCCGCCTCGGTGGTGAGCCTGGCCCCGCCCTCGTACGGCCGTCCCTCGTCGTTGGGGGCGATGCCGCCGGTGACGATGAGGCCCACTCCGCCGCGCGCGCGGGCCGCGTAGAACTGGGCCATCCGCTCGAAGCCGTGCTCGGCCTCCTCCAGGCCGACGTGCATCGAGCCCATGAGCACGCGGTTGGGCAGGGTGGTGAAGCCCAGGTCGAGCGGGGTCGTCAGGTGGGGGTAGCGGCTCATCGGGCCCTCCGTGCGCGGTGTCATCGCCTCTTGTTGTAGAGGAAGCCGAAGCCTTTATGCAACTAGTTGCACAACCGCCGGAGGGTGATGCCGGCCACTCGTCGCCCACTGGCACCTACTGGCGGGTACACCGCGGGCCGGGTCCGCGGACGGTGAGCACGCGGCCCGACGGACGGCGCCCCGGCCGGCTCACAGCCGGCCGGGGCGCCGTCCCGGTGACCCGCGGTCCTCAGCGGCTCTCCAGGCGCAGGTGCAGGTCCCGCTCCTGGTCGCCGGAGGCCGCGCAGGTCTCCTGCACGGTGAACATCGAGTCCAGGGTGGTGCGGAACCGGTTGACCGCCCAGTAGCCGCCCTGGACGTCCGCCTGGACGGAGGCGCCGAGCTGGACCGGCGGACAGTCCGTCCCCCGGCTCTCCGCGACGTCGTAGGTGCCGAGCCAGACCATCGGCCGGGTCTCGTCGAACTGCTGGGGATCCTCGTCCGCGCCACGGTCGGAGGCGAAACAGGACCTCAGCGCCTCGAAGACGAGGCGGGCGTCCTCCTGGGATCCGCTGATCTCCACCGTGACGGTCTCCGGATGCGACTGCTCCGTGTCTGCCATTGTCGCTCCTTTCGTGGCCGCGCTGCGATGGAACGGGGTACCCCGCCGAACCGCGTCCACCCCCAGCAAAGCACCGCCCGTCACCGCACACACCTCGATGGCCGCCGTGAACGGTGCCCCGCAGGCCGCCGCGGCCGCACGGGAGGCGCCGGCCCCGCCGGGGTGTCAGCCGCGCGCGAACCTGTACGTCCTGCTGTCCGTCAGCGCGCAGAAGCCGGGCGAGACCACGATGACGCGCAGCACGCCGGTGCGGCGGTCGTAGTCGATGCCCTCCGCCTCGAAGCCGCCCCGGCAGGAGCTGCGCAGCGGCAGCGGGCGCAGGGCGGTGACGTGGCCGGTGACGTCGGACGTACCGTTCGGGGCTGCGGACAGGTCGATCCGGAGCAGCGGCTTGGTCACGCCGAAGAGGCTGCCGTCGGGGTCGTCGGAGGAGCAGAGCAGGGTGGTGGGGGCGGAGAAGTCGCAGCCCTGGACGTCCCGGACGGCGTGGTCCAGGCGGACCGTCGAGACCTGCGGGAGGTCGGCCGAGGGGGAGGTGGACGGGTTGGCGCCCGGGGTGGGGAAGACCAGCAGCCGGTCCCTCGTGCCCCACTCGCCGGAGAGCATCCACCGGCCGTCGGGCGAGACGGCGTCCCAGGAGTTGTTCAGCGCCTCACCGGGGCCCAGCGTGTGGACGTACTCCGACCACGCGCCGCCGGGAGCCTGCACGCGGTACATCTTCGAGTTGCCGGAATCGCGCTGATAGGGCTCGATGTAGTAGCCGTCGTACGAGGCGTCGGGGTCGCCGACGTGGTTCCAGCCGCGCGCGGAGAGACCGATCGGGACGGTGCCGGTGCCGGTGTACCGGTGGGGACTGTTCGCCGGGACCTCCACGGACGCCAGCCCCTGGCTCTCGGTCAGCGGGTCGGCGCGGTCGGAACCGGTCTCCGTCCAGACCTCGTCGGCACCCGCCGGCGCGGCCGCGGCCGGGGACACGACGGCGGCGGTGGCGAGGATGACGAGTCCGGCGAGGACTGCGTGACAACGTTGCCGGGTGGACGCGGGCATGGCCGGCTCCTCGGAAGGGGGATGCGGACGCGGGACGCGCGGGCGGGACACCCGGTCGGCGGACAGTCTGGCGTGGCGCCATCGACATGTACAGACCAACGGGCACCATGGGCGTGAACTCTCACGGCCCGCGGAACACCGCCGTACGGTCTCGGCATGACCCCTCGGCGCGCGCACCGGTGCGGCGGCTCCGGCGGACACCCGCCGCCGTGTTGAGGGATGGTGGAGGTAGCGGCGAAGGCGTCGGAGAGTCGGTGTGAGCGCGGTGGGACACGCGGTGGGACAAGGGGAACCGGCACGGGGGACGACGTGCCGTGCGAACGGGCGAAGGCGGTGCATGGCATGAATGCAGCCGAGGCTCCGGTGTCGCAGAGCGGCGAGCCGGCGCGGGGCCCCGTGCGCCCGAGCGGTCTGCTCGACGTGCTGCGCGTGGCGTCCGTGGTACTGGACACCGACGGCCGGATCGTCCTGTGGAGCCCGCAGGCGGAGGAGCTGTTCGGGTACACCGCGCAGGAGGCGCTCGGCGAGTACGCCGCCCGGCTGATGGTGGACGAACGGCACGTGGAGCTGGTGGGCAGGCTCTTCGCCGACGTGATGCGCACCGGGCAGAGCTGGGCCGGCGGTTTCCCGGTCCGGCACAAGGACGGCGGCACCCGTCTGGTGGAGTTCCGCAACATGCGGCTGCTGGACGACCGGGGCGAGGTGTACGCGCTCGGGCTGGCCGCCGACCAGTCGACCGTGCGCCGGCTGGAGCAGGACGTGGCGCTGTCCGAGCGGATGGTGAAGCAGTCCCCGATCGGTTACGCCGTCCTCGACACGGAGCTGCGGTTCGCCTCCGTCAACCCGGCCCTGGAGGCGATCAACGGCGTGCCGGCCGGCGAGCACGTCGGCAGGAGGCTTCCCGAGGTGCTGCCGCTGCTGAACGCCGAGGCCCTGGAGGACGCCGCCCGGGAGGTGCTGGAGTCGGGTGTGCCGCTGATCGCCGACACGCTCGTCGGGCGCACCCCGGCCGACCCGGACGAGGACCACACCTGGTCGCACTCGATGTACCGGCTGGAGGACACCCTGGGCAACGTGCTCGGCGTGGCCGTCTCGCTCGTCGACATCACGGAGCAGCACCGGGCCTCCGTGGAGGCGGAGGCCGCGCGGCGCCGGCTCGCGATCGTCGCCGACGCCTCGGCGCGGATCGGTACGACGCTGGAGCTGGAGCGCACCGCGTGCGAGCTGGCCGAGGTCGCGGTGCCGGAGCTGGCGGACGTGGCGGCCGTGGACCTGCTGGACGCGGTGGTCGAGGGCCGGTCCAGCACGCTGGGCCCCTCGGAGTCCGCGGTGCTGCGGGCGCTGGCCCTGCGCCCGGAGGAGGGTTCGGAGGCCGTACGGGCCGCCGATCCGCCCGGCCTGATCGCCCGGTACGCCCCCGACCGGCTGGTCACCGAATGCGTGCGCACCGGCGAAGCGGTGCTGGTGCCGCAGGTCGAGGAGACGGACCTGCCGCGGATCGCCCGTTCGGCCGAGGCCGCCGCCCTGCTCGGGCAGGCGGGCCTGCACTCCTACCTCGCGGTGCCGCTGATCGCCCGCGGCCAGGTGCTGGGCGCGCTGGACCTCAAGCGCACCCGCAACCCGGCGCCCTTCGACGAGGACGACGTGCTGCTGGCGCGCGAGCTGGCGGCTCGCGCGGCGGTGCAGATCGACAACGCGCGCTGGTACCAGAACGCCCGCAACACCGCGCTCACCCTGCAGCGCAGCCTGCTGCCCGGGCATCCGCCGGTCACCACCGGCCTGGAGGTGGCCTCCCGCTACCAGCCGGCGGGCGCCACCACCGAGGTCGGCGGCGACTGGTTCGACGTCATCCCGCTGGAGGGGGACAAGACCGCGCTCGTGGTCGGTGACGTGATGGGCAGCGGGGTCAGCGCGGCCGCCACGATGGGCCGGCTGCGTACCGCGACGACCACCCTGGCCGCCCTCGACCTCGACCCGGCCCGGCTGCTGGAGCACCTGGACAAGACGACCTCGGCGCTGGACCACTCCATCGCGACCTGCGTGTACGCCGTCCACGACCCGCTCCTGCGCCAGTGCCGGATCGCCAACGCCGGGCACCTGCCGCCGGTCCGGGTACGGCCAGGCCGCCCCCCGGAACTGCTCGACCTGCCCACCGGTGTCCCCCTGGGGGTGGGCGGGGTCGAGTTCTCCACGGTCACGGTCGACTTCGAACCCGGTGACGAGCTGGTGTTCTACACCGACGGGCTGGTGGAGACGCGCAACCACTCGCTGGACGAGCGCCTGGCCTTCCTGCTCTCCCTGCTCGACGACCCCGCCCGCCCGCTGGAGGAGACCTGCGACCTCCTCCTGCGCACGCTGCACCAGCCGGACAACCACGACGACGTGGCCCTGCTCATCGCCCGGGCGCAGCCCCTGCCGCCGTCGCAGGGGCCGCGGCTCACGGCCCGCCCCCGCCGCGGCAGGCCGTCCGGCCGCGGCGCCCCGGCGCCCGGCCGGGGCGGCGGTGCCCCGCCCCCGCCCGACGGACCCTAGGGCGCCGTCCGGCTCAGGCCGGGCCGGCCATGCCGGTCGGCCCGGTCGGCCCGTGCGGCCGGACGCCGATCACCACGTGCGCGTACAGCTCGTCCGAGACGGCCAGCCGGGTCGTCAGGCCCGCCGCGGTGAACGCCGCCGCGGCGGCGCTTGCCTGGCGTTCACTGGTCTCGGTCAGCAGGCAGCCGCCGGGGGCGAGCCACCCGGACGCGCCGGCGGCCACCCGGCGCAGCACGTCGAGGCCGTCGGCCCCGCCGTCCAGCGCGGCCGCCGGCTCGTGGTCGCGGGCCTCCGCGGGGAGCAGTGCCACCTCGGCGGTGGGTACATAGGGCACGTTGGCCGTCAGCACCTCCACCCGGCCGCGCAGGGCCGGGGGCAGGGCGTCGTACAGGTCGCCCCGGTACGCCCGGCCGGCGACGGGGGCGAGGTTGCGGCCGGCGCAGCGCACCGCGACCGGGTCGATGTCGGCCGCGTGCACCTCGGCCCCGTCCAGGGCGTGGGCGAGGGCCGCGCCGAGGGCGCCGGAACCGCAGCACAGGTCCACGACGACGGTGGCGTCCGGCGCCGCGGCGAGGGCCTGGTCGACGAGGAACTCGGTACGGCGGCGGGGCACGAACACCCCGGGCTCCAGGGTGACGCGGAGGCCGTGGAACTCCGCCCAGCCGAGGACCTGTTCGAGCGGCAGACCGGCGGCGCGCCGGTCCACCATGGCGGCCGCCTCCTCGGGGGTGCGGGCGGCGGCGAGGATCAACTCGGCCTCGTCCTCGGCGAAGACGCACCCCGCGGCGCGCAGCGCGGACACGGCGGTGGAGGGAGAGAACGGTACGGGAGTGGGCATGGGAGCCGAAATGCCTTTCGGGAACGCGAAACCTGTGAGGGCGCTCCCGCGGTCACCGCTACCGGTGGACCGCGCCGTCATGGGGAGGGAGCACCCCGGCCGACACAGCGGTGATGGGTCCCACCTCCTCGCTCCTGGGCCGCGACCGTCCGCGACCGGACGGCCACCCTACCCCAAGGGGGCGGCGGGCGGCCGGGGTTGCCCGGATCGCCGGCCGGCGGGGAGGCGGTCCGGCCGGGGGCGGCGGGGGCGGTCCGGCGGGAGGGAGTGGCCGTCGGTGGCCGGTGCGCGCCGGGCGGGAAACAAGTTGTACTGTGCAACCAGAACGTCGGAGGAGGTGTGCCCCGTGAGCGCAGCACAGTCGGCCGTCGAGACGATCCAGCGCGAGATGACCGTCTTCGCCCGCCGGGCCCGGGCCTCGGCGGGCCGCATACACCCCGAGCTGTCCCTGGTGTCGTACACCCTGCTCGGTCACCTGGAGGAGCGCGGCGGCTGCCGGGCGACGGACCTGGCGGCGCACTACGCCCTGGACAAGTCCACGGTGAGCCGCCAGGTCGCGGCGCTGGAGCGGGCCGGCCTCGTCGAGCGCCGGCTGGACCCGGAGGACCACCGGGTCCAGGTCCTGCACCTGACCGCGGCCGGCCGCGAGATCCTCGCCCAGGTGACCCGCAGGCGCCGCGCCGCCTTCCGGGAGCGGCTGGCGGACTGGCCGGAGGCGGACCTGGTGCGGTTCGCCTCCTACCTGGAGCGGTACAACGCCGGCCCGGAGGGCGCCGACGCCGGCTGATGCGGCCGGGAGGCCGCCCGGGCTACGGCACCGCCACCGCGGCACGCTCCCCGGCCAGCCGCTCCGGCGCCCGGGCCTCCATGAACACCGTGTGCCGGCGCAGCCGGAACCCGAGGGACTCGTACAGCCGGATCGCACCGGTGTTGGCCGCGCTCGCGTGCAGGAACGGCGTCTCGCCGCGCTCCCGGATCCCGTGCGCGACCGCGAGGACCAGCCGGGTGGCCAGGCCCTCCCCGCGGAAGGCCGGGTCGGTGCAGACGGCGCTGATCTCGGTCCAGCCCGGCGGGTGCAGCCGCTCCCCCGCCATGGCGACCAGCGCCCCGCCGCGCCGGATGCCGAGGTAGGTGCCGAGCTCGACGGTGCGCGGCAGGAACGGCCCCGGCTGGGTACGCGCCACCAGGTCCAGCATCTCCGGCACGTCCGCCGGTCCCAGCCGGACCGCCTCCGGGTCCGGTGCCGCGGCGATGCCGGCGTCCACGAGCTGCACGCCCTCGATCCGGAAGGTGGCCTCCCAGCCCTCCGGCAGCCCGCCGCCGAAGCCGGCCAGCGGGACCGCGGCGCCGGGCCCGGCCAGGGCGGCGAGGTCCGCCCAGTCCTGGGCGTCCGGCTCCTCGGGCAGCGCCAGCCAGGGGGAGACGTCGAGGGGGTAGCGCAGCACCCGGCCGCGCCGCTCGGCGAGGTGCGCGTGCGGACCGGTCAGGGAGGCCAGGGCCGGGTTGTCGAGGACGTGCGGGACGCCGTCGGCGCCGCCCGGGGTGACGACGCTCATGCGGCCACCTCGCAACCGGTCCTGGGGACGTACGCCTGGGGCATCGGGCTTCCTCGCTTCCTCCGCGCCGTCACCGGCGCGTCTCTCGGCACATCACCACCACCGCCCCGGGCACCGGGGCCGGCACCGAACGGCAAGGAGCGGTGCCGCGCCGCTATTCCCGGCCCCGGCAGAGTTCACACGGCCGCAACGACCGGCGCGCCGACCAGGGCCGGAGCACCCGGAACGACAGCGTACGGTTGAAGCATGAACGTCACGCGAGGCTTCTCGGGCCGCCCGCGCGTCCACAATCCGGGACTGCCTCCCGGCCAGTACGACGCGCGCGGCGACTGGCCCGTCCTGTCCGCCGAGGTCACGCCGGACCTCGCGGCCACCGACTGGTCCTTCCGCATCGACGGTCTGGTCGAGCGCCCGACCACCTGGGACTGGGACGCCGCGCACGCGCTGCCGGCCTCGGAGTACGCCGGTGACATCCACTGCGTGACCGGCTGGTCGAAGTTCGGCGTACGGTTCGGCGGTGTCTCGCTGGACGCCTTCCTCAGTGTGGTCCGGCCACATGGTTCCGCCACACACGCCCTCGCCTACTCCCACACGGGGTACACCGCCGACCTGCCGCTCGCGGACCTCACCGGCGGGCGGGC
Source organism: Streptomyces sp. NPDC025833 (assembly GCF_055558055.1). Classification (NCBI taxonomy): domain Bacteria; kingdom Bacillati; phylum Actinomycetota; class Actinomycetes; order Kitasatosporales; family Streptomycetaceae; genus Streptomyces; species Streptomyces sp. NPDC025833. Next base: position 128,432 of record NZ_JBVHNF010000015.1, read on the forward strand.
CTGGATCGCCTGGGAGTACGACGGCGCGCCGCTGCCCCCCGAGCACGGCGGCCCCGCCCGGCTCCTCGTCCCCCACCTGTACTTCTGGAAGAGCGCCAAGTGGATCGCGGGCATCACGCTCCTGGACCACGACGAGCCGGGCTTCTGGGAGCGCAACGGCTACCACGCACGCGGGAATCCGTGGGAGGAGCAGCGGTACTCCGGTGACTGAGACGGTGAGCGGCACCCCGGTGACAGGGACCACGACCGGCACTCCGGTCACAGGGGCCACGCCCGGCACTTCAGTGGCAGGGGCGGCGACCGGTGCTCCGGCGGGGAGTGCGACCGGTGCTCCGGCAGGGGCGGCGCGCGGGTCGGCGGCGCCCGCGACGAGGTTCGCGGTGCCCGGGCGGATCGAGGTGAACGGGCCGGCGGCCACGGCGTGGCAGACCGCCACGCTGACGGAGGCCCGGCGCGAGACGCCGCACGCGGCCACCTTCCGGCTGGCGGTGCCCGCCTGGGGCGGTCACCTGCCGGGCCAGCACCTGATGCTGCGGCTGACCGCCGCGGACGGCTACGTGGCGCAGCGCCACTACTCGATCGCGTCCGCCCCGGACGACTCCGGGCACATCGAGCTGACGTTGGACCGGGTGCCGGACGGCGAGGTCTCGGGCTGGTTCCACACCGTGGCCCGGCCCGGGGACGCGGTCGAGGTGCGCGGCCCGCTGAGCGGCTTCTTCGCCTGGCCCGGCGACCGGCCCGCGCTGCTGCTCGGGGCCGGCTCCGGGGTCGTACCGCTGATGTCGATGGTGCGGCACCACCGGGCGCACGGGCTCGCCCTGCCGCTGCGGATGCTGGTGTCGGCGCGCAGCCCCGAGGAGCTGATCTACGCGGCCGAACTGGGTGCCGAGACGACGCCCGTGTTCACCCGCAGCGCCCCGCGCGGTGTGGCGGTGGGACGTATGACGGCCGCACATGTGGCGCCGCTCCTGGCCGAGCAGCCCGATGGTGGCTGGGAAGCCTATGTCTGCGGGTCCAACGGGTTCGCCGAGCACGCCTCCCGGCTGCTGGTCGCGGCCGGACAGCCCGTGGAGCGGATCCGGATCGAACGCTTCGGCTGATCCTCGTCGAGCGCTTCGGCTGAGCCGGGCTGATCCGGATCGAACGCCTCGGCCGAGGTCCCGGGTCGCGCGGCGGGGCAGGGCGCGCGATGGTGGGGCGCAGGGCGGGTGCCGTGCGCCCTGTGTCCCGGAACCAGCGGTTCACGGCATGCGCGAGGTGCTCCGAACGGGGTACGAGACGGACCGGGGGCACCCGTGTGCGTGAGCCGCGGGGTGGTGGACCGGTGATCCGGCCCCCGGGGCCCTCCGGCTCCGGCGGTGGCGAGGAGGTGGACATGCGGACCCGGGTGCGTGGCTGGCGCTGGCGGCGCAATCCGCTGCGGCGCCGGTCGGACGTCGTGGAGGCGTGGGCCGTGCTCATGGTCACCGTCCTGCTGACCGTGGTCGCGCCGCTGGTCGGGGCGGGCGCGGGACTGCACGCCCACGGCCGGGCCCGGGCGCTGGCCGTGGCGCAGCGCGCCGAGCGGCACGAGGTGCGGGCCGTGGTGGTCGGCGAACCCACGGGGCGGGGAACCGCGCCGGCCGGGGACCGCCGGCACCCCTACCGCGCCGAGGTGCGGTGGACCGAGCCGGGCGAGGGCGTACGCACGGCGTGGGCCCGGGTGCCGGCGGGCGCCCAGACCGGGGAGCCGGTCACGGTGTGGTTCGACTCCCGGGGCCGCGGTGTGGAACCGCCGCCGGACGACATGGTGGTGTGGCAGCACGCGGTCACCGTCGGGGTGTGCGCGGCGGCGGCCACGGCGACGGTGGTGCTCCTCGGCCGTGCGGCCGAGCGCCGGATCGCGCTGCGCCACCGGCTGGCCGAGTGGGAGCGGGCATGGGAGCGCACGGGGCCGCGCTGGACCCGGCACCGGATGTGACGCCCGGATCGCCCCGGTCCGCGAGGGCGTGCCGACAGGGAGTGCCCGGTACCGTGGGGCGCCACGGTCACCCTCGCAAAGGCGGTTGCCCATGCCCTTGTTCGATCTGCCTCTCGACGAACTTAGCACCTACCGGAGCGGGTCCACCGAGCCGGAGGACTTCGACGCCTTCTGGGACAAGACGCTGCGGCAGGCCCGCGAGCACGAACTGGACGCGCGCTTCGAACCGGTGGAGACCGGCCTGAGCACGGTCGAGGTCTACGACGTGACGTTCGCCGGGTTCGGCGGCCATCCCGTCAAGGGCTGGCTGCGGCTGCCCGCCGGAGCCGCGGAACCGCTGCCGCTGGTGGTGGAGTACGTCGGCTACGGCGGCGGTCGCGGCCTGCCGCACGAGAACCTGCTCTGGGCCTCCACGGGCCGGGCGCACTTCCAGATGGACACCCGGGGCCAGGGCAGCGCGTGGGGCGGCGGGGGCGCCACGGCGGATCCGGTCGGCGCGGCGCCCGCGTTCCCGGGGTACATGACCCGGGGCATCGACGCGCCCGAGAACTACTACTACCGCCGGGTGTTCACGGATGCCGTGCGCGCGGTCGAGGCGGCCCGCTCGCACCCGCTGGCCGACGCGGCGCGGACGGCCGTGATCGGCGGCAGCCAGGGCGGCGGCATCTCGATCGCGGTCGGCGCCCTGGTGCCCGACCTGGTGGCGGTCGCCCCGGACGTGCCGTTCCTGTGCGACTTCCCGCGCGCCATCACCCTGACGGAGCGACACCCTTACCGGGAGATCGCCCTGTTCCTGAAGACCCACCGCGATCTGGTCCGGGACGTCCGGCACACGCTGTCGTACTTCGACGGGGTGCACCTCGCCGCCCGGGGGCGGGCGCCGGCCCTGTTCTCGGCGGCGCTGGAGGACGAGACGTGCCCGCCGTCCACGGTGTTCGCGGCGTTCAACGCCTGGGCGCACGAGGACAAGGCCATCGAGGTGTACGACTTCAACGACCACGAGGGCGGCGGCCCCTTCCAGGAGGCGCGGAAGGTCCGCTGGCTGCGGTCGTACCTCTGAGGCCGCCGCGGCCGGTGCCCGGACGGGCGGACGGCCCCGGATCGCCGGACGCCCCCCGGGCCGGCTCGGAGAACGGACCACGGGGGCATCGCGGGCCCGGCTTCGCGGGCTTTCGGCCACCGCGGTCCCGGCGGCTCCCGCGGGCTCCCCGGGAACGCAGCGGCCGCGCCACCGGCCGCGCCGTACGCGGGGACGGTCCCGCACCGCCCATGATCCACGGGAGTCCGCCCGGGCGGAGGCTCCGCGGAGGGCTCCGTCCCCGGGCGGCGCGGCGCCCGCGGGCCCGGTGGGCGCCCGGGGTGTATTTCGGTCGAAACGACCGAGGACTCTTCCCCGGTGGTGTAGACCAATGCTAATCATGGTCGCACACCGAGCTTGTCCGACTACGTCTTGTCACCGACAGGAGGGCCCGGCATGGCCCGCACCACCCCGCACGACGCCCCGTCCGACGACCGGCCCCTGTACGGACGGATCGCGGCGCTGCTGCTCGACGAACTGCGCGCCGGCACCATTCCCCCTGGTGAACGGCTGCCGGGCGAGCGGCAGTTGGCCGGGCACTTCGGGGTCAGCCGGGAGACCGTCCGGCAGGCCCTGGAGGTGCTGCGCCGCAACGGTCTGGTCGCCACCGACCGGCGGGGCAGCCACGCCACGCTGCCCGGCGGGCCGGTCGAGGCACCGGACTCGCTCGCCTTCCCGGTGGGCGTCCGGTCGGCGGACCCGCGCGCGGTCGACCGGTCCACGGTGACCTGGGAGACGCCGCCGCCGGAACACGCGAAGGCCCTCGGCCTGGCCCCGCACCGGCCGACGCTGATGCACCGCTACCAGTCGGTGACGCCGGACGGCTGGTCACTGCGGACCGCGCTGACATCGTTTTCACCTGTGGTCTTGGCCGAGGTGGCCGAACTGGCCCGCTACCGGAACCGGGCCGACGGGGCCACGCCCGCGCAGTTACGGCGGGCCTACGACTGGATGCGCAGGGCCGGGCTGTCCCTGCACCACCGGGACGCCATCACCCAGGTCGGCGACGCCTCCTCGGTCCGGGTGACCCGCTGCGTGCACGACCAGTACGCGCGCCCGCTGGAGATCACGGACCTGGTGGTCAACGCCGAACGGGACGCTCTGGTCTATGAGTTCACCCTGCCCGCCGCGGGCTGACCGCCGCGGCCGGGGCGCCGGGCCGGCGGGCCGCCACCAGCCGGCCGCGCGGACTGCCGTCGGCCCGCACGCCGAACTCCGGCAGCGCGCGCAGTTCGACCGTGAACCCGGCCCGCTCCAGCTCGCCGAGCAGGGCACCGAACCGGAGGGCGCGGTAGTACATGACGAACGGCGGCCGCCACAACGCGTTGCGCACCCGCATCACCGCGTCGAAGCCGGCCAGCGCCCAGAAGGCGGGGTGCGTGGGGCGGGGCGGGGCGAACACCGGGAAAGCGAAGCGGCCACCGGGGCGCAGCACGGAGCGGACCTGGGCGCAGAGGCCGGGCAGTTCCCGGGGCAGGAAGTGCCCGAGCGCCCCGAAGGAGACGACGAGGTCGAAGGCGGCGGTGAACGGCAGGGCCCGGGCGTCGCCGCGGACCCAGGCGGTACGCGGCGCGTCGGCGGGCCGCACCCGGTGCCGGGCCACGTCGAGCATGCCGGCGCTGAAGTCGATCCCGGTGACACGGCCGGGGCACAGCTCGGTCAGCAGGCGCGTCCCGGCGCCGGTGCCGCAGCACAGGTCGAGTCCGTCCCGGAACGGGCCGAGCGGCGCGAGCGCCTTCGCGACGGCGTCCAGCACGGAGCCGGGCGTCCGGAAGGGGGTGCGGTCGAACTTCGGCGCGAGCAGGTCGTAGCCGCGCTCGACGGACGACAGGGCCTGCGCGGTGAGTTCGCGGAGCGTGGGACCGCCGGGACCGAACATGCGGTCAGCCTACGTCGGCGGCCCCGGGCGCCGTCAGCCGAACGCGCCGTGGCAGAGCCGGGCGATCTCCGGTGTGGTCACGCCGTCCGCCCGTCGGCACAGCTCGCGCATGCCGACGGGGGCGGACCGGTGGCCCGGCCCCGGACGGGGGACCCGGCGGGGCACGGCCGGCCGGTGCGCCGAGCGGCGCTCCGGACGGTGACGGTGTACCGGTGGGGCGCCCGGTGCCGCGGCCCGGGGCGGCGCCGAGCCCGCCCGGCGCCGGGCGGGCTCGGGGCTCCCGGCCGGCTCGGCCGTCCGGGCCTTGCGGCGGGGGGCCGTGCGGACCAGGGCCGTCCGTGCGGACGGCCGCCCCGGCGGGTCGTGGAGGACCTGCGGCCGCACGGCGGTGTCCGGTGCGCGGGTGGTGCCGGTGGCGGGGCGCGGGCTGACGGTGGTGCAGCCGGCGACGCTCATCAGCGCCGCCACCAGGAGCGGAAGAAGTCGGTGTGGCACCCTGCCACTGTGCCGCACCGCGTACGGTCGCAGCCCGTACCACGCGGCACCACCACTCCGACGAGCGATCCCCCGGGCCGGTCCGGACCCCGTCCCGGTCGGCGCGGTCCGGGTCGGCGCCGTACGGCGGGCGGCCGGGGCGGGCGGCGGGCGGGCGGCGCTCCGGGAGCGCGGAGCGTGCCGACGGCTTGGGGCCCGGTCGCGGGGCGGCCGGTCACGCGGGCGGGCCGAGCCGTACCGGCAGGGTCCGCACGCTGTTGCCCACGAACCCCGCGCGCGGCGCCAGTTCGCCGTCCGGTGCGGCCGGCCGCAGCGCGGGGAAGCGGGTGAACAGCCGTTCCAGGGCGACCGTCGCCTCCAGCCTGGCCAGCGGAGCGCCGAGGCAGTAGTGGGCGCCGTGGCCGAGGGACAGGTGGCGGGCGGCGCCGGGCCGGGTGGACCGCAGGACGTCGAAGCGGTCCGCGTCCGGGCCGTGCGCCGCCGGGTCGCGGCCGGCCGCGGAGTACCCGGCGAGCACGGGCGTGCCGGCGGGCACGAGCGTGCCGCCGACCGTCAGGTCCCGCACGGGGTAGCGGAACGGGAAGTAGCTGACCGGCGCGTCCCAGCGCAGCGTCTCCTCCACCACGTCCGCCCAGTCCGCCTCGCCCGCCCGCACCAGGGCGAGCTGTCCGGGGTGGGCGCACAGGGCGCGTACGGCGTTGGTGATGAGGTTGAGGGTCGTCTCGTGGCCGGCGATGACCATCAGCAGAAGGGTGCCGATCAGCTCCTGCTCGCTCAGCCGGTCGCCGTCCTCCTCCCGGGCGGCGATGAGGGCGCTGGTCAGGTCGTCGCCGGGGCGGGCGGCCTTCGCCGCGGCGATCTCGGCAAGGACGGCGACGAGTTCCCGGTTGGCGGCGACGGCGTCGGCGGGCGGGGTGTCGGTGGCCACGACCCGGCCGCCGAGGTGGTGCAGCCGGTCCCGGAACCCGGTGTCCACGCCGAGGAGTTCGCAGATCACCCCCAGTGGCAGGGGCAGCGCGAAGTGCCGGCGCAGATCGGCGACGCCGTCCCCCTCGGCGGCGGCGCGCGCCAGGCCGTCGAGCAGGGTCTCGGTCAACGCCGTCACGCGCGGCCGCAGTTCCGCCACGCGCCGGGGGGTGAAGGCGCGTGCGGCCAGGGCCCGCAGGCGCCGGTGGTCGTCGCCGTCGGCGGTGGTCATGCCCGATACGGTGGCGAACGTCAGGAGCGGCCACCCCTCGGCGATCCGCCCCTCGCGCAGAGCGGTGAAGTGGCGTGCGTCCTTGGCGACTTCGGGGTGCTGCAGGAACTCCCGGAGCGCCGCGTGCCCGAGCACGGCCATGCCCTCGACGCCGCCGGGCAGTTCGACCGGGGCGACGGCGCCCTCGGCCAGCAGCCGCGCGTTGACGGCGTGCGGGCAGCCACCGGCGGGATCGAGACGGTACGGGGGGCGGGCGGGCGAGGTCTCCACCGGTTTCTCCTGACGTTTCCCTGACAGGACGATCGATGGTAGGCCCGGCCGCGGGATTCCGAGAGGGTGCGGCGGCGCCCGGGAATACCCGGGGCGGGCCGTCCGTTGGTCACCGGCAGGAGCATGGGCACGGCCGCCCGTCGAGTGGTACCGTGCGGACAGCACTCGTGCACGCCCCTCGTGGCGCCGGTGCCGTTCTCCCTCTTCTCAGCCGATCCACCCGCCGATCTCGCGGACCTCTCCGGTCCCCGGCGCCCCGGCTTCCCGGCAGCACCTCGTGACAGGCGGACCCCGCCGTGTCCGCGGTGCCGTTCCCGCCGCCCGGAGGCGGTCGCAGACCCGCCTCCCGCTCGCGGCCCTCCCCCTCGCACGTCTTCCGTACGTCCGTGAAAGGACCTTCCATGACCACCACTCTCGAACATCCTTCCGAGACCCGGCGGGCCCCGGCCGCCGCACTCGTCTCCGGCGTCCTGGACGTCGACGCGCGCGGCACCGGGCACCTGCGGGACGCGGGCCTGCTCCCCTCCCCCACCGACCCGCGGGTCCCCCCGGCGCTGATCCGCGCCCACGGGCTGCGCGAGGGCGACCCGGTCGAGGGCGTGCGGGGCGCGCAGCGAACCCTGACCGAGGTCGCCCGCGTCGACGGCCGCGCCCCCGGCGGGCTCGGCGCCCGGCGGCACTTCCGCGACCTCACCCCGCTCCACCCGCACCGGCGGCTCCGCCTCGAACACCCGGGCTCCGGCCTGGCCGGGCGGGTCACCGACCTGCTCGCGCCGGTCGGCAAGGGCCAGCGCGGCCTCCTGGTGGCCCCGCCGAAGAGCGGCAAGACCGTGCTGCTGAGGCAGCTCGCCGCCGCCGTGGCCGGCAACCACCCCGAGTGCCGGCTGATGATCCTCCTGCTGGACGAGCGGCCCGAGGAGGTCACCGAGACGCGCCGCTCGGTGCGCGGCGAGGTGTACGCCTCCACCTTCGACCGCAGGCCCGCGGAGCACATCGCCCTCGCCGAACTCGTCGTCGAGCGGGCCAAGCGGCTGGTGGAGGCCGGCGAGGACGTCGTCCTGCTGCTGGACTCGCTGACCCGGCTGTGCCGTGCCCACAACAACACGGCCGCCGCCGGCGGCCGTACGCTCAGCGGCGGTGTGGACGCGGGCGCGCTGACCGGCCCCAAGCGGTTCTTCGGCGCCGCACGGCAGGCCGAGGAGGGCGGTTCGCTCACCATCCTGGCCACCGCGCTGGTGGACACCGGCTCGCGCGCCGACGGCTACTTCTTCGAGGAGCTGAAGAGCACGGGCAACATGGAGCTCCGCCTGGACCGGGAACCCGCCGCCCGCCGGCTCTTCCCCGCCGTCGACATCGACGCCACCGGCACCCGCCGCGAGGAACTCCTCCTCGACCCGGACGAGTTGGCGGCCGTCCGCGGGCTGCGCCGGGCCCTGCGCGCCCGGGAGTCCGGACCGGCCGCTCTGGAGACCCTGCTCGAACGGTTGCGCGCCACCCCGGACAACGCCGCGTTCCTGCGGCGGATCCGGCCCACCCTGCCGGCCGGCTGACCCCCGGCCCGGGCCGCCGGGTGCGGCATCCGGGTTGCCCGGCAACCCGAACGGCCCGGGTGGCCTGGTGCACACCGCCCCGGTTCGTAGGTTGATCGTATGGTGACCGGATTCTGTTATCGCGCGGCGGTGTCGGCCTGCTCGCTCTGTGCGGCGGGCCTGCTGGTGCTCGCCCCGGCCGCGGCCGCCGCCGGACCGCGGGGCGGGGAGCCCGCCCCGCCCCGTCCGCGGACGACGGTGCCCGGACCGTCCCTGCTCTACCGCTCCGGCACGCAGGTCCGGCCCCACCCGGGCGCGCCCGCGCTGCCCGAGGTGTCGGCGCTGTCCTGGCTGGTCGCCGACGCGGGCAGCGGCGAGGTGCTGGCCGCGGACGGGGCACACCGCGAGCTGCCGCCCGCGAGCACGCTGAAGACCCTGTTCGCGCTCACGGTGCTGCCGGTGCTGCCCAGCGGGCTCCAGCACACCGTGCGGTACGACGAACTGGCCGACGTCGGCGAGGGCAGCAGCCTGGTCGGCGTCGAGGAGGGGCACACCTACCAGGTGGCCGACCTGTGGCGCGGGGTCTTCCTCAGTTCCGGCAACGACGCCGTGCACGTGCTGGCCCGGCTCGGCGGCGGCTGGGAGGCCACGGCCGCCCACATGCAGGACAAGGCCCGCGCCCTCGGCGCCCTGGACACCCATGTGGTCTCCCCGGACGGCTACGACGCCCCCGGCCAGGTGTCCTCCGCCTACGACCTGGCGCTGTTCGGCCGGGCGGGCCTGCGCAACCCCGACTTCGCCCGGTACTGCTCCACCGCGGCGGCCAGCTTCCCCGGTGACGGCTCGTCGTACGCCATCGAGAACACCAACCGGCTGCTGACCGGCGAGGACGGCGTGGCGCCGTACCCCGGGCTCGTCGGCATCAAGAACGGCTACACCAGCAACGCCGGCAACACCCTGGTGGCCGCGGCGCGCCGGGGCGGGCGGACCCTCGTGGTGAGCGTGCTGAACCCTCAGGCCGAGGGCGGGCTGACCGTGTACGAGGAGGCCCGCGGGCTGCTCGACTGGGGCTTCGCGGCAGCCGGACAGGTGGACCCGGTCGGCTCGCTCGACGGGCTGCGCCCGCGCTCCCGGCCCGTGGCGTCCGCCGCGCCGGTCGTGGCGGCCGGGGCACCGGCGCCGGACGGCGGCTCGGGATGGTCCGGGACCGCCGTCGTCGCGGGGCTCTCCGGGCTCGGTGCGGGTGCCGTGGCGCTGGCACTGCGGGCCAAGGGCGCCCGCGCCGCCCGGGGCTGACCCACCGGCAGCCCGAGCAGCAGGCCCAGCGAGATCCAGGTGTAGGCGTTGGAGCCGAGGAACCCGCCGGGCCCGGACGGGTCGTCGAACCACAGCCACACCAGGCTGGTGCACAGCACCGCGTAGAGGACGGCCGCGGTCCGCTCCCGCCCGGCGCGCACCAGCACCGCGAAGGACGGCAGCAGCCAGACCAGGTGGTGCACCCAGGTGACCGGGCTGACCAGGCAGGCCGCCGTGCCGGTGAGCGCGAAGGCCGCCGTCCAGTCGCCGGCCGCCACCGCCCGGCGGCCGCGCCGGGCCCACACGCACAGGGTCAGCAGCACCGCCGCCGCCCACAGGGGGCGCCCCGGCTCGCCGAGGCGGGCCAGCACTCCTTGCAGCGACTGGTTCGAAACGTAGTCGAGACGGCCCACCCGGCCGGTGTCCCACAGCGCCGCGGTCCAGTAGAAGCGGGAGGCCGCCGGATCCACCCAGGCGGCCAGCGCGGTCGCGGCGGCGGCGACGGCCGTGGCGGTGGCCGCCGCCCGCCGGCGACCGGCGAGCAGCAGCAGGCCGATGAAGAGGGCGGGGGTGAGTTTCACGGCGGCGGCGAGCCCGATCCCGATGCCCGCCCGGCGGTCCCGGCCGGTGGCCAGCAGCAGGCAGTCGCCGAGGACGAGGGCGAGCAGCACCAGGTTCACCTGGCCGAAGCCGACCGTGTCCCGCAGCGGCTCGAACAGGGCCAGCAGGCACAGGCACAGCGCCCACCGGTACCAGCCGTGGCGCCGCGGGCGCGGCCCGGCCAGGACGAGCAGGACCACCGCGAGCGCGGCCAGGTTCACCAGCAGGGAGAGCGCGATCGCCGCGGTCCGGCCGAGCGGGGCCAGCGGCAGCATGGCGACGGCGGCGAACGGCGGGTACGTGAAGCCGTACGGGGTGCCGGGCACCCGGTAGTCGTAGATCCGGCCGCCGTGGTGGACCCAGGTGTGCACGGTGCCGTAGTAGACGCGCAGGTCGAAGAAGCCGCGCAGCAGCGGCACGGTCGCCGTGAACACGGTCACCGCGGCCGCCAGGAGCAGGACGACCAGCAGCCGGCCCCGGGCCGTGCGCGGCTCCGGCACCCGGAGCCGTCCGGGCCGTGCCGCCGGGCCCGTCACGCCGTCCGTCCCGGCAGGGGGGTCCGGGCCGCCTGGTGGGCCTGCCACAGGACGACCAGGGCGAGCATGCCGCCGGAGACCGCGAGTCCCAGTTGCCCGGGGTCCGCGGGGCCCCCGCCGGGCAGCACGGCGGGGGCCAGCACCGCCGCCAGGGCGGCCCCCCGGTGCCGTACCGCGGTGCTGGGCGCGGCGGCGGCGATGAGGAACAGGCCCCACAGCACGTACCAGGGCCGGATCGCCGGGCCGCAGAGCGCGACCGTGAGCAGGCTCAGCCCCAGCGCGTACACCGGCCGGGGCCGCAGCCGCAGCCAGATCAGCAGGACGGCCACGGCGGTGACCGCGAGGCCGAACAGGTGCCAGGCCGGGACGGCCAGCGGGGCCAGCGAGCTGCCGGACCGGGTCAGCAGGGCGCCGGTGGCCCGGCCGAGCAGGCTGGTCAGCGCCCAGTTCTGCGGGGAGACGGGGGTGTCCAGGGCCCGGATCCAGCCGTAGCCCGTGCCGGCCGCGGCCGTGGCGGCCACGGTGGTCGCGGCGGCGGCCGCCGCCGTGGTCAGGACGGCGGGCAGCGGTGGGCGGCCGGAGCGGACCCGCAGGGCGACGACGGCCAGCAGGCCGAGCGCGGCCGGTGCCTTGACCAGGGCGGCCAGCGTGACGAGGACGGCGCCGACGGCGGGCCGGCGGCCGGCCGCGGCCAGGCCGAGCCCCAGCAGGCCGAGCATGAGGGCGTCGTTGTGGGCGCCCGCGACCAGGTGCAGCAGCACCAGCGGGTTCAGCGCGCCGAGCCACAGCGCCGCGGCCGGGTCGGTGCCGTTGAGCCGGGCGAGCCGGGGCAGCGCCGCCGCCATCAGGGCCACGCCGAGCAGGGCGACGGCACGCATGCCGAGCAGGCCGGCCGGCACATCGCCGCGGGTCAGCGCGGACAGCCCGGCGGCCAGGGCGAGGAAGGCGGGGCCGTACGGGGCGCCGGTGTGCCGCCACATGGGGGCGACCTCCTCGGCGAGCGGGCCGCCGAGCCGGGCCGGGCCGTCGGCGTAGACGTCCAGGTGGGAGTCGACCATGGCGCCTTGCGCGAGGTAGCTGTACACGTCCCGGCTGAACAGCGGTGGGGCGAGCAGCAGCGGGGCCGCCCAGACGGCCAGTACGAGCAGCAGGGCGCGCGGGGTGGGCGGCTGGGGGCCGCGCAGCAGGCGGCCCAGGAGCGTCCAGGCCGCGGTCAGCAGGACGACGCCGAAGTACACACCGACCAGGCCGAGCGCCGCCCGTGCCGAGGCGGGCGCCAGGAGGTCCCGGACGGGCAGGGCGCCGGCGCTCTCGCCGCCGAGCGCGAGGAACGCGGTGCCCGCCAGGCCGAGGACCTGGCAGCTGCGGAGATCGACGGGGAATGCCGTGGCCAACACCGGCCCAGCGTGGCAATGCCGGGTGACCGCCGGGCGACGCGCCCCGCACCCGCGGGCGGCCCGGACGTGTCCGGCGTGTGAGCGGCGGCCCGGGCCGCGTCAGAACACCGACAGTCCGGTGAGTGTGGTGAACCGGTCCAGCGCCGCGACGCCGGCCACCGAGTTGCCGCGTTCGTCCAGGCCCGGGCTCCACACGCACAGCGTGCACCGGCCCGGTACGACCGCGATGATCCCGCCGCCGACCCCGCTCTTGCCGGGCAGGCCCACCCGGTAGGCGAAGTCGCCGGCCGCGTCGTAGGTGCCGCAGGTCAGCATGACCGCGTTGACCTGCTTGGCCTGGCTGCGGCTGAGCAGCCGGCCGCCGTCGGCGCGGATGCCGTGCCGGGCCAGGAAGCCGGTGGCCAGGGCCAGATCGGCGCAGGATGCGGCGATGGAGCACTGCCGGAAGTACTGGTCGAGCAGGGCCGGCACGTCGTTGTCGATGTTGCCGTAGGACGCCATGAAGTGGGCGAGGGCCGCGTTGCGGTCGCCGTGGGCGGTCTCGGAGGCGGCGACCTCGCGGTCGAAGTCGAGGCCGGGGTTGCCGCTCTCGGCGCGCAGGAAGGCCAGCAGCTCGCCGGCCGCGTCCCCGGTACGGGTCTGGAGCCGGTCGGTGACGACGAGGGCGCCCGCGTTGATGAAGGGGTTGCGCGGGATGCCGTTCTCGTACTCCAGCTGGACCAGGGAGTTGAACGGGTTGCCGGAGGGCTCGCGCCCCACGTGCTCCCAGAGTTCGTCGCCCTCGCGCGCCAGGTCCAGGGCCAGGGTGAACACCTTGGTGATCGACTGGGTGGAGAACGGCTGGCGCCACTCCCCCACCCCGTACACGGTGCCGTCCAGCTCGGCGACGGCCATGCCGAAGCTGCGCGGGTCGCAGGCGGCGAGGGCCGGTATGTAGTCGGCGGGGCGGCCGCGCCCGGGGGTGCGGCTGATCTCCTCGGCGATGCGCTCCAGGACCGGCAGGAAGGCGAGGGACGACGTCATTGCCATGATCGCCATTGTGCCCCCTGACCGGATCCCGAGCGCACTCGGGCGAGCGTCGCCGCAGGTCAGGAGGCCGTAACGACACCGCCCCGCGACCCGGCGGCCTCCGGGTGCGGGAAGTGGGCCGGGCGCGGGCGGGCGCGTACCGAGGCGTCCGCACCCGGCCGGTGCACCCGGGGCCGGACGGCACGCGGGAGCCGGCGAGAGCGCGAGGGCCGAACGGCCGGCGGGAGCCGGACAGCGCGCCGGACGCACGCGGGAGCCGACAGGCCCACGAGGCGCCGGACTGCACGCGGGAGCCGGACGGCAGGCGCCGGGCCGGGCCGTGTGGCGCTACGCGCAGGCCGGCAGCGGCGCGGGGGCCAGTGCCTGCACCGGCCGCACGCAGCCCACCGGCTCCCCGCCGCCGAGCAGCGGTTCGCCCGCGAACGCGGTCAGCAGCGCGGGGTCCACGCCCGCGCGCGCGAGCGCCGCCGCGGCGACCGGTACGCGGGCCCGGTTCGCCCCGTCGGCGATCTTGACGGCGATGGCGCGGCCGTCGGGCAGCGCGGCCACCTGGACGCCCTCGAAGCCGTCCTTGGCGAGCAGCCCGGGCACGGCCCGCATGAGCGCGGCGACGTCCCGGCGGGCGCCGGAGGCCATCTCGGCGTGCTCGCGCATCGCGTCGGCGACCCGGGCCTCGGGGGTGCCGGGCGGGGCCGAGACGATCCGGGAGAGGGCGCGGGCGAGGCCGTGCAGGGAGATCGCGAAGAGCGGGGCGCCGCAGCCGTCGACGCTGACCCGGGCGATGCGCCGGCCGGTCAGGTCCTCGACGATCTCGGCGACGGCCTGCTGGAGCGGGTGCGCCGGGTCGAGGTAGTCGTCCAGGGACCAGCCGTTCAGCCGTGCGGTCCACAGCATGGCGGCGTGCTTGCCGGAGCAGTTGTGGGCCAGGCGGGAGGCCGGCCGGCCCTCGCGGATCCAGGCGTCGCGGACGGCCGGGTCGAACGGCAGGTCGGGCACGTTGCGCAGGTCGTCCTCGGTGAGGCCGGCGAGTTCGAGGATGCGCCGGGTGCCGGCGAGGTGGCGCTCCTCGCCGGAGTGGCTCGCGGCGGCCAGCGACAGCAGTTCGCCGTCGAGGGGCAGCCCGGCCCGCAGCATGGCGACGGCCTGGAGGGGCTTGACGGCCGAGCGCGGGTAGAAGGCCGCGTCGATGTCGCCGAGCTGGAACCGCACGGTGCCGTCCGCACCGAGGACGACGACGGAGCCGTGGTGGACGCCCTCGACGACACCGCCGCGTACGAGGTGGGCGACGGGGGCGTGGCGGGGGTCGCGGACGACGGGGGCGTCGGCGGGGAAACTGCTGTGCATCATTGCCTGCATCATGGGGTCGGGGTCGGCCGGAACGCGGGTCGCGCGTCGGCGCCGGTGGGTGTGCGGGTCGTACGGGTTCGGGCGCCGTACGGGCTCGGGGCCGGTACGGCGACGGCGGGCGGCGGACTCGGCACGGTGGTGCGTCCGGCGCCGGCGTCGTGACCGAGGGGCGGCGGGGGCGTTCGGCCGTCAGGGCGCCGGTCCGGTCAGTCCCGGCCCGCCGGGTCTCCCGGCCGGCGGGCGGCCGCGGGCCCCGGTCACGCCCCGGCCCGGGAGGAGGCCCGCACGATGTCGGTGAGGGTCGTCTCGACCCGGTCCAGGTGGTGGTTCATGGCCTGGACCGCGTCGTGCTCGGAGCCGTCGGCCAGCGCCTCGACGATCGCCCGGTGCTCGCGGTTGGACTGCTCCCGGCGCCCGCCCAGCTCGTTGAGGAAGGCCGACTGGCGCGCCAGCGCGTCGCGGATCTCCTCGATGACCCGGCGGAAGACCGGGTTCTGGGCGGCCTCGGCCACCGCGAGGTGGAAGCGGGTGTCCATGGCGACCCAGGCGGTGGTGTCCGTCTCCCGTTCCATGCGGTCCAGGAGGTGGTTCAGGTGGTCCAGGTTCTCCGGGGTGCGGCGCAGGGCCGCGTAGCCGGCGACCGGGATCTCGATGTGGCGGCGCACCTCCAGCAGGTCGCTGGCCGCGTAGTCGCCGAAGGTGGGGTCCTCGACGGTGGCGGCCACCACGAAGGTGCCCTTGCCGGTCCGGGAGACCGTCAGGCCCATCGTCTGCAGCGCGCGCAGCGCCTCGCGGAGCACGGGTCGGGAGACTTCGAGGGTGCGGCACAGCTCGGCCTCGGAGGGCAGCTTGTCCCCGATGGCGTACCGGCCGCTCTCGATGGCGCCGCGGAGGTGGCCGAGCACCGCTTCCATGGCGCTGACGCGCCGGGGCGCCGGACCACCTGTCTGGCTGTCTGACAGGTTCACGGGAGCGATCCTGGGGGGTGCGGGGCGGGGCTGTCAAGGCGGGCGGCGCGCGAACGGCGACGGGGTGCGGCGCCCGGGGCCCGGGCGCCGCACCCCGTGGGTGGTCGGGTGAGGGCTCAGCTCGCGAGCGTGCCGGTGGCGAGCAGCCCGAACAGGAGCACGCCGACGACGATCCGGTAGATCACGAAGGCGTTGAAGGAGTGCTTGGCGACGAACTTGAGCAGCCAGGCGATGGAGGCGTAGGCGACCACGAACGACACGACGGTGCCGACGGCCAGCGGGGCGGCGCCCACGCCCGCGCCGAGCGCGTCCTTCAGCTCGTAGAGGCCGGCGCCGGTCAGGGCCGGGATGCCGAGGAAGAACGACAGCCGGGTGGCGGCGACGCGGTCCAGGTCCAGGATGAGCGCGGTGGACATGGTGGCACCGGAACGCGAGAAGCCGGGCAGGAGCAGGGCGAGGATCTGGGAGCAGCCGACCCACATCGCGTCCTTGAAGGACGTGTCGTCCTCGCCGCGCTTGTGCCGTCCCATCTGGTCCGCGGCCCACATCACGCCGGAGCCGGCGATCAGCGAGCCGGCGACCACCCACAGCGAGGCGAGCGGGCCGTCGATCAGCGGCTTGGCGGCCAGGCCCACCACCACGATGGGGACGGTCGCGGCGATGACCCACCAGGCGAACTTGTAGTCGTGGTGGTAGCGCTCCTCGCGGTCGCCCAGGCCGCGGAACCAGGCGGTGACGATCCGCCTGATGTCCTTGGAGAAGTACACGAGCACGGCGGCGATGGCGCCGACCTGGATGACGGCGGAGAAGCCGACGACGGACTTGTCGTCGACGGGGATGTCCATGAGCCCCTCGGCGATCTTGAGGTGACCGGTGGAGGACACGGGGAGGAACTCGGTCACACCCTCGACGACTCCGAGGACGACGGCCTGACCGACGGAGATGGCGCTCATGGGATCCAGTTCTGGGAGGGGTTGGTCGACATTGCTGTAGACAGTACTTGCTGTTCCCGTGGCCGGACGGCAAGAACGGCTAGCCCCAGAGCGCTCCGGCGAGGAAGACGCCGGTGAACGCCGCCGCGAGTCCCGCCACCAGGCTCCCCACGACGTTCGCGGCGGCGTAGAGGCCGGCGCCGGCCTCGGTCAGCCGCAGGGTCTCGTACGAGAAGGTCGAGTACGTGGTCAGCGCGCCGCACAGCCCGGTTCCCAGCAGCAGCCGCAGCTCGGGCCCGGCGGCCCCGGCCGCGACGGCGCCGGTCAGCAGGCCGAGGACCAGGCAGCCGACCACGTTCACCACGAAGGTGCCCCAGGGGAGGACGGAGTCGTGGCGGGCCTGCACGGCGCGGTCCGTGAGGTAGCGCAGGGGCGCGCCGACCACGGCTCCCGCGACGACCAGCAACCAGTTCACAACGACTTCTCACCTTTTGGGTCCGTCTCGTCCGGACCGGGGGCGTGTCCGCCGTACCGGACGATCTCGCAGTCCTCCAGGGTCACCAGCCCCTCGCCGATCACCTCGTCGAGCCGCGGCAGGAACGCCCGCACCCGCTCCTCGGTGTCCACGACGACCACCGCGACCGGCAGGTCCTCGCTCAGCGAGAGCAGGCGGGAGGTGTGGATGCGGGAGGAGGCGCCGAAGCCCTCGATGCCCCGGAAGACGCTGGCGCCGGCGAGTCCGGCGGCGTGCGCGCGGTGCACGATCTCGCAGTAGAGGGGCCTGTGGTGCCAGGTCTCGTTCTCGCGGACGTAGGCGGTCAGCCGCAGGCCGCGGCCGGTGGATGACGTCATCGCTGTCTCCCGGTGCAGACCCGGCGGGTGGCGGCCGAGGCCAGCCACACCGCCGCGAGGGCCGCGCACAGTGTCGCGGCCAGGTATACGGCTCCCAGGCCGGGGCGGCCGGCGCCGGTCAGGCCCCGGACGTCCACCGCGTAGGTGGAGAACGTGGTGAATCCGCCGAGGACGCCGGTGCCGAGGAACGGCCGCAGCAGCCGGTGGGCGGCCCACACCTCGGTGATCAGCACCATGAGGACGCCCATGGCCGCGCAGCCGGAGACGTTGGTCCAGAAAGTCGCCCAGGGGAAGCCGCCGGAGGGCGTGGGCAGCGCGAGCGTGAGCGCGTAGCGCGCGACGGCGCCGAGCGCGCCGCCGACGGCCACGACGGCGACCACCGGCGCCTGGGCGCGCCACTCGGTGCGGCGGCGGACCGCGGGACGGGCGCCGCGCGTCTCCGTTTCCGGGGCTGTCATGCCTGGTACGTCTCCTGTCGGGCGCTGCCCCTGCGGGTGATCACGGCCGGGACCAGGGTACCGCCGGGTCGGCGGACGGCGGGGGCGCGCAGACCGCCGTCCCCCGTCCCCGGATGCTGCCGAGCACCAGGTGGCCGC
Organism: Streptomyces sp. NPDC025833; assembly: GCF_055558055.1. Classification (NCBI taxonomy): domain Bacteria; kingdom Bacillati; phylum Actinomycetota; class Actinomycetes; order Kitasatosporales; family Streptomycetaceae; genus Streptomyces; species Streptomyces sp. NPDC025833. Next base: position 146,394 of record NZ_JBVHNF010000015.1, read on the forward strand.
CGGTCACGCAGACGCCGGTGACCATCCGGAACCCGGACCGGCGGCGGGTGAGGTGGCGCACGGTGCGGCCCCGGTCGTCGACGGCGAGCACGCCGGTGGTGCCGCTCGGCCGGTATGGCGCGCACGGCGGCGCGGGTGGCACCGCGGCGGACGGAAGGCGGGGCGGCGGACGGTCGGCGGGGCGCGGTGCGGCAGGTCCAGCGCCGGCACCCGCGGACCGGCCAGGGCGACTCGGACGGGTCCGGCCGGCCCTTCCCGCCATATGCCGTCCGGCATGCCGGGCAGGACGGCGAAGGGTTCGGCGCGGCCGGCCCCGTCCGTCCGCGGCCGTCCGCGCACCGGCGGCCGTCGTCCGGCGGCGGACGGGCGTGCGCCGGGCGTGGGGCGCGACGGACGGGTGTGCGCCGCGCGTGGGGCGCGACCGGTCAGGATTCGAGAAGCCGTCGCGGGGCCCCCGGCCCTAGCGTGGGGGCACCGGCGGGAGCCGCCGGTCCACGCGTGGAGAAGGAGTGAGTGCCATGACCGCCGGCCTGCGGACGATCGTCTACCCGGTGAAGGACCTGGAGCGCGCCAAGGCCCTGTTCGGGGCCCTGCTGGACGTCGAGCCGTACGCGGACGAGCCGTACTACGTGGGCTACAAGGCCGCCGGCCAGGACGTCGGCCTGGACCCGAGCGGGCACGCGAAGGGCATGACCGGCCCGGTGCCGTACTGGCACGTCACGGATCTGCGGCAGCGTCTCGCGGCGCTGGTGGAGGCGGGCGCGGAACTGCTCCAGGACGCCCAGGACGTCGGCGGCGGCCGGCTGATCGCCTCCGTGAAGGACGCGGACGGGAACCTCGTCGGACTGCTCCAGGACACGGCCGTCTGACGGTCCCGGGGGCACCCGCACGACAAGTTAGTTGCACGCTCAACGAATGTCCGGATCGGTGCTACGGTGCGGGTATGGCAGTCACCACGGCCGACACCCGGCTCGAAGAACACTGGCGGGGGATCCTCGCGGTGCACGCGCGCACGATGTGCGAGATCGACCGTGTCCTGCATCCGCACGGGCTGGGTGCCAGCGACTTCGAGGTGCTGGACATCCTGGCGACGGAGCGGCCCGAGCACGGTGAGCAGTGCCGGGTGCAGAACCTCGTCGGCCGCGTCCACCTCAGCCAGAGCGCGCTGTCCCGGCTGATCGGCCGGCTGGAGAAGGACGGCCTGGTGGAGCGGTCGGTGTGCGCGGAGGACCGCCGCGGGGTGTGGGTCGCGCTCACCCCCAAGGGCCGCTCGCTGCACGCGGAGGTGCTGCCGATCCAACGCGCGGTGCTGCGCCGGATGCTGGCGGGAGAGTCCTAGAGCAGCAGTTCGGCGCCGTCCGGCAGGACTTCGGCGCCGTGCTCCGCCAGGCGTTCGCGCGCGGGTGAGGCCGGGTCGAGCAGCGGGTCGGTGTCGCCGAGGTGGGTGCAGACGCGGCGCGCGCCGGGACGGCGGGCCGGCCGGGCGGGGCCGCCGTGCCGGCCGGAGACCGCCAGGTGGCCCGCGGCGGCCGGAGGAGCACCGGACCGGACCGTGGGGCCTCTCTCGTCGGCGGCCTCGTCGGTGGTGAAGAGGGTGCTGTCCAGCAGCGCGCAGTCCGCCTCGGCGCACAGTTCGTCCAGCACAGGACTCCACGCGCCCACGCGGGGCGCGTACACCAGCACTCCCCCGCTGGCCAGGTCCTCGACGCGGTACGCCGTCGTCCAGGGGCCCGCGGTCAGGGGCGAGCGCACGGGCACGTACGCCGGGGCCTCGCCGCCCACCGGGTGGGCGGTGACGACCAGTCCGCCGGCCAGCACGAAGCCGCCGTCGGCCAGGCTGTCGGCCCACTCCCAGGGCGCGTAGCGGTCCAGCGCGGCGCGGGCGGAACCGAGCAGGGCGCGCACCGGTGGCGCGGCGTACACCTTCAGACCGGGCGCGCCGCGCAGTTCGGTCAGCCCGGACACATGGCCGGGCTCGGCGTCGGTGAGCAGCACCCCGCGCAGCGGGGTGTCCCGGGGGCCGGGCCCCGGCCACAGGGCGGGGGTGGCGGCGAGCTGCGTCCGCAGATCGGGAGAGGCGTTGAGCAGCCACCAGTCACGGCCGTTGCCCGTGAGCGCGGCGCATTCCCGGGTCCGGGCGGGCAGCTTGCCGTCGCGCGCCGCGCAGCACAGCGCGCACGCGCAGTTCCATCGCGGGAAGCCGCCCCCGGCGGCGGTGCCCAGCAGGACGACCTTCACGGCCATCGGCTCCTTCACCCTCACCCGGACGCGCCCTCCGCAGGGATCTTCCCTTGCCGACGGCCGGACTACCCGGAGCCGGGGGGCAGTTCCGGCCGTCCTTTGGCGCGCCCGCGATCACCGCGAGGCGCGCGGCGGGGAAGCCTCGGGGCCCGGGTGCGGGTCAGCGGGCCAGCAGGGTGCGCACCCCCTTGGAGGTGAGCGTGAGCGAGTGTGCGGAGCTGCCGTCGATGGCGAGGGAGATGTCGTCCTCGGGCCACTGGGCGGCGAGGGCGCCGAGCGGGATCAGGCGGTAGCGCGAGATGAAGGGCAGCAGTTCCGCCATCTCACCCTCCGTGGTGAACACCGGGACGACCGGGTCGCCTCCGGGCTGCTCCAGGAGGGGCAGGGCCACCGTCGTGGCGTCGGCGCCCTCCCCGTCCACCGCGTCGTCCGGCACCGGGACGAGTACGTCGCTGTGGGCGAGGGTGTCCAGGGCGCTCTGGTCCTCGGCGTTCACGGCCAGCGCGTCCAGCGCCTGCTGGGCCGGCGTGGGCAGGTCGTCGTGTGCGGGTGTCTCCATGGCTGGTCCCCAGGTAGCGGCTGTCTTACGGGCCCGCCCGGGCGGGCTGGTGCCCGGGCGGGCTCCCGGCACGCGTACCCGATGGGGTGGGGGGCATGCGTGGGGATCGGCGGGAGGTCCGGTGACGGTCACGGGAACGCCCCGGTCAGGACGGCCGGGGCGCCACGGGTGCCTGCGACGGGCCTGTCGGCCGCCGGGGCCGCCGTCGATCCGCGCCCGGTCGGCCCGACCCGGCCGGCCCGTTCTGCCTGTCCGGGCCCGGCCGGACCCGTCCGGTCGCCCTCATCGGTCGCACTCTTCGTGGATCGGGGTCCTCGGCTCCTCCCACAGGTGCTGGGACGGGCCGGACCTGCCGCCGGGCCGGACCATGTGGCCCGGTCGCGCGGTGCGGACCAGGTGGCCCGGTCGCGCGGTGCGGACCAGGTGGCCCGGTCGCGCGGTGCGGCGGCCGGGGTTCGCTTCCGGTTCCGGTTTGGGGCGGATTCCGGTTCCGGCTTGGCGGCGGATGCCGTCCGGCTTGGTGACGGATGCAGGTTCCGGTGCCGACTTCGGTGCCGATGCCGCCCGGACCGACCTGGTCACCTCCGCAGGGCCGCCGTACTCCGCGGCGGGCATGCGGCTCAGGGCCTCGACGACCTCGGCCGAGGCTCCCGCCCGCCGTGCGGCCGACACGAGCCGGTCCTTGGCGGCCGGATAGGTCACGCCCTCCAGCGCCTCCAGTACCTCGGAGACGCGGGCGTGTGCCGGACCCATGTCGCCTCCCTACATGTCTTACCCGTCCATGTGGTGCCCGTCCGTGCTTTCGTCCGTGGTCTCCTCGTCGAAGTCCTCGCCCTCCGCCTGGGAGGGAGTGGTGCGCGGGGGTTGTTCCGCCTCGGGGGCGTCGAACGGTTCGCCCTCGGCCTGGGATGGAGTGGTGTCGCTCATCGGGTTCCCTCTGTAGTGGTCCCGTGCCTGTTCCGAGGCTTCCGAGTACCCGTGCACCACGATGCCCACCGGCGGGCCGAAACCCTGAATCCGCACGCGCCCGCTGGGTACCTGACCAGTCCGGCGCAGCATGCGGCGCCGGCCGGAAAGCGTGACCATCTCACCGCCTGGAGGAGCCATGGCGGGTATCACCCCACCTGACCTGCAGAAAGCACTGTCCGGCGTCGAGTACCCGGCCGATTCCGAGCAGCTTCGGAAGGTAGCCGAGGGCAATCACGCGTCGAAGGAGATCACGGAGCGGATCTCCCACCTCGGGAAGAAGGAGTTCCAGAACCCCGCGGAGGTCAGCAAGGCCGTCTTCCAGAACGAGTGACGGCGACCGCCGCAGACGCGCGGCGGCCGGACGCCCCGGGCTCCGGCCGCCGTCGCATGCGTCCTCCGCTTCAACGACCGGCTCCGGCTCCGGCTCCGGTGAGGTGACATCCGTCACTGCCGACTTGGTACTAGGCGGGACGCTTAGTAGGTGGCGCATCCACGACATATGGGATTTGTCCGTCTTGCCGTCGGCGCGTCCGGTCGGTCGCGTACCGCCCGGACGACCGCACCGCGCCTTGCCGCATCGGTCGACAGAAGCGCCCTCCTGACGCGACGACAGCACATGGCAATCGTCGCGGTCGCGAAGTCGGCACGCGTCGACGAGTCTGGCAAGGCCCGGAAGCCCCTACGAAGGGAGATAGTGGGCGGGCCCTTTGCGCTCCGTGTGAGGGCGTCCTGAGAATGGGCGCTCCGCGATCACCGAGTGAGGTTGACGTATGGGCCAGCACCGCAAAACGAACCACTACCGGCGGGTTCTCATCACCGCCGTCGCCATCGGCACCGTAGGCGTGCCGTCCGTCGCCCTGGCCTGTTCCGACTGGCCGTACGGCACGCAGGACCCGGCGTCGGCCGCGGCACCGAGCGCGCCCGCGACGCAGTGGCAGGACACCCCAGGGCATCACCCCGGCAACGGGTACACCCCCGCCGCACCACAGAGCAGCGCCTCTCGCAGCGGCGATCCGCAGAGCAGCGTTCCGCAGAGCAGCGGCCCTCGGTCCGCCGTGCTCCGGACCGCCGCGCTCCGGAGCACCGCGCCGGCGCCCGCCGAACCGGCCGCTCCCCTGGTGACGGCCCACCCGGTCGCCAGGAAGAAGGCGACGGTCCAACGCGCCCGGCCGGCCATCGCGCCGGGCACCCCCGCGGCCGCCACCACGCCGACGGCGGCCACCGCACCGGCCACCACCCCGGCCGCCCCCGCCCCCACCGCGCCCTCCGCGACCCCTGCCGCGCCGAGCACCCAGGGATCCGCGACGACGGCGTCCGGGGTCACGGGGGAGATACTCCGGCTCGTCAACGCCGAGCGGGGTCAAGCCGGTTGCACGCCGCTGACACTGAACCCCACGCTGACCAAGGCGGCGCAGGACCACAGCGCGGACATGGCGGCCCATCAGAACATGTCCCACACCGGATCCGACGGATCGTCCCCGGGCGACCGCATCACGCGCGCCGGCTACACCTGGAGCAGTTACGGCGAGAACGTCGCCTACGGCTACAGCACGGCGCAGGAGGTCATGGCGGGCTGGATGGCCAGCCCGGGCCACCGGGCGAACATCCTCAACTGCGGTTTCAAGGAGATCGGCGTCGGGCTGGCGCAGCCCGGCGGCTACTGGACGCAGGACTTCGGCACGGCCCGGTGACCACCGGCGCCCGGGCGGGGCGCCGCGCTGCGCCCCGCGAACGACATGCTCAGAGCTTGGCGCCGAAGTCCTGGGTCCACCAGGGGCCGCCCGAGCCGTTGTGGACCCCCACGCCGAGGTTCTTGAACGAGCAGTTGAGGATGTTGGCCCGGTGGCCGGGGCTGTTCATCCAGGAGTCCATCACCGCCTGCGGGGTCTGCTGGCCCCGGGCGATGTTCTCGCCGTACGTGGACCAGCGGTAGCCCGCCGCGGTGATGCGCTCGCCCGGGCCGTGACCGTCCGGGTCCGTGTGGTCGAAGAAGCCCCGGGCGGCCATGTCGTCGGACAGGCCCTGCGCGGCCCGGTCCAGTTGCGCGTCCTCGCCGACGGGGCCGCACCCGGCCGCCGCCCGTTCCTTGTTCACCAGCGCGACCACCTGCGCCACCGTTCCCGTGGGTGCCGGTGCCGGCTGCACCCGCGGCGGGCGGGAGGCGCTCGGGGTGACGCGCACGGTCTGCCGGGCCTGCGGTGTGCCGCTCCTCTTCGCGGGACTCGGGCTCCGGGACGGGCTCGGCTTCTTCGAGTGCGACGGGGACGGCGAGGCGGACGCGGAGGCCGAAGGCGAGGACGAGGACGAGGGCGAAGGCGAGGAAGGGGTGGACGTCGCGACGGCGCCGGGCCGCGCGAGGTCCGCGACGGGTGCCCCCGCGGCCGGGGCGGCGGACGCCTCCCCGCCCTCCGCCCCGGAGCCGGGGCCGAGGTACCAGAGGCCGCCGCCCGCCAGGCAGGCCGCCACCACCGCGCCCCCGACGGCCCGGCGCCGGGTCCGCCGCCGTCGCCGGGCCTCGTCACGGGCGGTCGTACGACGGCGGGCGGCGCGCGGCCCGGCGTGCCGGGCCCCGGCACCCGCGCCGGGTGTGTCCGGTCCGGCGGCGTCCGCGGCCGTGCCGACGTGCCGGCCCGCGCCCGCGGCCGGGTGGGCGGTCGCGGTGTCCGGCGCGAGCGGGGCGGCCGAACCGGCCGCGGTCATGCCGGCCGCCGTGGAGCGGGTCGTCGCGAGCAGCGCCGAGGAGACCGCGACCAGCGCGAGCCCGGCCAGCAGCCCCTCCGCCGGCAGCAGACCGCTCCACAGACCGCCGCAGCGCACGCAGTCGCGGGCGTGCCGGGCTATCCGCTTGCGCCACAGGGCGGACGGCAGACCGTCCCAGGAGGCCAGCACCCCGCGCAGTTCCCCGCAGGCGGGCCGCGCGTCCAGCGCCCGCACCACCACGCGGGCCGCCTCCAGCCGCGCCTTCATCCGCTGCACCCGTACGGCGGTGTGCTGCGGCGACACCTCCAGCGCCGCGGCGACCTCGGCCCGGGACAGCTCACCGGCGCACTCCAGCCACCACAGCGACAGCACCTCCCGGTCCTCCGGCTCGAGCCAGCGCGTGGCGAGCGCGGTCTCCTGCCGCTGGCCGGACAACTGGAGCCGCACGATGGTGAGGTCGACGAAGTCGGCGCCCGGGTCCGCGACGTCGGCGGCCTCGTCCACGGCGTCCGTGACGAGCCGGCGGTCCTGCCGGTGCGCCCGCACCCGGTTCATCGCGATGGCCACGAGCCAGGAGCGGAAGCTCTCCGGGGTGCGCAGGTCACCGAGCGAGCCGAGGGCCCGGAGCATGGTGTCCTGCACGACGTCGTCGACGTCGACCGAACCGTTCAGGGCCCGCCCCACGATGTTGTACACCAGCGGGAGATAGGCGCCGACCAGGGCGTCCTGAGCCGCCGCGTCGCCCGCGCGGGCGGCGTCGACCAGTGCCGCCGTGTCCACCGAGTGCTGTGTCATCAGAGTGTCCCTGTCCTCGACTCCGAACGATCCTGTCCGTCACCTGGGAGACCGCCGCGCACGGCGCCGATAACGGTTATCGGGAAAATCGTTCGGAGGGAGGCTCACAGGAGCCGTCCGGCGGCCGCAAGGGGGAAGATCACACCCCGGCGGTCCCGGCGCCCCGGTGACCGCGCGCGGGCGGCTCGGACCGCGGCCGGGCGTTCCGGCGGCGTGGCGTGCGCCGGGCCCGTGCGGTCCGCGGCGAGGATGGCGCCACGGCGGGAGCGGACCGGAAGGCGGGTGTGCGGACATGACGGTGAACCGGGTCGGCCTGGTCGTGCACGGCGGACGTGCCGAGGCCCTGGCCGCCGCGCGGGCCGTGCGCGACTGGTGCGCCGAGCACGCGGTGGGCTGCGCGGACATCGACGTGTGGCAGGAGGGCGCCCGGCACAGCGCCCGCGACGAGGTCGACAGCGCGGGTGACCCGGACCTCATCGTCACCCTCGGCGGTGACGGCACGTTCCTGCGCGGTGCCCGGCTGGCGGCCGAGAACGACGCGCTCCTGCTCGGCGTCGACCTCGGCCGGGTCGGCTTCCTCACCGAGGTCCCCGCCACGGCGGTGCGCGAGGCGCTGGATGCCGTCCGGGAGGAGCGGATCGACGTCGAGAGCCGGATGCTGCTCACCCTGCGGGCGTCGTGCCGGCTGGAGGTGCCCGCACACATGGAGTCGCTGCTGCGGTACGGCCGCGGACCCATGCTGCCCCCGCCCCGGGTGCGCACCGAGTGTGTGGCGGGCGGCGACTGGGGGGTGGCGCTGAACGTCACCGCGCTCAACGACGTGGTCGTGGAGAAGCTGGCCAGGGACCGGCAGGTGTCCGTCGGGGTGTATCTGGCGGGCCGGCTGCTGGCCTGCTACTCGGCCGACGCGCTACTGGTGGCCACGCCGACCGGGTCCACGGCGTACAGCTTCGCCGCGGGCGGTCCGGTGGTCTCACCCCGTGCGGAGGGTCTGGTGTTCACGCCGGTGGCACCGCACATGGTGTTCAACCGTTCGGTGGTGGCCGCACCGGACGAACCCATCGCGCTGCGGGTGCTCCAGCGGTCCGGCCGGGCCGCCGTCAGCATCGACGGCCAGTTGCGCGGGGTGCTGAGCCCCGGGGACTGGATCGGGGTGTACGCCGCCCCGCGCCGGCTCAAGGCGGTCCGGCTCGGCCCGACGGACTTCTACGGGCGGCTGCGGGAACGCATGAACCTCACCGACGCACCGGCCGCGCTCGCCGACGGGGACGCCGCTCCGCTGTGGCCGGTGACCACACCGCCGCCGGACGATCTGGCCCACCTGGCGCTTCCCCCGGCACCGGACGACACCTCCCGGCCGTCGTGAGGTCCGCCCGGCGCCGTACGCGGGTCCGGCACCCCCGACGCCGGGGAATGCCCGCGACATGCGCGGACGGGTCACCCGGGCACCGCGCGATGCCCCGGATGGCCGTTCGAACCCCGGGGCGCCGCAGCGTCGGGTGTGTCCCCTGTGGTCGTATATTCCATGGTGCGTTTGAGCCGTCGGACCGGCGTGGTCCCCGATCGCACCGGAACGCGGCCGGCAGGCCCGTACCGTACCGTGGGCACGCCCCACAGGAATAAGGAGATAGCGATGTCGACAGTCGAGCTGAACACCAACTTCGGCCGGATCGTGCTGGAACTCAACGACGCCGAGGCGCCCAAGACCGTCGAGAACTTTCTGTCGTACGTACGCAGCGGCCACTACGACGGCACGATTTTCCACCGGGTGATCAACGGCTTTATGCTCCAGGGCGGCGGTTTCACCCCGGACATGGACCAGAAGCCCACCCAGGGGCCGATTCAGAATGAGGCCGACAACGGGCTGAAGAACAACAAGTACACCGTGGCCATGGCGCGGACGAGCGACCCGCACTCCGCCACGGCGCAGTTCTTCATCAACGTTTCGGACAACGCCTTCCTCAACTTCTCGGGGAAGAACCCGAACGGCTGGGGTTACGCCGTGTTCGGCCGGGTGACCGAGGGCACGGACGTCGTCGACTCCATCAAGGGTGTCAAGACGGGCAGCCGCCACGGCCACCAGGACGTCCCCACGGAGTCCGTGGTCATCGAGTCCGCCAAGGTTCTCGGCTGACGCACGCCTCGGGGGCGGCACCGGTCCACGGTGCCGCCCCCGTCGCATCGCCCGGCCGGCCCCTTCGCCGGCGCCGGGCGGCCCGCGGCCGGGCTCAGACGGCCGCCGCGGGTCCGCCCGCCCCGAGCCGCCGCAACGTGGTGCCGATCCGGTCCACCACGGCCTGCTGCCGCTCCACCAGGTAGAAGTGGGCGCCCGGGTACACGTGCAGTTCGAAGGGGCCGTCGGTCTCCTGCGACCAGGCCCGGGCCTCCTCGGGGGTCACCCGGGGGTCGGCGTCACCCGTCAGCGCGACGATGGGGCTGCGCAGCCGCGGGCCGGGCGTGCGCCGGTAGGTTCCCACCGCGTGGTAGTCGGCCCGCAGCGCGGGCAGGATCATCTCCAGCAGGTCCTCGTCCCGCAGCAGGGCGGCATCGGTGTTGCCGAGCCGCGTGACCTCCTCGATCAGTTGCGCGTCGCCCCGCTGGTGGACGTCCTCGGTGCGCATGACGGACGGGCCGCGGCGGCCGGAGAGGAAGAGGACCGCGGGCGGTCGTCCGGCGGTCTCCAGGAGCCGGGCCAGCTCGTAGCCGACCATGGCCCCCATGCTGTGCCCGAACAGGGCCAGGGGCGTGTCGTCGCACTCGTCCAGCGCATGGAACACCCCCTGGGCGAGTTCCTGGACGGAGCCCGCCGGTGTCTCGTCGAGACGGTCCTGTCGGCCGGGGTACTGCACCGCGCGCACGTCCACCGCGGGCGACAGCTCCTTGGAGAAGGGAAAGTAGAAGCTCGCGGCGCCACCCGCGTGCGGCAGGCAGAGCAGCCGCGGTGCGCCCGGCTCGGCCGCGTGGAAACCGCGCAGCCACAGCGAGCGCCCTGCGCCGGACCGGTCGGCCATGTGTCCCCCTCGTCGCTCTGCGAATCGTGCTCCCTCAGAACGTAGTTGATGACGGGCGCCCCGGCCGCACGACCCCGGTCCGCCGTCCGGCCGGGTCGGCGCTCCCTGGACAGCGGACCCGACCGCGAACTAGACTCCTGATCCAGAAATGGACAGATCGTCGACTCCGGACGCCGGTGGGTCAGCGGGGGGCGGGGAGCGTCATGGAACACGGCTCGGACGGCACGGCGAGCGGCTCGGGTGACCGGGACGGCTCGGACGGCTCGGACGAGCACCTCATCCGCGAGGCCGAGAAGATCGCCGTCGCGCTGGGCCGCATGTTCCCCGGCCTGTGCGAAGTGGTGCTGCACGACCTGCGCCACCCCGACCACGCGATCCGGGCCATCGAGAACAACCTGTCGGGCCGTCAGGTGGGCGACTCGGCGACGGAGTTGGGCCTCGCGCGGATCGCCGATCCGGAGTACCCGAGCGTCATCCAGAACTACCCCAACCGGTTCCCCGACGGCCGCCCGGCGAAGAGCACGTCCATCGGCATCAAGAACGCCGCCGGCGAGTACGTCGCGGCACTGTGCCTGAACCTCGACGTCTCCGTGCTGTCCCCGGTGACCCTCGCGCTGTCGAACCTCGTGGCCACGGACACCGAGCACCGCGGCCGGCCCCTGGAGTCCCTGCGCGACCGCACCGCGCGCGAGCTGCGGGAGACGGTCGAGGCCCGGGCCGCCGAGCGGGCCGCCACGCCCCGCTCACTGAGCCGGGAGGACAAGAAGTCCCTCGTACGGCAGTTGCAGCACGACGGCTACTTCGACTCGCGCGACGCCGCGCAGACCATCGCGGACCTGCTCGGCGTGTCCCGGGCGACGGTCTACAACTACGCCAAGTGAGGGCCGCCCGACCATGAGCACCACCGGTTCCACCGCTCCCCCGGCGCCGGCCGCCCCGGCACGACCCACACCCGAAGGACAGCCCATGGCCGCCGAACCGCCCGTGTCGTTCGCCGACGTCCGCGAAGCCGCCGCCCGTCTCCAGGGCATCGCCCACCGCACCCCCGTCCTCACCTCCCGCACCCTGAACTCCCTCGTGGGCGCCGAGGTGTTCGTCAAGGCAGAGAACTTCCAGCGGATCGGCGCCTTCAAGTTCCGCGGCGCCTACAACGCCATCGCCCAGCTCCCTCGGGAGCAACTGGCGAAGGGTGTCGCCGCCTACTCCTCCGGCAACCACGCCCAGGCCACCGCGCTGGCCGCCCGGGAACTGGGCACCAGCGCCGTGATCCTCATGCCCGAGGACGCTCCCCGCTCCAAGAGGGAGGCGACCGCCGGGTACGGCGCGGAGATCGTCACCTACGACCGGTACACCGAGGACCGCACCGCGCTCGGCGAGGCCCTGGCCGCGGACCGCGGCCTGGCCCTGATCCCGCCCTACGACCATCCGCACGTCATCGCCGGGCAGGGCACCGCCGCGCTGGAACTCCTGGAGGAGACGGGGCCGTTGGACGCGCTGCTGGTGCCCGTGGGCGGTGGCGGCCTCATCGCCGGAAGCGGCACCGCGGCCAGGGCACTGCACCCCGGCATCCGGGTCATCGGCGTCGAGCCCGAGGCGGGCGACGACACCAAGCGCTCCCTGGAGAGCGGCGCGCGCGTCAGCATCCCGGTCCCCCGCACCATCGCCGACGGGCAGGCCCTGGCGACCCCCGGCGAGATCACGTTCGGCCTCAACCAGCGCCTGGTCGACTCCATCGCGCTGGTCAGCGACGCCGAGATCGTCACCGCGATGCGGTTCGCCTTCGAACGGCTGAAGGTCGTCCTGGAACCCAGCGGCGCGACGCCCCTGGCCGCCCTGCTGGCCGGGCGGATCGGCGATCCGCCGCGGCGGATCGGCCTCATCGCCTCCGGCGGCAACATCGACGCGGACCGGTTCACCGCACTCGTCAACGGCTGATCCGGTCCGCCGCCGGCTGACGCGTCCCGCCCTCGCCCCGCCTCGCCCCGGTCCGCGCTGCGGGGCGGGCCGGACCCGCGCTCACGCCTCCCCCCAGTCCCAGGTGTCGAAGTAGCCCGCCGTGCCCGTGCGGCGGGCTTCCGTCACGGTGGTCAGCCGCGCGAAGTCCTGGGCCGGCATCAGCGGCCGCCAGGCGTCCAGCGGCAGTACGCGGGCCTCGTCGTGCTCCTCCGGGTCGAGGGTGATCCCGCGGATCTGCTCCTCGCTGAGCCGGCCCCCGTCGAAGACCACGCCCATGCTGCTGTACGGCCACTCGTCCCCGGGCAGTCCGTAGACCGCGGCCAGCAGCCGGGGCGGGCCGGAGAGGGTGATGCCGGTCTCCTCCCTGCACTCGCGCACCGCGGTCTGCCAGGGCCGCTCGCCGGGTTCCATCGTGCCGCCGGCCAGCTGCCACGGGTGCGAGGGGCTGTACGGCGCGTGCAGTTGGAGGGGCCGGTCGTGGGCGTCGGTGAAGTGGACGCAGGCGAATCCGGTCGCCTTCATCAGTTGCTCGGCGTACTGCTCGGGCGGCAGCCAGGTGCGGCTCACGGTGTCTCCTTCCGGGACGATACGGAGTCTGTCGGCGGCGGGGTCGTAGGCGATCCGCTCCCCCGGGTGCTGGAAGTGCACCGCGAGCCGGGCGCCCTTCGTGTACGCGTCGAGTCCCGCCTTGCAGTAGGCCACCGTGCCCGCCGGGAGGGCGTCGAGCCGGAACCAGTCCATCGCGTCGCACACCTCGGGCTCCGCGATCCGCGGCTCGCCCCGCCACCGGCGGACCTCGAAGAAGAAGCCGGTGCGGGAGCGCCCGCCGGGCCCCCGGTGGTGCACGGTGACGGCGGCCCGTACGTCGGCCGGCTCGACGGCGACGCCGGTCTCCTCCCGGGTCTCGCGGACCACTGCGGTGACCACGTCCTCGTGCGGTCCGTCCAGGTGGCCGGAGGGCAGGTGCCAGAGCCCGGACGCGTACACCCCGCCGGCGCGCCGGGACATCAGCACCTCGGGTCCGCGGGCGGTCTCCCTGCGCAGGATGAGGTGGACGTCCAGCGGCTCCCGGTGCCGTTCGCGGTGGGTGCGTCCGGCGGGCGGCCCGGCGGTGGTCAACTCGCGTCCCAGCCCAGCTCGGTGTAGAGCCGGCCGGCGCGGATCCCGTCGACGGCGGCCCGGGTGTAGGGAACGGTCGGTTCCGGCAGGTTCCCGGGGTGCCACCACCGCCAGGCGAGGCACTTGCCGGGCTCGCGCACCTCGGGGGCGCCCTGCCAGCGGCGCACCCGGAACACCAGTTGCATGCGCGGCGGTGCGCCGGGGCCGTCGACCACGTGCACGGCGTGCGCGTACTCGGCGTCGGCCGGGTCGATGACGAGGCCGGCCTCCTCGCGGGCCTCCCGGACGAGGCACCCGAGCGCCGGTTCCCGCTCGCAGTGCCCGGCGAGGAAGTGCCAGGTCCGCCCGGCGTACGCGGTGTCGGGGTGGCGCAGTCCGAGCAGGACCCGCCCCTCCTCGTCCTCCAGGTACAGGTGGACCCCGATGACCTGGGGCAGCGTGCCGCCGCCGGGCGGCCTCGGCGGACGGGCCGGTGCCGGACGGTGCGCTGCGGGGGTCACCTGGCCTCCTCCGGGCGCCGTGTGCCGCGCCGGCCCGGTGCGGGCGGGTCCGGTGCGGGCGGGTCCGGTGCGGGCGGGTCCGGTGCGGGCGGGTCCGGGAGGCTCACGCCACGGGCGGGCGGCGGATCACGGCGCGGGCGGGCGGCGGACGGCCCCGGCGCGGGGTCCGGGCCGGGTCCGGCACCCGGGGCGCGCGTCTTTCCGGGCTGCGGTCCGGTGCGGGTCAACGTGGTCTCCCCCTCGACGGTCGTCCGGTGCGTCGTCCGGCTCAACGAGCGGACCGCGATATCGAACACACGTGTTTCGGACGGAGTCCGACCCGCCGTGCGCAGCGGGTCCTGCGTGCCGGGGCCGCGGGAGCCCTTGCCCGGCAAGGGGACCACGCGGGCCGCGGGTGGCCGAAACGCCGCTGTCCGGCGGTCGGCGCCGGGCGAGGGGGCGCCCCGGGGCCACCAGGTGCCCACGTGACTCCGGGGACCTCGCGCGAGCGGTGGTGGGACCCGGGCGCACCCGCTGCTTCGTGGGGGTGGACGCGCCGGTCGCCGTCACCGTCCCCGCCCGGCCCGGCTCCGCGGCGCGGGCTTCTCCCGTCCGCCGGTCACCGGGAGACCCACCGTCGGCGCGGGACCGTTGCGCCGGTCCCACCCGTGGCCTACGGTGGCGCGCGTCAACCCCGTCCCGCCCCCGGGGAGTCGACCCGGCGTGCCCCCCCTCCGAGCCCCTCTCGCCACCCTTCCCGCACGTCGACGGCCGCGCCCGGGACCCCTCGGACGGCGCCGGCTCGTGGTGGCGGGCGGGCGGCGCGAGGCGACCGGCCGTACCGCTGCCGCACGCCGTGCCGCTCCCCCTTCCGATCCGGAGGGTTCAGTGGACCGCAAGACCCGACGGCGCGCCCGCCGCGCGCTGGTAACCGCCGTGCTCGCCGCCACGGCCGCGCTCGGCGCGGTGCCGCCGCACGCGACCGCCGCGGACCCGGCGGCCCGCTGCGGACCGGACCCCGCCTCGGCGCGGAGCCCGCGCGTACCGCTGCGGGTGGCCACCTACAACATCCACGCCGGCGCGGGCGAGGACAACGTGTTCGACCTGGACCGCACGGCGGCGGCGATCCGCGGGCTCGACGCCGACGTGATCGGCCTCCAGGAGGTCGACGTGCACTGGGGTGCCCGCAGCGGCTTCGCCGACGAGGCCCGGGAACTGGCCGGACGGCTGCGCATGCGGGTCTTCTTCGCCCCGATCTACGACCTCCCCGCGGACCCACCGGGCGCCGCGCGGCGGCGGTTCGGCGTCGCGGTGCTGAGCCGTTTCCCGGTGCGTGACGCGCGGAACCACGAGATCACCCGGCTGTCCACCCAGACGCCGGACCCGGTGCCCTCCCCGGCACCGGGCTTCGCGGAGGTGACGGTCAAGGTCAGGGGCACCGCCGTGCACGTGTACTCCACCCACCTGGACTACCGGGCGGACCCCTCCGTCCGGCGCGCGCAGGTCGACGACATGCTCGCGGTGCTCGCCGGGGACTGCGGCCCGAAGGTCCTCCTCGGCGACTTCAACACCGAGCCGGACGCCCCCGAACTCGCGCGGCTGTGGGGCCCGTTGCGGGACGCCGCGCCGGACGGCGGCAAGACCTACCCGGCGGCCGCGCCGGTCAGGCGGATCGACCTCGTGACCGTCTCACCGGACGTCGCCGTCACCGGCGCACACGAGTCCGCCACGACGGCCTCCGACCACCGCCCGGTGGTCGCCGACCTCCTGCTGCCCCGCGCGTGAGCGGCGGGCCGGTGCTCCCGTCCGCCGGCCCGCGCCGTGCCGGTAGGGTCGGCCGCATGGCGCTGCGTCTCTTCCAGGTGAACCTCAAGGCCCGGGACGACGCGGCGCTGGGCCGGTTCTGGGCCGAGGCGCTCGCTTGGCGCGTGCCCGGCGGCGAGCCCGGTGCGACCAGCGTCGAGCCCGTGGGACCGGCCTGGCCGGACCCCGCCGCGATCCGCCTCGATGTCGTGGCCGTCCCGGACACCGGTGCGGTGGCGGGTCGCGCGCACCTGGACCTCGCGACCGCCTCCGCGGCCCACCACGCGGAGCTGCTCGGGCGCCTGGAGCGGCTCGGCGCGACGCCGGCCGGCGCGGGGCGGGACGACTCCCGGCGGACGGCCCTTGCCGACCCGGAGGGCAACCTGTTCTGCGTCCTGGCGCCCGGGCGGGCCCACCGCGACACCGGGCCGGTCGCCGCGGTCGTCGTCGACTGCGCGGACCCGCGGGCCATGGCCCGGTTCTGGGGCGGGGCGATGGACTGGACCCCGCACGAGGTGAGCGACGACCACGCCCTGCTGCGCGCCGCCGAGGGCGCCGGCCCCTGTCTCGCCTTCGTGCGCACGCCCCACCTGCCGGGCACGCGGCACCGCGCCCATCTCGACCTGGCGCCCCTCCCGTTCACCGGTGCCGTCCAGGCGGCGGAGGCGGCCCGGGTCGAGGCGCTCGGCGCGACGCCCGCCGGCCCGGGCCGGGGCGACTTCCCGTGGCGGGTCCTGACCGACCCGGAGGGCAACGAGTTCTGCGTCCTCGGCCCGGCCTGACGCGGAGCCTGCCCCGCCGGTTCCGGCACGCCCGCCACCGCACGAGATGATCATGGTCCGCGGCAGCGGTTCCAGGACCGGCAGCCGGCTACCGGCCCGCCGTCAGGAGACGGGCGACAGCGGGCCGTTCGCCCCGCGGGCCGGCGCCCGGCGCGTCGTCGGGCGGACATGACATCCTGTGTCGCCAGGACGTCACGGAATGCCGGACGACGAGGGCGGGCGTCCGGAGGGTCGGGGTAGATCGATGAAACTCTGCTTTCTGGTGGAGGAGCAGTACCGCCACGACGGCATGCCGGTCGAGGTGATCCGTCAGCTCACGTCCTGGGGGCACCAGGTGGACGTGCTGCGGCCGGGGGGCTCGCTGCTGCGCATGACGGAGGCGTTGCAGGACGCCTCCCACGACGCCTGGGTGCTCAAGACGGTCTCCGGCGGCCCGGGGCTCACCCTGCTGGAGGCGGCCGCCGCGACCGGGACCACGACGGTCAACGACGCCCGCGCGATCCGTGGTGTACGGGACAAGGCGCTGGCCGCGGCGATCGGCCGCAGCCACGGGCTGCCGCTGCCGCCCACCTACGCGGCGGCCCGGCCCGAACTGCTGGCGGAGGTCCCGGAGTCGGAGTACCCGCTGGTGGTCAAGCCCGCCGACGGCAGTTCGGGCCGGGCCGTGCACCTGGTGACGTCACCGGACCGGCTCGCCGCGATGCTTCCCGAACTGGCGGCGGAGGGCATGCTCATCGCCCAGCCGTACGTCCCGAACTCGGGCGTCGACATCAAGGTGTACGGCGTCGGCGGCGAGCTGTACGCGACCGAGCGCCGCTCCCCGCTCCACCCCGACCAGGTGGTGCCCGAGCGGCCCGTGCCGCTGGCGGACGAGGTGGCCGCCGTCGCCGCCCGGGCCGGGGCCGTCTACGGCCTCGACCTGTTCGGCGTGGACGTGGTGCTGGGGCCGGACGGTCCCGTGGTCGTCGACGTGAACGACTTCCCCAGCTTCCGCCAGGTCCCCGACGCGGCCGCGCGGGTGGCGCGGGCCGTGCTCGGGCTGGCGGCCCGGGGGAGCCGGAGCGCCGAACCGGCCGAGCCCGCCCTGCTGGGCATGCCGGAGCAGCGGCAGTCGTCCGGGGCGGCCGTGCCACCGGCCGCGGCGGCCGGGGCAGCGCTGCGTCCCGGCCCGGCGCAGGTGCTGATCGCGGCGGGCAGGACCGTATGAGAATCGGCGTGATCACGTCCGACCCCGGTCATCCGCTGCTGGCCGCCGCCATCGCGCTGCTCGCCGACGGGCACACGGTGCGGACACTGGACCCGCGGACGGCGGAACCGCCCGGCCCCGCCGAGCCCCCGGCCGACGTGTACCTGCTCAAGGCGCGCACCCCGCGGGCGATCTCCCTCGCCCGCGCGCTGGAGCGGCGCGGCGCCCGGGTGCTGAACTCGGCCGCCGCGACCGAGCTGTGCCAGGACCGTGTGGCGATGGCGGAGTGCGCCCGGCGGGCCGGCCTGCCGTTCGCGGCCACCCGTGCCTGTCCCGCGCTCTCCCGGCTCGCCGACGGGCCGGGGCTGCGGAGTCCGGTGGTGGTCAAGAGCCGGCACAGCCGCAAGCACGATCTGGTGGCGCGCGTCGACGACGCCGGGAGACTGCGCGAACTGGCCGCCGCGCACCCGGAGGAACCCGTCGTGGTCCAGGAGTTCACCCCGAACAGCGGCTGGGACCACAAGCTGTGGGCGATCGGGGACCGGATCTTCGCGGCGCTGCGCCGGTCCGAGCTCTCGCCCGAGGGCCGCGGCCCCACACGGCCGCTGGCCCTCGACGGCCTGCCGTCCGGCTGGGCCGCGCTGGTCCGCCGGGTCGGCGAGGTCTTCGCGCTCGACGTGTACGGCGTGGACGTCATCGACCGGGGTGACGGCGTCCCGCTGATCGTGGACGTCAACGCCTTCCCCGGGGTCCGCGACCAGCCCGGCGCCCCGCAGGCCCTGGCGGCCCTCACGCTGTCGCACGCGGGCGCCTGAGACACGCACCGCACGCGCGTCCGGCGCTCCGGCGGCCTGAGGGGGGTGTGCCGACGGCACACCCCCCTGAGGTTCCGCTACCGGTCGGCGTCACGGGGTCGTCGTGCACCGGAGAAGCGCGTCGTCGTCCGTCACCCGCGGGCGGTCCCGGGGCCGGGACCGCCGAGGCCCAGTTCACGGTCGCCGAGGGGAGCGAAGAAGCGCTCCACGGCGGCGTCCGTGACCTCCGCGAGGGTCGCCGGGGACCAGCGCGGGGCGCGGTCCTTGTCGATGATCCGGGCGCGGATCCCCTCGACCAGGTCGGGGCTGCCCAGGGTCGCGCAGGAGACGCGGTACTCCTGGTCGAGGACGCGCTCCAGCGAGCCGAGGCGCCGGGCGCGGCGGATCGCCTCCAGGGTGACCTTGAGGGAGGTGGGCGACCGGCCGAGCAGGGTCTCGGCCGCCTCCTCGGCCTCGGGGTCCCCGTGGGCGAGCAGCCGCTGGACGATCTCCTCGACCGTCGCGGCGGTGTAGCAGGCGTCGATCCACGCGCGCCCCTCGGCCGGCCGGCCCGCGGGCGGCGGCTGTTCGTGGCGGGCGAGGGCGCCCCGTACCGGCATCCCGGCCAGGTCGTCGACGAGGGCACCGAGGGCCGCGGAGGGCACGTAGTGGTCGGCGAGGCCGCACAGCAGGGCGTCACCGGCGCCGATCTGCGCGCCGGTCAGCGCGAGGTGGGTGCCGAGTTCACCGGGGGCGAGGCCGAGCAGGTGGGTGCCGCCGACGTCGGGGACGAAGCCGATGCCGGTCTCGGGCATGGCGATCCGCGAGCGCTCGGTGACGATCCGGACGCCGCCGTGCGCGGAGACGCCGACCCCGCCGCCCATGACGATGCCGTCCATGACCGCGACGTACGGCTTGGGGTAGCGGGCGATCCGGGCGTTGAGGCGGTACTCGTCGCGCCAGAACGCGGCCGAGGCGGTGCCGTCGCCGTCCCGGGCGTCGTCGTGCACGGCCCGGATGTCGCCGCCCGCGCACAGGCCGCGCTCCCCCGCGCCGGTGAGGACGACGGTCTCCACGGCCGGGTCGTGCTCCCACGCGGTCAGGGCCGCGTCGATCCGGCGGACCATGTCGTGGTTCAGGGCGTTGAGCGCCCTGGGCCGGTTGAGCGTGATGCGGGCGGACCGGCCGGCGGTGTGCAGGAGGACGGGTTCCTCGGTGCCGGTCATCCGCGTGCCTCCGTGAGGGCGCGGGCCACGTTGACGCGCATGATCTCGTTGGTTCCTTCCGGGTTTCGGTGTTCCCGCGAGGGGCGGACGGTCGGTGATCGACGGTCTTCCCGGGGGCGGTGGGGAGGCGTCGGTGTGCTGCCGGGCCCGCCGGGTCAGGTCCCCGCACGGCGGTGCGGCGGGGTGAAGGCGTACAGGTCGAGGATGTCGGGCCGGGGAGCGACGCCGGGGCCGCCCGCGTGCACCCAGGTGATGACGTCCTCGGTCGCGTCCGGGTCGTTGACGAGCCCGAGCCACACCGGCCGCGCACCGGCGGCCCGGCCCGCGGCGGAGGGCTGTACGACGAGGACGTTGGCCTGGTCGCAGACGTCGAGGCACTCGGAGATCCGCACCGGCACCTCCGCCCGCAGGCGCGCGGTCTGTCCGGCGTGGTCGACCCCGGGCACCTTGGGGCTGCCGCAGCAGCAGTCCCGGCACACCACGACCCGGCACGGCGCCGGTCCGCCGCGCCGCCCGCCCCCGCCCGGTTCCTCGTCCGCGATCCGTTCGGCCATGTCGCGCCACTCCCCTCCCGGGGAGATCCGCCCCGGTGTTCCGTGAGGAGGCGACCGCGTGAGTCTCCTGGCTCCCGGGTCGCCGCCCGCCCCGCCTTCCCGCCCCGGCCGGGGGCGGTGGCCTGCCGGAACTCGCTCACCGGTCACAGTGGCGGGACCGCGCCGGATTCTCACCGGCTTCCTCGGACCGCCGTCGCCCTACGTCGCCGACCATCATGTCATCAGCGCCGGTGGGGGCCCGGGGCGCCCCCGGCCGGCCGGTGCCCTACCCCGTGCGCGGGCGCGGCGTGTTCGCCCCGCCCGCCGGCGTCCGGCGCGGTGCGCGGAGGCTCGCACGGGCGCGGATCCGGGCGATGGCCGACGCCCGCGGGGGCCGGCCGGGCGTCGGCTCCGGGGCCGAGGACCGCCTGTGTCCGGCGAGATCCGAAGAGACCCGGCGAAGCCACGGCCATCACTCGAACGGGTCAGCGGAACCCACGCGTCCGGGCCGGACCGGCCGAGTCCGGCCGCCGCTGTCACGGGCCGGGCCGTAACTCACCCGGAACGGCTAATCGCGGAGCGTGCACCCCTTGTGCGCACCGGCCCCTCCCCCATTCGGAGTTGCGGCCGTACGGGCGACATGAGTCCGTGGGAGTCGTGTCCCACCGGATCTCACCCAGGAGGAGACATGGGCACCAACCATCAGTCCGGGACGACGGAAAAGCTGAACGTCGTCTTCGCGGTCCGCGTGATCGAGGGCGGGGAGCAGGGCTTCCTGGAGCTGTACGAGCAACTGCGGAAGTCCGTCTCCGGCACCCCCGGCCACATCGTCGAGCGGCTCGGCGCACCCGCCGACGACTCCCGGCAGTGGGTGATCACCAGCGAATGGGAGTCGGCCGACGCCTTCTTCGCCTGGCAGCAGAGCGAGGAGCACCAGCAGATGGTGGCCCCGCTGCGCGAGTTCGTCGACCAGAGGCAGTCGTTGCGCTTCCGGGTCGTCAAGGAGACGAAGGGGGCGGCGTCGTGACGCGCGCCGACCTCGGTCCCGTCGCCGTGCTCGGCCTCGGTGCCATGGGCGCCGGGCTGGCCCGCCGCCTGCTCGAAGAGGGCATCGGGGTCAGGGTCTGGAACCGCACTCCGGACCGGGCCGCGCCGCTCGTCGAGGCGGGCGCCCACCTCGCCGCCCACCCCGCCGAAGCCGTCGCGGGCACGAAGGCCGTCATCTGCGCGGTGGCCGACGGCGAGGCCCTCGGCTCGGTGCTGCGCGGACCGGACGGAGTGCTGGCCGCGGGCCCGTACCCGGGTGTCCTGCTCTGCGCCAGCACCGTCGCCCCCGAGGAGGTCGTCCAGATGACCGGGGACGTCCCCCAGGTCCTGGACATGGGCATGCTCGGCAACCGCGACCACGCCCGTGACGGGGAGCTGCGCCTCTTCCTCGGCGGCGACGAGACGGCGTTCAAGGCCGCCCGCCCGCTGCTGGAGAACCTGGGCAAGGAAGTCGTCCATCTGGGCGCACTCGGCTCCGGCATGCGGATGAAGCTGCTCCTCAACCTGCTGATGGGCATCGAGGTGCAGGCGCTGGCCGAGGCGACCGAGCTGGCGGGCGCCTGCGGACTCGACCGGCAGCAGGTCCTCAAGACGATCGCGGGCACCGGATTCGCCTCGCCGGTCATGGCGTTCAAGTCCCGGCGCCTGGCCTCGGGCCGCTTCGACGAGCCGGACTTCCGGCTGCGGCTGATGGCGAAAGACCTCATGCTCGCTACCAAGCAGGCGGCGGCAGCCGGCCTGAGCCTGCCGCTGGCGACCGCCGCGGCGGAGACCCACGTCCGCGCCACCGAGCAAGGGCTGGGCGACCAGGACTGTGCCGCCGTCACCCGCGCACTGACACCGAGACCGGGAACCGATACGTGATCATCGACATCCACGGGCACCTGTCCCCGCCGGAAGCGGCCGAGCGCTTCCCCATGCCCCCGAGCCTCACCGACGTCGACGGCATGCTCGCCGCCCGCGCCGAGGCCGGCATCGACCTCACCCTCATCGGCAGTCCCGTCGGAGCGGGCGCGATGGCACGGGTACCGGGCGTCGACAACTACGCCCAGCCCCGCGACCGGCTGCGCCGCTTCCACGACTGGATGTCGGGCCTGATCCGCACGTTCCCCGACCAGTTGCGCGGCTACGTGTACGCCAACCCGTTCGGGGACGACGATCACCTGGAAGGGGTGCGCGAGACCCTGGCGGACCCCGCCTTCGTCGGCCTGATCACCACCTCCAGCGTCCACGGCGAGCTGCTCGGCTCGCCGCGCGCCGACTCCTTCTTCGCGCTGGCCGCGGAGGCGGGGGTGCCGGTCCTCGTGCACGCCCCGGCCGAACCCGTCGGCACGGAGCGGGTGGAGGGCATCGGCTTCGTCGAGCAGATCGGCCGCTTCGGCGACGTCACGATGGGCATGGCCATGATCGCGTTCGCGGGATGGCTGGACAAGTACCCCGGTCTGCGGCTGATCGGCGCGACGGGCGGCGGCGCGATGGCGCTGCTGCCCGAGCGCCTGCAGACCGCGGCGCGCCCCCGGCACTGGGCCGGGGGCGCGCCGCCTCCGGGCCGGCCCGGAGCGGCCTCCGCCGCACCCGGCCACGCTCCGCGCGCCGCCGGAGCGGAAGCGGGCAGCGCGCCGGAAGCGGGCGCGCGGGGGGCCCTGCGGCCGTCGGCCGACCCGGCCGCCGCTCTGCGGCGCATGTACGTCGACACCAGCCCGTTCAGCGCGGCGCACCTGAGCCTGAACGCGGAGGTGCTGGGGCCCGAGCGGATGCTGTTCGGCACCGACTCCCCGCCGATGGCCGCGCCGTTGGCGGACTTCGTCCGCATGATCGAGAAGCTGCCGCTCGACAAGGCGTCCCAGCAGCTCGTCCTCGGCGGCAACGCCGAAGCCCTCTTCGACCTGAGGAGCCGTCCGTGACCACCACGCAGGAGGCCGTGGCCGCGGCCGAACGGTGCACCCCGGAGTTCCGGCGCGATCCGCACGCCGTCTACGCCCGGCTCCGCGAGGAGGCACCGGTCTGCCCGATGCGGCCGCCGCACGGCAACGAGACGTACCTGATCACCCGGTACGAGGACGCGCGGGCCGCCCTGTCGGACCCGCGGTTGAGCAAGGACATGTACGGGGCCATGGACGCGTACCGGAGGATCTTCGGTGACTCGTCCGTCGCGCTGGACGACAACATGCTCAACTCCGACGCGCCCAAGCACACCCGGCTGCGCAGGCTGGTCAACTCCGCGTTCACACCGCGGCGGGTCCAGGCTCTGCGGCCGCGGATCGAGGAGGTCGTCCGGGAGCTGCTCGACGCGTGCCCGGTCCGGGAGCCCTTCGACCTGCTGCCGGCGTTCGCGTTCCCGCTGCCGATCACCGTGATCTGCGAGCTGCTCGGTGTGCCGCCGCGGGACCGGGAGCGGATGCAGCAGTTGTCCACGACCGTGGCGCAGACCGGTTTCGGCGAGGAGTTCAAGCGGGCCCAGCAGCGGGCGGAGGAGGGTCTGCACGCGTACTTCACGGAGCTGGTCGACGCCAAGCGCACACACCCGGGCGACGACCTGCTCAGCGCGCTCACCGCGGCACGGGACACCGAGGACGGCGGGCTCACGCAGAGCGAACTGGTCTCCACGGCCTTCCTGTTGATGTTCGCGGGCCACAAGACGACCGCCTACCTGATCGGCAACGCCGTCCACCATCTGCTGTCGCGGCCCGCGCAGTTGCGCGCCGTGCGGGAGGACCCGGAGCTTATCCGCGCGGCCGTCGAGGAACTGGTGCGCTACGACGGCTCGGTGGAGAGCGCGACGTTCCGCTACGCCACCGAGGACGTCGAGTACGGCGGGACCCGGATCCCCAAGGGCGCCCTGGTGCAGATCGCGCTCAGCTCGGCCAACCGCGATCCGCTGAAGTTCGACGCGCCGGACGAACTGGACGTGGCCCGGCCGGGGAACGCGCAGGACGCCCACCTGGGGTTCGGGCACGGCAGCCACTACTGCCTGGGGGCCCCGCTGGCCCGGCTGGAGACGCAGCTCGCCCTCCGGCTGCTGTTCGACCGGTTCCCGCGGATGGCCCTGGCCGGCGGCGCGGCCGCTGAACCGCGTTGGCTGGAGGTCCCGTTCCCCGCCTTCCGCGGCCTTGCGGAGCTGCCGGTCGTCCTCGACCCCGCCGGCTGAGACCGGGACGTCGGCGCGGCGCGCGTGCGGGGCGTCCGCGGGCGGCGGGCGCCCCGCACCGCACTGCCGTGCCCCGCCGCCGGGGGACGGCGGCCCGCAGGGGGCGGACGGGAAGCGAACCCGCCTGTCCTGCCGGCCGAACTCCGCGCGGCGAGGGCAACCTTGTGGGCGGGTTGTGAGTCTCCTGATCGATCACGTCGGTGATCGGAACACGAGGAGACCGTCATCAGCGCCATACACAAGACCCTGACCACCGTCGCCGTCACCGGTGCCGTCCTCGCGGGCTCCGCCGCCTGCGGGACGGTGGAGCAGCTCTCCGCCGGCCGGAAGCTCGACCGGGCCTTCGAGAAGCTCGGCGAGAAGAACACGCTCTCCTTCGAACTCGACCTGGACACCGACGCCGCGTCCCTGAAGGCACTGGACGCCGAGTCCGGGGCCGAGCCCGGGGACGCCATGCCGGACGAGGCCGCCGAGCTGCTCAGCGGGGCGAAGATCAAGGTCACCGTGGAGTCGAGGAAGCCGATCCGGGAGTCCGGCGAGAAGGACCTCGTCGGTACGGCCGTGAAGATCAGCGGGGCGGACGGCGACCTCGCCGAGTACCGGGTGATCGGCGACTACACCTACTTCCGGTCGGACCCCGACGCCCTCGACAGGATCAGCGGTGGTTCCGCGCCGGCCGTCGAGGACCTGCCGCCGCAGGCCGGGGCGCTCAAGGACGTGCTGGCGGGCAAGTGGGTGAAGTTCGGCACCAAGGAGATGGCGAAGGCCACCGGGGAGAAGCCCGCGCCGGCCCCGTCCCTCGACGCCCGGACGCAGAAGAAGCTCGTGGGGGCCCTCCGCGAGGTGATCGCCCGTGAGGTGCGCTTCAAGACGGCCGGCGGCTCGGACGGCACCGAGCACATCACCGCCACGGCACCCTTCCGCAAGCTGGTCACCGAACTGCTTGGCGAGATCCGCCCGCTGGCGAAGGACCTGCCGCCGGGCGTCGAGCTGCCGGCCGACAAGGACCTGAAGGACGCCCCGAACACCAAGGTGGCGGCGGACTTCACGCTCAGGAACGGCGAACTGTCCGCGGTGGACGTGGACCTCGCCGGGCTGGCCGGCAGCGCCGAGGTCAAGAAGCTGGGCCTGACGCTGCGGATGGGCACCGGCACCCGGCCCACCGCCCCGGCCGGCGCCACCGAACTGGACCTCGGGGACCTCGCGCAGGGCTTCTTCGGCGCCGAGCCGATGGACGGCGCCGAGTTCGGCGAGAGCGACCTCTCAGGCCTCGACGGCCCGGACGTCCCCCAGGACGAGTTCTGATCGCGCGCGGGTGAACCGGACGGCCCACCGCCCCGGCCCCGCGAGCGGGGCGGAGCCCGGGCGGGCCGCCGCGGGCCGGGCTCGGCGGCCGGCCCGGGTCAGGGCCCGGTGTCGTCCGGTGCCCCCGCCGGAGGCGGGGACGCGGCCGCGAGCGGTCGCGCACGGGCGATGAGGAGGGCCACGTCGTCACGGTCGGCGGGGTGCCTGAGCTGCCGCAGGAGCCGGTCGCAGGTCTCCTCCGTGGAGGCGTCGGGCTGGGTCAGCAGGCGGCAGAGGTCTTCCAGTCGCTCATCGATGGGATCGTTGCGGGTCTCGACCAGCCCGTCGGTGTAGAGGACGAGGCGGTCGCCGGGCCGCAGGTCGAAGGCGGTGGTCCGGAACGGGACGCCGCCGACGCCGAGCGGCGTGCCCGTGGGCAGGTCGAGGAGTCGCGGCCGGCCGCCGGCCGGCACCAGGACCGGGGGCAGGTGCCCGGCCGAGGCGACGAGCAGCCGGGCGCGGTGCGGGTCGTGGACCGCGTACACGCAGGTGGCGATGTACGGGTCCAGCCCCTGGGTGATCCGGTCGAGGTGGGTGAGGATGCGGGCCGGGTCGAGGTCGAGGTCGGCCAGGGTGGAGGTCGCGGTGCGCAGCCGGCCCATGGCGCTGGCGGCCGGGATGCCGCTGCCCATGACGTCGCCCACCGCGAGGGCGGTCCGCTCGCCGCCGAGCGGGATGACGTCGTACCAGTCGCCGCCGACCTCGTGGAACGCCTGGGCGGGCCGGTAGCGGGCGGCGATCTCCAGACCGGGCCGCCGGGGCGGGAGCTGCGGCAGCAGGCTGCGCTGGAGGGTCTCGGCGGCGCTGCGGATGCGCTGGTGCAGGATGGCGTTGTCGATGCTCAGCGCGGCGGAGGAGGCCAGTTCGCAGGCGAGGGTGAGGTCGTCCTCGTCGAACGGCAGCGGGTTGCGCGCGCGGGCCAGGCCCATGACGCCGATGACCTGTCCGCGGGCGATGAGCGGGACGGCCATGTCGGTGTGCACCCCGGCCCGGGCGAGCAGCCGGGCGGCCTCGGGTCCGGTGGCGACCCGGGAGACCTCCGCGCCGTCCAGGTGCCGGATCAGCACCGGGCGGCGGGTGCGGACGCAGTGCGACGCCGGGTGGTCGGCGTGGTAGGAGGTGAGGCGGCCCGGCGGCACGATCGCCTGGACGGCGTCGGTGGGGTAGGCCGTCTGCGCGGCCAGGGCGCGGAACAGCGCCGGTCCCTCGCCGGGGTCCGTACGGCCCGTGCGCAGGACCGAGTCCAGCAGGTCCACGGTGACCATGTCGGCCAGTTCGGGCACCACCACGTCGGCCAGTTCCCGCGCGGTGCGCTCCACCTCCAGCGTGGTGCCGATCCTGGCCGAGCCGTCGGCCACGAGGCGCAGCCGCCGCTGGGCCTGTTCGGCGCGCCGGGCGGCCCGGTAGCGGTCGGTGACGTCGACCACCACGGTGACGATGCCCAGGACCTGCCCGTTGTGGTCCTCCAGCCGGTAGGCGGACACCGCCCAGGCGTGTTCGTTGTCCGGGTCGGCGGCGGTACGGCCCACCACCTGGAGCTCCACCACGGGGTCGCCGGTCTCCAGGACCCGGCGCATCACGGCCTCCGCCTCGTCGAAGGGGCCGCCGGGCAGGACGTCGTGGAAGCCGCGGCCGGCGTGGTCGGCCTCCGGGACGCCGTGCATGGCCGCCATCGCCGGGTTGACCGTCAGGTAGCGCAGTCCGGTGTCCAGGACTGCCAGCCCGATCGGCGCCTGGGTGACCAGCCGGTTGGACAGGGCCAGCTTGCGCTCCATCTGGCGCAGCGTCTCCCGGTCCGTGGCCAGCCCCAGGGCGTAGTGGTCGCCGAGGTTGTCCGTCAGCCGCATGTTGCGGAACTCGATCATCCGGGTGCTGCCGTCCTTGTGCCGGATGGGGAACGCCCCGGCCCAGCCCCGCCCGGTCCCCATCACCTCCGCGAACAGCTCGATCACCGCCTCGTGGTGTTCCGGGTCGACCAGGAGCTGCGCCGCGTACTGCCCGACCGCCTCGCTGCGGGCGTAGCCGAACAGTTCCTCGGCCTGCGGGCTCCACATGTCGATCCGGCCGTCGGCCTCCAGCAGCACCGCGGCGACGCCCAGCAGGTCCATCAGGCCGCTGGGGCCCGCCGCGGCACCCGGCAGACGGTCCGCCCGTACCGGTCGCCGGCTCGCTCGCCCCATCGCACGCGCTCCTTCTCTCCGCCGGTCTCGTCCGCGGGGCCGCCGCGCCCGGTCGGGCCGGGCGGGACGGCCTCCCGGCAGATCAGCAGCCCATTCCACGATGGGCCACGGAGCCGGGTACGGCGAGGGCGCGGGCCCGGAAGGGCGCCACGTCCGGCGCCGGACGCCCCGCCGACGGGCCTCGGACGTGCCGCGCCGGACCGGGCGACGGGCGGCACGGCGGCCGGGAGACCCGCTCGGGGAGCCGGTGGCGCCACCCCGGGGATGCCGGGCGCCCTGCCGGGCGGCGGTACCGCCGCCCGGCGACCACTCGGGCAGCCCGCGCGGGGCACCGACAGGCCGGGCGCCGGGCCTCTCTCCACATGGACGCCCTCCCCGCCGCGGCCGAGGCGCCGGGCCGCCAGGCCGACCGCGCAGCGCGCCACGCGCCCGGCGGACGACCGCCCGGCGCGTGCCGTCAGGGGACCGTCGGCCGGTCGCCGTGCGGGGTGATGCGCGCGTGCTGTCCGCGGGCGCAGTGCACCAGCCGCTCCCCCAGCCCGAGCCCGCCGGCCGCGGTGAGGAAGTCCTGGAGCGGCGAGCGGAAGACGGTGTAGTCGTCGTAGTGCACGGGCAGGACGCGCGGGTAGTCCAGGCGGCGGGCCAGTTCGGCGCCCTGCGCGCCGTCCATGGTGACGACGAAGCCGCCCGGCAGGCGCGTCCCGCCGAGGTGCAGCACGGCCAAGTCGGCGGCGGGGAAGCGGCGGGCGATCTCGTCGAGCCCGTCGTACAGGAGGGTGTCGCCCGAGACGTACAGCCGCAGCGCCACCGCCCCGTCGCGGGCGCCGAACTCCAGCATGCTGCCCATCACCGGCGGCAGCAGCCGGCTCAGCACGGGCTGGAGGGAGTGCCGGCCGGGCAGCGCCGTGATCCGGACCTGGGAGCCGCCCTGCCGCAGGGTGCAGCTGTGCCAGGTGCGCAGGCCGCCGGCCCGGGGGAAGCCCTGCCAGGTCCGCAGGTGCCGGGCGGCGTGCGCGGTGGTCACGATCGGCACCGAGCGGTCCACGTGCCGCCGGGCCACGCGGTCCCAGTGGTCGCCGTGCAGGTGGGAGAGGACCACGCCGTCCAGCGGGGGCAGGTCGGTCACGTCCAGTCCGGGCTCGGTCAGACGGCGGCTCGTCAGCCCGTAGCCGAGGTGGGCGCGCTCCCCGCGGTGCAGGAAGTTGGGATCGGTGAGCAGGACCAGGTCGCCGTAGCGCAGGAGGACGGTCGCGGTGCCGATGAAGTGCAGGTCGAGTGTGTCGTCGGAGGGGGCCATGGCGGTCCTTGCCCGACGGGCGGGGGCCCGTCTGTCGACGGGGAACGGACCCGTCCGGAGTACCCGCCCGGCGCGGCGCGTACCCCTCCGGCCGGGCACCGCGGCGCACGGCACCGGCCGCGCGCCCCCGGCGGGCCGCCGGACGTGCCGCGCCTGGCCCGAGCGGGTGCCTTCCGGCGTGCCGGTACGGCGGGCTCCCGGCCCCGGCCGCGCGGGCCTCCTAGCCTCGGCGGCATGCTGGGGCTTCCTGCACACGTGCGTGCCTGCCTGTTCGATCTCGACGGGGTGCTCACCCGGACCGCGAAGGTGCACGCGGCCGCCTGGAAGGAGATGTTCGACGGCTACCTCCGGGAGCGCGCGGCCCGCGAGGCGGCGCGGTTCGTGCCCTTCGACGCGGTGGGCGACTACGACGAGTACGTGGACGGCCGCCCGCGCGAGGACGGGGTGCGCACGTTCCTCGCCGCCCGCGGGATCGAGCTGTCCGAGGGTTCGCCCGACGACCCGCCGGAGGCGGAGACGGTGCACGGGCTCGGCAACCGGAAGAACCTCCTGGTCCTGCGGCGGATCCGGGAGGAGGGGGTGGAGCCCTACGAGGGTTCCGTCCGGTTCGTGCACGCGGTGCGGCAGGCCGGGCTGAGCTGCGCGGTGGTGTCGTCCAGCGCGAACTGCCGGGACGTCCTGGTGGCGGCCGGCATCGAGGACCTGTTCGACGAGCGGATCGACGGCGTGGTGGCCCGCGAGCGCCGGCTGCGCGGCAAGCCCGCCCCGGACACCTTCCTGGCGGCGGCCCGCGCCCTGGGCAGGGAACCGGCCGAGGCCGCCGTCTTCGAGGACGCCCTGGCCGGCGTCGAGGCGGGCCGGGCGGGACGGTTCGGCGTGGTCGTGGGCGTCGACCGGGTGGGCCAGGCGGAGCAGTTGCGGGCGCACGGGGCGGACGTGGTGGTCGAGGACCTGGCCGAGCTGCTGGAGGACCGGTGATCACCCATCCGAGCTTCACGGTCGAGCCGTGGTGCCTGCGCGAGACCGAGCTGAACCTCGACGTCCTCGCGCAGAGCGAGTCCGTGTTCGCCCTGTCCAACGGGCACGTCGGGTGGCGCGGCAACCTGGACGAGGGCGAGCCGCACGGGCTGCCCGGCGCCTACCTCAACGGTGTCTTCGAGCGTCACCCGCTGCCGTACGCGGAGGCGGGCTACGGCTATCCCGAGTCCGGCCAGACCATGATCAACGTCACCGACGGCAAGGTCATCCGGCTGCTCGTCGACGACCACCCGTGCGATCTGCGGTACGGGCGGCTGCTGGCGCACGAGCGGGTCCTGGACTTCCGCTCCGGTGTGCTCAGCCGCACGGCGCGGTGGACCTCCCCGGGCGGCCGGACCGTCCGGATCAGCTCACGCCGGCTCGTGTCCTTCACCCAGCGCGCGGTGGCGGCGATCGTCTACGAGGTCGAGCCCGTCGACGGACCGGCCACCGTGGCCGTGCAGTCGGAGCTGATCGCCAACGAACAGCTCCCCCACTTCGAGGGCGACCCGCGGGTCGCCGCCGCGACCGAGTCCCCGCTGGTGCCCGAGGAGAACTTCGCACAGGAGACCCGGCTGCGGCTGGTGCACCGCACCGGCCGCAGCGGGCTGCGGGTGGGGGCGGCGGCCGACCACATCGTCGAGGGGCCCGAGGGCACGCGCTGGACGGCGCAGTGCGAACCCGACGTGAGCCGCCTGACGGTCACCGCGGACCTGGTGCCGGGACAGCCGCTGCGGCTCGTGAAGTTCGTGGCGTACGGCTGGTCCGGGGAACGTTCGCTGCCGGCCGTCCACGACCAGGTGGACGGGGCGGTCGCGGGCGCCGTGAGCACCGGCTGGGACGGTCTGGTCGCCGCGCAGCGGGAGTACCTGGACCGGTTCTGGGCCGGTGCGGACGTCGAGGTGGAGGGCAACGCGCAGATCCAGCAGGCCGTGCGGTTCGCCCTCTTCCACGTGCTCCAGGCGGCGGCCCGCGGCGAGAACCGGGCGATCCCGGCGAAGGGCCTGACCGGGACCGGGTACGACGGGCACTCGTTCTGGGACACCGAGTCCTACGTGCTGCCGGTGCTCACCTACACCGCGCCGGAGGCCGTCGCGTCCGCGCTGAGGTGGCGGCACCGGACGCTCCCGGCGGCCCGGGAGCGCGCGCGCCAGCTCGGGCTGTCGGGGGCGACGTTCCCCTGGCGGACCATCGACGGCGCCGAGTGCTCCGCCTACTGGCCCGCCGGGACGGCCGCCTTCCACGTCAACGCCGACATCGCCACGGCCGTCGCCCGGTACGTCGTGATGAGCGGGGACGAGGAGTTCGAGCGGCGCGAGGGGCTCGACCTGCTGGTGGAGACCGCCCGGCTGTGGCGCTCCCTCGGGCACCACGACGCGGAGGGCGTCTTCCACATCGACGGGGTCACCGGCCCGGACGAGTACAGCGCCTTCTCCCGGGACAACCTGTATACCAACCTGACGGCCCGGCGGAACCTGCTGGCCGCCGCGGACCTGGCGGTGCGCCACCCGGAACGGGCGGCGGAACTGGGGACCGACGAGGAGGAGGCCGCGGCGTGGCGGGACGCCGCGGCCAGGATGGCGGTGCCGTACAACGAGATGCTCGGCGTGCACGAGCAGTCGGCCGGATTCACCTCGCTCCAGCGCTGGGACTTCGAGGCGACCCCGCCGGAGAACTACCCGCTGCTGCTGCACTACCCGTACTTCGACCTGTACCGCAAGCAGGTGGTCAAGCAGGCCGACCTGGTGATGGCGATGCTGGAGTGCCCGGACGTCTTCACGGAGGAGCAGAAGGCCCGCAACTTCGCCTACTACGAGGCCCTCACCGTCCGCGACTCCTCCCTGTCGGCGTGCTGCCAGGCGGTGCTCGCCGCCGAGACCGGGCACCTGAGGCTGGCCTACGCCTATCTCGGCGAGGCCGCGCTGATGGACCTGGACGACCTGGAGCACAACACCCGCGACGGGCTGCACATCGCCTCCCTCGCCGGCACCTGGATCGCCCTGGTCATGGGGTTCGGGGGCCTGCGCCGGTACGTCGGCGAGGAGGGCCGGCAGGACCGGCTCTCGTTCGCGCCGCGCCTGCCGGAGGCGCTGGCCCGGGTGGCGTTCACCGTGCTGGTGCGCGGACACCGGCTGAAGGTGGACATCAGCCGGTCCCGTGCCCGCTACCGGCTCGTGGAGGGCGAACCGCTGGTGGTCCTGCACCACGGGGAGCCGGTGACGGTGACCGCCGGGGAAGCCGTGGAACGGCCCGTGCCGGCGACTCCCCCGCGCCCCGAGCCCCAGCAGCCGCCGAGCCGCCACCCGGAGGGCGTCCCCCTGGCGGACGAACCGCCGCCCGAACCCCGCGAGTAGGACGGCACCGCCGGTCCGGGGCCCCGGGGGGGGCGCGTACCGGCCGCGGGCACGGGCACTCGTGGCCCATGCCCAGGACACGGCGTTACTCGGTGGCGGCCTCCAGCGGGTGGTGGGACGAGGAGGACGGGCGTCGGCTGCCCGGCGGCGAGGTGCACGCCTGGGAGCCGGGGACGAACCAGACCGTCTGCGGCCTGTCCCTGCACCGTTCCCGGCTGGCCCGGTTCCCCGCGTTCACCTGGGCCGACATCCTGCCGGAGTCCGGTGGTGCCGCCGACGCCGTGCGCAGGGTGTGCCCCCGCTGCGACTCCGCGGCACGGCGCGGCGCCCCGGGTTCCCGGCGCCGGCAGCGGATCGACCCCCGGCCCTAGCGGATCGACCCCCGGCCCTGGGGTGCCGGACCGGCCGGCGCCCGCGCTGATCAGCACGGAGTGACCGTCTCCCGCCACCCGGGTCCGGCCGCCCGCGGGCCCGGGCGGCGGAGGTGGGAGGATGCGCCGACCGGGAGGGCCGGGGGCGGTCGGTGCACGGAAGGGGCGCGAGGGCGATGGGGACGGACTTCGGCGGGCAGTACGGCGACTACCAGCACGAGATCTATCTCAACGGGCTGTTCGGGGTGGTCCCGGACCTGCCGATGACGTACGCGGAGCTGGAGGCGCGGGCCGGGGCGGCGCTGCCGGCGTCCGTCCTGTCGTACGTGGCCGGCGGT
The DNA here is from genome assembly GCF_055558055.1 of Streptomyces sp. NPDC025833. Lineage (NCBI taxonomy): Bacteria > Bacillati > Actinomycetota > Actinomycetes > Kitasatosporales > Streptomycetaceae > Streptomyces > Streptomyces sp. NPDC025833. The sequence continues at coordinate 179,643 of NZ_JBVHNF010000015.1, forward strand.
GCGGGGGACGAGTTCACGCAGCGCGCGAACGTCTCGGCGTTCGCACGGTGGGGGCTGGTGCCGCGGATGATGGTGGGGGCCGCCCGGCGGGACATGGGTGTGGACCTGTTCGGGCTGCGGCTGCCGTCGCCGCTGTTCCTGGCGCCGGTCGGCGTGGTCGGCCTGTGCGCGCAGGACGGGCACGGCGATCTGGCGACGGCCCGCGCCGCCCGCCGGAGCGGGGTGCCGATGGTGGCCTCGACCCTGACGGTCGACCCGCTGGAGCGGGTCGCGGGCGAACTCGGGGACACACCGGGCTTCTTCCAGCTCTACACGCCCACGGACCGGGCGCTGGCCGAGAGCCTGGTGCACCGGGCGGAGAAGGCCGGTTTCCGGGGCATCGTGATCACCCTGGACACCTGGGTCACCGGATGGCGGCCCCGTGACCTCGCGACGAGCAACTTCCCCCAGCTCCGTGGCCACTGCCTGGCGAACTACACCTCCGACCCGGTCTTCCGGGCCCGGCTGGCGAAGTCCCCGGAGGAGGACCCGCGGGCCGCCGTCCTGGAGTGGGCCGGGATCTTCGGCAACCCGCTGACCTGGGACGACCTTCCCTGGCTGCGGTCGCTCACCGACCTGCCGATCATCCTGAAGGGCATCTGCCACCCGGAGGACGTCCGCCGGGCCGGGGACGGCGGCGTGGACGGGATCTACTGCTCCAACCACGGCGGGCGGCAGGCCAACGGCGGCCTCGCGGCGCTCGACGCGCTGCCCGGCGTGGTCGCGGCGGCGGACGGGCTGCCGGTGCTCTTCGATTCCGGCGTCCGCTCCGGCGCGGACGTCGTCAAGGCGCTCGCGCTGGGTGCCGCCGCCGTCGGGGTGGGCCGGCCCTACGTGTACGGGCTCGCGGTCGGCGGCGAGGACGGCGTCGTGCACGTTCTGCGGTCCCTCCTGGCCGAGGCGGACCTGATCATGGCCGTCGACGGCTACCCGGCGCTGGCCGACCTGCGTGCCGAGGGCGCGCTGCGCCGGAACTGACCCGCGGCGGCCCCGGCCGGTCCGCCGCCCTCGCTCCCTCCGCGCCGGGCTCGCGGACGGGAGCCTAGGCGGGGCTGCGGGGGTGGGCCGCCGTGGCGGAGCGGGGCGGCCAGGCGTGCGGGGAGAGGATGCCGAGCGCGTAGGCGCGGGCGACGAGGGCCGGGCGGGACGCGCCGCCCAGCAGGCGCCGCAGGCGGCTCAGGTGGTAGTCGACCGTCTGCCGCGCCAGGCCCAGTGCCTCGGCGATGTCGGCGTTGCTGTGCCCGGCGGCCAGCAGGGCGAGTATCCGCACCTGGGCGGCGGTCAGCGCGGGGTGGGGTTCGTGGCTCAGCCCGAGCCGGGTGACGACGGCCCACACGTCGGGGGACCGGTCCCGGGTGCGGCGTACGGCGCTCAGGTGGACCCACGCCCGGCGCTGGCACCGGTCGCCGTCGACGAGTACGGCGCTGGTCCCGGCGCTTCTGCGCCGGCCGGCCACGAGCTCCTCCCAGACGCGGTGGAGCGCGGTGCGTTCGGGCGTCCTGGCCAGCAGTCCGTCGGCCGGCGATCCGACGAGGTCGCGGAGCCGGACCCGCAGCACCTCGGCGGCCGCGCCGCTGGCCTCCCCGATCACCCCGTCCGCGGACAGGCGCAGGCAGGGCAGGCCGCTGTGGTCCCGCAGGGCGCGCAGGTCCTCCTCGGCCCGGCGGCGCTGGTCCAGCGCGTGGGTGTACTCGGTGATGTCGACGTAGATGCCGGCCACGCAGCGCAGCGCGCCCCAGCCGACGGGGAAGCGGTAGCCGGCCGCGTGCCCGGGGGACCCGTCCGGGCGCCGGTAGACGAGGGTGTGCCGCACGGAGCGCCCGCCGGCGAGCACCTCCTCGTCCAGCGCGAGGAACCGGTCCGCGTCCTCGGGGCCGTCGACCTCCGCCAGGTGCCGGCCGATCAGGTCGTCGCGGGTGGTTCCGTACAGGTGGGCGTAGGCGTGGTTCGCCCACACGTACCGGCCGTCGGCGTCGCGGACGAACACGGCGGCGGGGCTCAGGTCGGCGAACGAGGCGTACGCCCCCGCGCCGCCGACCTCGACGGCGACCCCGCTGCTGTGGCGGTGCCGGGCGCCGTCGTCGCGCACCGTCCAGTTGACTTCGAAGGCACGGCCCTCGAAGCGCGCCTGGTAGGGGCCGGCGCCGGGTGACGCCGACGGGCCGCCGCGGTCCGCCCGCAGGGCTTCCAGGAAGCGGCGCGCGGTGCGCTCGTCGGCGAAGGCGCCGCCGCCGCTCTCGACCACCCCCGCGCTGCCGTCGGTCTCCCACCAGGACACCGGGAGGGCGGCGAGCAGCGTCTTGAAATCGGCCTCGTCCACGGCTCAACTCCTCGAATCCGAAGCGGACATCACTTGGAGTGACTCTTCATGCGTGTCCCGTGGGCGGTCCCGGCATGCGGGGCCGTCCGGGCCGGGCCGGATGCCGTACCCCGGGCGGCGGCACACCGCCGGGACCGCGGCCGCCGGCAACGGCCCGGTCGAGTCAGGCATTTGCCTGAGACGCCGATGCTCGGCACGCCGAGGAGCGGGCAACCGGACTGCTTCGCTGGAAAGAGACCGCGCGATCGGCGGCCGGCCGGCGCACCCCGGACGCGGTCACGCGGCGCACCGTGCGAGCCGCTCGCGCGGCCCGCACGACGACCAGGACAGCCGAGAGCAGAAGGAGTTGGGTTTCCGTGGCGAAGGTGCTGTACGTGCATGCCAAGGGCGGGCCCCCGGTCGGGTACGCCCTGAGCCGGGTGGCCTCGAAGGCCGCCGTGCACCTGCTCGCACTCAGCGAACCGCCCGCGGACGTGGCGGCGCGGGCGGCGGGGCTGTGCGCCTCGGTCACCGCGCGCGGGGAGGCGGACGGGGACGATCTGGTCGAGCTGATCACGGCCCGTGCCCGCGAGGTCGGCGCGGACGCCGTCCTCACCTTCTCGGAGTACGCGGTGGTCGCGGTCGCCGAGGCCGCCCGGCGGCTCGGGCTGCGGGGCGCCGGTCCCGCCGCCGCGCTCGCCCGCGACAAACGCCTGATGCGGGCGGCCTGGCTCCGCCGGGACATTCCGCAGCCCCGGTTCCGCGCCGTCACGACGGTCGGGCAACTGGAGTCCGCGGTGGCCGAGTTGTCCTGCCCGGTGCTGCTGAAGGCGGCCTGGAGCGCCGGTTCGACCGCGCACCAGGTCATCGAGGGGCCCGCGGACGTGGCGGGGGCCTGGGCGCGGTCGCACGCGGTGATGACGGAGTCGGCGCTGCTCGGCTACGCGGAGCTCCATGTCGCGGACGCCGGTCAGGACTTCATCGTGGAGGAGATCGTCAGCGGCTGCGCCGAGGAGTGGTTCGAGGGGTCCGGCTGGGGTGACTACGTCAGCGTCGAGGGCGTGGTCGTGGACGGTGTCTTCCGGCCGGTCTGCCTGAGCGGCCGGATGCCGACGGTGGCGCCGTTCACGGAGCGCGCCGGGATCACGCCGGCCGCGGTGGGCGGCGGGGCGCAGGCCAGGATCGTGGAACTGGCCCGGCGGGCGGTGGACGCGCTCGGGCTGGAGGACTGCGGTACGCACACCGAGATCAAGCTCGGGCCGGACGGCCGCATGTGGGTGATCGAGACGGCGGCACGCTTCGGGGGCGCCATGACCGTGCCGCAGATCGAGGAGGTCTTCGGGCTGGATCTGATCGCCATGTTCACCGAGCAGTTGCTCGGTGGGTCGCCCGCCTGGCCGGCCGGGGCGCTGACGCCCGCGGACGCCGAGGGCGCGGCCGGGTCCCTGGTGGTCCTCGCCGTGGACGGCTCGGGCGCCCCGTGGCCGCGCCGGCACCTGTGGGACTCCGCCTCGGTGATCCGCTCCGCGCCGGTCGGCGCGGGCAGCACGCTGACCGTGGTCGGGGAGAGTTCGCTGCCGGACGGCACTCCGGTGCCGGTGTACGACCCGGCCGCGGGCGCCAACACCATGGCGGGACTGTGCCTGGTGGCCGCGGAGCGGCCGCAGGCGGTCGTCCGCGACTTCACCGCCCTCGTGGACGCCATGCCGCACATCCTGCCGGTGTACGCCTCCGAGGGGGTGCGGGCATGACGCTGACACTGGGCGAGACCGAGGTGCCAAGCGCGGGCGGGGACCGTACCGTCGTCGGCGCCAACCTGTCGCTGCCGCTGTTCCGCACCCTCTCCGGGGTGCTCGCCGGCCACCCGTACCTGAAGGTCGTGGTGGACCGGGCCGAGGACACCTGGCACCTGCTCGACACCCGGGTGCACCCCTTCCACGTGAACTACATCGCCACCCGCGTCCTCGGCATGACCCTGGACGAGCTCGACGCCGACCTGGACGCCTTCAACGCGTCCGTGTACACGGACCCCGGCCGGCGTTTCCTCCTCGGGGTGCTGTCGCTGCACACCGACGAGGCGGCGGACGGCTCCGAGAGCCCGTTCCTGGTGCTGGAGACCACCGAGGCGGACACCATGCACGGCGCGCTGCTGGAGGAGTTCTACCGGTACGTGCGCGGCCGGGTGGACGGCCGGCTGCAACTGCTGCTGAAACCCGCCAACCACGGCCAGGAGCACGAGCTGGCCTCGGTCGGCGAGGCGCGCGTCCCGCGCATCCTGAGCCATACGCTGCTCGGCAACCGGACCCGCACCTGCCTCAACCCCGGTGAGGCGGAGGGCCGGCTGCGGTACTTCCGCACCGCGGCCGAGTACGAGGCCGCCGCGTCCCGGCTCGGCTGGGCGGACATCGTCGCGATGCCCCGCCTGCCCGACGACGTGCCCCGGGTCGCCGGGTTCGTCAGCACCTCCCCCACCACACCGCTCTCCCACACCAACGTGCTGGCCTCGGGCTGGGGCATCCCGAACGCGATCGTCCGCGACCTGGACGCCCTGGTGGAGCGCGACGGCCTGGACGGCGCCTGGGTGCGCTACCGGGTGCGTGAGGACTCCATCACCCTGGAGCCGCTGGCGGCCGCGCCGGACCTGCGCAAACCCGCCTGGCACCAGCAGCGCATCCGCATCGGGGCCCCGCTGCTGGACCATGCGCCGGTGCTGGCCCTGCACCGGCTGCGGCGCACCGACCGGGACAGCTACGGCACCAAGGCGGCCAACCTCGGGGAGCTGCACCACGTCCTGGACAGCCGCACCGCCGACCTGACGGTCTACTACGCGCGCCCGCGCCCGCCGCGCCGGGACCTCCTCGGCCATCTCGCCGCCCGGCTCGGGGAGCGGGACGCCTCGCCGGAGCGGCTGCGGGACGCCGCGGCCCGGTGGGTGGCCCGGACCGTCCGCGCCCCGGAGGGCGTGGCGCTGCCGTTCCGCCTGCACCACCTGTTCCTGACCTCCTCGCCCGCCCTCCAGCAGGGCATCGGCAAGCTGAAGATGGCGCTGGAGCTGGAGGCGTTCGACGTCGTCGACCCGCTGTGCCTGAGCCTCCAGAACCTCGTGCGGAGCACGCCGGTGCCGGACGAGGTGGCCCGGGAGATCACGGCTGCGGTGCCGGGGCCGCCGTCGGGCGGGCGCCGCATGGTGGTGCGCTCGTCGTCCAACGCCGAGGACCTGCCCGGGTTCTCCGCCGCGGGCATCTACGACTCGGTGACCACCGTGCGCGGCACCGGGCAGCTCATGGACGCCGTGCGGCAGGTGTGGGCGTCGCTGCTGTCGCCGCGCAGCGTGCGCATGCGGCACCAGGTCGGCATCTCCCTGGACGACACCTACATGGGGGTGATCGTCCAGGAGTACGTGCCGGCGGACCTCGGGGGCGTGCTGGTGACCTGCAACCCGACCCGGCGGGACGACTTCCGCAACGTCTACCTCAACTGCACGCCGGGGTCGCCGGAGCGGGTGGTGGACGGCACGGTCCTGCCGCAGCAGTACCTGTACAACACCGTCGAGGGCGGCGGGCGCACCCTGGACGTCGGCAGCGCGGGCGAGGACCTCCCGTCCGGAGCCCGTGCGGCGCTCGCCCGGCTGGCCCTCACCGGACGCCTCCTCCAGTCGCACTTCAGCGCGGACGACGCCGACGACGCCCTGGACATCGAGTGGCTGATGACCGGCGACGGGGCGTTCCGCCTGGTCCAGATCCGCCCCTACGCCCGGTGAGGCGCCGCGTGCCCGTGCGCCGCCGCCGGGCCGAGCCGGCGCTCTCCCCGGTGGCCCGCCGCATCATCCGCCTCAACAACGGTTTCCAGCTCCTGTTCAACCTGCTGTGGTGGATGCCGGTCTTCTACGCCTACCAGCGTGACGCCGGCCTGTCCGACAACCAGATCTTCGGCATCCAGAGCATCTACTACATCGCGTTCTGCCTGTTCGAGATCCCGACCGGTGTCGTCGCCGACCGCATCGGCGCCCGCAACTGCCTGCGCGCGGGCGCGGTCGTCATGACGGCGGCGAACCTGGCACCGGTGCTGGCCCCCTCGTACACCGGCTTCCTCGTGCACTTCCTGGCCATCGCGGCCGGGCGCTCGCTGACGTCGGGCGCGGCGAGCGCCTACCTGTACGAGGGTCTGCGCGCGGAGGGCGCGCAGGCGCACTACCTGAGGGCCGAGGGCACCGCGCGGTCGCTCGGGCTGGCCGCCAAGGTCGTCTGCTGGCCGCTCGTCGGCCCGGCGATGGCGCTGGCCGCGCAGGCGCCGTACGTGCTGAGCGCGGCCAGTGCCGCCGGGTCGCTGGGCTGCGCGCTGGCGCTGCCGCGTCTCGCGCCGCGCGGCGCGGACTACGGGGCGGGAACGCGCGGCCGGCGCGGCGGCACCCTGCTGCGGAACACGGGGGCCGCGCTGCGGGCGCTGCGCGCCTCGCCCTGGCTGCCGCTGCTGATGGCGCAGGGCGTGGCGGTGTTCACGCTGTCGCGCATCTGCCAGGTCAACCTCTTCCAGCCGGTGCTCCTGGACCACGGGATCGGGGAGAGCACGCACGGCAGCGTGCTCGCGGCCATGACGGTGGCCGAGGCGGTGGCCTCGGCCCGTCCGCAGTGGCTGAGCCGCCGGCTGTCCCCGGCCCAGTGGGTCTCGCTGCTGAGCGTCGCCCTCGGCGCGGTGCTCGCGGGTACGGTCCTCGGCGGGCCGTGGGCCGTGGTGGCGCTGCTGTGCGCGTTCGCGGCGATCACCGGGTTCGTCTATCCGGTGCAGCGCAAGCTCGTCAACGACGCCATCCCGGCGGATGCGCCGCGCGCCACGCTGCTGTCCGTGGAGAGCATCGTGGACCGCGGCGTGTGCGCGCTGGCCGCGGTCGCCGCGGGCGCGTACCTGGCGGCCGGCCGGCTGGACGCGCTGCTGTGGCAGAGCGCGGCCGTCACCTGCGTCCTGGTGCCGGCACTGCACCTGGCGCTGCGCCGGACGGGCCGGGCGGCCGCGCCCCGGGAAGACCCGGCCGCCGCGCCGCCCGGGGTCCGGACCCCGGGGGCCGCGGCCGGGCCGGCGCCCGCCGGGGCGGCGGACGAGCCCGTCTCCCTGCCGGCCGACGAGGGCGCCGCACCGCACCCCGTGACCGGCCGGACCGCCTGACCGGTCCCCCGCCGCCGCCCCGCCCCGGCGGCGGGGCGCGTCCGTGCTCCGGGGGCCGGCGCCCGCGCCACCCACGCGCCCGGGGCCGGGGGGTGGAGAAGCCACCCGGGGGAAAACCCCCCGCCGGCGGTGGGGGCGGCGGCGGGTGCGTACGGTGGCTGGCAGGCTTCTGCGGACCGTACGGCCGTACCCAGAATTCTCGGCATGACGACCTCTCCCGATGTCTCCCTCGCTCCCCCCGGCCCGGCCGCCGACACGGGCGCGTCGCGTTCCGGTGCCGGCAGCGACTTCGCCGTACTGTCCCGGCGGATCGCGGAGGCCGGCCTGCTGGAGCGGCGTCCGGGCTACTACACCGTGCGGCTCGGCCTGGTGGTCTCGCTGTTCGCCGCGGGCTGGGGGGCCTTCCTCGCGCTCGGGGACACGTGGTGGCAACTGGCCGTGGCGGCCTTCCTGGCCCTGGTGTTCGGTCAGGTCGCCCTCATCGCGCACGACCTGGCGCACCGGCAGGTCTTCCGGCGCCGCCGGCACAGCGAGATCGGCGGACGGCTGTTCGGCAATCTCGGCATAGGCATGAGCTACGGCTGGTGGATGAACAAGCACACCCGCCACCACGCCCACCCCAACCACGAGGAACTCGACCCCGACGTCGCCCCGGACATCCTGGTGTGGTCCACCGAGCAGGCCCGCGCCAGCCGGGGTCTGGCCCGGCTGCTGGGCGGCCACCAGGCCCTGCTGTTCTTCCCGCTGCTGACGCTGGAGGGCTTCAACCTGCACGTGGCGAGCCTGCGCGCGCTGCGCTCACCCTCGATGAGGAAGCGGTGGCTGGAGGGCGGCCTGCTCCTGCTGCACATCGCCGCTCTCCTCTCGGCGGTGTTCCTGGTGCTCCCGCCGGGCAAGGCGGTGGCGTTCCTCGCCGTGAACCAGTGCCTGTTCGGGGTGTACCTGGGCTGCACCTTCGCGCCGAACCACAAGGGCATGCCGACGTTCACCGGCGACCAGCCGCTCGACTTCCTGCGCCGCCAGGTGCTGACGTCGCGCAACGTACGCGGCGGCCGGCTCACCGACGTGCTGCTGGGCGGGCTCAACTACCAGATCGAGCACCACCTCTTCCCGAGCATGCCCACGGTGCACCTGCCCCGGGCCCAGGTGATCGTCCGGCGGTACTGCGCCGAGATCGGGGTGCCGTACCACGAGACCGGGCTGATCGAGTCCTACCGCGAGGCCCTGACCCACATGCACCGCGTGGGAGAGCCGATCAGGCGGCGGCGAAGGGCGTGAACCGGGCCCGGAACCGGCGTCCCCCGCCACGCGCGCGGTGCCGTGGCGGGGGACCCTGTGTGCCGGGGGCGGTGGGCCGCCGCCTCAGTTCGCCGGGGCCGAGGACCGGCGCGGCAGCTTCCAGTCCGGCCGCGGGAAGTGGCAGGTGTAGCCGTTCGGGTAGCGCTCCAGGTAGTCCTGGTGCTCGGGCTCGGCCTCCCAGAAGTCGCCCACGGGCTCGACCTCGGTGACCACCTTGCCCGGCCACAGGCCGCTCGCCTCGACGTCCGCGATGGTGTCCACGGCGGTGCGGCGCTGTTCCTCGTCGGTGTAGAAGATCGCGGACCGGTAGCTGCGCCCGATGTCGTTGCCCTGGCGGTCGCGCGTGCTCGGGTCGTGGATCTGGAAGAAGAACTCCAGGATGTCGCGGTAGCTCGTGACCGCGGGGTCGAAGATGATCTCGATGGCCTCGGCGTGGTCGCCGTGGTTCCGGTAGGTGGCGTTCGGCGTGTCACCGCCGCTGTACCCGACTCGGGTGGCCAGCACCCCCGGCTGCTTGCGGATCAGGTCCTGCATGCCCCAGAAGCAGCCGCCCGCCAGCACGGCGCGCTCGTTCTGCGATGTCATCGGTTGCTCCTCAGGGTCGAGCCGCTGTCCGGCGTGGTCGTCTCACGAACGGTTCTCACGTTCACCCAGCTTATTACTACTCACGAGTAACCATTGGTGGACGGACGCGCGGAGCGGGCGGCCCGGCGCCCCCGGCGTCTTGACTCGTGGAGCGGCAGTGGCGGTCCTCGTGGGCGCCGATTGCATAGACATGACAATCCGGTGGGCGCGGGGCCGGCACGCGCGGGGGTCCTCGGCCCGGGCCGCCACGGGGCCGCCGGGTTCCGGCGGCCCCGTGGCGGCCCGGCGGGGGACGCGGTGATGCGGCCGCCGGTCGGGCGTTCCGCCCCGCCTGCCCGGGCCCCGCCGGGCCGCGGGCCGGGCGTTCCGGTGGGAGCCGTCGCGCCGCGTGCCCGGACAGCGGGGTCACCGACCGGTGCGCGGGGATGGACAGCCGCCGAACCGCATGCCGTCCATTCCGCTGCCACAGAATTTTCCACGTTGAACGAGCCGCTGACCGCTGCCCCGGCCCGGGGACGTGACGGTCACGAGGGCGGGGCGCGCCGTCAGGAGCGTTCCCGCTCGGCCGCGTGCCGGGCGTGCGGGCCGGGGAGCGGGCCGGTCGCGCGGGTGATGGCCGTCTCGACGGCGGAGATCCGGTCCGCGAGCAGGCCGAGTGCCGCCACGGCCCGGGTGAGGGGGTCGTTCTCCGGGCCGCCGAGGGTCTGGGTACGGACGTACGCCGCCTTCACCTCGGCCCAGCGGGCCGCCTGTGCGGCCGTCGTCGTGCCGCGCAGTTCGGCCAGTTTGAGCAAGTTGGCCTCGGCGCCCGTGGTCAGGGTCTGGGCCTCCGCCGCGTAGTGGTCGTCGACCAGGGCGGCCAGTTCGGCGTCGTTCATGACCGGCCGGACGCGCTGGGCGATCTTGTTCATGTTGCGGTAGGACCCCTGCAACCGGAAGGGCGGTTCGGTACGGGAGGCGTCCGCCTGGGCCGCCGAGGCGATGTAGGCCGCGTTGACCGCGAGGACCGTCTCGCGGGCGGTCAGCAGGTGGCGCAGCACGGCCAGGATCCGCTCCAGCTCGGCCGGCGGGCGCGGCTGGGACAGCCGGTCGGCACGGGCCGTCGGATCGCCTTGGGCGAGGCGGACCAGCAGGTCGAGGTCGGCGCGGTCGCGGCCGGCGAGCGGGGCGAGGACCGGGTTCGCGGTGAGCGCGTTCTCCAGGAAGCTGAGCGCGAAGGCGTCGGCCCTGCCGGTCAGGACCTCGCCCAGGTTCCACACGTCGGCACGGTTGGCGAGCATGTCCGGCACCCGGAAGCGGCTGCCGGACTCGGTGTAGGGGTTGCCGGCCATGCAGACCGCGAACCGCTTGCCGCGCAGGTCGTACGTGCACGGCTCGCCGTCCCGGACGCCGTCGATGCGGCGGGTGGCGTCGCACAGCGGGATGAACTTCTGCAGCAGTTCGGGTGAGGTGTGCTGGATGTCGTCCAGGTGGAGGAGGGTGTTGTTGCCCGCGGCCAGCGCGAAGTTGATCTTCTCGACCTCCTGGCGTGCGGTGAGGTTGGGGGCCTCGCCGGGGTCGAGCGAGGTGACCGCGTGGCCGAGGGCCGGGCCGCTGACCTTCACCAGCATCAGCCCGAGACGGTCGGCCACGTACTCCATGAGGGTCGTCTTGCCGTAGCCGGGCGGGGAGAGGAGCAGCAGCAGGCCGCCGGTGTCGGTGCGCTTGGACTCGCCCGTCGTGCCGAGCTGCTTGGCCAGGCTGTCGCCGATGAGCGGCAGGTAGACCTCGTCGACGAGCCGGTTGCGGACGAAGGACGACATGACGCGCGGCCGGTGGTCGTCCAGGCGCAGGTGGGCGCGTTCGGCGGTGACCAGGGCGGTGCGCTGTCGCCGCCAGGCGCGGTGGGCCGGTACGTCGTGCTCGGCGAAGCGCGCCGTGCGGGCGAGGAACTCGTCGAGGCGCAGGGGCAGGCGGCGTCCGGTGATCCGCGGGTGCGTGCCCAGCAGGCCCTCGACGGTCACCGTGAGAGGCGCGTCGGCGTCGTAGCGCGGCAGGCCGGGGCAGAGTTCGGCCGCCACGGCCTCGGCGAGGTCGCCCGCCGCGAGGTCCGTGCCGGCGGCGGCCGCGTACGAGGACAGCCACGCCTCGACGAGCTGCCGGCGGGCGGCCGGGTCGTCGAGGGCGGCCAGGTCGTCGTCGTAGGCGCTCGCGCCGGCCGTGCGGCGGAACTTGTCCAGCAGGGCGCGGGTGCCCGCGCCGAGGACGAACCCCTCGGGGGTGCCGGTCAGCTCCTCGACGAGGTAGGAGGCGGCGGCTGCCGCGTGGGGCCCGCCGATCTCCCGCGCCAGCTCCCGTTCCAGGTCGGCGATGGCGCCCGCCGCGCCGAACGTGTCCCGGACGCGGGCCAGCGAGAGGGCCCGCCGGGTCCACGCCTGGCGCGCGCCGGGGGTGGTGCCGTGGGCCCAGTGGAGCTGGGCGGCGGCGCGGGCGGCGGGCTCGTGGCGCAGGGTCCCGGCCCCTTCGTACAGGGGGAGGAGCGCGGTGAGGACGAGGGTCGCGTCGTGGTCGTGGACGCCGCTCTCGTAGCCCTCGTCGTACGCCTCCCGCGCCGCCGCGCGCACGAGGGCCGGCAGGTCCGCGGCCCCGGCCAGGGCGGCCGGGCCGGGTGCGCGCAGCAGGCGGGCGGCGAGGTGCTCGGCGCGGTAGACCTCCGGTGACTCCGAGGGCAGGGTGCGGTGCCAGTGCGCGCGCGTGTCCGCCGGGCCGGGGGCGGTGACCGGGGCGCGGTAGTCGGTGCCGGTGACGGCGAAGGCGAGGTCGTCGCCGTGCGGGACGAGGGTGAGGTCGAGGGGCTGGGTGTTGACGGCGAAGCGGTGGGTGCCGAGGCGGAGGGTGCGGCCGTCGTCGGCGTACAGGTCGGTGCGGTCGCGCAGGGCGCGGCGGGCTTCCTGGCCGGCGGTCCTCAGGCGGCCGTCGAGTTCCTCGGCCCGCACGCTGTCGCCGAGGTCGCGCAGTTCGCCGGCGGTACGGCGGACCTTGGCCACCATCGGGTCGGAGGCGAAGTAGGTGGCGATCGCGTCGGCGTCGGGGAGCGTGGCGCAGCGCCGGGCGACGGTCTCCAGGACCCGGGCGGCGGAGGCGGCGAGTTGTTCGGCGCGGCGGGCGCGGGCGTCGGAAAGGGACTGCTTGCGCGCGGTGAAGGCGTCGTGGATCCCGGTCCGCTTGTCGGCGAGGGCGCCGAGGAGGTCGTCGGACTCCGCGAAGCGGGACTCCAGGTCCTCCAGGCCGGTCAGGAGCCGGGCGAGCTGCTCGTCGCAGGCCTGCGGGGTGTCCGCGGCCGCGAGGGCGGCGGTGACGGCCTGGCCGAGCAGTGCCGTCTCGGCGGCGAACTCGGCGCGGCCCTCCCGGTCGGCCAGTGCGCGGCGGCGGGCGTCCAGGGTGGCGCGGGCCCGGTTGACGCCGGCCAGCACCCCGGCGATGCGTTCCAGGACGGACGTGCGCACGGTGGCGTCGCCCATGTCGAGGGCGGCGACGACCTCGCTGATCGTGCGGAGGGAGCCGCCGAGTTCGTCCAGGCGGGCGGCGACGGGGGCCGTCTCGGCGACGGTGGTGACGGCCTCGGCGTCGGCGACGAGCCGTTCCGCCTCCTCGTGGTGGCCGGCGAAGGCGTCCTCGCGGGCCAGGAAGGCCACGGCCCGCTGCCCGAGGGCGGCGAGTTCGGCCTCGGCCCGGGCGGCGAGGTCGTCGACGCGGGCACCGTCCGCGTACCGCATCTCCTTGAGGGTCAGCAGGTGGCCGTGGGCGTGTCGCAGGCCGGTGAGCCCGCTCACCCAGGCCGCGGCCTCCCGGGGGGCCTCACCGCGCAGGCGGCGGACGACGGACGCGATCCGTTCGGCGGCCTCGTCCACGGCATCGGCGGCCTGCCGGGTCAGCGCCCGTACGGTGTCGAACTCGGCCAGCGCCTGCTCGGCCGTCGCGCGCACCGCGTCCAGGGCGCCCAGCAGGTCGCCCAGGTCGGCGTCCGCGAGCCAGTGGTGGGCGTCGGCGGCGCGCACGCAGGCGTCGGCCAGCGCCCGGTAGCCCTCGCTCGTACAGACGCCCTCGCGTGCCGGACCGGCGACGGACAGGCAGGCGGAGATGCCGCGCACGAGGTCGGCGTTGCCCACGCGCCCCAGCGCGCCGCTCCCGGTGGGGGCGGTGGCGGCGTGGGCGTCGGAGACGTAGGGCGAACTCCACAGCTGCACCGGGTGGACCTGCGCCGGCTCCTCGCCCTCGGCGCGCAGCACGGCGAAGGTGCCGTCCTCGAACAGGGCCCAGCCGCGGCAGGACAGCGGGTTGGTGAACTCCTCGCGGATGGTGTTGTACGAGAGCAGCAGTCCGCGGCTCTCCCCGCGCGCGTGGAACGCGAACAGCACGTCCTCGCCGTTGGGTGAGCGCACCTCCCGCTCGAACTCCAGCCCGGCCGCGTCGAGTCCGTAGGCCTTGTGCGCGCCGGTGGCCAGGCAGTAGCCGTCGGGGAACACGATGCCCCGGTCCTCGGGCAGGCGGCGGCACGCGCGGCCGATGCCGTCCAGGCGGACGACCTCCTTGGTGAGCGTGTTGAACACCAGGTAGCGGTGCGCGTCCTCCTTGTACGGCCGTACGCGCAGCAGGATCAGGGCGCCCACGCGCGCGTGCGCGATGTCCGCGTCGGCGAGCGCCTGGAGCGGTTCGGCCACCGGCTCGCTGTGGATGCCCTCGCCCGTCTCGGTGTCGTTGTCCAGCTTGACGGTGAGCGCGCCGCCGATGGTGGTGACGTACAGCTCGCCCCGGACGGAGACGTGCGGGTGGCGGCCCAGGACGTGGTCCTCGCGGGTCGTCCCGGTCCAGGTGAGGTCGTGGGAGGGCGGGAAGGTGTCGTCGCGCTCGCCGCGCGCGTCCAGGAAGGTGGGCCGGCCGCTCTCGTCCACGGCCCAGCGCAGCACGCGGATGTCGTCCGCCTTCTCGCCGGTCCGCCAGACCGCCAGGAGTCTGCCGTCGAGCCGGCGGAGCCGGAGCAGGCGGGCCTGCCGGTAGTAGCGGTGCAGCTCCGCGAACTCGCGGACGAATGCGGGGTCGTCCAGCAGGCCCGGTACGGCCGTGTCGGGCAGCCGGTTCAGGTCGCGGTCGTACAGCGCGAGGACGTCGGCGACCGCCGTCCGCGGGCGCGGGCCGGGCCGGTCGGTGGCGCCGACGAGCAGGACGTCCCCGACGGCCACGGCGTCACGCGGCACGCACGCGTGCTCCGTGCGCAGCCGCAGGGTGCCGGCGAGCTCCAGCCGGGCCGAGCCGAACTCCTCGGTGCGGAGCGTGTTGAGGTGTTCGGCGCGCCGCGCCAGCTCGCCTGCCTGCGCGGCCAGGCGGTCGCGCAGCACCTCGTACGTGCCGGCGTCGGCGGCGTCGGCGGCGTCGGCCGCAGCGGTCCGCGGGGCGGTGGCCATGGACGGTTCATCCCTTCGAGGTGGGGCGGGCGGGCGGTGCCGGAGCTGCCGTCCCCCGTGCGGCGGCTCCGGTTCCGCCCGGTCCCGGTCAGACCCTGGCCGCGCCGTCGAGGCCGGTGAGCGGGGTGTCGGCGAGGCCGAGTTCGCCCGCCTTGTCGAGGAGCTGCCGGAGGTGCCCGGCGTTGCTGCCGTCCGTCTTCATCAGCCGCATCAGCAGGGCGGAGACGGTCAGGTTCTGCACGTCGGCCGTGGACACCGAGCCCAGGACGCGGGTGATGTCGTCGGTGAAGTCCGACGTGCCGTCCAGCCAGGGCTTCGCCAGCGCCTGGGCCGTCGTGGAGTGCTGCACGAAGGCGTCGACGCCCTTGCCGAGCGCGATGGAGCCGACCAGCTTGTCGAAGAAGAGCGACTCGCCGCCGACGATGTCGATGTCGGCGTTCTCCAGACCGGTGGCGAGCACGGTGGCCTGCGCCTCGGCGACCTTGCGCTGCACCTCCAGGCCGGCCAGCCGGACGTCCTTCTCGGCCTCCAGCCGCAGCCGGTACTCCTCGTGCCCGCGGGACGCCTCGTCCAGGGCGGCCATCGCGGCGGCCTTCTCGGTGAGGCCGGCGGCCTCCGCCTTGAGCTTCTCGCCGATCGCCGCGGCCTGGGCGAGGGCCATGGCCGGGCGCCCTCGGCCTCGGCCCGCAGCCGGGCCGCGGTCGCCTCCGCCTCGGCGCGGCCGGCCTTCTCGATGACGTCGGCCTCCACGTCACGGACCTGGACGGCGGCCAGTCCCTCGGCCGCGGCCTCGGCCCGCACGGCCTCGGCGAGCCGCAGCTTGGCCTGCGCGTCGAGGTCGGCGGACTTGAGCCGCGCCTCGGCGAGGGTCAGTTCCTCGGCGGCCCGGTGGGTGGCCGCCTGCTCGGCGGCCTCCGCGGCCTTGATGTTCTTGACCAGTTGCTCCTGCGCCTCGGCCTCCGCCGCGATGACCGCGGACTGGCGCAGGCGCTCCGCCTCCTCGACCACGCGCAGCTTCTTGATGGCCTCCTCCTGCTCGGCCACCGTACGGTCCACGGCGACGCGTTCGCGGATGACCTCGGCGATGTCCCGCCGGTCCGCCTCGACCTCCTTCTCGGCGGCGATCCTGGTCAGCTGGGTCTCCCGCTCCCGCGCGATGACCTCCAGCAGGCGGTCCTTCTCGATGCGCTCGTTCTCGACGGCGATGACCCGCTCGCGGTTCTTGGCGGCGACGGCGACCTCGCGGGCCTGGTTCTCGCGCTGCACGCCGAGCTGTTCCTCGGTCCGCAGGAAGGCGGACTGGGCGCGCAGCCGCTCCTCCTCCACCACCCGCGCGGTCTCGGCCTCCTCACGGGCCCGGGACGTCTCGATCTCCCGCCGCTGCTTGATCTCGGCATCCGCCTGCCGGCGCTCCAGCTCCAGCACCGCCTCGCGGGCGTCGACGTTCTGCCGGGTGATCTCCTTCTCCTCGTTGCGCTGTGCCTCGTTGGTGCGCACGTGCTCCACGGCCGTCAACTCGGTGATCTTGCGGATGCCCTGGGCGTCGAGGACGTTGGCCGGGTCGAGCTGGGTCAGCGGCGTCTGCTCCAGGTAGTCGATCGCCGCGTCCTCCAGGTGGTAGCCGCTCAGGTCGACGCCGATCACCTCGATGATCCGGTACCGCAGTTCCTCCCGCTTGGTGTACAGGTCGGTGAAGTCGAGCTGCTTGCCGACGGTCTTCAGCGCCTCGGAGAACTTCGCGTGGAACAGCTCCTGCAGGGTCCGCTGGTCGCTCGCCCGCTGGGTGCCGACGGCCTGGGCGACCTTGACGACGTCCTCGACGGTCTTGTTGACCTTGACGAAGAACGAGATCCGGATGTCGGCACGGATGTTGTCCCTGCAGATCAGCCCCTCCTTGCCGGCCCGGGTGATCTCGATCGCCTTCACCGAGATGTCCATCACCTCGGCCTTGTGCAGCACCGGCAGCACGATCTGCCCGGTGAAGGTCACGTCGACCTTGCGCATCTTGGAGACGATCAGCGCCTTGCCCTGCTCCACCTTGCGGAACAGCCGGGAGACGACGAGCAGCACGAGGGCGAGGAGGAGGATGAGGGCGATGGCGAGGACGCCGATGACAGACATGGCATACGTCCTTGGGGCATGGGGCGGTCGAAGAGGCAGGCGCGCGTCGGTGAAAGGCGCACTGCTCCCGTCCAGGGGATCCGGGTACCGGGGCACCTGCCGGTGTCCGGCACCCGGACCTTCCGCAGTGCTCCCCCGCACGTCATGATGGACGAGCGGCACACACCCGCGCATTGCCGTCATCCGGCAATGTTCACTAGGGTCTGCATGCCGGTGACCCGCCACGTACGCGTCCCGGCACGTCGGAACCTGGGGGCGCGGTGACGGAGCGGGACATTCCCGAGCGGTATCTGGACGGCTACGCCCGCATCCTGGCCGATGTCGCGGCCACGGGCCGCCGCCTGACCCGGGACGAGATCGGGTCCCGGCGGATCCTCGGCGAACAGGCTGCGGAGGCGGGCTACGGACTGCGGTCCCTCGTCGGCGCCCACCTGGCCGCCGCGCGCACCGTCCGGACGCACGGCCCCGGCGCGACCGACACCGTGCTGGCCGCCGTGCACCAGGCGGTGGACGCCTTCGCCGAGGGCTACGAGCGCGCCCAGCGCCTGGCCGTGCGCCAGGAGGAGGCGGCCCGGCGGGAGTTCATCGACGACCTGCTGTACGGCCGCAGCGACCTCGGCCGCCTCGCCGAACGCGCCGAACGCTTCGGCCTGCGCCTCTACCACGCCCACGCGGTCGCCGTCGCTCAGGGCCCGGTGGCCTACGAGGAGGGCGCCCCGGTCGCCCGGCAGGTGGAACAGGCGCTGCTGGGCCGCTTCGGCGACCGCGACGTCCTGCTCACCACGAAGGACGGCCGGCTGCTGTGCGTCGCCCCTGGCCACGAGGACGAGATCCTCCCGTACTTCGCCAAGCAGGCCCACGCCGCCACCGACGGCGGCACGGTGGCGATCGGCCGCCCGCAGCCCGGCCCCGGCGGAGTGGTCCAGTCCTACGAGGAGGCCCTGAACACCCTCGAACTGGCGGAGCGGCTGGGCCTGGACGAACCCGTGCTGCGCGCCGCCGACCTGCTGGTCTATCCGGTGCTGACCCGGGACCGGCAGGCCATGGCGGACCTCGTCCTCGGCACCCTCGGCCCGCTCACCGCCGCGCGCGGGGGCGCGGAGCCGCTCCTCTCCACGCTCAGCGCCTACTTCGACTCCGGCTGCGTGGCCGCCGAGGCCGCGCGCCGGCTCTCGCTCAGCGTGCGGGCCATGACCTACCGCCTGGAACGCATCCACAGACTGACCGGCGCCGACCCGGCCGACCCGGCACACCGCTACATGCTGCAGACGGCGGTCATCGGCGCCCGGCTGCTCGACTGGCCGGCCAAGGACCTCTGAGACGTCTCAGGGAAAAGCCGAGCAGGGCCGCGCGTCTTGCCCGCTGCCGAGGCCGTTGATTGGCTGGCCGACATGGATGATCTCGGAGCCGTAGCGTGGCCGCCCGCACCGATCAGGACCGAGAGGCTCGTGCTGCGTCAGCCCGAGGCCCGGGACCGTGCGGCGTTCGTCGAACTGTACGCCTCGGCCGAGGTGCACGCCCATCTCGGCGGCCCCCGCCCGCATGACGAGCTGGAGCGCGAGATGCCCGAGGTGCCCGGGCGGCGGCCCGGGAGTTTCGTCGTCGATCTCGACGGGGCGATGATCGGCCGGATCCTGCTCAGGAGGGCGACGGAGCACGTCTGTCCCGCCGCCGTGGGGAAGGTCGACCTCGGCTACCTGTTCCTGCCGCGGGCGTGGGGCTTCGGATGTGCCGCCGAGGCGTGCGCGGCGGCACTGGACTGGCTCGAAGGCGTCCTTCCGGGCGAGCCGGTGGTGCTCGCCACCCGGACCGCCAACACCCGCTCGCTGCGCCTCGCGGCAAGGCTGGGGTTCACCGAGGCGGAGAGGTTCCGGGCCTGGGACGCCGATCAGTGGCTCGGCCTGCGGGCCCCGGTCACGCGCACCGGCTGAGTTCGCCGGCCCGGGGTGCGGGCAGTCCGGTCCGGTCCCCGTCCCGCCGTCCCCCGTCCCGCCGTCCCCGTTCCCGTCGGCCCGGGCACGGGTCACCGGCCGTCCGGGGCGGGGTCCGGTCCGACCACGCGGAAGCGCTCCGCGACGACGAGGGTCTCGTCGTCGATGACCGGGGTGTGTCCCAGGTACGCGCTCACGCCGTCGCTCCGGAAGAACTCCTCGTGGGCCGCCCGCCAGGCGGCGGCGTCCGGGTAACCGCGCCCCTCGGCCCGCGCGAAGCCGTCGTCGATCTCCTTGATGGGCACGACGCGCACGTCGACGACTTCGATCGTGACGGCCGGACGGCCGCCGGAGTCGACCACCGAGAAGCGCTGACCGGTCACCGGCACCGCTTCCCCGGCGTGCTCGTAGATCTCCAGGAGACCGGTGAGCGCGGTCTTCCGGCCGTCGAGGATCGCCGCCACACCGCGGTCGCGTTCCGGGCCGGGGAAGGCGAGTTCGAGGACCGGGAGGTCGTCATGTCCCATCGGACGAGGTTATGGAGCGCGGCCGTGTCGATCAAGGGAGTATCCCGGGGGCCGGCGCGCCCGCGGCGCGCACCGGGGGACGGCGGCGCCCGCCGCCCGTTCCGGCGCCTCCGGTGCACGGGTCCGTCACGGCCTGCGGCTCCCCGGTGCCTCGTGCGCTGTCGTCGCGTCGGCCCGCTCCGGGGCGGGCCGTCCTGCGGGCCGGGTACCGGCACCACCGGTGCTCGGGTGTCACGCCCCCTCACCCCGGGCTCGCGGGGGCGTTGCACCTCACGGGCGCGGAGACGTGGTCTCTCCGTGGGCTGGGCCGGTGGCCGCCACCGGCCGCCCGCCAGGCCGGTCGCGCCACGCGCCGGCGGCGGCCGCGTCCGTCACGAACCGGGCGAAGGGCCGGGGCGGGCGGCCGAGCGCGGCCTGCACGCCGTCGGACAGGTGGCCGTCCATGTCCCGCCGGATCGGGCCGACCGCGTCGGCGTGGTCCTCGGCGTCGGCCTCGGACCAGCCCCCGGCGACCAGTTCGGCGATGAAGTCCTCGGGCGGGAGGGGCACGTAGCGCACCGTGCGGCCGGTGGCCCCGGAGATGAGGGCCACCGCCTCGCCGATGGTCAGCGCGCCGGGGCCGGACAACTCGTAGGTCCTGCCCACGTGCCCGTCCTCGGTCAGCGCCGCGACCACGACCGCGGCGATGTCCTCGGCGTCCACGAAGCTCGCCGCGCCGTCCCCGGCGGGCAGACGCAGTTCGCCGGCCAGTACGGCGTCACGGAAGAGGCCGTCGCTGAAGTTCTGCGCGAACCACGTAGGCCGTACGATCGTCCACTCCAGTCCGCAGGTGCGCACGGCGTCCTCGCCGTCGATGTGCGTCCGGCCCGCGCCGCTGTCCGCACCGGCGTATCCGGGGACGTCGACGCCGCGGCCGGACAGCAGCACGACGCGTTCGACCCCCAGTTCCCTCGCCCGCCGGACGAAGGGCCGGGTCAGCAGCTCGCCGTCGTGCGGTACGACGAAGGCCTTCCGCACGCCCGCCAGGGCGGCGTCCCAGGTGCTGCGGTCCGTCCAGTCGAAGCGGGGGTCGGCGGAACGCGACCCCACGCGCACCGCGGCGCCCTTCGCGCGCAGTCGGGACACGGCGCGTCCGCCGACCTTCCCGGTGCCGCCAGTGATCAGAATCGTGTGCTCGGTCATGCGCCCCATCAGATCCTCCCGTGCGCGGCGGAACCATGGCCGAGACGCTCATCCCCATGTCCGGGCCGCTACGTTGGCGGGGTGGACACGTTGGCGGAGCTGCTGGACGGGGTGCGGGCACGCGGAGCCGTGTTCACCCGGTCGGTCATGAGCCCGCGGTGGTCCCTGCGGTTCGCGAGCGGCGCCCGGCCGACCCTGGTCACCGTGCTCGACGGCACGGTGTGGATCGTGCCCGCGGGCGGCGAGCCGGTCGAGGTCGGCCCCGGGGACGTCGCCGTCCTGCGCGGCCCCCGCCCCGTACACCGTGACCGAGGACCCCGCGTCACCACCCCGGCAGGTCATCACCAGCACCGACGAACCGGGTTCGGCCCTGCTGGTCAGCGCCGCCTACACGGGCCGGACGGGGATCGGCGACCGCCTCCTGGACTCCCTGCCGGACCTCCTCGTCGTCCCGGAGGGCGACGGCGACCGTACGCTCCTGACCCTCCTCGCACGGGAGTTGCGGAGCGACAGGCCCGGCCAGCAGGCGGTTCTGGACCGGCTGCTGGACCTGCTGCTCGTCTCCACGCTGCGCGCCTGGTTCGACCGGCCCCGGAACCACGCCCCCCGCCTGGTACCGCACGACCGACGACTCCGTCGTCGCGGGCGCGCTGCGGCTCATGTACGACCGTCCCGCCCATTCGTGGACCGTGCCGTCCCTCGCCGCCGAGCTGGGCGTCTCCCGGTCCGGCCTGGCCCGCCGCTTTCACCCGGCTCGTCGGTTAGCCTCCCCTGACCCACCTGACCGCGTGGCGTGTCGCCCTGGCCGCCGATCTGCTGCGCGACACCGATGCCACGGTCGCCTCCATCGCCCGCGAGGTCGGCTACTCCGACGCCTTCGCCCTCAGCGTCGCCTTCAAGCGCTGCCGCGGCATCACGCCCACCCGGCACCGCGCGGCGGCGCGCGGGCGGGAACCGGGCACCTGACCGGGAGTGGGACCGTGCGCGTGTCCTGTCGCCCGCCTGTCGGCCGTGTTGGGGAACGCAGGCTTCCCACCTGGGCCCTTGAAGCGCCCTGTGCCGAGCGGACATGGTGGCCACACGCATAGACCAGCCTCGAACTATGTTGCCCCGCCACATGTGCGCTTGACGTGCGTGTTTCTACGGTGTGCCGACACGTACCCGTCCCCACCGCACCTGAGGAAGTGGCGCACATGGCCTCCGAGACCACCGCTCCCCCACCCCCCGCGAACCTCCCCCGCATCGTCGCCGCCAGCCTCATCGGCACCACCATCGAGTGGTACGACTTCTTCCTCTACGGCTCCGCCGCCGCCCTGGTGTTCAACAAGCTGTTCTTCCCCGACTCCGACCCGCTCGTCGGCACGCTGCTGTCGTTCCTGACGTACGCCGTCGGGTTCGCGGCCCGGCCGCTGGGGGCGCTCGTGTTCGGGCACTACGGTGACCGGCTCGGACGCAAGAAGCTGCTGGTGCTGAGCCTGGTGCTGATGGGCGGGGCCACGTTCGGCATCGGGCTGCTGCCCACCCACGCCACCGTCGGGTCCGCCGCTCCCGTCCTGCTGACCCTCCTGCGGCTGGTGCAGGGTTTCGCGCTCGGCGGCGAGTGGGGCGGCGCCGTCCTGCTGGTGTCGGAGCACGGGGACGCGCGGCGCCGCGGCTTCTGGGCGTCCTGGCCGCAGACCGGCGCGCCGGCCGGGCAGTTGCTGGCGACGGGTGTGCTCTCCCTGCTCACCGCCGTGCTGTCCGACGACGCCTTCACCTCCTGGGGCTGGCGCATTCCGTTCCTGCTCTCCGGTGTCCTCGTGCTCGTCGGCCTGTGGATCCGCCTGTCGGTGGACGAGTCGCCCGTCTTCAAGGAGGCGCTCCGGCGCGCCGAGACCCGGCGGGAGGGCGCCGAGGAGAAGACCCCGCTGGTCTCCGTGCTGCGCCACCACTGGAAGGACGTGCTCGTGGCGATGGGCGCCCGCATGGCGGAGAACATCAGCTACTACGTCATCACCGCGTTCATCCTCGTCTACGCCACCACCTCGGCCGACGTCTCCAAGCAGACCGCGCTGAACGCCGTGCTCATCGGCTCCGCCGTGCACTTCGCCGTCATCCCGGCGTGGGGCGCGCTGTCCGACCGGGTCGGGCGTCGGCCGGTGTACCTGCTGGGCGCGGCCGGGGTCGGACTGTGGATGTTCCCGTTCTTCGCGCTCGTGGACACCGGGTCGTTCGGGTACCTGATCCTGGCCGTGACCGTCGGGCTCGTGCTGCACGGCGCCATGTACGCGCCCCAGGCCGCGTTCTTCGCCGAGATGTTCGCGACCCGGATGCGGTACTCGGGCGCTTCCATCGGCGCCCAGTTCGCCTCCGTGGCGGCCGGTGCGCCCGCGCCGCTCATCGCCACCGCGCTGCTCTCCGACTACGACAGCTCGACCCCGATCGCGCTGTACGTGATCGCCGCCGCCGTCCTCACCCTGATCGCGGTGGCCGTCTCGCGCGAGACCCGGCACCGGGACCTCGCGCGGGTCGAGGACGAGGCCGGGGAGTCCTCGGGGAAGGCGCCGGCCACCGAGGCACACACCGTCTGACCCGGGCCGCGGCCCGCGTCCACACCGGCCGGCCCCCGCGCGGGGCCGGTCAGCGCCGTCCGGGCCCCGCCAGCCGGTGCAGCCGCAGGGCCAGCTGGATCTCCAGCGCCCGGGCGGGCGCCTGCCAGTCCGCGCCGAGGAGCCGGCCCACCCGCTCCAGCCGCTGCGCCACCGTGTTCACGTGGACGTGCAGCGCGTCCTTGGTGCGGACCGGACTCATCCCGCCCTCGAAGTACGCGTCGAGGGTGCGCAGCAGCTCCGTGCCGCGTCGCTCGTCGTACGACACCACCGGGCCGATGGTCCGCTCGACGAAGCCCGCGATGTCCCGGTCGCCCGCGAGGAGCAGGCCGAGGAAGCCGAAGTCCTCGGCCGCGGCGCCGTCCCCGGCCCGGCCCAGCAGGTGCAGCGCGTCCAGGCAGCGGCGGCCCTCGGCGTAGGCGGTGGCCACGGTCTCGGGGTGCGCGGCGAGGCCCGTGACCGGCGCCGACGCACCGACCGTGACGGGCTGGTGGACGGCCGTGCCCAGGTGCCGGGCGGTACGGCGGGCCACCTCCGTGGCGGTGTCGCCGGCGTCCAGCGGCAGCAGCAGGACGGTGCCGCCGTCCCGGGCGGCGGCCAGACCGTGCCGGGTGGCCGCGAGGTGGGACGCGGCGGACCACAGCCGGCGGCGGGCCGCGGCCTCCTCGTCGGCGTCGGCCGCCGGGCCGTCGAGGCGGGCGGCCAACACGACGTGGGTGGCGGTCAGATCGGCCTGGAGACGGCTGGCGCGCTCACGCAGCAGGCGCGGGTCCCGGTCGCGCGCGTCCAGCAGGTCGTCCAGCAGCTCGCCGCGCACCCGCTGTTCGGCCTCGGCGGCGGAGCGCCGGGCGAGCAGCAGCAGCGAGGTCACCATCGCCGCGCGCTCCAGGGTGCGCTGGTCGACCGGGTCCAGGCCGGGGTGGCCGCGCAGCACCAGCGCGCCCAGGAGCTCGCCGCCCGCGGCAACCGCCGCGATCCAGTCCCCGCCGTGCCGTACGGCGTGCCCCTCGGCGCGGGACGCCTCCAGCGCGGCGGCCGGCGCCGTCCCGGCCTCCGTGAACTCCACGGCTCCGTCGAGGACCTGGGAGACGGCGGCGGCCACGTCGTGGACACCGCCCCCGCGCAGGACGAGTTCGGCGAGCCGGTCGTGGACCTCGGACGCCCGCTCGATGACGGCGCTGCGGTCCCGGATGATCTCGTTGGCGCGCTCCAGGCCGGCCAGGGCGGCGCGGGTCTCGGTGAGCAGGTTCGCGGTGTCGATGGCCGCCGCGGCGAGCGCGGCGAAGGACCCGAGCAGCGCGATCTGCGCGCGTTCGAACACCCGGGCCCGCCGGTCCGCAGCGAAGAGGACGCCGATCACGTGCGGGCCGAGCATCAGGGGGACGCCGAGGATGGCGACCAGGCCCTCGTCGCGGACCCCGGAGTCGATGGAGTGCGTGTGCTGGAACCGGGCGTCCTTGAAGTAGTCGTCGGTGACGTACGGCCGCGCGGTCTGGGCGACGAGCCCGCCGAGCCCCTCCCCCATGCCGAGGCGCAACTGCTGGAAGCGGGCGGCGACGGAACCCTCCGTGACCCGCATGTAGGTGTCACCGCGGGCGGGGTCGTTGAGGCTGAGGTAGGCGACGTCCGTGCCGAGCAGGGAGCGGGCACGCTGGACGATGGCCTGCAGGACGGCGTCCAGGTCGCGGAGCCCGGCGAGGTCGTGCGCGGTCTCGAAGAGGGCCGACAGCTCCGCCTCGCGCCGCCGGCGTCCGTCCAGTTCCGCACGCACGCGCAGGGCGAGCAGCCTCGCCTCCTCCAGCGCGGCGATCCGGCCGGCCGGCTCACCCTCGGCGCGGGCGCGCAGGACCGGCTGCTCATAGGCTTCCACGGAGGCGTCGCGGGTCAGCAGGTCGAGGTACGCGGCCTCGGCGCTGCGGCTGGACGGCACCGGCTGAAGGTGATCGCGGGACATGGTCACAGGATTCCGTATCGGCCGCCCGGCCCGGCCTGCCTGTGGAAAACTCCCGGGCCCGGGCCCGGGACACCGAGCAGGACCGGAGCCGGGACAGAGGCCGGGACCGGGACAGAGGCCGGGGCCGGAGCGGGGGCTGGGGCCGGAAAAGGGACAGGCGCGCGGGCCGGGGCAGCGACCAGGACCGGAAGCAGGGCGGGGGCCGGTGCAGGCGCCGGGGCCGTCGGCGCGGTCAGTGGGCCGTCCACCCGCCGTCCAGGACGAGCGAGGTGCCGGTGACGAAGGACGCCTGCGGACTGCACAGGTAGGCCACCGCCTCGGCGACCTCCTCGGGTTCGATCAGCCGCCGCAGCGCGCTGTCCTTCAGCAGGACATCGGTGAGCACGCGCTCCGCCGGAATGCCGTGCGCCGCTGCCTGGTCGGCGATCTGCTTCTCGACCAGGGGCGTGCGCACATAGGCCGGGTTCACACAGTTCGAGGTGACGCCATGGGGGGCGCCTTCCAGCGCGGCCGTCTTGGACAGTCCTTCGAGGCCGTGTTTGGCGGCCACATAGGCGGACTTATAGGCCGAGGCGCGCAGACCATGGACAGAGGACACATTCACGATCCGGCCCCACCCCCGGGCGTACATGTGCGGAAGGGCGCCGCGGATGAGGCGGAAGGGCGCCTCCAGCATTACGGTCAGCACCGTGTGGAACACCTCGGGCGGGAACTCCTCGATGGACCGCACGAGTTGCAGGCCGGCGTTGTTGACCAGCACGTCGGCGCCCTCGGCGGCGCGCTCGGCGGCGTCCAGGTCGGTGAGGTCCACGACCCGCGGTACGACGGTGCCGGCCAGGTCGCCGGCCCGCTCCGCCCGCCGGGCCAGCTCGGCCAGGCCGGCGGCGTCCCGGTCGACTGCGCGCACCTCGGCCCCGGCGGCGGCCAGCCGCAGCGCGCAGGCGCGGCCGATGCCGCCGGCGGCACCGGTGACGAGCGCCGTACGGCCGGCGAGGTCCAGGGCGAGCGGCTGGGCGCAGGGGTCGGGGCCGGTCAGGGGGGTGGGCGAGGTCATGTACCGACCCTAAGCAGAACCCCATGGTCACCACATGTGGTGACCACCCATAGTTCAGCCGACAGTCATAGGGTCAAACCATGTGGGTGCATCGGACATGGCCTGTTTGATCCGGAGCAGCGCGAACTCGTCCAGTTCGGGCAGCGCGTCCACCCCGAACCAGCCGACCTCCAGCGACTCGTCGTCGTTGACCCGCGCCTCGCCGCCCACGGCCCGGCAGCGGAGGGTGATGTCCATGTACTGGCAGGTGTCCCCGTTGGGATACGTCACCGGTTCCAGTGCCTGGATCAGGACCACCCGCTCGGCCACACAGCGCACCGCCGTCTCCTCGAAGACCTCCCGCACCGCACAGGCCGCGGGCTGCTCGCCCGGCTCGGCGATGCCGCCGATCACCGACCACCTGCGGGTGTCGGTCCGCCGGCCGAGCAGCACCCTGCCCTCGTCGTCGAAAACGATCGCGGTGACTCCGGGCAGCCAGAGCAGCTGCCGGCCCGCGGAAACCCTGAGCGCGCGAATGAATTCGGGGATAGCCATGGCCCGACCCTAGCGGCCGCACCGCCGCACCCGGCCACTCCGGAACCCGTACGGCGGTCGTGCCGCGACCGTGCGCGGTGCTGCCGCAGCCGGGCGCTCAGTGCCGCCGCGACCGGACGCCGTGGTGCCGCGCTCGGGGGCAGTCGTACGCCGGTCAGGCACAGTGGTGCCACGCTCGGAGGCAGTCGTGCCGCGGTCAGGCACAGTGGTGCAGCGATCGGGCGCAGTCCGCCCCGGGCACGTCCGGGCCGTGTCCCGGTCGTGCCCGCGGTCGCGGGGTGGCCGCGCGGCTACGCGCCGCCCGCGCGCCTGGTGCGCAGGCCGGACCCCACCGCCCAGCCGATCCCGCCCGCGGCGACCAGCACCAGGGCGATCTCCGGGAGGACGCCCAGCCTGGTGGCCGGGGTCTCGGAGGTGCGCAGCGGCACCTTCTGGACGAGGTGGGCGGGCACGAACATGCCGGTCTTCTGGGTGATCCGCCCGTCCGGCATGATGACCGCGCTGACCCCGCTGGTCACCGGCACGGTCACGGTGCGGCTGTGCTCGACGGCGCGGACGCGGGACATGGCGAGCTGCTGGTAGGTCATCTCGCTGCGGTCGAAGGTGGCGTTGTTGCTCGGCACGGAGATCATCTCGGCGCCGTGCGTCACCGTGTCCCGCACGGCCCAGTCGAAGGCGGCCTCGTAGCAGGTGGCCAGGCCGACCTTCGTGCCCTTGATGTCGAACACACCCGGCTTGCCGCCCCGGCTGAAGTCCTGCCGGGCCATCTCGGTCCAGTCCTTGTTGATCGCGCCGACGAGCGAGCGCAGCGGGAGGTACTCGCCGAAGGGCTGTATCTGCCGCTTGTCGTACGTCTGCGTCGGTCCCCCGGCCGGGTCCCACAGGATCTGCTCGTTGTACAGATCGCCGTCCCGCCCGACCACGCTGCCGACCGAGACGGGCACGTCCACGTCCTTGGCGGCCTGCTCGATGACGGTCGCGGCGTCGGCGTACTCGAAGGGGTCGATGTCGGAGGAGTTCTCCGGCCACAGGACGAAGTCGGGCTTCGGCACCTTGCCCGCCCTGACGCCGGCGGCGAGCTTGTGCGTCTCGCGGGCGTGGTAGTCGAGCACGGCCCGGCGCTCGGCGTTGAACTCCAGCCCGGCGCGCGGCACGTTTCCCTGGATGAGGGCCACGGTCGCGGTGCCGGCCTCCGCCTTGTCGCTGACCAGGGCCCCGGCCGCGACCGCGCCCACGACCGGTACGGCGACGCTCAGCAGCGCGGCGGTCGCGGCGGCCCGCCGCACGGTGCGGGTCCGGCGCCGCTCGGCGATCAGCCGGCCGGCCTCGTACAGTCCGAAACCGCACAGGACGACCGCGAAGCCGAGCACGGGGGTGCCGCCCACCGCGGCGAGCGGCAGGAAGACGCCGTCGGCCTGACCGAACGCGATCTTTCCCCAGGGGAAGCCGCTGAAGGGGGCACGCGCGCGTACCGCCTCGCCCGCCGTCCACACCGCCGCGGCCCACACCGGCCACGCCGGCAGCTTGGAGACCGCCGCGACGCCCACGCCGACCAGGGCCGGGAAGAGCGCCTCGACGGCGACCAGGGCCACCCACGGGAGGGGCCCGACCTCCACGCTCGTCCACACCAGCAGCGGCAGCAGGAAGCCGAGCCCGAACAGGTAGCCGAGGCCGAGGGCCGCCTTCCAGCTCCGGCCGCGCAGCAGCCAGCCGAAGCCGGCGAAGGCGGGCAGGGCCAGCCACCACAGGGTCCGGGGCGGGAAGCTGACGTAGAGCAGCACTCCGCAGAGCGCGGAGGCGGCGGCCGGGACCAGGCGCAGCAATCGGCCACGGCGCGCGCCGGGGGCGGTGCGCGTCCGGAGCTGGTCCGGCTGGTCCACGGAAGGTGCGGTGACGGTCACCCGGGTGAGTGTACGGCGGCCCGCGCCACCGCCGACAGGATGCTCCGCCCCGGGCGCACGGCGGTCGTGGCTGGTGGGCGCGGGTCCCGGGGCCGTGGGAGCGGCGGCAGGACCACCCCGGACCGCCGGGCGGCCGCGCCTGGCGGATTCCCGCCGTACCCCGCGTCTCGCGTCCGGCCCGGTCATGCGCCGCGCCGGTCCGCCCGGTCCTCGGCCGCGCGGTCGTCCCTCGACGTCGCGGCCGGACCGGCATGCGGGTGTGGGCTGCTCATATGTGGGCTGCCCACACACCTAACCCGGTACAGGGTTGGGCGGAGTCCGCGGCACCCCGCCGAAGACCCGTTGCCGGACGACACCCTGAAGCCCGACTCCGGGTGACCCCGTCAGCCCGCCGTACCCGGCCTGATCGTGCGGAGCCGGTCCCTGATGACCCGCACGGCCGCCTCGGCGTCGTCGACGGTGACCGTGAAGGTGTGGCCGTCCCACAGGCGCAGCACGATGCCCTCGCCGCGGCGCACGACGACCGCGGTGCCCTTCTCGGGGCGCCAGCGGTAGCCCCAGCCGCCCCACTGCCGGGGGGTGACCACGGCGGTGAAGTCGGCGCCGGCCACGTGGGAGAGCGGGATGCGGCGGCGCGGCAGCCCCGCGTGCCCGCAGCGCACCTCGACGCACTCCTTGTCCAGCTTGAGGTCGACGTGCACGAAGGCGAGCGTGCCGAAGAGGACCAGCAGGCCCGCCGCGATGCAGCCCACGACGGACATCACCAGCGGGGCGACGCCGGAGGTCCAGGCCGAGTCGACGGCCAGTTCGATGCCCAGTGCCATGCAGGCGGCTCCGACCAGGGCGAGCAGCCACTGGACCCGGTTGGTGGCCCGTCCCGTCCAGACGTCCGGGTGGGGCCTGTCGTCGCCGTCGGGGTGGTCCCTCATGACTATGAGGTTACCCAGGTTTCGCCGCGCGGGTAGGGCAAGGCGCGGGACGGCCGGCCCGGGCGGAGCGCGGCGGGCCGGGCCGCCGGGGCCGTGTCCCGCGGGTCAGCGGACGGAGCTGACCGCCCGGAGGAAGCGGCCCTCGGCGTAGGACAGCGCGGTGTCCGGGAGCGTCGCCTCGCGACCGCTCAGCAGCACGGTGAGGCCGGTGCCGGCGACGGCGGCCGGGGCCGGCTCCACGCCGATCCGGCGCAGGGCCTGCGCGGCCACCGCTCCCGCCGTGCCGTGCAGGACGAGGGGCGGGCGGCCGGGCCGCTGGACGGCCGCCCGGATGCGTTCGGCGACGAGTTCGTAGTTGGTGCAGCCCAGGACGAGCGTGGTCACGTCGTCCGGGGTGCGGGCGGCGGCCGAGGCGATCGCGGCGTCGATGGCCGTCTCGTCCGCGTGGTGCACGGCGTCGGCGAGGCCCGGGCACGCCACCTCGGTCACGCTCACGCCGTCGGCGAAGCGCTCGATGAGCCCGCGCTGGTAGGCGCTGCCGGTCGTGGCCGGGGTGGCCCAGATCGCGACGGGTCCGCCGCCCGCGGCCGCGGGCTTGATCGCCGGGACGGTGCCGATGATCGGCAGGTCCGGCTCGAAGCGGGCGCGCATCGCCGGCAGGGAGTGCACCGAGGCGGTGTTGCAGGCGACGATCAGGACGTCGGGCCGGTGCGCGGCGGCGGCCCCGGCGACGGCGACGGCCCGCTCGGTGATGTCCTGCGGGGTGCGCGGTCCCCACGGCATGCCGTCCGGGTCCCACGAGAGCACGAGATCCGCGTCGGGCCGCAGCCGGCGTACCGCCGCAGCAGCGGGAAGCAGGCCGATTCCGGAGTCCATGAGCGCGATCTTCACCTGGCCACGATAGACGATGCGCCCCTGTGGGCCGCCGGGGTGGGGCAGACTGCGGCCGTGAGCGCCTTCCTGTGGATCACCGTCGTGTCACTGGCCGCCTGGTGCTGGCTGCTGCTCGCCCAGGGCTTCTTCTGGCGCACCGACGTCCGGCTGCCGCGGCGCCGGGATCCGGACGCGTGGCCGCCGGTCTGCGTGGTCGTGCCGGCCCGCGACGAGGCCGCCGTGCTGCCCGCGAGCCTGCCGTCGCTGCTGGCGCAGGACTATCCGGGGCGGGCCGAGGTCTTCCTCGTGGACGACGGGAGCACGGACGGCACCGGGGAGCTGGCCCGCGAGCTGTCCCGGCGGCACGGGGGGCTGCCGCTGACGGTGGGATCGCCCGGTGAGCCGCCGGCGGGCTGGACGGGCAAGCTGTGGGCGGTGCGGCACGGCATCGGGCTGGCACGCGCGCGGGACCCCGAGTACCTGCTGCTGACGGACGCGGACATCGCGCACGCGCCGGACAGCCTGCGCGCGCTGGTGGCGGCGGCCCGCACCGGGGGCTTCGACGTCGTGTCGCAGATGGCGCGGCTGCGGGTGGTGAGCCCGTGGGAGCGGCTCGTGGTCCCGGCGTTCGTGTACTTCTTCGCGCAGCTCTATCCCTTCCGGTGGATCGGCCGCAGGGGAGGGCGGACGGCCGCGGCGGCGGGCGGCTGCGTCCTGCTGCGCGCGGACATGGCGGAGAAGGCGCGCGTCCCGGACTCGATCCGGCACGCCGTCATCGACGACGTGGCGCTCGCGCGCGCCGTGAAGGGTGCGGGCGGCCACGTGTGGCTGGGGCTGGCCGACCGGGTGGACAGCGTGCGTCCCTACCCGCGC
The DNA here is from genome assembly GCF_055558055.1 of Streptomyces sp. NPDC025833. Classification (NCBI taxonomy): domain Bacteria; kingdom Bacillati; phylum Actinomycetota; class Actinomycetes; order Kitasatosporales; family Streptomycetaceae; genus Streptomyces; species Streptomyces sp. NPDC025833. The sequence continues at coordinate 210,933 of NZ_JBVHNF010000015.1, forward strand.
CTGGGCGACCTGTGGCGGATGGTCTCGCGCAGCGCGTACGCGCAGCTCCGGCACAACCCGCTGCTGCTCCTGGGGACGGTCGCCGGGCTCGCGCTGGTGTACCTGGTGCCGCCGGCCGCCGTGGCCGTGGGCGCGGCCGGCGGCGGTGCGGCGACCGCGCTCGCGGGGGCGTCGGCGTGGGCGGTGATGGCGGGCACGTACGTGCCGATGCTGCGCTACTACCGGCAGCCGCTGTGGCTCGCCCCGCTGCTGCCGTTCACCGCGGCGCTGTACCTGCTGATGACGGCCGACTCCGCGGTGCAGCACCACCGCGGGCGGGGGGCCGCCTGGAAGGGCCGCACCTACGCCCGCCCGGGCGCCGTGGCCGACGAGGCTTGAGGCCCGGTCACTTGCGGCCGGGGGTCCAGTTCATGCCCCAGCCGTAGGCGCGGTCCATGGCCCGTTGCGGGCTCGTGCCGCGCTCCGGCACCAGGTACCGCGCCTCGCGCCGGACGAGGAGGTCGCCGCCGGTGTTGGTGATCAGGGCGAGCGCGCACACCGGGGAGGCGACGGTGCACTCGTCGAGCGAGAAGTCGACGGGGGCGCCGTGCTGCGGCCGGAGGGTGACGGTGGCGTGCAGGTCGGCGAAGGAACTGGCGCCCTCGTAGATGGTGACGAAGACGAGGATGCGCCGGAACTCGCGCTGGTGGTCGAGGTTGACGGTGAGGTTCTCGCCGTCGGCCACGGCTCCGGTCCGGTCGTCGCCGTCGAGGTGGATGTACGGCGGCCGGTGCAGCGAGCCGAAGGCGTTGCCGAGGGCCTGCACGACTCCCTTGCGGCCGTCGGTGAGTTCGTACAGGGCGCACAGGTCGAGGTCGAGGTCGGCGCCCCGGCCGCCCCAGCGGCTGCCCCAGCCCGAAGGCTGCCTGCGCATCTGCCAGTTGAGGTTGACCCGCAGGACACCGGAGGTGCCGCCCTGCTTGGCCAGCGACACCGACGGCGCCGCCTTCGTGAGCGTGACCTTGGAGAGGCTGACCGGCGGGGCGGCGGGGGCGGGCGGCGGCGCCGGGGCGGTGGCCGGGCGGGGCGGCACGGCGGCCGGGGCCGCGGCGGGCGGTGGGGGCGCGGCGGCCGGGGGCGGGGCCGGTGCCGCGCGCGGGGGTTCGTCCACGCCGATGCCGAAGTCCGTTGCCAGTCCGGCGAGTCCGCTGCCGTAGCCCTGGCCGACGGCCCGGAACTTCCAGCCGCCCTGGCGGCGGTAGAGCTCGCCGAGCACGAAGGCCGTCTCGACGCTCGCGCCGGGGCTGTCGAAGCGGGCGACGACCTGCCCGGAGGCGGCGTCGGTCACCTCGATGTAGAGGTCCGGGACCTGTGCGAACGTGCCGCCGTCCGCGGAGGCCGCGAGGACGATCCGCTCGACGGCGCCCTCCACCTGGGGGAGGTCGGCCAGCAGGCTGTCGGTGACCCGGTCGCCGGCCGTCCGCTTGCCCTCGTGGCGCACGGCGCCGGAGGCGTGGGCGGGCTGGTTGTAGAAGACGAAGTCCCCGTCGGTGCGCACCTTTCCGGACACCAGCAGCAGTGCCGAGGCGTCGGCGTCCGGTACTCCCGGGCCGGACCGCCAGCCCAGTTCGACGCGCAGCGCCGTGCTCGGCACCGGGGTGTTCGAGCCTTTCGGCATGGCCATGTCCGCCCCCATCGTGTGTCGGCTTCCCGTCATCGTCCTCCGTCCGGACCGTCCCGGCCGGGGGCGTCGCTTCCCGGACAACCTATGCCCGGTGCCGCGTACCCGCGGGCGGCACCGCAAGATCGGCGGCCAACCGGCGGTAACCCGGGAGGAACGCGACCTTTATGCGATCCAAACGTCGACAGGCGTCCCATTTTGCCGAGTTCGCTCCCATTGGAGGTCCCGGGCCCCCGCCGACACGGAAAACAACCGTCTTATCGGTCTCCCCAACCAGCACATCGTGGGCTTAACTTATGTGCCATGACCTCCCCCCGCTCCACTTATGGTGGCGGCTACTACTCCGCCTCCTTCCCGGACACCCCGATCTACGACTCGCTCGTCGCCGAGCGTGGCACCCCGCAGATCGCCCCGATCCGGGTCCCCGCCGCCTACGACACGGGCAGCAGCCTGCCCGCCCTGCCGTCGGCCCTCCCCGCCCTCCCGGCGGCCCCCTCCGCGCAGCCCCCCGCCTACGGCTACCCGCAGCAGCCGCAGCCCGCTCCGCTGCACCAGGCGCCCACGGCGTACATCCCGCAGCAGGCGAGCGCCCCGCGCGGCTACCCCGGTCCGCAGGCCCCGCAGCAGCAGCGGCCGATGGCGGCCGGCAACGGGTACGAGGCCATGCGTCCGGCCGCGCCGCGGCCCGCGCCCGCTCCGTACCAGGACCCGTACAACAACCAGCAGTACCGCGGCTACTGATCGGCGCGCCCGGGGCCGTCCGTGCCGGCTGGCACGATGGGCGGCATGGGAAACGCCGAAGTGCAGTCGATCCACGTCCACCCGGTCAAGGCGTTCCGAGCCGTGTCGCTCCGGGAGGCCGTCGTGGAGCCCTGGGGCCTGGCCGGTGACCGGCGCTGGACGCTGATCGACGACGGGGGAAAGGTCGTCACACAGCGCGAGTACCCGAGCCTCGCGCAGGCCGCCGCCGAGCCTCTGGCCGGCGGCGGCGTCCTGCTGTCCGCGCCCGGCCGGACAGCGCTGCCGGTCGAGGTGCCCGGACCGGTGGGGACCGTGCCGGTGAGCGTGTTCGGCACGAAGGTGGAGGCCGTCCCGGCCGCACCGGCCGCGCACGCCTGGTGCAGCGCCTACCTCGGGGCCGAGGTCCGTCTGGTGCACATGGACGACCCGGCCGCCCGCCGCCCGGTCGACCCCGCGTACGCCCTGCCCGGCGAGACGGTGAGCTTCGCCGACGGCTACCCCCTGCTGGTCACCACGGCGGCCTCGCTGGACGCCCTGAACGCCCTCGTCGCAGGCGGCCGCGACGCCCATGAGGGCCCGCTGCCCATGGACCGGTTCCGGCCCAACGTCGTCGTCGCCGGCACGGAGCCCTGGGCCGAGGACCACTGGACGGAGATCTCCGTCGGCGAGGTGGTGTTCCGGGTCGCCAGGCCGAGCGGCCGGTGCGTCGTGACCACTACCGACCAGGAGACGGCGGTACGCGGCCGGGAACCGCTGCGGACCCTGGCCCGGCACCGCAGGATCGCCGGGAAGCTGGTGTTCGGGCAGAACGTCGTGCCCCTCTCCCGCGGCACGATCAGGGTCGGCGACCCGGTCCGGGTGCGCCGGCGCCCGGGCGACTGATCCAGGCTGAACCAGGCTGATCCGTACGACGGGAACCGGGGGCACCGTCTGCGCGTTGGGGAAGCGTGAGGGAACCGTGAGGGGCCCGCGTGCGGAGCCGGGCACCCCGCGGGGGCGACGGCGTGCCGTGCGGGCCGGGGCGGGCGCCTGGGACGTCGGCTTACCGGAAGGGGGTCGGGGGCGTGCGGGCACTCGGGGGGCTGTGGCGCTGGCGACGCAATCCGCTGTGCCGCACGACCGATCTGGCCGAGGCGTGGCTGGCGCTCGTGGCGCTGCTGCTGATCGCCGTGGTGGCGCCCCTGACGGGTTGTCTGGTCGGCGTGTCCGCCGGGGAGTCGCTCCAGCGGGACGCCCGGCGGCAGCAGCACGCGCGCCATCTCGTCACGGCCACGGTGCTGCGGGTGCTGCGCGGCGCCCTGCCGGAGGCAGACCCCGAGACGTCCCCCGGCCGCGAGCCGCGCAGCCGTGTCGTCGCGCGGTGGACCGGGCCGGACGGCACCCCGCGGTACGGCCCGGCCCTCGCCGATCTCGCGACCCCGCGCCCGGGCGACCGCTTCCGGCTCTGGACCGACCCGCGCGGCCGGCTGACGACCCGTCCGCCGGACGGCGCCACGGCGACGGCGCACGCCGTGTTCGCCGGGCTCGGCGCGGCCCTGCTGACCGCGGCCCTGGCCGAGGGCGGCCGCCGTCTGATCCTGCGGCGCCTGGTCCGGCGGCGGTACGCGCGCTGGGACCGGGAGTGGGACCGGGCGGGCCCGGACTGGGGCAAGGCGGGCACCGGCGGCTGACGGCCTTCCGGCTCTGGTCAACCGGGCGTCCCGGCACACGCTACGGTGGACCGGCCGGAACGCCGGCGGCGACGGCCCGCGGATCCGTGACCGGAGGCCGGTCACGGCGGCAGCGCCCCGACGGGCGGCGAGCCATCAGTACGACTAGGTGGGGGCACAGCAACGCCATGGCACAGGGCACGGTCCAGGTGACGCACACCGGTACGTCGCGGTGGCGGCGCCGCACGGGTGAGTACGCTTCGCTCACCGCCGCCCTGGAGGCCGCCGCGGACGGCGACGTCCTCACGATCGCCCCCGGCACCTACCGGGAGAACCTCGTCGTCGAACGGGCGGTGACGCTGCGCGGGCCCGAGGGTTCGTCCGGCTCCGTGCGGATCGCGCCGCCGGACGGCGTGCCGCTGACCGTGCGGGCCTCGGCCGTGGTGCAGGACCTGCACGTGGAGGGCCAGGACGCGGCGGCGCCCGCGCTGCTGGTCGAGGAGGGCACGCCCGAGCTGACGGACGTGCGGATCGTGACCCGGTCCGCCGCCGGGATCGAGGTGCGCGGCGGCGCCCGGCCGACCGTGCGCCGGTGCACCGTCGACAACCCGGCCGGCATCGGCATCGCCGTACTCGACGGCGGGGGCGGGGTGTTCGAGGAGTGCGAGGTCGTGGCGGCCGGGCAGGCGGGCGTGGCGGTCCGCGGCGGCGCCCACCCGCGGCTGGAGCGCTGCCGGGTGCACCACGCCTCGGGCACCGGGATCACCGCGACCGGTGAGAACTCCGGGCTGGAGGCGGTGGGGTGCGAGATCTACGAGGTGCGCGGCTCCGGCGTGCAGGTCACCCAGCGGGCCACCGCGCACCTGACCGACTGCGACGTGCACCGCACCACCGCCGACGGCATCACCCTGGACACCGACGCGGTGCTCACGCTCGCCGACTGCCGCATCCACGACATCCCGGAGAACGCGGTCGACCTGCGCTCCCGCTCGGTGCTCACGCTGACCCGGACGACGGTCCGCCGGTTCGGGCGCAACGGCCTGTCGGTGTGGGACCCGGGGACCCGGGTGGACGCCAACCAGTGCGAGATCTTCGACAGCACCGGTGACTACCCGGCCGTCTGGGTGAGCGACGGCGCCACCGCCGTGCTCGACTCCTGCCGCGTGCACGACGTGCCCGACGCGCTGTTCGTGCTGGACCGCGGCTCGCGCGCGGACGTCGTCGACAGCGATCTGTCCCAGGTGCGCAACACGGCCGTGTCGGTGAGCGACGGGGCGACCGCGCAGCTCGACGACTGCCGGATCAGGGACGCGGCGACCGGCGCCTGGTTCCGCGACCACGGCAGCGGGGGCACGCTCAACAACTGCACCCTGGACGGCACCCAGACCGGCGTGATCGTCACCAAGGGCGCCGACCCGACCATCGAGCGCTGCACGGTCGGCTCCCCCGCCGAGGCCGGTTTCTACGTCTCCGCGGGCGGCCGGGGCAGCTTCCTCGGCTGCCGGGTCACCGGCAGCGGCGGGTACGGCTTCCACGTGATCGACGGCTGCAGCACCACGCTGCGCAAGTGCCGGACGGAACGGTGCGCGCGCGGCGGCTACGAGTTCGCCGACGGGGGCCCGGACGCGGGCTCCGGGTCGGGACCGGACGTGGCGGACTGCACCAGCGACGAGAGCGGCGGCCCCCGTACGCCCGTGGCCCGGGAGACGGCCGTGCAGACGGTGACGCAGAGCGCCGGTCTCCTCGGCGCGCTGCCCGGGCAGCGGGCGGCGGAGCCGGAGCCGGCCGCCGCCGTCACGGAACCGGCGCGGCCGGACCGGACGTCGAAGGACGTGCTGGGGGAACTCGACGCGCTGGTGGGCCTGGAGAGCGTCAAGCACGAGGTGCGGGCGCTGATCGACATGATCGAGGTGGGCCGGCGCCGGCAGCGGGCGGGGCTGAAGGCGGCATCCGTGAAGCGGCACCTGGTCTTCACCGGCTCCCCCGGCACCGGCAAGACCACGGTCGCCCGGCTCTACGGCGAGATCCTCGCCGCGCTGGACGTGCTGGAGAAGGGCCACCTGGTGGAGGTGTCCCGGGTCGACCTGGTGGGCGAGCACATCGGCTCGACCGCGATCCGCACCCAGGAGGCGTTCGAGCGGGCGCGCGGCGGTGTGCTGTTCATCGACGAGGCGTACGCGCTCTCCCCCGAGGACGCCGGGCGGGACTTCGGCAAGGAGGCCATCGACACGCTCGTGAAGCTGATGGAGGACCACCGGGACTCGGTGGTGGTGATCGTCGCCGGGTACACCGCGGAGATGGAGCGCTTCCTCTCCGTCAACCCGGGTGTCGCCTCCCGGTTCTCCCGCACCATCACCTTCGGCGACTACGGCCCCGGGGAACTGCTGCGGATCGTGGAGCAGCAGGCCGACGAGCACGAGTACCGGCTCGCGCCGGGCGTCTCCGAGGAGCTGCTGAAATACTTCACTGCGATCCCGAAGGGCGCGGCGTTCGGCAACGGCCGGACCGCGCGGCAGACGTTCGAGGCGATGGTGGAGCGGCACGCGAGCCGCGTCGCCCAGTTCCCCGACCCGACCACCGACGACCTGACCCTGCTGTACGCGGAGGACCTGCCGGAGCTGCCCTGAGCCGCCGGGCGGCTGCGGCACCGCTCCCGCCGGCTACAGGTTGTCGCCCCAGCCGCCCTGGGCCATGGTCTGGAAGGCCCATGTCCCGTTGCGCCGGAGCAGGATGTCGGCGTAGCGCAGCCGCTGTGTGACGCCGTCGGCGGTCATGGCCGAGTCCGTGAAGACGACGGCCATCGCGGGCGACAGGAACACCGGTGTCCGGGTGGACTCGAAGGTGATGTCCTGGCCGCCGTCGCCCATCACCTCGGTCATGGTCGCGACGAACCGCTCCCGGTCCCACTGCGCGGAGCGGCCGTCGCCCGCGGAGTCGTCGCTCACCAGGTTGAGCGGGAAGACCGCCATGCCGGCCATGCGCTCGACGTCGCGCTTGCCGCTCGCCGCGTCGTACTCGGCGAACCAGGCGTCCAGGCTCGCGCGGTCTTCCGGGGTCGGGGTGTAGCCGGTGTCGGGCAGCGTGATCATGCGGGCTCCTTCGACGGAGGGCGGACCGGATCAACTCACTAGTCAAGATTGGCTACTTGATCGCCCGGGCAGCGTACACCCCCGTATGCCACTAGTAAAAGTTGATTAGACTCGCCTCGCCGACGTGAGCACGCCGGGGTCAGGTGTCCGTGCCGGGTCGCTGGCCCGGGACTTCGGGGCAGAGGCGGGTGAGGAGGGCCGCGCGTTCGCGGGTGAAGGCGGGGTCGGCCTGGTAGTCGGAGTGGCCGAGGATCGGCGCGGGCAGCGGATGCTCGGGCGTGCGGCCGTAGGCGAGGGGGTCGGACAGCGCGGCGTGGTCGACCTCCGGACCGGTGGAGCCGGGGACGCGGACCGGACCGCCGATGGGGTCGGTGCGGCGGTGCAGGTTGCGCCAGCAGGCGATGTCCTGGTGCAGGGCGGCCAGCGCCGGCGGGCCGAAGTGGGCGGGGAACCAGCGGCCGTACAGGCGCTCCAGCGGGGAGCCGTAGGTGAGCAGGGCGACGCGTCCGCGTACGGACGGGGGCAGTTGCCAGGCCGCCGCGGCGGCGAGGACGCTGCCCTGGGAGTGCCCGGACAGCACCAGCCGGCCGCCGGTGCGCCGGGTCCAGGTGGCCATGCGCCAGGTCAGGTCCGGCACCGCGCGTTCGGCGTAGCAGGGCGGTGCGAAGGGGTGGGCGGCGCGCGGCCAGAACGTGCCGACGTCCCAGAGGATGCCGATGGTGCGCCGGGCCGAGGCGTCCTTGTAGGCGCGTCTGCCCCAGGTCACGAAGAGCAGGAAGCCGAGCCCGACCAGCCAGGAGCCCAGCGCCTGGGAGGTCTCGGCCACGGCCTGGACGAGGTGGTGGGTGCGGCGGGCCGCCCCGTCCGGGGTCTTCCCCGTGGCGAGGGCGCCGGCCAGGGCGAGCGTGCCCAGCAGCAGGGTGGTGACGGCGAGCACGGTGACGACGAGGGGCGCCCGGTCGGTGAGCGTGGCCATGGCCCGGGCCTGCGCGATGGCCCGGGTCCGGGCGGCGTCCTCGGGTTCGCCGGGGTGCTCCCGGCGCACGCGGCGCCGCTCGGCGCGGGCGAGCCGGGCGGTGCGCGCCGCGAGCAGCGCGACGAGGACCAGCAGGACCGCGAGGGCCGGCGGGATCGCGGACGCCTGCCAGGTGAGCAGCACGGGCGGCCCGGCGAGGGAGGCGCGGGTGCCGTCGAGCCAGTCGGCGACGCGCTGGGCGACGCCGCCGGACATCACTCCGCCCAGCGCGCAGGCGAGCAGCGTGACGGCGGGGCCGCCGAGGCCGCGCATCCCGGCGCCCGGGTCGGGGCGACGCCGGTACAGGTATCCGGCCACGGCGGCGAGGGCGATGACGAGCAGGCCCTGGGACAGTATGAGGCCGCCGAAGGCCGGGTCGCCGGGCAGCCGCCCGGCGGACCGCCAGCCGGGACGGGCCCAGCCGGCGTACACCAGGGCGCACAGCAGCAGGGCGAGTGCGCCGAGCGGCAGGGAGCGCACGAGGTGCCGGTCGAGCCGCCGGTCGAGGCGGTTCTCGCTGCGGCCCCGGCGGCAGACGACCACGACGACCGCGACCGCCCAGCCGAGCAGCGCCGCGGTCAGCAGCAGTCCGAGGGCGTCCGGTGCCGCGGGGCCGCCCGGCCGGCGGTCGAAGCGGACCGCCGGGGTGGCGACGGCGGCGGCCACGGTGAGCAGCCCCGCCGCGGTGTGCGCCGCGCGCAGCCGGGCGACCAGGCGGCGGCCGTACCAGAAGCCGGGCCGCACCAGCGCGCTGCCGTGGTCGCCGGACTCGGACGCGCCGGTGCCGGGGCCCGCTTCGCCCTGACCGGGTCGACCGGTCCCGGGGCCGCCGGTGACCGGGTCCGCGGCGCCCGCGGCCGGCGGCCGGTGGGACTCGTACGTGCGCCAGGTGCGCTGCGAGAGGTACCAGAGCAGGCCGGTCAGCGCGGTCGGCAGCACCGCGGCGAGGGCCAGCCGGCGGCCGGGCGCGCTCCACCACCCGCCGGCCCCGGTGGGTGCTCCGGGGCCGGCCGGCGCGAGGAACCGCAGCCAGGTGTGGCGGCCGGCGCACGCCCGGGTGCCCGCGCACTGCCAGGCCGCCAGGTCGAGGGCCACCTCGCAGGCGGCGGCCACCAGCAGCACGGTCAGGGTGAGGGCGCAGAGCCGCACGAGGAGTCCGTAGAGCCGTACCACGCGCGGCCGGTCGGGGGCGGCGGGGCGCATCCAGTGCGCGAGGTTGACGACCATGAAGGGCAGCAGCAACAGCCACAGGGCGCGGCTGCCGTCGCCGGAGGTGAGGTTGCACCAGACGTACGCCTCCCGGACCGGCCCGCGCCCGTCCGGTTCCCCTGGTTCCCGCCCGGCGCGGGCCGCGCGCTCCCCCTCGGCGCCCGGTCCGTCCGGGATGGGATCGGCGTCCGCGGCGCGCCGGAAGACGGCGGCCGTGTCGTCGCCGGTGACCCGGACGGTGCGCGGGTCGCCGAGCATCTTCTCGGGCGTGGTGCCGCCGACCCCGTGCACCAGCAGTTCCAGATCGACCCACGGCTTCGCCGTCCGGTCCTTCGTCGGCCCGGCGCCCCGCTCCTCGTACGTGTCGGTGGTCCGGCCCTCGTGTTCCCCTGCGTCCACTGTCGTCGCACTTCCCCGTGGCGCCCTGACGTCTGTGCCGTGCGCGCTCCAGGATCTCCGGTCCGGCGCCCGCGTACACCCGTCGTCACGGAATCTCCCCGATCCGGGTGACGGCGGGCGGGACGCCCGCGCCCCCGGGGGCGGCGGTCCGGGGCGGGCAGGTGGTGGCGCGACCGGCGGCCGCCCGTGAAAGGATGGGGCGCCCGCGCGCTGGCGGACGGCTGGAACCTCCTGGTCGGAGCCGGTGCGCCGGACGGGTCGGACGGTTGGCGGCGAAGGGACCGGAGCGCACGTGAGCGAGAATCAGAACCTCCTCGCGGAGCAGCGCCGCGCCCTGATCCTGGACGAGGTCCGGCGCCGGGGCGGGGTCCGGGTCAACGAACTGACCCGCAAGCTCGGTGTCTCGGACATGACCGTGCGCCGCGATCTGGACGCGCTGGCCCGCCTGGGCGTGCTGGAGAAGGTGCACGGCGGTGCCGTGCCGGTGGTCGAGGCGAGCACGCACGAGCCGGGGTTCGAGGCGAAGTCGGGGCTGGAGCCGACCGCCAAGGAGGACATCGCGCGCGCCGCGGCCCGCCTGGTGGGCCCGGGTGCGGCGATCGCGCTGTCCGGGGGCACCACGACCTACGCGCTCGCCCAGCACCTGCTGGAGTTGCCCGACCTGACCGTGGTGACGAACTCGGTGCGGGTCGCGGACGTCTTCCACGCGGCACAGCGCGCCCCGGGTCCGCGCCAGGGGTCGGCGACGGTGGTGCTCACCGGCGGGGTGCGCACCCCGTCCGACTCGCTGGTGGGTCCGGTGGCCGACCAGGCGATCTCCTCGCTCCACTTCGACCTGCTCTTCCTCGGTGTGCACGGCATATCGCTGGAGGCCGGCCTGTCCACGCCGAACCTGGCGGAGGCCGAGACCAACCGGCGGCTGGTGCACTCCGCGCGCCGGGTGGTGGTGGTCGCCGACCACACCAAGTGGGGCACGGTGGGCCTGAGTTCGTTCGCCGCGCTGGACCAGGTGGACACGCTGGTGACCGACGCCGGTCTGCCCGCCGAGGCGCGTGCGGACATCTCCGAGCACCTGCGGGTGGTCGTGGCGGGGGATCCCGTGAAGGACGGCGCGGACGACGCGGACGGCGCGGACGGCTGAGGCGCCCTCGGCTATCGTGGGCCCGCCCGGCCTGCCGCCCGGCGGGAGGGGCGTGAGGGGGGGGTGTCCGTGACACGTCGGCTGCGCCAGGTGGATCTCGGCTTCGTGGGGACGGCACCCGTCCGCCTGGTCTTCGCGCGGGACGTCTCCGCGCCCCCCGAACGGGTCTTCCGCGCGCTCGCCGAGGACGTGCCCGGCTGGACGCGGTGGTTCTCCGCGGTGACGTCCGCCCGGGCCACCGGCGGCGGCGCGGGGCGGGAGATCCGGCTCCGGGGCGGGACGCGGTTCGAGGAGGCGGTGCTCGCGGCGACGGAGCCCGAGCTGTACGCGTACCGCATCGACGCCACCAACGCGCCGGGCGCGCGGGCCCTGGCCGAGGAGTGGCGGCTCGCTCCGCTCGGCGCCGGCACCCGGGTGCGGTGGACGCTCGCCGCCGACGGTACGGCGCCCTTCCGGTGCGTCCTCCGGCTGGCCCGGCCGGGCCTCGGGCGCGCGTTCCGGGACGCGGTGACGTCCCTGGACCGGCACCTGGCGGCGGGCTGACCGGGCCCGGTGGGGGCCCGGCGCGCAGGGCCGGCCGCCCGCCCCGGCGGGTGCGACGGCGGCCGGGCCCCCGCCGCACCAGCCGCCGCGCACCCGGGACGGCCGCACGCCGCGTCCGGGGCGGCGGCACGTCACACCCGGGGCGTCAGACGCGGAAGATGTCCAGGAACGTGCTCCAGAAGCCCTTCTTCCGGGCCTGCTCCTGACGCGTGCCGGCGGCCTGCGCGGTGCGCAGCGGCTGCTCCGCCGCCGCGGGAACGGCCCTGTTCTGCAGCGCGGCGGCCATGCGGGTCGCCGGTGTCGGGCTGAAGGCCACGGGCAGCGCCACCAGTGCCCGGTGGAACGGGCCCGGCCGCCACTCCAGTTCCTTCTCGTGGACGGCCAGCGTCAGGTCGGGCAGCGTGTTGAGGATCCGCTCGATCGCGGTGACCGCGATGACCTGCGCGGGGTCCTTGGCCGGGCAGGCGTGCGGGCCCGCTCCCCAGCCCAGGTGGGCGCCCTTGCTGTGGGTCCGGCGGGCCTCGGCCAGCGCCGGGTCGCTGTTGGCCGCGGCGAAGCTGATGACGACGGGCGTGTTGGCCTCGGCGACCACTCCGCCGAGGTCCACGTCCTGGACCGGGTAGTGGGTGGCGTAGTTGGCGATCGGCGTCTGGTTCCAGAGCACGTGGTCGATGGCCTCCTCGATCAGCATCCCGGAGTCCCGTCCGCCGGCGCTGGGCGACAGCAGCAGGAGCAGGGCGTTGCAGATCAGGTTGCGCTCGGGCTCCACGCCCGCGCCCATCAGGATGACGAGTTGGTCCCTGAGTTCCTCGTCGGTCAGTCCCGCGGGGTGCTGGATCAGCCACGAGGTGACGTCGTCGCCGGGCTGGCGCCGCTTGAGGGCGACCAGTTCCATGAGGCAGGCGTTGATCTCCTCGCTGGCGCGCTGGGCGTCCTGGCCGTCGAACATCGCCGACATGGCGCCGGTGAGGGTGTCGCCGATGTCCGCCGGGCAGCCGAACAGCTTGTTGAACAGCAGCAGCGGCAGCAGCCGGGCGTAGTCGTTGAGGAGGTCGGCCCGGCCCCGCTCGCTGAACTGGTCGATGAGGTAGTCGGCGATGGGCTCGACGTCGCGGCGGACCCGGGTGATGTTCAGCTTGGCCAGGCTGTCCGTCACGGCCTTGCGCAGCCGCAGGTGGACGGCGCCGTCCGTGAACAGGCAGTTGGGGCGGTACGCCATCATTGGCAGCACCGGGTTGTCCAGCGCGATCCGCCCCTCGTTCAGCGCCTTCCAGCGGCGGGAGTCGCGGGCGAAGAGCGTGGAGTTCTGGAGGACGCGCAGGGCCATCTCGTGGCCGACGACCAGCGTGGCGTCGACGCCGGGCGCGAGTTCGACGGGTCCGGCGGGCGCCTGGGCGCGCAGCCGGTCGTACACCTCGTGGGGATCGGCGGCGAACGCGGCGTCGTGCATGGGGCATCGGGCCCCGGCGGGGGCGGGGGCTGACTGGGGGTCCATGGGGTTCCTTCTGCTGGCTCCGGGCGTGGGTCCGGGGCGGACGGGTGTGTCAGGCGGCTCTGGCGAGCAGGTGACGCACGAGCGCGATCAGCGCGAGGGCGGAGGACTGCCGGTCGCGGGCGTCGCAGTAGACGACGGGCGTGTCCGGGAGCAGGTCGAGGGCCTCGCGCACCTCCGCCTCCTCGTACACCTTGTCCCGCTGGAAGCCGTTGACCGCGATCGCGTACTCCAGGCCGTACCGCTCGACGAGGTCGATGACGGGGAAGGTCTCCTCCAGCCGGGCGGGGTCGACGAGGAGGAGTGCCCCCAGCGCGCCGCGGGCCATGTCCTCCCACAGCTGCATGAAGCGCTGCTGCCCGGGGGTGCCGAACAGGTACAGCACGAGGTCGTCGCTGAGCGTCAGCCGGCCGAAGTCCAGGGCCACGGTGGTGGTGGACTTGTCCGTGACCCCCCTGAGGTCGTCCACGTGGAGGGACGCCTGGGTCATCTTCTCCTCGGTGCGCAGCGGGGTGATCTCCGACAGCGAGCCGATCAGCGTGGTCTTGCCCACCGCGAAGTGCCCGACGACGAGGATCTTGGCGGCGTTGGTCACCGCGCTGGAGACGTAGATGGATCCAGGGGCCGTCTCAGCCGATGAGGGATTGGAGTCCATGCAGAACCTTCTCGAGGGTCGCTCTGTCAACGTTCTGAGCCCGGGGCGGCTCGGCGCGGCGCAGGAGGTGTCCCTGCTCGAATAAATCGGTCAGCAGCAGCCGGGCCACCCCCACGGGCAGTCCCACGTGCCCGGCCACTTCGGCGACCGACAGGTAGCCGCCCGCGCACAGGTTCCAGATGGCCGTCACCTCGGGGCCGGCTCCCAGCGGAGTGGTCCGCTCGGGAGCCAGGGTGACCAGGGTGTGCAGCGCCAGGTCGTCCGAGTCCGGCAGGGTGCGCCCGCCGGTGATGACGTAGGAGCGGACGAAGTCGCTGGTGACCGAAGTTTCCTCACCGGGCGTCGTCATGCGCCCGCACCGTTGTCCGAGCGCGGCGCCACGCTCATCGCCTTGCTCAGGGCGGACACGGTCTTCTGCATGCGGAAGGACACCGCCTCCATGTCGACGTCCAGAGCGGCCGAGACGGCGAGGTAGGAGCCCTGGCCGGCGGCGATCAGGAAGATCCAGCCGCCGTCGTACTCCAGCAGGGTCTGCTTCCAGATGCCGTGTCCCGCGCCCACGAATCCGGCGACGGCGCGGCTCAGGGACTGCATCGAGCTCATCGCGGCGGCGTTCGTCTCCGCGTCGTCCCTCCCGATGTCGTCCGAGCGCTGCAGCAGCAGGCCGTCGCCCGAGACCAGGATGGCGTGCCGGGCTCCGCGCACCTCGAGCACGTCGTTCAGCACCCAGGACAGGTCGGTCTTCACTGGTAGTCAGGTCCTTCCGTGGTGTTCGTGGTGCGACCGAGCTGGGTTCCGCGGGCGAAGGCCCCGAGCCGCGACGCCGTCACCTCGCTGCCGGGCTCCGAGGTGTCGTCCTCGCCGGAGGTGTCGAGGGCCGGGACGACCGTGACGGGGCCGTTGCGCCGGCGCCGCTTGGGCAGGCCTCCCTGGGTCGTCCCCACCACGTGCGAGGGGCCCACGACCGGGACCGGCGCCAAGCGCTGCGGCGGGGCCGCCGCGTCGGCGGTGTCCTTGGGCTCGGCCTTGGGGGCGGGCACGTCGGCGGCGAGGAGGCTTTCGGGTACACGGATCACAGCACGCACTCCGCCGTAGGGGGACACGGAGCCGACGGAGACGGCGAAGCCGTAGCGGGCGGCGAGCATGCCGCACACGGCGAAGCCGAACCGCGGCGGATCGCCGAGACCGGTGATGTCGACGGGACCGTCCACGGACAGCAGGGCGGCGGCCCGGTCCTTGGTCTCCTGGTCCATGCCGAGACCTGCGTCGTCCACGATGAAGCACACGCCGGTCGGCACGGCCTGGATGTTGACCTCGACCGGGGTTCCGGGCGCGCTGTAGTTCGTCGCGTTGTCCAGCAGCTCGGCCAGGACGACGGCCACCGGCTCGACGGCCTTGCCGATGAGCGAGACGTTGACCTGCGAGTGGACGCTGACGCGGTGGAAGTCCCGGATCCGGCCCTGGGCGCTGCGCGCGACGTCGTAGACGGTTGCGGCGCCGTCGCGCCTGCCCAGCCAGCCGCCGCACAGCACGGAGATGCCCTTGGCGCGGCGGCCGAACTGGCTGCCGGTGTGGTCGACCGTCATCAGGTCGGCCAGCACATCCGTGGTGTCGCCGTACTTCTTCAGCAGATCGTCGAGGAGGACCTGCTGCTCCTCGGCGAGCGACTGGAGGGTGCCCATGGCGGACTTCAGCACCGCCTTGGTCGCCGCTTCCGCGTCCGCCCGCACGTCGGCGAGGTCACGCTGGTGCTGGGAGGTCAGCGTGGCGATGTGCGAGTGGAGCTGGCCGACATCGCCGCGGGCCTCTCCCAGCCCTGTCTCCAGGTCCTTCCTCGTTCTTCGGAGAGCCATGTTGGTTCTCCGGGCCCGCATCACCGCGATGATCGCGGCGACGAGCACCACCAGCAAGATCCACAGCAGTGGATCCGTGGTCAATGACGTCATGAGACTCTCTTCAAGTCGCATCGCGCCGAGAGTATGAGAGCGCGATGGTGCCTGTGACTGTCCCCCGGACGCGCTTCATGACACGCCATCAGCCCACTGAAAAGTGCGATGATCTTATCAGTCACTTCGACACAACCAGCTTGCCCCATCACCCATTTGGGGCGTCACCGAATCCACACATCCTCGTCACCCTCCCGCCAGGTGCCGGCCTCCCGGCGAAGCGACCGGATCAGTGCGGCCAGACCCCCGTGGCCAGGAAGGATCCGACGGTCGCCGCGTACGGCCCGATGTCCAGGCCCTGTTCCGCGAGCCATGCGTCCGAGTAGTACTTGTCCAGGTACCGGTCCCCCGGGTCGCACAGCAGGGTGACGACGCTGCCGGTACGGCCCTCGGCCACCATCTCGGCGACGATCCTCAGCGCGCTCCACAGCCCGGTGCCCGTGGACCCGCCCGCCCGGCGGCCGATGACTCCTTCCAGCGCCCGCACCGCGGCGACACTGGCGGCGTCCGGCACCTTCATCATCCGGTCGATCGCGCCGGGCACGAAGCTCGGCTCCATGCGCGGCCGGCCGATGCCCTCGATCCGCGAGCCGCAGTCGCAGACGACGTCCGGGTCCCCGGTCGTCCAGCCCTCGAAGAAACAGGAGTTGTCCGGATCGGCCACGCAGATCCGGGTGTCGTACTGCATGTAGTGGACGTAGCGGGCGAGGGTCGCGGAGGTACCGCCGGTGCCCGCCGTCGCCACGATCCAGGCCGGCTCCGGGAACCGCTCCGACCGGAGCTGCCGGAAGATGGATTCGGCGATGTTGTTGTTGCCGCGCCAGTCCGTGGCCCGCTCGGCGTAGGTGAACTGGTCCATGTAGTGGCCGCCGGTCTCCACCGCGAGGCGGGCGGACTCCTCGTACATCCTCCGGGAGTCGTCCACGAAGTGGCACCGGCCGCCGTGGAACTCGATGAGGCGGATCTTCTCGGCGCTGGTCGTGCGCGGCATGACCGCGATGAAGGGGACGCCGATCAGCTTCGCGAAGTACGCCTCGGAGACCGCCGTCGAGCCGCTGGACGCCTCGATGACCGGGCGGTCCGGGCGGATCCAGCCATTGCACAGGCCGTAGAGGAACAGGGAGCGGGCGAGCCGGTGCTTGAGGCTGCCGGTCGGATGGGTGGACTCGTCCTTGAGGTAGAGGTCGATACCCCACCGTTCCGGCAGCGGGAAGAGCAGCAGGTGCGTGTCCGCCGATCGGTTGGCATCGGCCTGAACCTTGCGAACGGCCTCTTTCAGCCAGCCGCGGTAGGCGGGATCGCTGCGGTCGACATCGAGGGTGGCGCCGGTCCTGGTCTGGGGGGTGGTGCTCACGGCGGGGCTCCTTACGCTTGACGCCGGCAGCGCCTGGCGCGGGCCGGCACGTCGAGCATAGGCAGCTTTCACACACCTTCCCACCTGCATAAACGCATCTTTGAGTCACCCAAAGACACCCGGGGGCACAGACGTGCGAGCCGACCGGGGGCGCATGGACGCGAGTGCTCCGGGCGGCCGTCACGGGCGCCCCGCGCGTACTGGTGCTCCTCGCCGCGCCGGGGCAGACTGCACGCGACGGGACGACCCGTCCCGAACGGGGGCGCACACGGAACCACGGACCACGGAACCACCGCGAGGGAGCACGAGACATGGCGGAGCCGGAGTTCACGGCCACAGGCGTGCGGATCGGCAGACGACTTCGTTCACTCACCCGGGCCGGACAGGTCCGGATCAGCGACGGCAGGCTGGAGTTGCTGAACAGCTACGGCAGCGAGATCGACAGCGCGCCGGTGCAGGCGGTGCGCGCCACCCGGCCGTGGTTCGCGCCGGACGACCGGGCGCTGGCCGACGTCAACGGCACCCGGTACCTGCTGACACTGGGCGAGCACGACCCGGCGCCCGGGCTGCCCGGGCCGCCCTCGGCCCGGCGGTTCGTCGAGGCCGTCCGCCGCGCGGCGGGGCGCGGAGGCTGACCGGCCCGGGGACGGCGGCGGGTTGCGGGAGCGCATCCGCTGCGTCACGCTGGTCACACGTCACTCTGGGTTTACCGGCGATAACGCTGCGAACCAGCCCGCCGGCCACGACAGCAGGCGGACGTTTGGACGCAAGCACCCTGCTGGATCCGTTGTTCTCCGTGTTTACTCCGGTTCCTCCGGACCTCACATCGGGGAGTCGCAGCCGTGATCAGTCATCCAAGCAGGCACTGCACGGTGGAGCTCCAAGCCCTGCCGTCGCGGATCGGCCAGGTCCGCAGAATCGTATCTGCGCAGTTGCGCTACTGGCATCTCGACCCGTTGATCGACCGCGCCGCGCTCGGCGTGACGGAGCTGCTGAGCAACGTCCACCGGCACGCGAGGCCCGACAAGTCGTGCACCGTCGAGCTGGAGTTGCTGCCGGACCGGCTCACGGTCTCGGTGCGCGACCACGATCCGCGCCTCCCGGTGCCGGCCGACGCCGCAGGAGCGCCGGAGGCCACACCGCTGGCCACGTGCGGGCGGGGCCTGGCCATGGTCGCCGCCGTCAGCGAGAGCTGGGGGGCGCGGCCGGACGGCGCGGACGGCAAGGTCGTGTGGTTCACGCTGCCGGCCCCGGAGCCGGTCCACAGCCGCCCGGCCAGGCCGCCCCGGTCGGAGGCGGTACGGCCCGCACAGGCGGGGGCGGTACGGTCCGCGCAGACGGAGGCGGTACGGCCGAGGGCCACGCCGGCGTTCGTCACGGCGGGGCCCGCGGCGCCGGAGGGCGTTCCCGCCGGGCCTCCGGTACCGGTGGGGGCCGCCGTTCCGGCCGGGGCGCCGGTCCCGGCGAGGGTCTCGGCCCCGGCACCGATGCCCGCCGCCGCGCGGGGCGCCGCCCCTCCCGGGAGCACCGCCGCCCCGAGGGGGAGCGCCCCTTCCGGGAGGCCCGCACCCGCCGCGGGACCCGCCTCGCCCGCGGCCGGACCACCACCGGTCGCCCGGTCCGCCGTTCCCGGCTGACCGGGCGGGTGGCCGGCCCCGCAACTGCCCGCCCTGGTTCGCGTCGCGGGAGCCCGGCGTTCCGGGGCGAGGGCTCCCCCGCCCCACACGGACCGCCACGGCTGTGGAGTGCCCGGCCGAACCGGGGCGAGTGGTCGGCCGGGCGGGCGCCGGGGCGGTGCGGGCGCGTCCGGACACGGCCCGCCCCGAGCGGGCCGCCACCGCGTCCGGAGAAGTGCTCGCCCGCTGGAGGGCGGCCTGCTCCGGCAACCGCCTGAGGCCGACGCGGTCCGGCACCGCGGGGGCGGGTGAGTCTTCGTCAGCGGCGAACAGGAGCGGCGCCGCCGGGCGGTCATGCCGCACCCCTGCCTCCCGCCCCGCCGAAGTGCTCCTCCAGAACGGATACGCGACGCCAGTACTCGTCCTCGTCGATCTCGCCGGAGGCGAAACGGCGGCCGAGAACGGCGAGCGGGGAGTCGCCCACGGGGCGGCCGGTGTCCAGGGCCCGCCGGGGGCCACCACGCCCACGGCGGGCGGTACGGCGCAGGACCGTGACGGCGCCGGTCACGACCACCGCCCAGATCAGCGGGAGGAACAGGATCCACGGGCCGGGCCCGCCGTCCCAGTTCGCCAGGGTATGCATCTTCGGTCGTCTCCTTCGCCGTTCGGGTTTCCGGATGCTGCGTCGATGCTCCCCCGGCGGGAGCTCCACGGCGTCGTGCGGCCGGCGGCACCGCGCCTACCTCCCCGGGAGTAGGCGGGACAGGAGGGCAGGGGGCGTGCGGTCTGGTGATCTGTAACTACCAGTATGTACAGTGCCCGCATGAGCACCTCGGAACGACTGATCGAGGCCACCCGCGAGCTGCTGTGGGAGCGCGGGTACGTCGGCACCAGCCCCAAGGCGATCCTGGAGCGGGCGGGGGCCGGGCAGGGCAGCATGTACCACCACTTCAAGGGCAAGCCCGATCTCGCCCTGGCCGCCGTCCGGCGCACCGCCGAGGAGTTGCGGGCGGCCGCCGAGGCCGTGCTCGGCGGCCCGGGCACCCCGTACGAGCGCATCGAGGCGTACCTGCTGCGCGAGCGCGACGTGCTGCGCGGCTGCCCGGTCGGCCGGCTGACCATGGACCCGGACGTGATGGCGAGCGAGGAACTGCGCGCGCCGGTCGACGAGACGATCGCCGCCCTGCGCGAGCGGATCGCCGGGATCGTCGAGGAGGGCAAGCGGCAGGGGCAGTTCGCGCCCGGCCTCAGCGGTGAGGACGTCGCCGCCGCCGTCTTCGCGACCGTGCAGGGCGGTTACGTCCTCGCCCGCGCCTCCGGGTCGCCCGCCGCCTTCGACGCCGGGGTGCGCGGGCTGCTCTCCCTGCTCGCCCCGGCCGGCCGCGGCCGGGCGGACTGAGTCACCCGCGCGGTACCCAGCGGGTGCGGGCACGACCGCCGGCCACCGTGCCCGGCCTCGAACGTCACCACGACCGTCACCACGAAAGGAACCGCCGATGCACGCCCTGCAGTACGAGGTGACCCTCCCGGCCGACTACGACATGGACATCATCCGGTCCCGGGTGGCCCGGGTGGGCCGGCTGCTGGACGACTGGGAGGGCCTCGGCCTCAAGGCGTACCTGGTGCGCGAACGCGGGGCGCACGGCTCGCCGGTGAACCAGTACGCGCCGTTCTACCTGTGGAACACGGCCGAGGGCATGAACCGCTTCCTGTGGGGCGGCCCCTTCCAGGGAATCGTCGACGACTTCGGCAGACCCGCGGTGCGGCAGTGGACCGGTCTCGGCCACGCCGAGGGCGGCGGCGGACGGCCCGCGTTCGCGGTGCGGCGGCGCCGGCCCGTGCCGGAGGGCACGGAGCTGGCGTCCCTGATGGAGGACGCGGTGGCCGAGGCGGAGGACCTCGCGGCCGGGGACGGCGCCGTGCTGGCGGCCGCGGCCGTGGACGCGCACCGCTGGGAAATGGTGCACTTCTCCCTCTGGGAGCACGGCGCCCCCGGGGCGGACGGCGATGTCTTCGAGGTGCTGCACCTGTCCGCACCCGGCCGGGACCGGCTCCCGCACGGGCGGCAGTGGTGACCCGCGTCCGCACGGTCCCGGGGCGGTGACCTCGGCGGGCGCGACGTGCACGACCACCGCCGCCATGCCGTCCCGGGCGAGCGGAGCACGGACCGTCCGCACCACCGGACCCGCACCGCCGAACCGCCGGACCGTGCAGCTGCCTGACCGCATCGAGCCGTGCACCACCGGCCCGGACGCCCGTACGGCGGGCCACCACGGCCTCGACGCACTCACCCGCCGGGGCACGGTCGGCCGGGGGCAGGCCCGGTACCCGCCCGGATCCTGCGCACCATGGGCGAGCGCGGTCTTCTCGCGCGCTTCCCCGCCCTGTTGACGGGCCGCGCGAAGGCGTGGTCCTTCCGGTTGGGTCACCGTGGACGGTCCGGGGCGGCGGATCACGGTGACGTACTGACGGCAGCGGACCCCGGTCGGCGCCGGGCGGTGCGCGCCGGCGCCGGTGAAGGGGCCGGCGGTCCGCGGCCGGTGGCTAGCCGCCGGTCAGCGCGGCCAGGGGGTCGTCCAGCACCGGCTGCCAGGCGAGTTCGGCCGCGCCCACCAGGCTGTTGTGGTTCAGGGTGCACGGCAGGATGGGGACGCCGCCGCTCTGGCCCCACAGGCTGCGGTCGGCGACCACCGCGCGCAGCCGGCCCGGGTCGGCCTCCAGCAGGGTGCGGTGCAGACCGCCGAGGATGATGCGGTCCGGGTTGAGGATGTTGACCAGCCCCGCCAGGCCCAGCCCGAGGCGGTCGACGAGCGCCTCGGCGGCGGTGCGGACGGCCGGGTCGTCGTACTGCGTGCGCAGCAGGTCGTCGGCCTGCCGGAGCAGCGACACCTCGGGCCCCGGCTCCCGGCCCGCCTCGACGAGCAGGGCCAGCGGGTCCGCCTCCACGTCCAGGCAGCCGCGGCTGCCGCAGTGGCAGGGGCGGCCCTCCGAGTTCACCGTGAGGTGCCCGACCTCCAGCGCGAGACCCGCACTGCCGGTGTGCAGACGGCCGTCCAGGACGAGCGCGCCGCCCACGCCCCGGTGCCCGGTGGCCACGCAGAGCAGGTCGCGGGCGCCCCGCCCGGCGCCGTGCCGGTGCTCGGCGAGCGCGGCGAGGTTGACGTCGTTGCCGGTGAAGGCGGGCCCCTCGATGCCGGCGGCGCGCACGCACTCGGTGAAGGTCCGCCGGACGGGGGCGCCGACGGGCCAGGCGAGGTGCAGCGGGTTGAGGGCGAGGCCGTCGGGTTCGGCCACCGCGGACGGTACGGCGAGTCCGGCGCCGACGCAGCGCCGCCCGGTCTCGCGGAGCAGTTCGGCGCCCGCCTCGACGACGGAGCCGAGCACCTTGGCCGGGTCGGCGTCGACCGTCTCGCAGCCGGGCGCGGTCGCGACGATCCGGCCGCCGAGGCCGACCAGCGCGGCCCGGAACCCGTCGGCGTGGATCTGCGCGGCGAGAGCCACCGGTCCGTCCTCGGCGACCTCCAGCCGGTGCGAGGGGCGCCCCTGCGAGCCGGCGGCGGAGCCGGGCCGGGCGTCCACCCGGATCAGGCCGAGCGCCGCCAGCTCGGCGGCCACCGCGCCGGCCGTCGCCCGGGTGACACCGAGTTCGGCGGTGAGCACGGCCCGGGTCGGCGCCCGTCCGGTGTGCACCAGCTCCAGCGCGGGCCCGAGCGCGCCGCGCCCCCGGTCCAGCCGCGCCCTCGAGGTGGTCCGCTCCCCCGCCGTCCGGGGTTCCGCCTTGCCGCTCATGAGGGCGAGTCTCCCATGATCCGCACTCGGGACGGCCCCTGCCCGGCGGCTACAGGCCGCTCACCCGCAAGGTGATGTTCAGCCGCCCGTCGAGGCCCAGCCCGCCCGGCGCGGTGCCCGGCCGGACCTTCGGCACGCCGTGGTGGGCGAGCCGGGCCGGGCCGCCGAAGACGAACAGGTCGCCGCTGCGCAGTTCTACGTCGGTGTAGGGCTTCGTGCGCGTCTCGGTGTTCCCGAAGCGGAACACGCAGGTGTCGCCGAGGCTCAGGGAGACCACCGGCGCGTCCGCGTGTTCGTCGCCGTCGCGGTGCATGCCCATGCGGGCGTCGCCGTCGTAGAAGTTGATCAGTGCGATGTCGTACGGCGCGGCCGGTACGGCGGACGGGCCCAGCGCGTCGGCCACCGCGCGCCGGGCCAGCTCGCCGAGCCGGTCCGGGAAGGGCTTCACGGGGCTGCCGTCGCCGTCGACGACGGTGCGGGCGTAGGCGTACGGGTACCAGTGCCAGCCCAGGCAGACCTGGCGGGCGCTCATCGTGCCGCCGCCCGGGGTGCGCACCGCGCGCAGCCCGGCGGGGGGCCGGGCCCACACCCGGCAGGCGGCGAGCAGGGCGCGCTGCTGTCCGGGGTCCAGCCAGTCCGGGACGTGCACGGCGCCCGGCGCGACCTCCGCGCGCTCCCGGGGGAACAGTTCGCCCTCCATGCCCCCATCCTGCCCCACGGCCTCTGATCTGCGGCTCGGCTAGCCTGGACGCACGATGAGCGACCGTATGACGACACCGTGGGGCGAGGTCGAGCTGACCCGCTTCCCCGAGGATCCCCGCGACCCGCTGCGTGCCTGGGACGCCTCCGACGCGTACCTGCTGCGCCACCTCGCCGAGGAGAAGGTGCCGCTCACGGGCACGGTCGTGGTGGTGGGCGACCGCTGGGGGGCGCTGGTCACGGCCCTGGCGGCCCACCGGCCGACGCAGATCACCGACTCCTTCCTCGGTCAGGAGGCGACCCGGGCGAACCTGGCGCGGGCCGGCGTGGAGCCGGGTGCCGTGCGGCTGCTGACCACGCAGGACCCGCCGCCGGAGCGGGTGGACGTGCTGCTGGTGCGGGTGCCCAAGAGCCTGGCGCTGCTGGAGGACCAGCTCCTGCGGCTGGCGCCCGCGGTGCACGCGGGCACGGTCGTGGTCGGCACCGGGATGGTGAAGGAGATCCACACCTCGACCCTGAGACTGTTCGAGCGGATCCTCGGGCCGACCCGGACCTCGCTGGCGCGGCAGAAGGCCCGGCTGATCCTCTGCGCCCCGGACCCGGCGCTGGAGCGGCCCGCGAACCCGTGGCCGCACAGTTACGGCCTCCCGGACGGCGTCGGCGCGGTGTCGGGGCACACGGTGGTCAACCACGCGGGTGTCTTCTGTGCCGAGCGGCTGGACATCGGCACCCGCTTCCTCCTGCGGCACCTGCCCGGACCGGGCGCCGCGCGGGTGGTGGACCTCGGCTGCGGCAACGGCGTGGTCGGCACGGCCGTCGCGCTGGCCGACCCGGCGGCCGAGGTGCTCTTCGTGGACGAGTCGTTCCAGGCGGTGGCGTCGGCGGAGGCGACGTACAAGGCGAACGGGGTGCCGGGGCACCCGGAGTTCCGGGTGGGCGACGGGCTGGCCGGGGTCGCGCCCGGCAGCGTGGACCTGGTCCTGAACAATCCGCCGTTCCACTCGCACCAGGCGACCACGGACGCGACGGCGTGGCGGATGTTCGCCGGGGCGGAGCGCGCCCTGCGGCCGGGCGGCGAGCTGTGGGTGATCGGCAACCGGCACCTCGGGTACCACGTGAAGCTGAAGCGGCTGTTCGGGAACAGCCGGCTGGTGGCGAGCGACCCGAAGTTCGTCGTGCTGAAGGCCGTCAAGAACGGGTAGGGCGGGCCGGGGTCGTCCTCGCCGTCCTGCTCGCCGTCCTACTCGCTGTGCACGAGCTGGATCAGGTTGCCGCAGGTGTCGTCCAGCACGGCGGTGGTGACCGGGCCCATCGCCACCGGCTCCTGGGTGAACCGCACCCCGAGCCCGCGCAGCCGGGCGTACTCGGCCCGCACGTCGTCGACGGCGAAGGAGGTGGCGGGGATGCCGTCCTCGGCCAGCGCCGTCCGGTAGGGGCGCACCGCGGGGTGCCCGGAGGGCTCCAGCAGCAGTTCCGTGCCGCCGGGGTCCTCCGGCGAGACCACGGTCAGCCAGCGGTCCCCGCCCAGCGGGACGTCGTGCTTCTTCACGAAGCCCAGGACGTCGGTGTAGAAGCGCAGCGCCTTCTCCTGGTCGTCGACGAAGACGCTGGACAGGTGGATTCTCATCGGGTGCTCTCCGGTGTGCCGGGCGCCTCGGGACGTCGTTCACCCACCATAGGCAGGCCGCCGCCTGGCCACCAGGCGGGCGCGACGCCGGGCGGGCCGCCCCGGCATGTGCCGGGGCGGGGCGCGGGTCGGGTCAGGTGACGGGGGTGCGGGAGAGGACGCCGATGATCCGGGCCACCTCCTCCGCCATGGCCTCCCGGCCGACGCCGAGGTACTTCCGCGAGTCGACGGCCTCCGGGTGGGCGGCCAGGAACGAACGGATCGCGCCGGTCATCGCGATGTTGAGGGCGGTGCCGACGTTGACCTTGGCGATGCCGCCGCCGACCGCCGCGGCCAGTTGGCCGTCCGGCACGCCGGAGGAGCCGTGCAGCACGAGCGGCACGGTCAGCGCGGCGGACAGCCGGCCGAGCAGCCCGTGGTCCAGCTCGGCGGTGCGGGTGGTCATGGCGTGCGCGCTGCCGATGGCGACGGCGAGGGCGTCGACACCGGTGGCGGCGACGAAGTCCCGGGCCCGGCCGGGGTCGGTGCGGGCGCCGGGGGCGTGCGCGTCGAGCGGGGGCTTGCCGTCCTTCCCCCCTATCTGCCCCAACTCGGCCTCTATCCAGAGCCCTTGGGCGTGCGCCCAGTCGGCCGCGGCCCGGGTGGCGGCGAGGTTGTCGTCGTAGGGCAGACCGGCCGCGTCGAACATGACCGAACCGAACCCGGCCCCGGGCGCCTGGCGCAGCAGGTCGCCGCTCTGCACGTGGTCCAGGTGCAGCGCGACGGGTACGGCGGCCCGTTCGGCGGCGGCGACGGCGGCGCGGGCCAGCGGCAGGAGCCGTCCGTAGCGGAACTTGACGGCGTTCTGGCTGACTTGGAGGACCACGGGCGCACCGGCGAACTCCGCGCCGGCGATGACGGCCTCGATGTGTTCCAGGGTGATGACGTTGAACGCGGCGACGGCGGTGCGGGCTGCGGCGGCCGGGGTGACCAGGTCGCCGGTCGGCACGAGGGGCACGGGGTGTCCTTCCTGTACGGCGACGGGCTCAGGGGGCGAGGATCACCGAACGGGTGAGGTGCCGCGGCCGGTCGGGGTCGAGTCCCCGGGCGGCGGCGACGGCGACGGCCAGCCGCTGGGCGCGCACGAGTTCGGCGAGCGGGTCAAGCTCCCCCTCGATCCACCGTCCGCCGGTGGCGCGGACCTGCGCGGCGAGCCCCTCGGGTGCCGTGCCGATCATCCAGGTGGCCGTGCCCTCGGTGGTGACGCTGATCGGGCCGTGCCGGTACTCCATGGCCGGATACGCCTCGGTCCAGGACAGGGACGCCTCGCGCATCTTCAGGCCGGCCTCGTTGGCGAGCCCGACCGTCCAGCCGCGCCCCAGGAAGGTGAACTGCCCGCACTCCACGAGCCCTTCGGGCAGCGGATCGGCCAGCGCGGTGCGCGCGTCGGCGACGACGGCGTCGGTGTGCAGGCCGAGGTGCGCGCGCAGGAGGGTGAGCGCGGTGGTCGCGAACCGGGTCTGGACGACGGAGCGTTCGTCGGCGAAGTCCAGGACGACGAGGTCGTCGGCGGCCGCCCTGACCGGGGTGGCGGGGTCCGCGGTGATCGCGGTGGCGCGCGTCCGCCCGGCGGACCTGTCCAGCAGTTCCAGCACCTCCGTGGTGGTGCCGGAGCGGGTCAGGGCGACCACCCGGTCGTACGACCGCCCGTAGGGGAACTCGGAGGCGGCGAAGGCGTCCGTCTCACCCTGCCCGGTGCCCTCGCGCAGGGCGGCCACCGCCTGGGCCATGAAGTACGACGTCCCGCACCCGACTACGGCGACCCGCTCCCCCGGCCACGGCAGCGCGTCCCGGACCCGCTCCGCCTGCTCGGCCGCCCGTATCCAGCACTCCGGCTGGCTGTTCAGCTCGTTCTCGACATGGGTCATGCCCACACCCTCCCCTGCTGATTGTTCCTGCAAGATATAGGGAGCTTTCAAGCACAATCAAGCATTCGGTTGCGGTGGAGGTGCGCTAGGGTCGCCGGGAGGCCGCAGGCGGCCGTGCAGGCCGGCCGGTGGCGGCCGGAT
This sequence comes from Streptomyces sp. NPDC025833, assembly GCF_055558055.1. Lineage (NCBI taxonomy): Bacteria > Bacillati > Actinomycetota > Actinomycetes > Kitasatosporales > Streptomycetaceae > Streptomyces > Streptomyces sp. NPDC025833. The sequence continues at coordinate 237,605 of NZ_JBVHNF010000015.1, forward strand.
GGCGGGCCGGAGAACGGCCGCGGCAGCGGACGACGGCCCGCCGGAGGAAGGGAACGGAGGCTGCGGATGTCCCGGGACGCCCGCTGGAAGGCGCTGCTGGAACTGCTCGTGGAGCGCGGCCGGCTGGAGGTGGAGGAGGCGGCCTCCGGGCTGGGGGTGTCCGCGGCGACGATCCGCCGGGACTTCGACCAGCTCGCCGAGCAGCAGATGCTGGTCCGCACCCGGGGCGGGGCGGTCGTGCACGGGGTGTCGTACGAGCTCCCGCTGCGCTACAAGACGGCTCGGCGCGCCTCGGAGAAGCAGCGCATCGCCAAGGCGGTGGCCGAACTGGTCGCCCCCGGCGAGGCGGTGGGGCTGACCGGCGGCACGACCACCACGGAGGTGGCCCGCGCCCTGGCCGTGCGCGGCGACCTCGGCACCGGAACGCCGGCCCTGACCGTCGTCACCAACGCGCTGAACATCGCCAACGAGCTGGCCGTGCGCCCCCAGTTCAAGATCGTGGTGACCGGCGGGGTGGCGCGGGCGCAGTCGTACGAACTCATCGGCCCGCTCGCGGACGGGGTGTTGAGCCAGGTCACGCTGGACGTCACCGTGCTCGGCGTCGTCGGCTTCGACGTCGCGCACGGGGCGGCGGCGCACGACGAGGCGGAGGCCGCCGTGAACCGCCTGCTGTGCGAGCGCGCGGAGCGGGTGGTGGTCGCCGCCGACTCCAGCAAGCTGGGCCGCCGGGCGTTCGCCCGCATCTGCGCGGCCGAACTGGTGGACACGCTGGTGACGGACGCGGCGGTGGAGCCGGAGACGGTACGGCGGTTCGAGGAGGCGGGCGTCCGGGTGCTGGCGGTGTGACGCGGGGCGGGCGGTCCCGGACCGCTCCGCACGCCGCGGGTGGAGCCACCCGGCGCCTTCGCCGCACGATCGCGCCGCAGCGAGACCGGCAGCGGCAGTGGCACGAGGCGTGACGCGTCGGGCCGGGGCGGCCGTCGTACGACCGCGCCGCACCGGGAGGACCGGGCCGGGCCTCGGGAGGTCAGATCCCGCCGAAGTCCGCCTTCACGAAGCCCGCGCCCCGCTGGTCGTTGCAGCCCGCCGACGGCCGGTCGGCCGGATCGGGCCACGCCTGCGGGGCCTGGAGCGCGACGCTCACCAGGGTCAGCAGCAGGTCGACGTCGCTCGCGGCGTCCAGGCGCAGGGTGACCCACTGGGAGCCGGGCACGATCCGGATCGCGCCCGAGCGCTTGAGGTCCTTGGCGAACCGCCGGACGGCCCGGTCGGTGAGTCGCAGATCGACGTCCCGCTCCGAGTGGAAGTGGGCGATCTCGCCCTCGGCGGAACTCATCGCCTGTCCCAGACCGCAGCTCGGGACGGTCTGTCTCAGGTCCGGCCAGGTCGCCAGTTGCGCGAGTGCGCGCGAGGCCAACGTCATGGGCCCATCATGGCGCGCTCACCCGTCCGCAACCAGCTTGTGAGCAAGCATTAACCGTCTCGTATCCGCTCCGCGCCGCGGAACCCGTACATCCGTCCACTCCCCGAACAGGCCCGCGCCCCAACGCCGTTGTCCCGCCGCGTGCCGCGCACCGGGCCGGCACGGCGGATGAGCAGGCACGGACGGGCGGCCCCCCGCGCGCGGCCCACCGCCGGCCGCCGGTGGACCCGCACAGGTGTTCCGCTCGTCACCGGCACGTACGTCCGGTACACCCGTGTTGCCGCCGGTTCCGGCCGCCGGCGCGCGGCGGACGCGGGGTCCGGGAGCGGGCCCGCGATCCCTTGCCCACCCCCCGGCCCGGCCGTACTCTGCACTTTGTGCCGATACTGAACAAAACCCGAACGCACAGCGTCGTGCCGGGCCGGGGCCTGACGGCACTGCGTGCGGCGATCACCGCGTTCTTCGCCCTGGACGGCTTCGTCTTCGCCGGGTGGGTCGTCCGCATCCCCGACATCCAGCACCGGACGCACGCCTCCGCCGGCGCCCTCGGACTCGCGCTGCTCGGCGTCTCCGTGGGGGCCGTGCTGACGATGACGCTGACCGGCCGGCTGTGCCGCCGCTACGGCAGCCATCCGGTGACCGTGGTCTGCATGGTGGTGCTCGCGCTGAGCGTCGCGCTGCCGCCGCTGACCCGCTCCGCGCCGGCGCTGGGAGCGGTCCTGCTGCTGTTCGGCGCGGCCTACGGCGGTGTCAACGTCGCCTTCAACAGCGCGGCCGTCGACCTGGTCGCCGCCCTGCGCAGGCCGGTCATGCCGAGTTTCCACGCGGCCTTCAGCCTGGGCGGGATGGTCGGCGCGGGCCTCGGCGGACTGGTCGCCGGGTCCCTCTCCCCCACCCGCCACCTCCTCGGTCTCACCCTGACCGGGCTGCTCGTCACGGCCGTCGCCGGACGCACCCTGCTGCGGTACGACTCCCCCGCACCACCGGAGCCCGATCCGCCGAAGTCCGCACCACCGGAGCCCGATCCGCCGAAGTCCGCGCCGCCGGGGCCCGTCCAGGAGGAGTCCGCACGGCCGAGGTCCGCCGCGTCGCCGACGGCGGGGCGGGGCGGCGGCGCCGAGCGGCCCGCCGGGCGCGGGCTCGTCGTCGTCTTCGGACTCGTCGCGCTGTGCACGGCCTACGGCGAGGGCGCGATGGCCGACTGGGGCGCGCTCCACCTCCGGCAGGACCTCGCGGCCTCCGCCGGTACCGCGGCGGCCGGGTACGCCTGTTTCGCGCTCGCCATGACCGCCGGGCGGCTGACCGGCTCGGCGCTGCTGGCCCGCCTCGGCCGGGCCCGGACGGTGATCGCCGGCGGCACGGTCGCGGCGGCCGGCATGCTGCTCGGCTCGCTCGCGCCCGCCGTCTGGGCGGCGCTGGCCGGTTTCGCCGTCACCGGGCTCGGCCTCGCCAACCTGTTCCCGGTCGCCGTGGAGCGGGCGGGGGCGCTCGCGGGCCCGTCCGGCGTCGCGGTCGCGTCCACCCTGGGTTACGGCGGCATGCTGCTCGGGCCGCCCGCGATCGGGTTCATGGCGGAGGTGTTCTCCCTGCCCGCCGCGCTCACCAGCGTGGCCGCGCTCGCCGCGGTGGCCGCGGTCATCGGGATGTCGACGCGGCGGGTGCTGGGCTGACGCCGGTCAGCGCGTGCGGGCGGCTCGGCCCCGGCCGGACCGCCACGGGCTCCGAGGCGCGCCGTACGGTCCACCCGGCGGCCGTGCGCGTGCCATGCCGTGGGAACGGACGGCCTTGCCGGAGGGGCCACCCAGGGCCCCCGTCCCCTGCGGTCCCGCGGCGGGGGCGTCCGGGTGCCGTCGGCCGCGTCAGTCCGCGTCGGCGAGCATCCGGGCCAGCACCGCGCGCTGCAGCGGCAGTACCTCGGCGTGCAGCCCGCGCCCCTTCGCGGTGAGCGCCACCCGCACCCCGCGCCGGTCCTCCGCGCACATCGCCCGGTCGACCAGGCCCTCCTTCTCCAGGCGGCCGACGAGCCGGGACAGCGCGCTCTGGCTGAGGTGGATCCGGTCGGAGATCTCCTGCACCCGGTAGCCGCAGCCGTCGTCCGCCGCGCCGTCGGCCAGCAGGTCGAGCACCTCGAAGTCGCTGCCGCACAGACCGTGCCCGTGCAGCGCCCGGTCAAGTTCGCACTGGGTGCGGGCGTGCAGGTCCAGTATTCCCCGCCACCGCTCCACGAGCTCCTGTTCGGCCGTCTTCGCCGCCATGGGCGCACCGTAGCAGAGGCGGCGGTTCTCGCGCGGCGCCGGCACCGGCGCACCGGGCCCGGCGCACCGCCCGCGCCCGCCGGTGCGCCGCTCACCCCAGCCAGCCCGGCCGCACGAGTCCGGACTCGTAGGCCAGCACCACGAGTTGAGCCCGGTCCCGGGCGCCCAGCTTCACCATCGTCCGGCTCACGTGGGTCTTGGCGGTGAGCGGGCTGACCACCAGCCGGCGGGCGATCTCGGCGTTGGACAGACCGATGCCGACCAACGCCATCACCTCCCGCTCGCGCTCGGTCAGCCGGGCCAGGGCGCCGGCCGCCGCGGGTTCCTTGGAGCGGGCGGCGAACTCGGCGATGAGCCGGCGGGTGACCCCCGGCGACAGCAGGGCGTCACCCTCGACCACCGCCCGTACCGCGCGCAGGAGTTCGGCGGGCTCGGTGTCCTTGACCAGGAACCCGGAGGCGCCCGCGCGGATCGCCTCGAAGACGTACTCGTCGAGTTCGAAGGTGGTGAGCACGACCACCTTCACGGCCGCCGAGCCCGGGTCGGAGGTGATGCGCCGGGTCGCGGCCAGGCCGTCGAGCAGCGGCATGCGGATGTCCATGAGGACGACGTCCGGGGTGAGTTCGCGCACCCGGCACAGCGCCTCCTCGCCGTCGGCCGCCTCCCCGGCCACCTCGATGTCCGGCTGCGCGTCGAGCAGCGCCCGGAATCCGGCCCGCACCAGCGACTGGTCGTCCGCCAGCAGGACCCGGGTCACCGGTCCTCCCCGGGGCCCGCCGGCAGGACGGCGAGCACGCGGAAGCCGCCGCCCGGACGCGGGCCCGCCTCGACGGTGCCGCCGAGGGCGGCGGCCCGTTCCCGCATCCCGGCCAGCCCGTTCCCGCTGCCCCCGGCGTCCGTGCCGGTCGCCGGTCCGTCGTCGTCGATCCGGAGCCGCAGGACGCCGTCGCCGTGGCCGAAGCGCACGCGCGCGTGCCGTGAGCCGGAGTGCCGTACGACGTTGGTGAGGGCCTCCTGGAGGATGCGGAAGGCGGCGAGGTCGGCGCCGGGCGGCAGCCGCGGCGGCCGGCCCTCGGTGACGACGGTCAGGCCGGCCGCCGCGGCCTGCTCCACCAGTTCCGGCAGCCGGTCCAGGCCGGGGGCGGGGGCGCGCGGGGCGTCCGGTGCGCGCAGGGCGCCGAGGATCTGGCGCACCTCGCCGAGCGCCTCCTTGCCGGCGGACCTGATGGTGGTGAGCGCGGCCCGCGTCTGTTCGGGATCGCTGTCGAGCAGCGCCAGTCCCATGCCCGCCTGCACGTTGATGACGGAGATGCTGTGCGCGAGGACGTCGTGCAGGTCGCGGGCGATGCGCAGCCGCTCCTCGTCCGCGCGCCGCCGCGCCGCCGCGGCCCGGTCCGCGCGCTCGCGCGCCCACTGCTCGTGCCGTGCGCGGGCCAGCTCGGACAGGGCGGCGATCGCCAGCACCCAGGTGGCGACGACGATCTCCTGTCCCACGCCCGCGGCGCGGTCCCCGGCGGGCGGGAGCCAGCGGTAGAGCCAGAGCGCGACCAGGACGTGGCCGGCCCACAGCGCGCCGACGGCCGTCCAGGCGGCCCGCCGGTGCCCGGCCACGACCGCGCCGGAGCAGGCGACCGCGACGGTGAGGAAGACCGGGCCGTAGGGGAAGCCCAGGGCGAGGTAGGCGAGGACCGCCGCCGCCGTGCCGAGGACGACGGGCACCGGGCGGCGGTGGCGCCACAGCAGCAGGACCGAGGCGGTCAGCAGCAGCAGGCGCGCGGAGCCGTCGAGCGGCACCCGGTCCTGCCGGGCGTGCCCGGCGAAGGTGCTGCCCACCAGCACGACCGCGGTGATCAGGGCGGTGGAGCGCCAGGGCAGGCGGGCGCGGTGCGCCTCGGGGCCGTCCGGGCGGTGCCACCACGGCGGCCCGTACCGCCACCAGTGCGCGGGGCCGCCCGGGTGCTGCTCTTCCATGCGGGCCACGCTAGACGCCGCCGGGCGCGGCGGCGTCGGCCGGCCGGGGTGGGTGCGGGTACTCCCCGGGGAGTACCCGGCTCAGGCGGCCGGCCGGTCGCCGCCGCGCCGGCGGGCCCCCGGGAGCCCGCCGGCCCCTCACGAAGCGGCGGGCTCCTCGGCCGGTTCGTCCCGCTCGGGCTGCTCGGCCGGCACCGCCGCCCCGCGGTCCAGCCGGGCCAGCGCACGCTGGGCGATCGGGTGGGACCGGACCAGCTCGCCCAGCGTGGTCGAGCCCTGCGTAATGTCCCGGAACGCCCGCCATGCCGGGCGGAAGCCGGTCAGCGCCGCGTGGAAGAGGCCCGGGCGCTTCTCGAATACGGCCAGCATCCGCTTGCCGACGCTCATCTCGACGCCCAGCCCGGCCTTGATCGCGAAGGCGTAGTTCAGGGCCTGGCGCCGGGTGTCCACGGCGTCGTGCGCCTCCGCGATGCGGACCGCCCACTCCCCCGCCAGCCGGCCCGAGCGCAGCGCGAAGGAGATGCCCTCGCGCGTCCACGGCTCCAGCAGCCCGGCCGCGTCCCCGCAGACCAGCACCCGGCCCCGGGACAGCGGGGAGTCGTCGGCGCGGCAGCGGGTCAGGTGCCCGGAGGAGACCGCCGGTTCGAAGCCGGCGAGGCCCAGCCGGGCGATGAAGTCCTCCAAGTACCGCTTGGTGGCGGCGCCTTCACCGCGCGCCGAGATCACCCCGACGGTCAGGGTGTCGCCCTTCGGGAACACCCAGCCGTAACTGCCCGGCATCGGGCCCCAGTCGATGAGGACCCGTCCCTTCCAGTCCTCGGCGACCGTCTCCGGCACCGGGATCTCCGCCTCCAGGCCGAGGTCGACCTGGTCGAGCTTCACGCCGACGTGGGCCCCTATCCGGCTGGCGCTGCCGTCGGCACCGACCACCGCGCGGGCCAGCACCGTCTCCCCGCCCTGGAGGACGACGGCGACCGTCCGCCGGTCCGGCACCGCCGAGCCGTGCTGCTCGACCCGCTGCACCGTGACGCCCGTGCGCAGCTCGGCGCCCGCCTTCTGGGCGTGCTCGACCAGTTGCTGGTCGAACTCCGGGCGGTTGATCAGCCCGAACATCATCTGCTTGGAACGGCGGGTGCGGGTGAAGCGCCCGTTGTTGGAGAAGGTGACCGCGTGCACCCGGTCCCGGAAGGGCAACTCGAAGCCGGGTGGCAGCGCGTCGCGCGAGGGACCGATGATGCCGCCGCCGCAGGTCTTGTAGCGGGGCAACTCCGCCTTCTCCAGCAACAGCACGCGCCGTCCCGCAACCGCCGCCGCATAGGCGGCCGAGGCGCCCGCGGGGCCCGCGCCCACCACGACGACGTCCCACACCCGCTGTACGTCGTCCGCCGAAGAATTCTCGCCGCTCACGATGGTCTACCGCTCCGATCAAGCCGCTGCCAAGTGTCCTGTCGCATCCTACGGCGGCCGTCCGCGCGGACCGCTGTGGGAGGATCGGTGTACTCACCGCGTACAACGTCGCACCCACGAGGAGCGTGCCCATGTCGTCGAATCCGGTCGCCGAGACCGTCGCCTCGCTGCTGCCCCGGGCCAGGGCGGAGCTGGCCGAGCTGGTCGCCTTCAAGTCGGTGGCCGACTTCGCGCAGTTCCCGAGGAGCGAGAGCGAGGCCGCCGCGAACTGGATCGCCGACGCGCTGCGCACCGAGGGCTTCACCGACGTGTCGCTGCTCGACACCCCGGACGGCACGCAGTCCGTGTACGGCTACCTGCCGGGCCCGGAGGGTGCCAAAACGGTTCTGCTGTACGCGCACTACGACGTGCAGCCCCCGCTCGACGAGGCCGGCTGGACCAGCCCGCCGTTCGAGCTGACCGAGCGTGACGGCCGCTGGTACGGCCGCGGGGCCGCCGACTGCAAGGGCGGCGTCATCATGCACCTGCTCGCGCTGCGCGCCCTGAAGGCGAACGGCGGCGTCCCCGTGCACGTCAAGGTGATCGCCGAGGGCTCGGAGGAGCAGGGCACGGGCGGCCTGGAGCGGTACGCCGAGGCACACCCGGAGCTGCTGGCCGCGGACACCATCGTGATCGGGGACGCGGGCAACTTCCGCGTCGGCCTGCCCACGGTCACCACCACGCTGCGCGGCATGACCCTGGTCCGGGTGCGGATCGACACGCTCGCCGGCAACCTGCACTCCGGCCAGTTCGGCGGTGCCGCCCCGGACGCGCTGGCCGCGCTGATCCGCGTCATGGACTCGCTGCGCGCCGAGGACGGCTCGACCGCGGTCGACGGACTGGACGCCACCGGCACCTGGGAGGGCCTGGAGTACACCGAGGAGCAGTTCCGCGCGGACGCCAAGGTGCTGGACCAGGTCGGGCTGATCGGCGACGGCTCGGTCGCCGACCGCCTGTGGGCCCGCCCGGCCGTCACCGTCCTCGGCATCGACTGCCCGCCGGTCGTCGGCGCCACCCCGTCCGTGCACTCCAGCGCCCGCGCGCTGATCAGCCTGCGGGTGCCGCCGGGCGTGGACGCCGCCGAGGCGGGCAAGCTGCTCCAGGCGCACCTGGAGGCGCACACCCCGTGGGGCGCCCGGGTCACCACCGAGACGGTCGGCCAGGGCCAGCCCTTCCGCGCGGACGCCACCAGCCCGGCGTACCAGGCGATGGCCGACGCGATGGCGGTCGCCTATCCGGGCGAGACGATGCAGTACGCCGGTGAGGGCGGCTCCATCCCGCTGTGCAACACCCTCGCGGGCCTGTACCCGCGGGCGGAGATCCTGCTCATCGGCCTGAGCGAGCCGGAGGCGCAGATCCACGCTGTCAACGAGAGCGTGTCCCCCGAGGAGTTGGAGCGGCTCTCCGTCGCCGAGGCGCTGTTCCTGCGGAACTACGCGGCGGGCTGAGCCCTTCTGCCCGGAGCAGAGGACCCTCGCCCCCGGGCGGGGGCCCTGCCTACCGTCGGGGCATGGACGTCATCGAACTGCTGCCCCGGCTGCACCTGCTGCGCTTCCCCGTCGGCCAGGCCTACCTCTGGCACGACGACGACGGCTCGACCCTGATCGACGCGGGCCCGGCCGGCTCCGGCCGGGCCATCGCCGACGCGGTCACCGCGCTGGGGCGCGCGCCCCGGGACGTACGGCGCGTCGTCCTGACCCACTTCCACGAGGACCACGCCGGCGGGGCGGGCGAGTTCGCCGCGCTGAGCGGTGCCGAGGTGCTGGCGCACCGGCTGGACGCCCCGTTCGTGCGGGGCGAACGGCCCGGTCCGGCACCGCGGTTGACGGAGTGGGAGCGCCCGCTGCACGCGGCGGCGGTCCGCCTGCTGCCTGGGGGCACACCGCTGCCGCCGCCCGCGGTCACCGAGGTGTCCGACGGGGACGTGCTCGGCTTCGGCGGCGGCGCGCACGTGGTCCACGTCCCGGGGCACACGGACGGCAGCATCGCGCTGCACCTGCCGGCGCGGGGAGTGCTGTTCACCGGCGACACGGTGGCGGCGGCACCGGCCGACGGCACGCCGCTGCCGGGCGTGTTCAACCTGGACCGGCCCCGACTGCTGTCCTCCGTACGCCGCCTGGCGGCCCTCGACGCGGAGATCGCCTGCTTCGGCCACGGCGCCCCCGTGCTCACCGGTGCCTCCGCGGCGCTCCGCGCGCTCGGCTGAGGCCCCGGCCCGGCGCGGGCAACCGGTGGGTGGCAGCTCGTGCCGGCCGGCCCGGGCACGGTACGGACGGCGGCTCCCCGCCCGTCAGCCGACCGGCACCCCGGCCTCCAGGTAGAGGGCCCTGCCCCGCTCGCGTGCGCGGAGCGCCCAGCGCAGTCGCTCGTAGCGGACCGGGGGCAGCATCGAGGCGGCCTCCTGCTCCGTGGCGAATCGCCAGCCGCGCAGCTCGGGGCCCGGCAGGAGCACCTCGGACGCCGCGCCGGCCTCCAGCCGGCCGCCGTCGAAGAGCAGCCGCAGCCCGCCGAAGCCGGGCGGCACGGGCCGCTCCCAGTCCACGACGAGCAGGCGGGGCACCTCCCGCAGCCGTATCCCGGTCTCCTCGGCGACCTCGCGCATCCCGGCGCGGGCCGGCGCCTCGCCCCGTTCCACGACACCGCCGGGGAACTCCCAGCCGGGCTTGTAGGTGGGGTCGACGAGCAGCACCCGGTCGTGCTCGTCGAAGAGCAGCACCCCGGCGGCCAGCGTCTCGGCGGTCGGCTCGGGTGTCTGCACGATGTCGCAGGCGGGCACGGCACCGCCCCCCACGGCGTCGGCGATGCGCAGGGCCGTCTCGTACGGGGTGAGCCCGCTGGTGTCGAGCGGGTGGGCGTCGGCCGTGAGCCAGGCGGCGAGGGCGGTCCGGTAGGGCTCGATGCGGTCGAGGGCCCACTGCCGCGTGCGTATCTCGCCGTCGGGGTCGTCGGGCGGCAGCTCCCGCCCGGCTATCCGCTCACGCAGGATCGTTTCCGCCGGGGCGAGGAGCAGATGGTGCACGGGGATGCGGCGGGCGGCGAGGCCGCCGAACATCTCGTCGCGGTACTCCTGGCGGAGCAGGGTCATGGGCACCACGAGGGTGCCGCCCAGCTCGGCGAGCATCGCGGCGGCGGTGTCGACCACCAGCCGGCGCCAGATCGGCAGGTCCTGGACGTCACCGGTCCCGGCCAGGTGTTTGGGTGGCAGCAGGTGCGTGAGCGCCCCGCCGATGACCTCGGGGTCGAAGAGCGTGCTGTTCGGGATCAGTTCGATCAGTTCGCGTGCGGTGGTGGTCTTCCCCGCGCCGAACGCGCCGTTGATCCAGACGACGGTCACGGACTCCCCCTCTTCTGTTTGGCCCCCGTAGGCCTGCCCGCTCCACCCTGCCACGGAAACCCCCTCCCGTTGAGGGCGCCTGTCCGCGGACACGGCCGTGGCGGGGGCCCCCCCCCGCCGGGGGCCCCGCGCCGCCCCCCCCGGGGGGGGGGCCCCCGGGGCCCCCCCCCCGCCCCCCGGGGGGGGGGGGGGCCGGGCGGGGGGCGGCGGCGGCCCCCCGGCC